>NZ_QMEA01000013.1 GCF_012912105.1 Brasilonema sp. UFV-L1
TCGTGGTTTTCATCCCTTGGCTAAAGCCGAAGGGTTTTCAACCTACCCTTTATAAGCGTAGACATTCTGCTTTCACTTTGGGACGATCTTGTGGTGCAATCTGCATCTTTGCCATAAGCGCACTCGCCACCGGATTCGCCTGATCCAAGTAGTCGCGCCAATTTAGACGATTTAGCTGAATGACGCGGTAGTTGAATTTCAGCACCCGAAAATCGGGAAACTCAAGGCTAAATTCACTCGCAGCGATTTGTTTTGGTTGGTCATAAGAAAACAGCACAACCGGATAAATCGGCAAATCGTACTTCTCAAATAACCGAGCAAAATAGCGGAACATTCGCTTACCAAAATTCGCTTGCGCTTTTGCTTGATTCTCCACATGGATAAGGAAACAAGACGCCTCACCGAGAAACTGCGCCTGTACAAGTAAATCAGCTTCATAACGTTCTCCTGCGGTGACATCTGTAAACACTTCCTTGTCCAAAAATGTCACCGAATCTGGTTCCAGATAAGTCAAGATATCCGGCAGAAATAGCTCGATAAACTCTACGAAAAAAGTGGACAGGAGTTCTTTGAACAAGCGGTCATGGTCAATCATGATCCATACCTCAGTTCCTCTAAAAATTTTAACATTTTCTTTTCTGCCTTTTGCAAAGAAATAAACCTTGTCAATCTGCTAAAGTGTATGATTGCGAAAAGATTATAGTATCTATCCCATAATGTTCATCCACTTCCCATTTCGTCGCCGCTGGCTTTCAATTGTCGTAATCTTCGCTTTATGGCTAAATTGTCTATTTATTTTCACCAGCTGCAACCCCGCAAACTTTAAAACTCAGGCGGCGCAAGTATCGCAATGGGTTACCACGACTTTGAGCGATCCAAAAACGTTTAACTACGCTTTTAATCAAGAGTATCCTCACGTCTTTCTGTTTACCGCTGAAGGACTGACAACTCTTGATGGTATGACGGGTAAAATTGAGCCAGCCTTAGCTGAATCATGGGAAATTTCTAATGATAAAAAGCTGATTACTTTTACGCTACGCGAAGGTTTGAAATGGTCAGATGGCGAACCGCTGACTGCTGATGATGTGATCTTCACTTATCAAGATATCATTTTTAATCCAAAGATTCCTACTGATTGGAAAGATGGGCTGAAAGTAGGTTCTAGTGGAGCATTTCCTAAAATAAGAAAAATAGATAATCGTCGAGTTGAATTTACTTTTCCTGAGCCTTTTTCACCTTTTCTCTACACAACTAGTGGAGGTTCTACAAGTACAGTTGGTATCTTGCCTAAACACGCTTTAGAAGCGTCTCTCAAATCTCAGGATGCAAATGGTAATCCTCAATTTCTCTCGACTTGGGGAACGGGTACTGACCCGGCAAAAATTATTGTTAATGGTCCTTATAAAATAGAAAGTTATCTTCCTAGTCAGCGTGTGGTGTTTCGGCGTAATCCTTATTACTGGCGTAAAGATAGCCAAGGGAATCAATTGCCTTATACTGAGCGAATTGTTTGGCAAATTATTGAATCTACTGATACGATGATTCTACAATTTCGCTCTGGTGGATTAGATACAGTTACTGTGTCTCCTGGAAACTTTTCTTTATTGAAGCGAGAAGAAGAACGGGGAAAATTTACCATCTATAATGGTGGTCCTGAATTTCAAACATATTTTATTTCCTTCAATTTAAACAAAGGTCGGCGGCAAAATGGTCAGCCTGTTATTGACCCGATTAAATCTCGTTGGTTTAATACGTTGGCATTTCGACAAGCAGTTGCTCATGCTATTAACCGAAAAGCAATACTGACCAATATATTTCGGGGAATTGGTATACTACATGATTCGTCAATTTATTATCAAAGCCCCTTTTATACTCGTCCAAGTAAAGATGTCAAAATTTATGATTATAATCCAGAGAAAGCGAAAGAATTACTATTAAATGCAGGTTTTAAATATAATACTAGAAACCAATTGTTAGATGCTGATGGTAATCTCGTACGCTTCACTCTGATAACTAATGTTGAAAATAAAACCCGTGTTACAATCGGGGCACAAATCAAGCAAGATTTAAGTAAAATTGGCATTCAAGTAGATTTTAACCCGATTACTTTTAATACTCTCACAGACAAGCTTTCTAATACCTTGGATTCGGAATGTTATCTGTTAGGCTTTAAAGGAGGACCAGAGCCACATGATGGGGCAAATGTTTGGTTACCAGATGGTGGATTGCACACTTTCAACCAAAAACCACAATCAGGACAAGAACCGCTCATTGGAAGAGAAGTTTCAGACTGGGAAGCGGAAATTGGTCGTCTTTATATAAAAGCAGCACAGGAGTTTGACGAAGCAAAGCGCAAAGAGATTTATGCCGAAACGCAACGTATCTCACAAGAATACTTACCTTTGATTTACTTAGTCAATCCTTTATCTTTAGCAGCAGTGCGCGATCGCCTACAAAATGTCAAATTCTCTGCTCTCGGTTCTCAAGAAGGAGCGTTGTGGAACAAGTATGAAATCAAAGTTGCAGAATAATAACTCTATTGAACTCACAAGCTTGCATCTAATTGAGAAAAATTATATAACAAATAAGAAAATTTTATAGAAAAGAGAAACGAAAAGTACATATGTATTTGTGAATGATCACAGGGACAAAGTACTTGTGTGTGAATTATCACAGGGATATTGTGATAATTCCCTGAAGTTTTATCTACTGACTCCAAAATTTCAGTGATCAAATTTTAGAGTTTAGTAGATAATATGCTGATACTTACGTATAATTTCCACCTCAGCATCTTGAGGCTGAGAAAGAATTTGTTCCCGGTTTTCACCGGAATTCAGTTCTTCTTGCTCCTCAGAAATTTGATTCATTTTATACTCGTTTTGCTGTAAAAGTTTTTTCGTGGTCATCAGAGTACAAATGAGTAGCAAAAGCAGTATCTGCCAAGGTGCTAAGACTAAACTTAGGACTATGCAGACAAGTGCAAATATCCCTATAAAATGCCCGATTTCATCAGTACATTTCTTGAAGATATAGCCACCAACTAAACCAGTAAAAAGTGGGATTAAAAAAAACAAAGCCATTGTTCCTGACCTCTGAACAGAAAGCAGAAGCGTCTATATGTGCGTATGAGAGCTGCTGTTGGCAACAAGTGTAATAAATTTGACTATCTATGTTGTTTTAGCCATAGCACGCTACCTCTAACAACAGCGTATGAAAACAAGATTCCGGAGTCACTATTAAACTAGCTTAACACTTTCTGAGTGTACTATTTAATCTATCTAACGTATTACTTTAAAAAGTAGCGTTTTCAACTGAGACACCAATGCTGAACATTCCTCAATTACTAGCTACAGAACTTGAACTTAAACCATTACAGGTGCAAAACGCGCTAGAACTTTTGGCGGAGGGTGGAACAATTCCCTTTATTGCACGATATCGTAAAGAGCGTACAGGCGAGATGAATGAAGTCCAGTTGCGCGAGTTGGATGATAAGTATAATTACTTAAAGGAATTGGAAGAAAGGAAATTGGTGATTTTGAATAGCGTAGCTGAACAAGGCAAACTCACCGATGAACTTAAACAAAAAATTGAATCGTGTTTACAAAAAACTGAACTTGAGGATTTATATCTTCCTTACCGTCCAAAACGCCGCACCCGCGCTACTATCGCCAGAGAAAAAGGACTCGAAGCGCTTGCGGAGTTTATCAAGTCGCTGAACGTTAAAAATGCTGCTTCGGCGTCGCTAGATACAGAAGCAGCGAAATATATCTCTGAGGAAAAGCAAGTCAAGACAGCAGAAGAAGCGCTTAAAGGTGCTTCTGACATCCTGGCGGAAGAAGTCGCGGAAAAAGCAGAACTGCGAGCATATCTGCGCGATTATCTACTGGAGGAAGGAGTTTTTGTCTCTCAAATCAAAAATGATCATCCAGAAGGGACAACTAAGTTTGAGATGTACCGTCATTATCAAATGAAGGTGAAAAACATTGCACCCCACAATATGCTGGCGTTGTGTCGCGGTGAAGTAGAGGGAGTGTTGTCCTTTGAAATTTCTTTTGATGAAGATGTCGTGCTTTCCTATTTGGAGTCAAAGGAAATTCAGACGAAAGTCCGCGCCATTCGTGATTATTATCAGGCGATGCTCAAAGATGCATTTAACCGCTTGATGAAAGTTTCCTTGATGAGTGAAGTCATTGCGCAGAAGAAAACCTACGCTGATATTGAGTCGATCAAAACTTTTGAAGCGAATTTGCGGGAGTTGCTGCTGTCTGCGCCAGCAGGGATGAAACCGACGCTGGCGATTGATCCTGGTTTTCGCACTGGATGCAAAGTTGCTATACTCGACCAAACAGGAAAATTTTTGGAATATCAGGCGATATTTCCCCATCAAGCAGCCGAACAACGCCAAAAAGCAGCAAAAATTCTTAAAGGTTTGATAGAAAAGTACAAAATTGAGTTAATTGCCATTGGTAACGGTACAGCTTCGCGCGAGACAGATGAATTTGTTTTGGAAGTGTTGCAAACGATGGAACGCAAACCAACTAAAGTGATGGTGAATGAGTCGGGTGCTTCTATATATTCTGCCAGTAAAGTTGCTTTGGAAGAGTTTCCCGATTTAGATGTTACCGTTCGCGGTGCTATTAGTATTGGTCGCCGTTTACAAGATCCACTTGCGGAACTAGTGAAAATTGATCCTAAGTCCATTGGCGTGGGACAATACCAGCATGACGTCGATCAGAAGTTGTTGAAAAAGAAGTTGGATGAAACTGTAGAAAGCTGCGTCAACTACGTTGGTGTGGACTTGAATACTGCTTCCAAAGAACTTCTGACTTTTGTTTCTGGCATCACCTCAAGCGTTGCTAATAACATTGTCGCTTATCGTAACCAACATGGCGTTTTTAAAAACCGCCGACAGTTGCTGAAAGTCGCTAAACTGGGACCAAAAGCTTTTGAACAAGCGGCGGGTTTTTTGCGCATTCGTGGAAGTGAGAACCCATTGGATAACACTGCTGTCCATCCAGAAAGTTACTCAGTCGTGGAGGCGATCGCCTCAGATCTGAGTCTACCATTAACCCAAATTACCCAAATAGCCGAAAAACTCAAAAAAGCCAATCTCAAGAAATACGTCACCGACACCGTAGGTGAACCAACACTGCGCGACATCCTCAGCGAATTAGAAAAGCCAGGAAGAGATCCACGCGCTGAGTTTAAGTACGCCACCTTCAAAGAAGGAATTAAGGAAATCTCTGATCTTAAACAGGGAATGGAATTAGAAGGTATCGTCACCAATGTTGCTAACTTCGGCGCGTTCGTCGATATCGGCGTCCATCAAGACGGTTTGGTGCATATTTCCCAACTGGCTGATAGATTCGTAGATGATCCAAAGAAAATTGTGAAGGTAGGACAAGTTGTGAAAGTGCGAGTGCTGGAAGTCAATGAGAAATTGAAGCGGATTAGTTTATCGATGAAGTCACTCAAGCAGTAGAGATTTAATCGAAATTTTAATTTCTCGTTACGGAACGAGTAAAAAAGTAAATCGCGCATAAAAACAGCAGATGGCAGTTTATCACGTTCAACTCATCAATTCCGAAATCGGATTAAATCGCACCATTGAAGTTCCAGATGACCAATATATTTTAGATATCGCCCAAGAAGCTGGTATCCGTCTACCATCTGGATGTAAACAAGGCGAATGTTCCGCTTGTGTTGCCAAAATAATCAGTGGGGAAGTTGATCAAAGTGAGCAAAAGTTTCTACGTTCACATGAAGTGGAAGCTGGCTACACTATTACCTGTGTCGCTTATCCTTTGTCGGATTGCACTTTAGAAACTCATCAAGAACAAGTCTTGTATAAATCATCGCTTTACTTTAAGTCAAATGCAGCGCCATCACAAGAGTTATAAAGGGCGTTTCTGAGACTAAGTATAAAATGACTGTACGGTGCGTAAACACATAGTAGCGCACCTTAATAGTTTAATCTTTTCTTTATAATTAGCTAACAAGAAATTCCTTACTTTATTCATAATACTTCAGTCTTAACTGTTTTAAAAAACTAGCCAAATGGCGTAACAAAATATCTGTCTTACTAGAGAGGTTAACGCGTATCACATCATATGAAGATAGGGGAAAGACGTTAAAAACACTTAAGTTCTTAGGAAAAGACAATCATGGCAATATTTTTAACTGCTTTAGCAACAGCTTTGAGCTTACTAATTGTTGATTTAGTTGTTCCTGGTGTTAACATTGCTAATTTTCCAGTTGCTTTAATTGCTGCTGTGGTTATTGGCTTTATCAATGGTTCATTTAAGCCAGTTTTATCCACTCTTTCTTTACCACTTAACTTTCTAACTTTGGGAGCATTTTCACTAGTTGTTAACGGTATTTGTTTCTCCTTAGCAGCATTTTTAGTTCCAGGGTTCCAAGTTCACGGATTACTTGGTTTTCTTCTTGGTCCAGTTGTCCTTTCTTTTGCTAGCACTTTCATCAATAAATACTTTGCAGAAAGAAATCTTTTAACTGGTGCTGAAGATACACAAGACAAAGCACAATTGCCTTCAAGCTAGATGTCAGCAGTGACTTTTAGAGACAAGACTATTCCTGTCTCCAATTTATAACGAATCAAGATAATTCCTGTGGAGGAGTTTTTCTTGCGGTGAATTCAGGAAAATAAAAAAGAAAACAGCGTTTAAAAAAGTAACAGAAGTACTATGAAACTACTCCGTTTGATTCTTGGTTTGGTTATCCCTCCTTTAGGCGTTTTCCTAACAGCTGGAGTTGGTCCTACTTTATTGATTAATGTTTTGCTAACTCTTCTTGGTTGGCTTCCTGGTAGCATTCATGCAGTTTGGGTTATTGCCAAGTATGAAGATAAGCTGGGTGGAGAGGAAGTATATTAAAGTCCAGTCAATTATCCCAGCGACCAGAAATAGTAGAGACGTAGCATGCTACGTCTCTACACAGTCTTAGTAACGATTTTAGCTCTCACTGAACGATATTGGGTTTTCAAAAACAAAAAAAGTCCGCATATATATGTATGCGGACTTTTTTTATTGTGATAACAAAGCTCTACTTCTTAGCAGGTTCCTTTTCTTTAATCTTGTCAGCTGCTGTTATAAGCAACTCTCTTAATATTTGTCGGATTTGACGTTCTTTTCTGGCGATCGCCGTACCTGCTTCACCAATTTTCTCGTCTAGCTGTGAACTTTTTTCTTGTACCTGTGTAACCATCGCCTCTGCTTGCGGACGGGCTTGATTAAACCAGTTTTTTGCGTCGTCCAAATATCCCTTCACTTCCTCAGAACGTCCACCATAACGAGCAGCTAAGTTAGCTTGAACTATAGCCAACTGTGCTCTCAGTTGAGCATACCGTTTCTTCAGCAATGAAACTTCCTCACTATCTTTAATAGTATCGACGGCAGATTCAATCGCAGTTTTTGCACTAGCAGATTTCTCTTTGCTCGTGTCTTTAATTTCTGTTAAAATCCCTTCAACTTCTTGCTGAATTTTATCTTCTTCCTCATCGAGTTTAGCTTGTAGCTGCTTAACTTCCGCCTGAGTCTTGGCAATACTTTCGTGTCTTTTACTATGAACTGCTTCTAGCGCTCCTTCAATAGATGCGGTCACTTCTTCTTTGACTTCGCCACCTTTTTCTTTCAAGTTTTCAACTACTGTACTAACAGCATCTTTAACAAGAAGACGAAGTTCAGTAGAACCTTCTTTGAACTCAGAAACGACTTGAGAAAGTGCAGCTTTGACAATTTCTCGAATACGTTCGGTTCTAAGTTGTCCGGTTTGTTTTGCTTGTTGCAGGTCGTTTGTAATTTGCTCTTTGATATTATTAGCCATCTTCAATGTAGGTTGAGATTTAACTTATAGAAATTTATCGACATTATGTCTCTTCTTTATCGTGACGCAATATTTTCTCCGATGGTACATCCGTTAGGTAGAAAATAATTAGTTAGCTAAAGGAAAAGCAGCAGCTAGCATCCACCCAAACAATAACGTGCAACCAACACCATAACTCCAAGGTTCTTTAAACAAGCTGGCAGTATAAGAGAAAATGCCTATAACTAATGGAAACAGTGGTAGCAAAAGATAAATAAAACTAAGTTCAGGCAATAAGTAAAGCACCAAAACAAAGCCCCCTATCAAAATCACACTTTGTCCTAGCCACCACAAAATTCGTTTTCCAACTCCAACGTCTTGTTGTGCGATTCCAGATGCTAAAAACCAAGGAAGACAAGCGAGTGACATCAGGGGAAATAACTTGAAACGCGCCGGAATCAGCCACCACTGTAGCCACACCACCTGTGCCATTGCACCAAAGGCAATCCACAATACTACAAATAGTGCTATGCCTAAACCAACAGTTCGTAGTGTAGGACGTGGTAAGCGAAACATGACAGCCAGCCAAACCAAACCGGCTACGCCAAACCAAATACTTACTGCACCGCCTACCAGCAAGCCACCCAAACTGTTAATATCACCACTACGACTCAACAACACGAGTACACCACTCGCCACAAACGGTGCAACCAGTAAACTTCCCCAGCTTCTCAAACCAAAGAAAAGACGTAGTGACGTTTTAGAAGATGCGGAGAATTTCCCCGTGTCCTCCTTCATAGAAGCAACTGCGCCAAGTAAAGCCAGCCAAGCTAACAAGTGCAAGAAATACCAAATCATCCGACGATCAACGTAGTAGCTAGTACGTTGCACTCCAAAAGTTTCATCAAGCCAGTTTTTGGCAGCTTGGTGGCTAGCATTGCGAAACAAAATTGTGATGTGTTCAGCGTTGGGAATGACGACAAGTTCGCGTCCTCTCCCAGCAGCCAAATTTTCATTTTCTCCTCCCGCCGCCTTCAATAACCGCTGTGCATTGGTAACAAAGCGACCTTCCCAAGAACCTGCTTGCAATTGGAGATTACGCGGGGTTTTGGGCGTTACCGCCGCACCCGTGGGCGAAACGGCAACAGTAGCTGCAAAACGGTTTACCCCTTCGGGGTTCGCCAGTCGCAGCCTACGGCTCGCTCCGCTAACATGGGGGAAACCCCCAAGACCGCGCTGGCTCACATTTTCAATACCCGCTGACATGACTGCACCACTCCCCATAGAATGACCTAGCAAAGCTAAGCGCGATGAATCAACCTCTGGCTGTTCCAAGATTGCTGCATAAGCAACATCTAAATTTTGCTGGAGTGAACCACGTTCTAGTGGTGTAGCATTAGCTCCATGACTGCTAAAATCCCATAGCATCACGGCGTAACCTGCGTGTGCTAAAACGTAGGCGTAACCCAACATCAACTGCTTGGAACCTGCATAACCATGCGCTACAAGGACACCTGGTATCTTCTCGGCGTTGCGTGGTGCAACGTATAGCATAGGCACTCCTTCAGGTTCAAGGCTACGCACCACTAACCCAGTTCGCGCTGTAATTACACCCCACCAAGAAACAGTAATCAGCAACAGTGCTGTTACTGCCAAAAATAAACGCTTGTGATTCATCTAATTTGTACACTGTATAGGATGATAATCAACAGATAGAGCATCAAAATTCTACCCAGCCAAGGAGATTTAGCTATGTAGCTTGTAGAAATCAATTATTTGGCGATGTCTAGAATTGCTTTGAAAATAGAATTTGTTAACCCAAGAATACAATTTTCTGTGATGTTGAAATGAGTTTCAAACTGAAAAAGCTAATCACAATTCTCTTACCGACATTCATTGTCTTAAATCTGAGCTTCATTCCTACAGCATTAGCTACAGATACAGCTAACGGCGAAAAAATATTTAGTGTTCAATGTGCTGGTTGTCATATTAACGGTAGCAACATTGTTAGGCGAGGCAAGAATTTAAAACTAAAAGCACTTAAAAAATATCATATGGATTCGATTGAAGCAATTTCCTCGATTGTGGCTAACGGTAAAAATAATATGTCAGCATACAAAGACCGTTTGACCATAGAAGAAATACAAGATGTTGCCGCTTATGTTTTAGAACAAGCCCAAAAAGGCTGGCGTTAGTCAATAAAATATTTGTCCATAAAACTAGGAACACTTCTACGAACAATGACAACAATCACTGCTCAACCAAGATGGACCGTACCTGGACCTCGCCCTTTCCCAATTATCGGACGCCCTGCTATGGTTTTGCGCTTTGCCACAGACTCGATAGGAGTCTCGCGTTCTCTGTTTCAAACCTATGGTCCGGTGGTTTCCCTGACAGCAGGCGGGGGGACTAATGTCTACTCGCCCCTCCCCAATTGTCCAGGCACAGTCTTGACATACGGTCCGGAATATGTTTTTCAGGTGACCAGCCAGCACGAAATTTACTACAAGTATCCTTTGTCCGGGAGGTTGTACAGCAAGCGGAATGATTCAACGCGCACAGAACCGTTAAAGCACTTTGCTGCAGGGCTATTTGGTGTCAACAGTCTCACTCACCGTCAGCACCGCCAGCTTTTGATGCCTGCCTTTCATAAACAGCGAATCGATGCCTACCGCGACGATATTGTTGCTATAACCCAATCGGTACTCAAGCAATTGCCGATTAACCAGCCAACCAACATCGCTGAAGTGATGCGACTCCTCACCCTGCGCGTAGCCACCAAGACTCTGTTTGGCTGTGATCTTGGTGAGGAGGGGGGTAGAATCGGGAGGATTTTACTGGAAGCTTTCGCTTTAGAAGGTAGTGTTGGAGTCTTCCTATTGCCTTTTGACTTACCAGGGCTACCCTACCATCAGTTACTCAATTTAATGGCGCAAGTGGATGACCAAATGCGGGTTCTCATTCAGCGTAAACGAGCAAGTGGCACTGATGATGGGGACGTACTCTCAATGTTAATCCAAGCACGGGATGCCGAGAGTGGTGTATCGCTGACTGAAGACGAACTGCTGGGACACGTGGGTGCAATCTTTGCAGCAGGGCATGAAACCAGTGCCAATGCCCTTACGTGGACATTATTTCTGCTTTCACAACATCCAGAAGTAGCTGCCGACTTGCTTGATGATCTCCAAAGCGTCTTACATGGGGAAGCACCAACCGTCGAACAGTTGCAGCAGTTACCGTTGTTGGAGAGAGTCATTAAAGAGAGTATGCGGGTGTTGTCCCCCATACCCTGGAATGGGCGCGTTACCTCCCAACCAACTGAACTTGGAGGTTACACCTTGCCAGCTGGAACCGAGGTTTTCGTCAACATTTATCAAACTCATCATATGCCCGAAGTTTACCCAGAGCCAGAGAGATTTCACCCCCAGCGCTGGGAGGGATTTGAACCTACGATGTTTGAATACAACCCTTTTAGTGCTGGGTCACGCATCTGTATCGGAGCTGGCTTTGCGATGTTGACCATTAAGATTGTAGTGGCAATGCTCCTACAAAAATACCGCCTGCAATACCTTTCCCAGCAATCTGTTGAACGCAGTGGTTTTATTGTCATAACTCCCAAGCACGGAATGCCGATGATACTCCACAAGCAAGACCGCCAGTTTACTCAGGGAGTGGGCGGTGTCCGGGGAAATATACGCGAGATGGTCCAGTTGCCAGCATGAAACAGTCAGGGCACTCGGCTATCAATTATACTCTCAAGCAAAACTTAAAATTTTTGTTGTTCAATTGTCGTTCATTTGTCGTTCAATAGTTGGAGGACGACACCCTTCCCTGTCATGCTTAACGTATGAAAGGAATTCTGCCGTAATTAGTGATGAACCTACCCACCTCAAGCCGTCTACAATTCACGCCTGATTTAAATATTTGCCGGGTTTTAAATGGAATGTGGCAAGTCTGTGGCGCACACGGAAAAATTAACTCAAAAGCCGCTCTTGAAACTATGTTCCAATATGTGGATGCGGGCTTTACCACATGGGATTTAGCAGACCATTATGGACCTGCAGAAGATTTTATTGGTGAGTTTCGCCGTCAGTTAATTGCAACTCGTGGAAAGGAAGCTTTATCTAACATTCAAGCCTTTACAAAATGGGTACCTCGTCCTAGCAAAATGACAAGAGAATTTGTTGAAGAAAACATTAACATCTCTTTGAGAAGGATGGGCGTAGAATCTTTAGATTTGATGCAATTTCATTGGTGGGAATATCGAGATAAAAATTATCTAGATGCCCTCAAGTATATGGCAGAACTGCAAGCTGAGGGAAAAATTAAGCATTTAGCTTTGACTAATTTTGATACAGAACATTTGCAAATTATCACAGATGCAGGCATCAAAATAGTTTCTAACCAAGTGCAATTTTCTCTTGTTGACCGTCGTCCGGAAGTGAATATGATTGAGTTTTGTCAACAGCACGACATAAAACTTTTCACATATGGCACAGTTTGCGGTGGTTTGTTATCAGAAAAGTACTTGGGGAAACCGGAGCCGCGAGGATTTGACTTAACCACTGCCAGCTTGAGAAAATATAAAAATATGATAGATGGTTGGGGTGGTTGGAAACTTTTTCAAGAATTACTTTCTACCGTCAAAGCAATAGCGGATAAATACAGCGTCAGCATTTCTAATGTGGCAGTACGTTATATTTTGGAGAAACCAACTGTTGCAGGTGTCATTGTCGGTGCAAGGCTTGGCGTATCTGAACACATAGAAGACAATGCCAGAGTTTTTAACTTCACACTGGATGCTGAGGATTTCAATCAAATAGATGTCGTATCTAGACGAGTTAGGGATTTGTATCAGTTGATTGGTGACTGCGGTGACGAATATCGACGCTGAGTGATTTTCTGATTGTTCGTTTCCAAGGTGGGGAAACCTCTACCACCTGAATTCCGTCTGCGGCTTCCACTGATTTGTTAGACTGAACACACGCGCACTGTTCAGTTAATTCTCTGGTAACGCCAGCATTTTGAGGCTACTGATGCTTACAAGTACTCTACTTCTGTCCAAAGAACTCCCTACCTTACAATATTCGTTCACACCAGAGCGATTTGATGAATCCTGGGAAGCACCACTGTCTACCCTTTTAGGACTAGGACGTGCTGCTGGTGCTGATTTTGTTGAATTCTTCTTAGAGCGTGTCAATTATATTAGCTGCTTAGCAGAGGAAGACGCGATCACTAGCATCACACCGCGTCTTTCTACAGGTGCAGGAGTTAGAGTATTTCGTGGCAAAGCTGACTGCTACGTTAGCACGAATGACCTTTCCTTTTCTGGTTTGAAAGCAGCTTTAGAAAAAGGTCTTTCTATCCTGGGATTGCAACTTCCTGCTCCTAACGCTTTCATCCCAGAGATTAACCTGGAACTGCTACGAGATTACGCCAGCAAAAGAGGGAAAGATGGCTGGCTACCTTTGTGTAGCTCAATACGAGACATGGGAGAACTTCTCCTTGATGGTACAGCCCAACTGCAGCAAAAAGCAACTCACGTACAATCGCGCCGCGCTACCTATTTCCGTGATTGGCAAGAAGTTCTAGTCGCCGCTAGTGATGGTACCTTTGCTCGCGATATTCGCCTCACTCAGTCGGTAGGACTTATCCTGTTATGTGCTGATGGTGCTCATCGCGCTTCTCTTGCTGAACGTGCGGGTAACACCAGTGATCCCAATTTTCTCAAAGCTTGGGATTACAAAGAAGCAGCAGAGCACATTGCACAATCAGCAGGTAAAATGCTTTACGCTGATTATGTCGAGTCAGGAACTTATCCCATCATCATGGCAAATCACTTCGGTGGGGTTATCTTCCATGAAGCCTGCGGACATCTGTTGGAAACCACTCAAATTGAACGCAACACCACTCCCTTTGCTGACAAAAAAGGTGAAAAAATTGCTCACGAAGCCTTAACAGCTTGGGATGAAGGACGAACCGAAAATGCCTTCGGTACAATTGATATGGACGACGAAGGTATGCCAGCTCAAAGAACGCTATTAATTGAAAAAGGGGTTTTAAAAAACTTCTTGGCAGATAGAACAGGTTCAGTACGTACTGGACATCCTAGAACAGGTAGTGGACGCCGGCAGAATTTTGCCTTTGCTGCTGCTAGCCGGATGCGTAATACCTACATTGCAACTGGCGAACACAGCACAGATGATTTATTTGCCTCTATAGATAAAGGAATTTACTGTAAGAAGATGGGTGGTGGTAGCGTTGGTGCTACAGGTCAATTTAACTTTGGTGTAGATGAAGCTTATTTGATTGAGAATGGCAAAATCACCAAGCCGCTTAAAGGAGCAATTCTCATTGGTGAAGCGAAGGAAATTATGAACAAAATTTCCATGTGTTCTCAAGATTTGTCCCTTGCACCTGGTTTCTGTGGTTCTGTCAGTGGAAGTATTTACACAACAGTAGGACAACCACACATCAAAGTTGATTCAATTACTGTAGGTGGACGCTAACTCGTTCCCAGCCTCTTAACTCGTTCCCAGGTTCTACCTGGGAATGCCCTTGTATGTGGCTCTGCCACATTTTACTAGGAGGCAGAGCCTCCTGCAATACACTCCCAGGTAGAACCTGGGAGCGAGAAAGCGAGAAAATAGAAATCTAAAATTGATAAAATATGCCGAATATCAACGAAATTGCAAATTACGCCAAAGAAAGTGCTGGAAAACTTGGCATCAAAAAATTTGATATCTATGGCTCATCAGCAGATGCAACAAGTGTACAAGTTGATCAAGGTGAGCCGAAACAAGTCAAAGCATCTAATCTTTCTGGTGTCACTGTTCGTGTTTGGAATGAAGACAATACAATGGGTGTCACCAGCACAACAGATGTAGATCCAAAAGGACTGGAATTAGCTTTAAAAACAGCTTACGAAGCAAGTTTCTTTGGTGTCAAAGAAAATGTTCCTGATTTTAGTCCAGAGTCTACTGTTCCCCTGAACAATTCATCACACGACAAAGCACCCCAGGTACCTGTTTCTCAATTGATAGAAAGTCTATTAGCTGCTGAAAAAGAAGTCCTTGCAGCTCATTCTGCTATCAAAGGAGTTCCTTATAACAGTTTGGCACAAAGAGATTTTGACAGATTTTATCTCAACAGCAATGGCGCGATGAGAACTGAATCTGGCTCAGCATCATCGATTTATCTTTATAGCAAAACAGAGGAAGACGGGAAAAAACCCCGCAGTGCTGGTGCTTTTAGAATTAGCCAAAGTGTAGATAATTTAGACATCAATGGTTGTATAAAAGAAACGGTAGAGAAAACTATCAGCCACTTGAATTATGAAAAAATCAAGTCTGGGAAATATCGAGTTGTTTTTTCACCAGATGCTTTCTTGAGTTTATTGGGTGCTTTTTCCAACTTGTTTAATGCTCAAAGTATTTTAGACAAGCAAAGTTTATCCACCCCTGATGATATAGGCAAGCAAATTGCTTCTGGTCTTCTTTCAGTGTGTGACGATGCACTACATCCAGCAAACATTGGCGCAGAAACTTTTGATGGTGAAGGAACTCCCACCCGTAAAGTTTCCTTAATTGAAAATGGCGTTTTAACAGGCTTTCTCCACAGTGCAGGAACTGCGAAAAGAATGAATGCTCAGCCGACAGGTAACGCCAATATTGGTGCAAAAGTGACTGTCAGCCCTAATTTTTATCACGTTTTTACAGCCGCACCAGCCCAACAGGAATTGAGTTTGGAAACTGCAGAAAATGTCATTTTGATTGATGATTTACAAGCTCTCCATGCAGGCGTGCAACCTTTACAAGGTTCCTTTTCATTACCATTTGATGGCTGGCTTGTCAATAAAGGTGTTAAGACAAGTATTGAATCAGCAACTGTTGCAGGAGATTTTCTTCAACTTCTCAAATCAATTCTTTTTGTGGAAAAAGAACCAGAGTTAACTCCTGGAGGTGTATGTCCTAGAATCTGGGTTGATGAATTGTCAATTACTGGAGAATGAAATTAAGTTCTGAGTTTTGAATGATTTTTTACCACTCAAAACTCAGGATTCATTAAGTTAAAGCTAAGTCAAAGCTCTTCGCAATCGCTGTTCTAAAGAAGCTAAATCTACTCCAAGGTTTTTCAGAACCCGAATTGCGACTCCCCCTCCTTCATGGAGAATGCCTAATAGTAAATGCTCGGTACTAACGTAGTTTACATTTAGATATCGAGCATCCTCTACTGCTAGTTCTAACACCCGTTTGGCTCTGGGAGTGAAGGGAATATCTATAGCTGTATTACCTTTTCCTCTACCAATAATTTTTTCGACTTCAATCTGTGCATTTTCTAAGTTCACTCCTACAGAATTAAGAAACTGCCATCCTATCCCACTTCCTTCACCAAGAAGTCCTAGTAAGATTTGTTCTGTCCCAACAAAATTATGCCCCAAACGGCGCGATTCACCCTGAGCTAAATTAATCGCGTTAACTGCTTTTTGGGTGAATCTTTCAAAACCTCTCAGATGGAATCTGTCAGAAAAAGATCCAAATAGTTTCTGAAAAATAGACTCAAAAAATTTCTCAAACATAAACCCCTCCTGTGTAGGAGTATTGTTAGCGTGTTCAAGGGTGTGTTCGTTGGAGACGCGATTATCCCCTTCGCGTCTACTTCTGCCTGTCGTCAAAAAAGCCAGCAAATCCTCCATCGTCTGGGCATTCGCTGAGTACCACAGAAATTGCTTATCTTTGCGGCTGTTCACTAAACCCTCGTTCCGCAACTTCTCCAAATGGTGCGACAGGGTTGAGTTCGGGATTTTGAGCTTTTCCTGAATCTCACCCACTGTCATCCCTTCTGGATAAGCCGCAAACAGCAGCCGCATAATTTCAAGCCGTGACTCCGCCCCGAGTGCAGCAAACATATCTGCATACCGAGCCGTTTCTTCATTAGGCATATTTCTAGAATAATCGAAATATAGAAAATGTCAACACTAATATTTAGTCATGAGTGATGAATGAAGTTGTCACATCAAAAGAACTGTATACAGTTCACAAGCAGAATGCTTGCTAGAACTAAATTTCTTCCTTTTGAACGAATGAATTGCTGATATCGTCGTCTCCTCCTATGCCTTTTGAATTTCTCCGGATTGCGAATTTTGAATTGCTTATGCCTTACCACTCCCTAGCAAATACAGTAGCGCCATACGAACAGCAACACCACTGGTGACTTGAGATTGAATGAGGCTAAATTCAGGGTCATCCATGACTTCTGAGCTAATTTCGACACCACGGTTAACTGGACCAGGGTGCAAAACTTTGACACCTGGCTGGCACAGTTGTAGCCTTGAGTGTGTCATCCCAAACATCTGGTGATATTCTCGCAAAGAAGGCAATAAATGAGCACTCATTCGTTCTTTTTGCAAGCGTAAAGTCATCACAAAATCTGCATCTTGCAAAGCTGGTTCTAATTCCCAGTGGAGAAACAGTTTTCCTGGTTTGTCGTTGGCGTAATCTAGAAATAATTTAGGTAAGAGGGTGGGTGGTGCAGCTAGATGTACATGAGCACCACTTGCTGTTAAACTCCAAATATTTGAGCGTGCTACCCGCGAATGGAGAATATCCCCAACAATAGCTATCTTTTTTTCTTTTAAAAGCTCGACTCGGGGAAGATCGGGGTCAAGCAGTGTACAAATCGTAAATAAGTCCAACAGAGCTTGGGAAGGATGCTCGTGTTGACCATCACCAGCATTGAGAACACTGACTTTTACACCGAGGCGATCCATTTCTTGGGCGATCGCCACAGGAACTCCAGCCTCCCGATGGCGAATCACCATAATATCAGTTCCCATTGCCAAGTAAGTTTTTGCCGTGTCGAGAATCGTCTCTCCTTTTGTGATTGACGAGGTTGCTGAGGCAAAGTTGAGTGTATCCGCCGAAAGTCGCTTAGCAGCTAGTTCAAAACTGCTGCGAGTGCGAGTCGATGGTTCAAAAAATAAATTCGCCACAACTTGTCCCTGCAAGGTTGGGACTTTCTTCGTCCGCCGTGATAGCACTTCTTGAAAACTAGCAGCTGTTTGCAAAACGGTATCATACTCAGCGGTTGTGAAGTCAGCGAGGGAAAGAATGTGGTGACGAGTCCAGGTAGTATTAGACATAAATAGCTAGGATTTTTGACAGAAAGACACGTCTACAGCGCACTGCAGGGGAAGCTTCGATGCACACTGATACCCAATACTTCTCGGTTAAGGGGATTAGAGGTAGGAGAAAAGGGAAAGAAAAATCTTTAACCCTTATCCTTTACCCCAAGCCAAATTTTGAGTTAAAAATGCGCTCACCCGAGTTGTATTGCACTGATACCGCCTTTGGAGGCTACTTGCGAGTTAGTTCCCACTTCATTAGTTTCAGTGGGGCTTATTTTATCGCATTTCTACAGTTTTTTAATTTACATATACATCAGGAATTATCTCACCTGATATCTATCAAAATACTTATCTACCCTAATAACTCCTTGATTTTAAGTCATAAGCCAATTTAACTCATCCCCTGGAGCTTAAAAACGAGCGTACAGTAATATAGCAGTTCTAAAGTTCGGCTAAAACAACAAATGAGATTTTCCTCTAGAGTGCTGTCGTCGCTTTGGTTTGCGGATGATTTACCTTATCCTCTTCTACGCAAACCTCCTCGTTTTTAGATTTTTTGTGTACAAAATTTACTCAAGCTGATGTACGCTTTTGAAAGTAAATGCGGTTTACTACGAGATCAAAGGTGTTGTAGTTTACCAAATCCCAATCACATTGAGTAGATTAGTCGCTGAATGACATCTGTCTATGCGACTTGGAACTATTGTGTGATGTGTACTTTGTCTCGTCAGAGATTTTCATTGTTGACTTAACCCTCGTCAGGTTTGCTTCTACCAAAAGTGACAGTAGAATTACTGCTCCTCCTAAGTTCATGTAAACAAATCTTTACGAGGATAGATTGATGCTATCAAACAACACAACATTCGAGCAGCAAGTCTTAGAACTAACTAACCAAGAACGAGCTAAGAATGGTCTTTCACCTCTAAAAGCCAATGATGAACTGAACTATACTGCTGACAAATATGCTGAAGACATGTCACAACGTGGTGTCTTAAGTCACACAGGAGCCGATGGCTCTCAAGCCTGGGATCGAGCCAAGACAGTAGGCTACGAAGCTAGAATGATGGGAGAGAATATAGCTCTAGGTCAAACAACGCCTCAACAGGTTGTTCAAGATTGGATGAATAGTTCTGGACACCGAGCTAATATCCTCAACTCCGGATATACTGAGCTAGGCGTTGGTTTTCATAACAACTATTGGGTTCAGAACTTTGGTAGTGGTGATACAAATTCCATGACCAACATACCAAACTCTACATCTAACTCAGGGACTGCATCCAACTCAACCTCTGCCCCGCAATCTACCCCCACAGGGACAATCACACTCAACAGTGTTTATTCTTCAGACTCTGTTTCTGAACCCACATCTCAATCGATTTCTGACGACATTGGTAAAGAAACTGGTGATGACTGGCTACTCAATGGTGGTATGGGGAACGATACGCTCTCAAGCACTCCAAATGATGATACTTTCCTAGTTAGTCAAGATGAAAGCTTTGCCTGGCTTAATAACAACCTTCAATTTAGCGAAGACAAAGCTGTTATTGATTGCAGCATAATTCTTGGGACATTAGTAGCACAGCAAACAGACAACTACACCATGATAGGGGACAGCAATACGGGAACTTGGTTAGCGCAGCTCAAAGAGGTTAATCCTAATGCTTTGATGACAGAAACACAAAACACTTTCGTGTAAAGCCACTTCGCTCTTAACACTCACCTAGTGTGTGGCACGACGGTATGTCGTGCCACTAACATCATGTGAAACTTAGTGAAAAAAGTTTATCATTCGCTAGGATAGACCCACTTTGGAGGTTCCATAAGTTTTTTCAGTCGTGCTGCTTCAGCTATTTCATGCATTTTTTCCAAAGAAGTCTCTTGAATAAACTTTGATGCAGCATCTACGTGCGATTTTTCATCGGAAGCACTGTCGTTGGTTTTGCTTTCTGGATTATTTACCTTATCCTCTTCCACGCAAACCTCCTCATTGGTCATTTTGAGAACAGCAATCATCGAAAATTATGGGTCCCAAACCCCGTCCTTCTAGGACGGCTTTATATTTTTGAACCATTACCGCCTTGGGGTTACTGGATTTGGTGTACTTTTGTAATGTACTTTCAATGGGACAGTTACCATTTCAAATTGTTCAACGCCAGATACCTCTGTCGGGAAACCCTCCTGCAGTACTGGCTCCCCTGTACGCATAACGGTTTTGCTCTGTAGAGCCTTCCTTTGCGGGAGTAATGTTAGCTGAGTCCCAAGGGGACACGCTGCGCGAACGACAAAGTTAACGGTCGGTACTATATCAAAGACACTGACTTAACCCTCTAAATCTGTTTAATCCTTGATTTCTAGAGCTTGGAACTAGCTATGCCTAACGGCACGCTGCGCTAACGTATTCCAAGGTAGGAACTTAAACACTTGCCGTTAACGTAGTACACAAGGTACTTAGTCTGGTCAACTAATCCTAAAAGTTTGAGGCTAGAAGCCCCTCACCTTCAGGCAGGGGTGTTGACTGACAGGAGTTCCTACTGTCAAGTAAAAAGACTTGTGTTACTTTAGTAAATCTTAACCTTGTGACTGCCTTCTGTAACCTTGTATGCAACATTTCTAAAATTCTGCTCTAGACGAATCATACGCAGCAGTCTCTACAATCGAGAAGGGATTCAAATATATCTTTCTTAAAAGGGCGCAGATGTCAGAAATTTTTGCTACCACTGGAACCATCGCCGCGATCGCCACTGCTGTTGTTCCTCAACAAGGTAGTGTTGGAATTGTGCGCGTCTCTGGTTCACAAGCAATGCACATCGCCCAAATTCTTTTCTATGCACCAGGACATCAAGTCTGGGAAACTCACCACATTCTTTACGGTTACATCCGCCATCCCCAAACCCAGCAACTCGTAGATGAAGCACTTTTGCTGATTATGAAAGCACCTCGTTCTTACACCCGTGAAGACGTAGTAGAATTTCACTGTCACGGTGGAATTGTGGTGGTGCAGCAGGTGTTACAACTGTGTCTGGAACATGGCGCAAGGTTAGCACAACCTGGAGAATTTACCCTGCGGGCGTTTTTGAATGGACGACTAGACTTGACTCAAGCAGAAAGTATTGCTGATTTAGTTGGAGCGCGATCGCCTCAAGCTGCACAAGCCGCACTCGCTGGTTTACAAGGGAAATTAGCTGCTCCTATTCGTCAGCTACGGGCGATCGCCTTAGATGTTTTAGCAGAAATTGAAGCCAGGATAGATTTTGAGGAAGACTTAGCTCCGCTGGATGATAAACACATCATATCAGAAATTGAGAGAATTTCAGCAGAAATTTCCCACATTCTCGCAACAGCTGATCAAGGGGAACTCCTGCGCACAGGTTTGAAAGTGGCAATTGTCGGACGTCCCAACGTCGGAAAATCAAGTTTATTAAACGCTTGGAGCAGAAGTGACAGAGCGATCGTCACCGACTTACCTGGGACAACCCGCGATGTTGTGGAATCGCAGCTCGTTGTTGGTGGAATTCCCGTGCAGGTACTAGACACAGCAGGAATTCGCCAAACACAAGACCAAGTAGAAAAGATAGGGGTTGAGCGTTCCCGCCGTGCAGCCAGTGCAGCAGACTTAGTGCTTTTGACCATTGACGCAGCAGCAGGTTGGACAGCACTAGACCAAGAAATTTACTCTCAGGTGCAACATCGTCCGTTAATTTTGGTGCTCAATAAAATGGACTTAGCATCAAAACAAGAAGTGCAGTATCCAACAAATATCAAACATGTTGTCAAAACAGTCGCTGCTCAAAATCAAGGTATTGATGCTCTAGAAACTGCGATTTTAGAAAAAGTGAAATTAGACAAAGTGCAAGCTGCAGACTTGGATTTAGCAATTAACCAAAGACAAGCAGCCGCACTGGTAAAAGCGAAAACATCACTAGAACAAGTGTGTTTAACAATTGCTCAACAATTACCTCTTGATTTCTGGACAATTGACCTACGAAGTGCAATTCATGCTTTAAGTGAAATCACAGGGGAAGAAGTTACAGAGTCTGTTTTAGACAGAATTTTTAGTAAGTTTTGTATTGGCAAGTAAACCACATCAGACGAGTCAGCCCTTTCGGGGAGCTGGGGAGGATGAAAATTTTGAATTTTGTTAGCGCAGCGGGACGCAGTCCCGGATTGAATTTTGAATGTTTGAGTAGCGGGTGGAGGGTGTCAAAAAACTCAAACAGATGCACTGTTGTTTATGCGCTTTTTTCGTTGTAATATTTATGCGAACGTCTGACGAACACTTTTAGCAAAAGCAACGCCTGCTACTGTTCTATTTTAAAAAACTTTCTTGTTTGAAGAATATGAACTTTTTTGTTAATAAATTGCGCGAATTTTCTATTAATAATCTTCGCCCTTTCATTCACAAGACGGGATTTGATGTCGTAAGATTTCCTCCTCGGAAATATAATTTCTTAATCAAATTATTAAAGAACCATAATGTAGATACAGTGATAGATGTTGGAGCTAATCTGGGTCAATATGCTACGGAGATTAGAACAGAAGGTTTTGATGGACGTATTTTATCTATAGAACCAATACCAGAAGTTTTTAGCTCTCTTCAAAAAGCTAGAGCTAAAGACTCAAAGTGGTCAGGTTTTAATTTTGCTTTAGGCTCTGAAAATGGAACCACTCAAATAAACTTAACTAATTTTTCTGATTTAAGCTCTATATTGGAGCCTACCGAATATGCTAGGAGTGTAGCACCTGCTTTTGAGATTAAAGAAAAAATCCAGATTCCATTAAAGACATTAGATAGCTTTTGGGAAGAAAATAAGTTAGATAATTCCAAAGTTTTTTTAAAGTTAGACTGTCAAGGCTTTGAAGAACAAATTCTAGAAGGAGCTCATGAATCTCTTAAAAAAGTTGTGGGCGTTCAAATGGAACTATCATTGAAGGCTTTGTATAAAAACCAAAGATTATATAATGAATCTATTGCCTTTATGAAAGAAAAAAACTTTGAAATTTATCACATACTGCCAGTTTTTAGCGATATAAATACGGGGCGACTTCTTGATATGGATGGCTTTTTCTTCAAAAGTCAGGACGCTTGAGAGCATGATTGAAAAATTTGTCGTCCTCATCCCTGGGGTGAAAAGTAGTAGATTTCTTTAGGCTGACGGTGTTACGCGATCGCGTGTAAGTCCTGACTTCTACTTGATGCACCAGATGGTTGCATACAAACCACGAGATTGAAGCTGTACATTGTCTTTCTTGAAACCTGCTGTGAGCATAATATCTTGAAGTTCTTGGAGTGAGAAAAACCGAAACACAATGCTGGGAAATGGTTTAAGAAAAGTAGTTGCAAATAGCTTACCACCAGGAAGCAAGACTCGGTAAATGTTGCGAATTCCTTCAACAGCATTCTTCCAGCAGTGCATTGCAGCACCAGCATATATCGCGTCAATAGAATTTGATGCCAAAGGTAACGCTTCCACATCAGCACGGATAATAGTTATCTGGGACGGTGATATACCCTCTAGTTTCATTTTTTGCTGCAACTGTGCCAGCATTGACTCTGAATAATCCAAGGCAATGATATGCTTATACCTCCCAGATAGCGCCAAGCGTCGTGCCATAATGCCTGTACCGCAACTGATATCTGCCACAATCGCCAAATTTTGACCAAAGAAATCTGTAACTAGCTGAAATTCAGTATCAATACCCCCTAAGTTACGCAATCCAAGTGCCCAAATTGGAGGTAAGATGCGTTCGTATAAAAAAGGGATAATAGGAAATCGGAATAACTCTGTGCGTAGAGGCTTTGCATTATCCTTGTTTTCTTCAACCGTTCCAAGTACAGCCCAGGGAGTCAAATCCATCAAAGGCGAAGGCATTTTTGCTAACTCGTTTTTGAAGTAGTTAACGCACCCATCACACTGCAGCGGGATTTCGGCTTTTGCTTTGCGACAAACAGGACAAGCAATTATCTGTTGTAACATGGACATAGCTTTTTTTACTCGACTTGTTTAACTATTATTTTCTCAACATTGCCTTCAGTTTTCCGAAATCGATGAGCACAGCATGGTAGTCATTATTAGACAAGCAACTTATAACTAATCTCTATAAATAAAGCACGGAGATATACTCCACAAAGAGCGAGCGTCATAACGACGCTCGTTTTGCAATTGGGTGATATGGGCAATATACATCTATTTACCATAAAGACAACTGCCCTGGCGAGACATTAGATTTACTGTTTTAGTAGTAAAAAATCTAACACACGTAGCATAAAGCAACAAAATTATCTTGTCTCTCATCAAAAAAATCTTAGCTAATCGCATCGTAAATGCTTGCTGTGTAAAAGCGATAACCTTATCAAAACATTAACATTTCGTTAACAGATTATCAGAGCATTACCAAAACGTCGTAATGCTTGCTGTATAAAGGCATAACCGCTTTTTGCTTGTCACAAGATGCCGTTATGACCGTAAGCAAAAACCATGAATTGTTGTTAATTAATCACGTCTAATTACTGTTAACAGGAAGTATTCGCTCATGGGTAATCACTGAGTTCTATAGGCTTATCCAGAAATTAACCTTGAGGACATATTCTGTATGAGAATTCCATTAATTTGCGGATAGATCTAACACTCATGAAAAAAGCGAAGTATTTAGCTTTTCTGATTTGTTTTGCATCTGCATTTGCACCTGCTCAGACTTCCAGTCAAACTTCCAGTGTGCATCTAAGAATGGGCAATCCTAGTAGCGCTGGTACTTCCAGTTTGAGTAACTATTTATTGACGAAAACCCAATACGCAACATCACACCACTGTAGTAGAGGTATTCCAAACTGGGTAAGTTAGCAACTCAATAGCTCCTGGCTTGGTAGTGCTCCAAGACAAGATGATTTCCGTGCAGATACTTCCTTACCTTCTGGATGCTATCAAGTCACATCCTCTGATTACACAGGTAGTGGATTTGACCGAGGGCACATGACGCCTTCAGCAGACCGAACTGATACAGTCACTAACAACTCTGCAACATTTTTAATGACGAATATGATTCCCCAGGCTCCAGATAATAATCAGGGACCTTGGGCAGACTTGGAAGATTACAGCAGAGATTTAGTCAATCAGGGAAAAGAGCTATATATTATTTCTGGTAGTTATGGTTCAGGTGGTACTGGTTCCAATGGTGGAGCTAGCAGTATTGCGAGTGGACGGGTAACAGTCCCAGACCGAACCTGGAAAGTGATTGTAGTTCTCGATAGCCCCGGAAACGCAAGTAGTGTCACGACTTCCACACGTGTGATTGCAGTCAATATGCCCAACGAGCAAGGCATTAGATACGATGACTGGCGGTCATATAGAGTGAGTGTTGATTCAATTGAAAGCGCGACGGGTTATGATCTTTTATCCAATGTTTCTTCTTCTATTCAATCTGTGATTGAAGCGAGAGTCGATAACCAATAAATTTGATGATTGCATCAAATTTATTTAGCGTGTCTAAATAGTGATTAGAGACGCTAAATAATGATTAGAGTTTAGTAGGACTTATGCAAGAACTCTCTAAAACTCTTATTCCTATGCCCTGCGGGCACGCTGCGCGCTCCGTGTCCTTTGCGTCCTATGTCCTATGCCCTGCGGGCACGCTGCGCTAACGGACACGCTAGCCCCTAAGAGGGGCGCTGCGCAAACGCTAACGCGGTTCGTTTTTTCATAAATTTGCGTAAGTCCTGTTTAGGTTTCCACCACTTTAGTTGTTAATCCTGCTAAATCGCCTGACTCAGTTTTACCAACCACGTAAACATCAATACTTCTTTTGCCAATACGATAAACTCGGATGTCACTGAGGTTGCTTTGAAGCACTTCTACAAGATGACGATACTTGCTTACGTTTTCTTTTTGTTGGTCATCATGCCATTCTTGCTCTTGTGCAAGCTTGCCAAACAGATGATCCATATCAACCGTTTGTATTGGCGCGTTTTGTGGATGACCTGTTAACTCTAAGATTTTCTCAGGAGTGAGTTCAGAGGTACACGACCATACGAAAGGCTCAAAAGGGTAATCTGACTCACTTGGCATAAATAAGCCAGAACAAGCATCTTTTAGTTTTGCAGCAGTCTGTTCAGAAGAATTACTCATTGTAGTTATAAACTTGACAAAAACCATCTAATAGTATTCCCGGTTCCTGCTTTGTAGCCAGGGGCTAGGAACTATAAGAATCATTTGTCAGAATATTCTGACTTCTGACTCCTGAGTTCTTTCTTGTTCAAATCACAAATGGTTCTAAGTACACATTGCACCACTCTCCCCGAAAGCGTTCGGTCACAAAGGGTCTGACTATAAACTTGGGTGGGCGACCATCCCGCACATCAATACGTACACAAGAGTAGGGTAGCCGCATTTGAACATCGTATCCATGACGACCAATAAAAAGTAAAGAATCCGCAACTTTACGGATAGGACTTCCTGGAAGTTCCTCAAAAGTCTCCATCAATTCTGAACCCTCATTTCGCTGACGCCGGGGATAATGACCACTACCACCAGAGATAATGCAGTTGATAAAAGAGTCAGCGTGTCCAGTATCCACAGTGCGAAGGTGCTCCAAACAGTGTGCATGACCATTTAAAATCAAATCAACTATTGGACGACCTTGACTTAAAGAACCAAGCGTGTATGCAACTTCATCAAAGACCCAGCGCAGATAACGGCGAACTGCTAACGTTTGTGCTTGATACCACTTCGTTGCCTCTGTAACGTAAGGAGGATGATGAAAATAAATGATACGTCCGCGTACTTGCTCAGTATTCCAAGATTCAATAAGTCTTTGCTTGAGCCAGTTTAGTTGTTCAAAGTCTACGGCTGACACTTTATGAGATTCAAGTTGTTTTTCAATATCAATTTTTATCTCATCAATTTGGTATAACTTGGCTTTGAGGGCATCAAGTTGTTCAGCTTGTACAGGTATCTCCGCATTGAGTTTGTCGCAAGCTTCTAGAATTTGCATTTCCTCTTGCTCTATCTCATGCCGACGATGAATCAATTTGCGACGTTCGGCTTCTCCCTCTTTTGTCGCTGGGAGTGGTAATGGTTCATTAAAAGTATTAGAGTCGAGGGCAAAAAAGTCAATCCCACCGTAACGAAATGTATAGTAGCGGTTGGGTAAGCGGGTGAAACATCCGGGTTGATAACGCAAACAGCGTCCTGTGTCAGTCTTAGCAGTGTAATGATTGTCTAAGTGATGTTCCAACTGTTCACCAGAAGTCACTGCTTGAAGATAATCAAGAAACGCTCTTGCATAAGCGTCACCTTTATAAGATCCATGCCAGCCTATCTCCACGTCTCTGTAGCGGAGTAGGCGACGCAGTGGTCGTGTGCTTCCGGAAAGCAAACGATATATCAACGGTACGTCATAGTAATCATGATTACCCATGACTGGCAGAATTGGCAGGTCAAAAACCATACGATCATAAGAAATACATTTAGGGTTTTCCCCACCAACAAGAAACTCGCGGTAAGGTTCAATAAAGTTGGTTGGGTAATACTCATGAGACCCCACCACATAAATGACATCACCTGTATGAAGAATAAAACGACATTCTTCGCGGTGAGCAAGCATCAATTCAGTAATTTGCCGTTGGGGATGATGTCCGTGATGTTCTGTGGTGCCAGTATCACCTATGACTAGAAAAGAGAATTCTGAATTATCCGAGTTACCATCATCTATAACCATACTGGTTTGGTCAATTCCACGCTGGATGAGACTCGGATGTCCCCACCGCACCCGTTCCTTCATCTTTTGGACTTTTACAGGAATTGGTGGATCAAATATGAATTTCATAAGTCAATACTCATGAGTTATTAGTCATTTAGCTATTGTCCCATTAGTCCCCAATTTCCTCTACTGATATCCTGCAGCTTGCAACGAAAACAGTGTTGCATAACGTCTTCCTGCTTGTAACAACTCCTCATGAGTTCCTTGTTCCACAACTTCCCCAGCTTCAATAACAACAATTTTGTCAGCCATCCGCACCGTAGAGAAGCGGTGAGATATTAAAAATACCATCTGATTTTTGGTCAAAGCGCGAAAGTGATTGAAAATATCAAATTCTGCTTGCGGATCCATTGCCGATGTTGGTTCATCCAAAACCAAAATATCTGCATTCGTTCGCATAAAAGCCCGCGCAAGAGCAATTTTCTGCCACTGACCTCCAGAGAGTTCTTGTCCACTCCTGAACCATTTCCCAAGCTGAGTCTGAAAGTTATCAGGCAAATGTTCTATAAAAGGCAGCGCCATGCCTTTTTCAGCCGCAGTTTTCCATCGGATTTTATCTTCAATATAGTCCACATCCCCGACACCAATATTCTCACCAACGGTGAATTGGTAGCGGACAAAGTTCTGAAAAATAACCCCGATGCGCCGTCGCAGCACATTCACATCCCATTCTTGCAAGTCCAAACCATCAAGTAATATGCGTCCAGAGTCTGGGGTGTAAAGTCGAGTTAGTAGCTTAATTAATGTCGTCTTGCCAGAACCATTTTCACCAACAATCGCTAATTTCTCTCCAGGTTGCAGGTGAAGTGAAATATTTTTCAACGCTGGTTGCAAATTTCCTGGATAAGTAAATGATACATTTTCAAAGCGGACTCCATCTTTGGGTTTCAAACCTTTGGTCGCTTTACCCTGCGGTTTTGGAACTTCCTCTTCTAGAAACTCATAAAGATTAGAAAGATACAAGTTATCCTCATACATCCCCCCGATGGAAGTTAAGGCATTGGAAAATGTTAATTGTCCTTGGCGAAATACAGTCAGATACATAGTCATATCTCCCAAGGAAATTCTCCGCGCCACTGTCTCCACCACAATCCAGGCATAAGCCATGTAAAAAGCTACAGTACTCAACAAATTCAGCAGATAACCCCACCGTCCTCGCCGTAGTGTCAAGTTGCGGTCTTCGTCATAAAGTCTATTGAATAAACTGTGGTAACGTTGCAGCAACATATCCCCTAGTTGGTAGAGTTTCACTTCCTTAGCAAAGTCTTCTCTCGCAAGCAGCGTTTCTAGGTAATGCTGTTGGCGCGTTTCCGGCGCACGCCAACTAAATAGGCGAAAAGCTTCTCCTGCAAATTTCGTTTCGGCAAAGAATGCAGGCATCGCTGCTAAAATAAGTACCACCACCGCCCAAAATGAAAACTTTACCAGCAAAACACCATAAGTCACAAGTGATAAGGCGTTTTGTACTAAGCCAAAGGTGCGGTTGACTAAAGACAAGGGACGAATTGATGCTTCTCGCCGTGCATTAGTCAATTTGTCATAAAACTCTGAGTCCTCAAACTGTGTGAGGTCGAGTGTCAGCGCTTTTTCTAGGATGAGAATGTTAACTCGTTGACCAAGTTGCATCCGTAGCAATGATTGGCAAACTGTAAGTCCTCGCTGACTCAGCGTTAGTAAAGCTACGGCGATCGCCTCTAATCCCACATACATCAAGGGACGATAGTTGTTGACAAAAATATTATTATATGCATCGCTTTGAGAAGCAATAATAACAGCATCAACAATTAACTTACCTATATAGGCTATAGCTGCTGGTAAAAGACCAGCCACCAAAGTTAAACTCGCAAAGATAATAGTCAGGGGGCGGCTAGTCGTCCATACTAAGCTAATAGCTCGTCCACTGTATCGAAAGACAGCAAGAGATTGGCGCAGGGCGTTGCGTTTTTTACGTATCCTCATATTCTTTTTATAATGTAAAAATGCCCCTGATTGCAGCGATCTGCAAAGGAGCGCAAGCGTTTGCGCAGCGCCCCCTAAGGGGCTAGCTATCGCCCTACCGAAGACGCGCATACCCTAAAAAGATACTGCTGGCATCCTGCGGAAGATACAGAATTTAGAGCAAGATAACTAAAAACTTCTTCAACAAACCAGAATTAACTAATTGTCTCGGCTCGAATTTCTTGAATAATGGTAAAAATTTCTTCTTGTGATTCAATATGCTTTGCTAACACTTGTGCAGTAGCTTCAAGGCAGCCGATACACAATATCCGTGCGTCTTTTTTACTGCAATAAGGTTGCTGTTAAACCTTTTTTCTCTCCCCGTGCTCTAGAACTGCTTGGCTGTTGCTCGTTACGTTTCACTTTGTCTATATGCCAATACGGTTCAGATAAGACCAAAACCATTGTCACATTGTCATCCTGGCAATGTACGAACGCTCGGATGCAACGTCTCTACACATCATCAAATTTCACTAAAAATTCTTAACTGAACCGTATTGGTCTATATGCCCTCCAGGTACGCACTCGCATTCGCTGCGAACAGATTCGCTCTTCAGCATAGGTGTCTTTTTTGGATAAATTATTAAGAAAATATTACAAGATAAAAACTAAATTAAAAGAACGTCAATTAATTTGATGCAGAGAAAGTTGTCAAAATCAGCAAAAAAGAAGGATGATTTGGAATAAGTCTGGAAAAATAAAGACCGTCTCAAAACTGCACCACCCTTAAGAGGATGATTCCCAGACAGAAAAAAGCGCAAGAACCAAAAAGGAGCAATGACGCAGAAGCAGGTTTTGAGGGCAAAAGAAAAAAACAAACACAGAGCCTAGAATTTTATGAATATCAGCAGTGCAAATACCGCAGTGCAAGCATTGGGTGAGAAATTACCTTTTCCACTCAAGCGCTTGGCATCTTTGGCTTACAACTATTGGTGGAGTTGGACGAGCGATCGCGTAGCGTTGTTCCAAACCATCGACCCCCAAGCATGGGAACGCTGCGGGCATAATCCAGTGGAAATGTTACAGTCAGCGACATACGAACGTCTCACACAGCTTGCTGAAGACCCGTTTTATCTCAAGCAAATAGGGTCACTCGTGCGTGAGTTTGACGAATACATGAGCACAAAAGACACTTGGGTGAGTCGAGTTGCACCACAAATTACTCAAGAACACCCTATTGCTTACTTTTGTGCTGAGTTTGGCATACATGAATCTCTGGCTGTCTACTCTGGTGGTTTAGGGATTCTTGCAGGTGACCACTTGAAGTCAGCATCAGATTTGGGAGTCCCAATGGTTGGTGTGGGCTTGTTGTATCGCCAAGGTTACTTTCGGCAAAGGTTAAATCGTGGCGGTTGGCAAGAAGATTACTACGTTGACAACCCCTTTTCCCAAATGCCTCTAGAGTTAATGAGAAATCAGCAAGGGGAACCAGTCACGATAGAGATACAAGTTCGCCAACGACTAGTGAGAGTGCAAATTTGGCGAGTCCAAGTGGGACGAGTGAGTCTTTATTTATTGGATAGCGATCGCCACGATAATGATCCCATTGACCGCTGGCTAACTGGACACCTTTACGGTGGTAACCAAGAAACTCGCATTGCCCAAGAAGTCGTCTTGGGAATTGGTGGTGTGAAAGCCCTAACAGCCTTGGGGATTCAGCCTTCTGTCCATCACCTCAACGAAGGTCATGCTGCATTCTCCACTCTAGAAGTTGCACGACAAGAAATTGAGCGCACAGGCAAATCCTTCTACGACATTGAAGCCGATGTGCGAAATCGTTGTGTGTTCACCACTCATACACCGGTTCCCGCAGGTCACGATGTCTTCTCGCCTGACTTGATAGACTCGTTCTTTGCTCATTACTGGACAAAGCTACGCCTATCCCGCGAGCAATTCTTAGCATTAGGCGCACGCCGACTGGGCGATCCTTGGGAACCTTTTGGTATGACAGTTTTGGCACTGCGGATGTGTCGTGCTGCTAATGGTGTGAGTGAATTGCACGGTCATGTTTCTCGTAAAATGTGGACAATTTTGTATCCACAACGTTCTGAAGATAAAGTCCCCATCGGTTACATTACCAATGGTGTCCATGCACCTACTTGGACTGCTCCCTTAATGGCAGAATTGTACGCCCAATATCTAGGCGATGATTGGAAAACTCGCGTCATTGACCCGAAGACGTGGGAGAAAGTAGATAATATTCCGGATGAGGAACTCTGGTGGCGACACCTCGTCTTAAAAGAAAGACTCATTGCCTATACTCGGTATAAAGTGAAAAAAGCACGGGAACAACGCGGTGAAGAATACCAGAAAATTCAGGCGGCAGAAACACTGCTTGATCCCAAAGTGCTGACTATCGGATTTGCCAGACGCTTTAGCCCATATAAGCGTGGTCATCTGCTTTTGCGTGACGCCGAACGGGCAATTAGAATATTTGGTAATGCAGAACGTCCCGTACAAATTATCTTCGCAGGTAAAGCTCACCCAGCGGATGAAGAAGGCAAACGAATTATTCAACGCTTGATGGAATGGTGTCAGCATTCAGCAATTCAGCATCGAGTTGCCTTTATCGAAGACTACGACATCTACGTTGGTCAAAAACTCGTCCAAGGTGTTGATGTTTGGTTGAACAACCCCCGTCGCCCCTTAGAAGCATCTGGTACAAGTGGGCAAAAAGTCTGCTTTAACGGTGGAATTAATTGTAGCGTCCTGGATGGCTGGTGGTGTGAAGGATACAAAGCAGATGCAAATGGTCAAGGGATAAATGGGTGGGCAATTGGTGAAGATGCTCACACCAGCGATCAAGATTTACAAGATAGTATAGATGCGGAGTCACTATATAAGCTTTTGGAAGAGCAAATAGTGCCCTTGTACTACGACCAAGATGCAAACGGCACTCCTCACCGCTGGGTGCAAATGATGAAGGCATCAATTAAGACGAATGCACCACTGTTCAACACAGATAGGATGATTGCCGACTACGTTTCGCAGGTATACGTCCCAGAAATTGCCACTCGTGTAGAACCGATTTTAGCGAAGGTTCTGGTGTAAAGAATTTTAGGTTTCTTGGTTCAGCATTGAGGCAGGTTTTCAACCTGCCTTTTTCTTTGCTTTAAATATATTTAAGCACTCAGCATGAAGCAAAAAGTGCTTGAAATTCCAAAAGATGCCTATAATTAAAGTGTAAATTTATTCGGAGCTTTTTGCTTAATCGTGATTTCTACGGATGGACGCAAGATATCAGGCAAGCAAACTCTCGGAGCAGTGGTCATCACTGGCGCATCAAGTGGAATCGGTGAAGCCAGTGCTATTTGCTTAGATAAACTCGGATATCAGGTATTTGCTGGTATACGCAAGAATACTGATGGTGAGCAGTTAAGACGCAAAACCTCAGCAAGATTGACACCGCTTTTGTTAGATGTCACAGATGAAGCATCGATTATTGCAGCTGCAAGCACTGTGAGTGCAGCTTTGAACACTGTTGGTCTTGTTGGTTTAGTCAACAATGCTGGTATAACCGTCGCAGGTCCACTCGAATTTCTTCCTGTGGCTGATCTTAGAAAACAACTTGAAGTGAACGTCATCGGACAGATAGCCGTCACGCAGGCATTTTTACCACTTTTAAGAAACGCTCAAGGTCGTGTTATCAACATTGGTTCCGACTTGGGCAAGATTTCTACACCTTTACGCGGTCCTTATTGCGCCTCGAAATTTGCATTGGAAGCACTTACAGACGCGCTTCGTATGGAGTTGCGACCTTGGAGTATTGAGGTATGTATGATTCAACCAGGCATTATCACAACGCCCATTTGGGATAAGTCCATAGCCTTAAGCGAAGATATTTGGAGTAAATTGCCGCCTCAGGCGCACAACTTATACTCATCAGCCTTATCTGCTACCATTCACGCAGTAAGTAAGTTAAGGAAAAATGGTAGTTCTGCGGAAGTCGTTGCCAAAGCAGTTGTCCAGGCGCTGAGTGCTAAAAAACCAAAATCTCGTTATGTAGTAGGATTGGATGCCCAAATCAATATTTGGCTCTCCAAAATTCTCCCCACTCGCCTGCTTGATAAATTGATTCTTCAATACTTTGGTTTACCGGAAAATCCTTTGTAATATTTACAGCACATGATTTTGAACTCATATCACCACTTTTGAGCAAAAGTCCTCACAGAGAAAAGCGATGTTGTGTTAACTGATCACGAATGGAGTTTTTCTGCCATATGACGTATTTACAAAAAAAATGTGCCTACTTTTTCTGCCATATGACGTATTTACAAAAAAATGTGCCTATCTTATTTGATTAATCTTTACTCACTAAATAAAAACTGGGATGCTCCCCCGATTTTTTTGTTTTGAAAACTTGATTTAGTAAGTTTATTGACCTTGAATTTGTGTAAGATAGAAATTCAATAAAGACTGCATCTAAAAATCTAGAAAGTTTAAAAGATAAGCCAGAGCAAGAAAATCACCGTAAAGTGAGGCAGTTCTGGAGCGTCTGTTAGAAGTGGTTGCAAAGAAACCATCAGGATTTGGATATGAATTCCGAAGATGGACTCTTGAGCAATTAGCAACATACACAGCACAACAAACTGGAATTAAGTTAATAGGCAAGCAAGTCAGGAGGATATTAGAACAAAAAAAAACGCTGAGAACTAAGCAGAATATACCTTAAAAAACAAACAAGAATCGAAAAAGAACTCAACCTTTCAAGAAAAGTTAATGGAATAGCAAGATTCAAAATAAGGAAAACACTGTCATTGTAAGTTAAATGTCTAACCGCTTATCAGCTTGCTCTTAATATTCTTTGACAAATCTTTTTTCTCTCCTTGCATCAATATAAAAATTATGTAAAGTCCTGGTTGAGGTATTTCAAAATATGTATGATTGTGGCATATTAATTTGAGTGGCTAGAGTATTCAACCTAATTTGAGTGGCTAGGGTATTTAACCACTTTAAAAACCCAAAACCGAAAGGTATCGCACCTTGAAAACAACTAAAGATAAGGGGTTCCAAACAGGAAAAGCTTGTGTGGGTAAAATCTTTCTTGGGTACCAAGGAAAGCGAAAACCAAATCTTGAATGGTTTGAGTTGCACCGTGTGGCGCACGCAAACTGACTGTTACAATGCAGTGAAAAGTTGATAAAACATCCTCCTCTTAGACTCAATATTTAGTTGTATTAGAGCAGTTATTTGGTGAGTCAGCATACTCCGGCAAGGTTCTTGCCGTGAGTGACTGGCGAAGCTGAAGAGTTGGACTTAGTAGTGAATTCCTTCACTAAAGATAATCATAGTTAACTAGTAAAGTTAACTATCCTTGGTGGTATTATGAAAAGAATGCCGAAAAAGGCGGCTAAAAACTATCTGGTTTGTAAACCACAGTCGAGTCAAAACTAGCTAGCCTGTAAAAAGGTCAAATGGGAATCCACTTTTGTTAAATTAGCTGAAAATAACGGGTGACAAATGGCTAAAAGCTTCAAATAAAATTCACTCTCGATTAGGGTGGGCTACACCCGAATTTACGCTTGTGGACAAGAAGGAGCCGACTCCCTTGGTGAGCCAGCGCCGTGCGGGGGTTCCCCCCGTTGAGGCGACTGGCGTAGAAGCAAGAAGCAGACCCTCTAAAGGAAACTTTAGTTGAATGGCTAGCTTTAAAAAAGTTTGGTCAAGTTTTGTATAGCAGTCTAGGTATTGTTGCAAGGCATAGATAATTTTGAGGCACGTCGTTCGCGTTGCGTGAGCGCGGCGCACTGGATCAAAAATTCCACTGCTTTTTATGTAACCCTCCCTTGCTCGGTTCCATAAAAAGCGTTAGAAATGTTAAGACTTTGACGTCATGTGTGTTCCCTATTTCCCCCTACGCATCGGTGTATATTTCACCAACTTCCGAATTCCGAGCGTTTGTAACCATTCCAACACGGGAAGTAATGTATAATAAATCGCTAGAAAACAGCAACATTAATACGCAGCTGCGACGAATTCCTGTAGCCATTGTCGGTATGGCTTCTATATTTCCGCAATCTAGGAATGTACAGGAATACTGGGAAAAAATTGTTAACAAAGTTGATTGTATTACTGATGTACCATCATCCTACTGGGACGTAGAGGCTTACTACGATCCAGACCCCAAAGCCCGTGACAAGACCTATTGTAAAAAGGGCGGATTCATCCCAGAAATTGAATTTAACCCGATGGAATTTGGGCTTCCCCCTAATCTCCTCGAAGCAACTGATACCTCACAACTGCTATCGCTAGTAGTTGCTAAACAAGCAATAGAAGATGCGGGTTACGGACAAGAGCGGCAGTTGAATCGAGAGCGGGTTGGAATCATTTTGGGAGCAGCTGCTGGAAAGCCGCTGAGCATGCCCTTGAGTGCGAGGATACAGTATCCTATTTGGGAAAAAGTTCTTAAAAGTAGTGGACTGTCCGAAGAAGATACGCAAAAGATTATTGAGAAAATAAAATCCGCCTATGTGGAATGGGAAGAGAACTCATTCCCAGGCTTGCTCTCCAACGTAATTACCGGACGAATTGCTAATCGCCTAGATTTAGGAGGAACTAACTGCACGGTTGATGCCGCCTGTGCCAGTTCTTTAGCTGCTTTAAAGATGGCAATCAGTGAGTTGGTCGAGCATCGGTGCGACATGATGATTACTGGAGGTGTTGATACCGACAACAGCATCATGACTTATCTGTGCTTTAGCAAAACGCCTGCTCTCTCCAGAAAACAGCAAAGCAGACCGTTTGACATTGATGCAGATGGAATGATAGTGGGTGAGGGGATTGGCATGGTGGTGCTCAAGCGTCTCGAAGATGCTGAGCGAGACAACGACAAAATCTACGCCGTCATCAAAGGACTTGGTACATCCAGTGATGGCAGGTACAAGAGTATCTATGCTCCTCGTGCCGAAGGTCAAGTCAAAGCGCTACAACGTGCTTATGAAGATGCAGGCGTTTCACCAGCAAGTGTCGGTCTGGTTGAAGCCCACGGAACAGGTACGATGGCTGGAGACCCAGCTGAGTTTACAGCTTTGAAGCAATTTTTTGGCGAAAATACTTCAAAAACACAACACATCGCCCTTGGTAGTATAAAATCCCAGATTGGACACACCAAAGCAGCAGCTGGTGCAGCAAGCTTAATCAAAACGGCTCTGGCTCTACACCACAAGATATTACCACCTACCATTAACATCACTAAACCAAACCCTAAATTAAACATTGAAACCTCGCCATTTTATTTAAATACAGAAACTCGACCCTGGCTTCATGCAGATGGAGAAACACCAAGGCGGGCAGGAGTTAGTTCTTTTGGATTTGGTGGCACGAATTATCACGTTGTTTTAGAAGAATATCAAGGGAAACACAATCAAGCTTATCGTTTACATAACACCCCTTCACCGGTGCTTTTACATGCGCCAACACCCATACAATTATTAGTTCAGTGTCAAGATGTACTCCATCAACTCCAATCGGACGCTGGAGAACGGCACTTTGCGCAACTGATTGATCAGTCTAAATCATTAGAAATTCCTGTCACGTCGGCCAGAGTTGGATTTGTCGCCGATTCTCTAAAAGAAGCCTGCAACTTGTTGCAAGCCACGATCAGCATGCTGAACAATCAGCAAAGTTCATCGTGGGAGCATCCTCAAGGGATTTACTATCGACAATCTGGCATGGCGCTTGAGGGAAAAGTCGTTGCTCTGTTTTCTGGGCAAGGGTCTCAGTATCTAGAAATGGGTCGGGAATTAGCGATTAATTTCCCCAGTCTCCACCAGGCTTATACTCACATGGATAGTCTGTTGACCAAAGACGATTTGAAGCCACTCTCAGAAATCGTTTTCCCTGCCCCTGTATTCGATGATGCACAAAAAGATGCTCAAGTCAAGGCATTGCAGCGTACAGAATATGCTCAACCAGCGATTGGGGTGTTTAGTGTTGGTCTTTACAAGATACTGCAACAAGCTGGGTTCAAGCCCGATGTTGTTGCAGGACACAGCTTTGGAGAACTGACAGCCCTCTGGGCAGCAGGCGTTTTCAGTGATGAGGATTACTTCTTCTTGGTAAAAGCCCGTGGTCAAGCTATGGCTACCCCAGATAATCCCAATATTGATGCGGGAACCATGCTTGCAGTGACAGGAGATGTCACTCATGTTGAAGCCATAATCAAGAATTTTCCCAAAGTCACAATTGCGAATTTCAACTCTAATAGACAGGTTGTGTTGGCAGGGTTTAAGTCGGAACTTGCCAAAGTTCAGCAGACATTGACTGATCTAGGGTACTCTACAGTTTGGTTACCTGTTTCGGCAGCCTTTCATACACCACTAGTTGCCCATGCCCAGAAACCCTTTGCTCAAGCGGTTGAGTCCGTGGCGTTCAACAGGGCTAAAATTCCAGTCTACACTAATGTGACTGGCAAGTCTTATCCTAGTGAACCCCAAGCGATTCAAAACAATCTCAAAGAACATTTAAGCAGCTCAGTCTTGTTTAAGCAGGAGATTGAAAATATCTATAATGCTGGAGGTTCGTGCTTTGTAGAATTTGGACCGAGGAGCATTCTGAGCAACCTAGTGAAAGATAGCCTTGGCGATCGCCCACATTTAACAGTAGCGTTAAATGGTAGTCGTCAAAAGGATAGCGATCGCCAATTGCGGGAAGCAGTTGTACAGTTGCGCGTCGCAGGTTTAGCGTTGAAAAACCTTGACCCCTATCAACAGTCGCAAAAAATTCCCTCAGTTCAGAAAGCCAAAGGGTTAACGTTCCGTTTAAACGGAGCTAACTATGTGTCAGAAAAAACGAGAATGGCTTTCGAGGAAGCCTTGCAGGATGGACATCAAGTTAAGTTGAGTGCCGCTCAACAACCCAAAGAAATCTCCGTGACTTCCTCTGTATCGCTCATTGCTACCACCAGTACTGTGCCAGTTTCCCCTGAACCCATTGCCTCGGAAAAATCAACCGCAACTCAACCTGAGGGTGATCTCATCACTCACTCTACGTCATCCGTAGCCGTGGCTCGCTCAGTAACCGTTACTTCTGAACCCATTCCGACTCAACCAATCCCAGAAACCCCTATGAGCTACCAACGCGTTCTAGACAGCTTGGAATATTGCCTTGCGCAGTTTAATCAACATCAAAGCGAAACTTTGCATATTCATGGACAGTATCTGAACCATCAGATGGAATATGCCAAACTCTTCTTTCATCTAATGCACGAGCAGAATGAGTTGTTTTTCAACAGCAACAATACTCATCAATCGGCGCAAACTCGGTCAAGTGCATTGGAAAGCCTAGAGCGTAACTTAATGCGGTTTCACGATCATCAAGCTGGAACCCTGCACGCCCATGAGCAATCCATAAACCATCAGGCTGAGTATGCCAAAAACTTTTTCCAACTGATACAGCAACAGTACAACCTGCTGATCACGGGCAATTCCACTCACAACGGTTTGGAGCAAACTCAGGCAGCAGTAAACGTTGCTAACACGCAGGATCATTCTGTCGCTCTACCAATTGAAAAACCTGTACTGATCTCTGAGCCTGTCATTCACCCTGAACCCGTCGCCACGAATGGTTATAAACTAGCCCAAGACAACTCAGTAGCTCAAGAAGATCATAGCGATTCAGCAGCAACAGTAACGTCTACACCACCTGTCGCCCCCGATCCACAGCCTGTTGCTAGCAATGGCAATGGCAGCAAATCGCATTTGGAAATTCCGGCAGCACTGGCATTCACCGCACCTGTCGCCCCCAGTCCGCAGCCTGTTGTTAGCAATGGCAATCGCAGCAAATCGCATTTGGAAACTTTGGCAGCACCGGCAATCTCCGCACCCGTCGCTCCCAGTCCGCAGCCTGTTGCTAGCAATGGCAATGGCAACAAACCACTCCCTGCAACTTCGGTGACAGTTGCAAAGCACACGGAAACAGTAGCCGTAACCGTTACACCACCCGACTCCCTTGAGTCTAATCCTTTGACCCAAATGCTACTAGCGGTAGTCAGTCAGAAGACGGGTTATCCTGCGGAAATGCTGGAGCTAGACATGGATATGGAAGCGGATCTGGGGATTGATTCAATTAAACGAGTGGAAATCTTCGGCGCACTTCAGGATCAATTCCCCGATGCGCCTAAAGCTAATACCGAAGAACTCACAGAACTGCGCACCCTCGGCCAAATCATTAGCTATATGTGGTCACTTGCACCACAGACTCCTTCAGCCCCGCCTACACCAATCAGCCCTACACCTGAAGTGCGGAAGTTGGAGCAGGAAACTCAACTGACTACTCGGATTGAAACTAGCTCGGAGCGAGTATCCACCAGTAATGCAAATGGAACTCAACTCGTGCAGGAAAGTGTGGAGATAATAGCACAGACTGTTGCAACAGCAACATTCGTCCCCACACCATCAGACTCCCTTGAATCTAATCCTTTGACCAAAATCCTACTAGCGGTAGTCAGTCAGAAGACGGGTTATCCTGCGGAAATGCTGGAGCTAGACATGGATATGGAAGCCGATTTGGGGATTGATTCGATTAAACGAGTGGAAATCTTCGGCGCACTCCAGGATCAATTCCCTGATGCGCCCAAAACCAGTACCGAAGAACTCACAGAACTGCGCACCCTCGGCCAAATTATTAGCTATATGCAACAGCAGGCAAAGGCGGCTGAAAAAAAAAGTTTGGAGATGAGGCAGCCAGTCAGCAGCCGAGCTTAAATCACAATTTAAATCACAATATTCAACGCAGCCTAGTCAGGCTAATGGTCTTACCTGAACCTGACTATCTAGATTTTTCCTTACCAGAACATCACATTTGCTTGCTCACTGATGACGGCTCTGTGACTACCACGAAATTAGCACAGTCCCTGACTGCACAAGGATGGAAGATTGTAGTTTTGAGTTTTCCCCAATTCTTGATTGCTGAACAATCTCCTTTACCTGAAGGCATCAGTCGAGTGGTACTTGAAAATCTGAGCGAGGATTGTCTTAAACAACACTTAGCTGGAATAACGGCAACCTACGGTTCCATTGGCGCTTTTATCCATCTACATCCTTTATTCCCGGTCAGCGAGAACGGTGAAGTCTGTTATCTAGAAGCGGATAAGGCGATCGTCAAGCAGATCTTTCTCATGGCTAAACATCTCAAACAATCGCTCAACCAAGCATCCTGCCAAGGAAACAGTTGTTTTCTCACCGCTACTCGTCTCGATGGAGCATTCGGTTTGCAACAAAACGTAAAATTTAGCGCGATCAGCGCTGGTTTGTTTGGATTGACTAAATCCCTAAACTTTGAATGGAAATCTGTGTTTTGCCGAGCGCTCGATTTGAGTCCCAATCTCAATGCTGAGCAGTCAGTTCAGGCCATCATTGCCGAACTGCATGACCCGAATCGCAATCACACCGAAGTTGGGTATAGTTCTCAGGGAAGAACAACCCTTATCAGTGAGCTTTAGCTGATCTGAAAATGGGTAAAAGGTTACCAGATTTTTAGGGCAGTGGGCGTAGCCCAGTTTTTAGGGCGAAGCCCCTCTCTTTTTAAGTAAGTTTGAGATTTTCATCCAACTTTCATAAACGTTACCGTTAGCTTCAAGGCAAGTAAAGTAGCCCATAAGCAAGGCTTGCGCCTTAATCATAGAAGTTTGAGCAAAAAACTTAGCACACTTAGGGAGTGATTCAATTGACAGCACAGCTAGACGGAAAAGTTGCTTTGGTGACTGGTGGCGGCTCAGGAATTGGTAGAGCTACGGCACTAGCAATGGCCAGAGAAGGAGCGAAAGTTGTCATTGCCGATGTGGGTATTAAGGGAGGTGAAGAAACAGTACACCTCATCCAAGAAGCCAACGGTGAGGCAATCTTCGTTCCAACTGATGTCTCTAAGGCAACTGAGGTTAGAACTTTGATCAAGAAAGTGGTCGCGCTCTATGGCTCGCTCGATTGCGCCATTAACAATGCTGGAATCGACGGAAACACCGCTGCAACGGCTGCCTGCACTGAAGAAAACTGGGATCGAGTGATCAACATCAACTTAAAAGGTGTGTGGTTGTGTATGAAATACGAGATTCCCGAAATGCGACAGCAAGGTGGTGGCTCCATAATCAACATGGCGTCGGTAGCTGGTTTAAGAAGCGGATTACAACGTTTTCCTGCCTACACAACAAGTAAGCATGGTGTAGTTGGGTTAACTAAAGCTGCTGCTGTGGAATACGCAAGAGTAGGTATCCGCGTCAACGCGGTTTGTCCAGGTTGGATCCTAACGCCAATGCTCGCCATCGACGATCAGCTTGAAGCTTGGGTCAAGAGCGTAGTACCTGCCGGACGTTTTGGAACTCCGGAAGAGGTTGCCCAAGCAGTAGTCTGGCTTTCCTCGGATGCCGCTTCGTTTGTGACCGGACACACTCTAGTAGTGGACGGCGGTTTTATGGTGGGCGCAGGCAGCTACAGTCTGAATTCAGGAATTAATAGTTAAGCTTGCCTCTTTTAAAGAAACCAAAACTTCTTTAGTAATCAATTCAAAACTCAAACTTTAAAATTCAAAATTGGGTTCATGATATCGAAAGCTCAAATTAACCGCTCGTAGATGTATCCCCACATCTCCCCAAACATACCCAATTTGGGGAGATGCTACGAGCGTGCAGTCTAAGGTCTAAGACCTACGTTGATTGAGTCATGACACTAATAAATGAACGCCAGTTTGTTGCTCTGTCGATTGTCATTAAGGCACGAATTAATTACATACAGATTCGCGTGTGGCAGTCCTAACAAGCTCTTTCAACTTTGACGAGGCAAACATTACTTAGTAATAAGGCTGACAGAATATGTCAAATTACGTTTTTCTCATTGACCAAAACAAAGTTCCACTCAATCCAGTACATCCAGCACACGCAAGGAAACTACTAGACTCTGGAAAAGCAGCCGTCTTTAGGCGTTATCCGTTTGTACTGATTTTGAAGCGACCTATTGAAAATCCCAATGTGTATTCGCTTACGCTCAAAATCGACCCTGGTTCTAAGTTTACTGGTATTGCTCTGGTGACTAATCAAGGTGATGTTGTTTGGGCAATGGAGCTACAGCATCGAGGTCAACAAATCAAAGATGCCCTAGAACATCGCCTAGCAATGCGTAGAGGACGCCGGAACCGCAATACACGTTATAGACAAGCAAGATTTCTCAATCGCAAACGTCCAAATAGTTGGTTAGCTCCATCATTGCGGCATCGTGTTTTAACAGTTGAGACTTGGGTCAAACGTTTGCAAAAGTTTGCTCCTATTGGTTCTTTTGCTCAGGAATTAGTGAAGTTCGATACTCAAGCTATTCAAAATCCTGAAATATCTGGAACTGAGTACCAGCAAGGAACGTTGCACGGTTATGAGTGTCGTGAGTATTTGTTAGAGAAATGGAATCGGCAGTGTGCCTATTGTGGTGTTAAAGACGTTTCTCTTGAGATTGAGCATATCCAACCAAAATCAAAAGGTGGGTCTGACAGAATATCTAACCTTTGCTTAGCTTGCCACAAGTGCAATCAACGCAAAGGAAACAAGGATATTAAGGATTTCTTAAAAGGTAAGTCAGACGTGTTGAACCGAGTATTGAGACAAGCCAAAGCACCATTGAAAGATGCAGCATCTGTAAATGCTACCAGATGGGCACTCTTCAGTGCTTTGAAATCTTTCGACTTACCTGTCAGCACTGGGACGGGAGGGCAAACCAAGTTCAACCGGATTCGTTTTGAATTACCCAAAGCTCATTGGATTGATGCAGCTTGTGTTGGTGTGGTCGGAACCATAAAACTGGTCACCGCCAAAATTCTAAAGGTAAAAGCAACTGGTTTTGGTGGTAGACAGCGATGTCAGACAAACAAATTTGGCTACCCACAAAAACACCGCCCATTGCGTCCAATACTTGGTTTTTCAACTGGTGACATTGTTCGGGCTGATGTTCCCAAAGGTAAATATACAGGAACTTTTACCGCCCGAGTTTGCCCAATGTCGCATGGTTACGGAGAGTTTGTGATCAATAAAAAACGGAGGTCAATCAAATTGGACTACTTAACGCCTGTTCATCGTAAGGATGGTTACGACTATGCATGAATCTGGACAAAATGACCACATATGTACAGATATATCCAGATATCAAGTGACAATTTCTAACCCATCATCTGTTTTTCTTGTCAGCGGCGGTGCCAAAGGGATTACCGCTCAGTGTGTGATCAGATTAGCCCAGCGTTATCGATGCAAATGGATCTTGCTGGGACGTTCAGAGAACGCCCCAATTGAGCCAGCTTGGGTCAGGGATTCACTAAGTGAATCCGAATTAAAAAAACGGATTATGGAAGACCTCCTTGCTCAAGGAGAGAAACCTACACCGATGAAAGTACAAAAAGTGTTTAACACGATTTCATCCCGACGAGAAATCCAAAAAACGCTCTCTACGCTTGAACAAGTAGGCAGTCAGGCAGAATATCTAAGCGTAGATGTGACCAATCCTGTGACCCTACGGGAGAAGCTTGCTGTTGCTGTTGAGCGCCTAGGACCGATTACCGGCATCATTCACGGAGCCGGAAATCTCGCGGATAAGTTGATTGAAAAGAAAACAGAACAGGATTTTGAAACCGTTTTTGCTGCCAAAGTCAAGGGTTTAGAAAATTTGTTGAGTAGCGTGAGTTTGAGTCAACTCGATTATTTAGTGCTGTTTTCTTCTGTTGCTGGCTTTTATGGCAATGCTGGTCAGACTGACTACGCGATCGCCAACGAAATCCTCAACAAATCTGCTCATCTCGTTAAGCAGTACCATCCCAACTGCCATGTAGTGGCAATTAACTGGGGTCCTTGGGACAGTGGTATGGTTACTCCGGAATTAAAGAAGGCATTCGCCCAGCGCAATATTGAAGTGATTCCCATTGAAGTTGGAGCCCAAATGCTGGTTGAAGAACTGAGTGCTGCCCATCATGAAACAGCGCAAGTGATCATCGGTAGCCCGCTAACTCCACCTGCTGAGGCATTAGACCCCGAGTTACGTAGCTACCGCATCCGTCGCCGCTTAACCCTAGAAGCTAATCCATTTTTGCAAGATCACGTCATTGGTGGCAATCCAGTTTTGCCTGCCACATGTGCTGTATCCTGGATTATCAATAGCTGCGAACAGCTCTATCCCGGTTATAAATTTTTCCGTTTAGAAAATTTCCAAGTTTTAAAGGGCATAGTTTTTGACGGTACCCAGGCAAATGAGTTCATTTTAGATGTGCGAGAAGTAACCAAAACTGATGCAAATGAAGTCACGTTTGAGGTTAGAATATGGAGCGAAAAAGAAAAAGGTAAAATTCGCTTTCATTACACTGGTTTGGTAGAACTTCGCCAACAAAGCTCTGCTTCACCTGTCTATAATCCAGTCGATAATACTTCAAGCAAGACAATTACAGGATTGTCTCTTTATCAAAGTAAAACCCTTTTTCATGGATTAACTTTTCAGGGAATAGAACGAGTTTTGGATATCAATGAAAAATCACTAACGATGCAGTGTATTTTGCCAAAAATCGAAAATAAACAACAAGGTCAGTTTCGGTCGCACCCCTTTAATCCCTACACAGCTGACGTTTTAGTTCAAAGCGCCTTGATTTGGAGTCAACATTTACATCAAGTCGGCTGTTTACCTTCAGAAATTCAGCAAATTACACAGTTTAAAAGTATTCCATTTGACCAACATTTTTGGGCTACTTTGGAGATAAAAATCAAGACAGAAACGCAAATTATTTGTGATATCACAACCTACGATAGTCTAGGGGAAATCTATATGCATCTATCAGGTGTTAAGTTTACTATTAGTAAAAGTTTGAAATTTTTAGAGAAGAAATAATCATTGATATCCCAAAAAATAGGTTATATTCAGCTTTTTTCAAGAAAAATCATCAAAACGTAGGTTAAAGCAATCTCGTGTCATTAAGAGTATGCAAACCTATTTTTACCAACAAACTAAATCATGGAAAAAATTGCAATTATCGGATTATCCTGCCTCTTTCCTGATGCTCAAACCCCCAAGCAGTTTTGGCATAATCTTGTCACAGGGAAAGATTCAGTAGCCTTAGCAACTGAAGAACAAATGGGAGTCGAGCCTGACCTGCTTTATGATCCCATAAAAGGAAGAACGACAGAAACGGGGAAATATTATTGCAAGCGAGGCGGATATATCAGAAATTTTAAGTTCGATCCAACTGGCTATAGAATTTCTCCAGAGTTATTGAAAAGTTTAGATCCTATCTATCAATGGTCTCTCTATGTCTCGAAACAAGCTTTACAGGATAGCGGTTATTTAGGAAATCCTTCGGCTCTTTCAAAATGCGGGGTCATTTTAGGAAACCTCTCTTCTCCTACAAGATATTCATATCGTCTGATTGCTCCCATTTATCAAAGAGTTGTTGATTCAGCGATTCAGGCGCTTTTGCATCATCAAGATTTCCAGTTGGAAAAATTGCTTTTACCGGATAACATATCCCCGCTCAATATCTTGACGGCTGGCTATCCGTCAGCCATTGTTGCCCAAGCGCTATCTTTATCGGGCATCAATTTTTCCCTGGATGCTGCTTGCGCTTCATCGTTGTACGCTATCAGGCTGGCGTGTGAGTACCTGAGATTCCGGAAAGCTGACTTGATGTTAGCGGGAGCCATCAGCTGTACCGACCCGTTTATGACCCATTCGGTATTTTCCCTCTTCCAGGCGTACCCAGATGATGGTATAGGTCGTCCCTTGGATAACTCTTCTGGTGGACTGATGACTGGAGAAGGAGCGGGCATGCTGGTTCTCAAACGATACAGTGATGCCAAGAGAGATGGCGATCAGATTTACGCCACAATCCTGAGTGCTGGCTTATCCAACGACGGCAGAGGAAAACATTTTCTTAGCCCGAATCCAAAAGGTCAGATTCTTGCTTTTGAACGCGCTTATGCCGAGGCAGGGATTAATCCCCAAAGCATCGATTATGTAGAATGCCATGCAACTGGAACCCCTTTAGGCGATCGCACTGAACTCAATTCAATGGAGACGTTCTTCGGTCAGTATGGAGCTTCACCACTGATCGGTTCTGTCAAATCTAACCTGGGTCACCTCCTGACTGCTGCTGGGATGCCCAGCCTGATCAAAGTTATCCTGAGTATGAATGAGGGTCTGATTCCCCCAACCATTCATGTGCGTGAATCCTTATCCTCTGACAATAATATCATCGCCGCTGAAAACGTGGTAAAATGTGCCACACCTTGGCCTGGGCAACCTACGCTTAAACGCGCAGCCGTCAGTGCGTTTGGTTTTGGCGGAACCAACTCGCACCTCATTCTTGAGCGAGGAAATCAGAGTACTTCAATTCCATCGCCGAGAACAGAAGAAGGTACATCAGCACAACCTGAAAAAATGGCGATTGTGGGCATGGAGGCCTTTTTTGGTCCCTGTGAGAACTTGAACGCATTCGAGCGCTGCATTTATGACGGTTCCCAACAGTTCATTCCTCTTCCTGATACTCGCTGGCAGGGCATTGAAGAGCAACAGCAATTGCTCAAAGACTATAAATTGACCAGCGCTGAGGCTCCATTAGGAGCCTATATCAAAAATTTTAAAATGGACTATCTGCGTTCCAGAATTCCTCCTGATGAAGCTGAGCGACCGATTCCCCAACAACTCTTAATTATGCAGGTTGCTGAGGGAGCCATCAAAAATGCCGGACTTGAAGAAGGGGCAAACGTGGCTGTGATCGTCGCCATGGGAACCGAACTGACTGCCCACAAAGTGCGAGCTCGATGTGATATATCTTGGCAAACCGAAAAAAGCGTTGCTCAAGCTAATATCCCCCTGCCTCCTGAGAAAATAAAGGAACTGGAAACCATTGCTAATAATAGCCTCACCAACTCTGAACTGGAAACCATTGCTGCTCATAACAGCCTCAACAAAAATGTGCATATCAAGGTCAACCAGTGCATAAGCTTCATTGGCAATATTATGGCCAGTCGGATTTCCGCCTTGTGGAATTTTTCTGGTCCTTCATTTACAGTATCAGCGGAAGAAAATTCAACTTTTAAGGCGCTAGACATTGCCCAAATGCTGCTTACCGAAAACAAGGTGGATGCAGTCGTTGTGGGAGCTGTCGATTTGACAGGTGGCATTGAAAATGTTCTATTTCGCAACCAAATAGCCCAAATCAATACGGGCAAACCAACGCTGAGTTACGACCGCGACGCCAATGGTTGGCTGGTTGGTGAAGGTGCGGGAGCTGTCGTCTTAAAGCGCCTGGATACAGCCAAACAAAATCAAGACTGCATTTATGCGGTGATTGATGCAATTAGTATACTTCAAGAAAATTCCCCTTTAGAAACTACAGATACTCTCCCACAGTCGCCAGTAGCAGAACCCGTAAGCCTTGCCTGCTTGCATGCTTTCCAGCAAGCAGGCATCAAGCCTACAGACATCGGTTATCTCGAAGTCTTTGGCTCTGGCATAGCTCAGGAAGACGAAGCAGAGATTGGTGGGTTACTACGAGCTTATCAAACCTCTGGGTCTGAATTAAGCTGTGCTATCGGCAGTGTCAAGGCCAATATTGGTCATACTTATGCTGCTTCAGGCATGGCAAGTTTAATCAAAACTGCGCTCTGCTTATACAACCGATATATTCCTGCAACACCTCAATGGTCTGGTCCCAAGAAACCAGAGGCTTGGCAGGGTAGCCCGTTTTATGTCGCTTGTGAATCCAGACTATGGTCTTTAGAAGAAACAATCGTCAAGAGAGTTGCGGCGATTAATGGACTCGGGATAGATCGCAGCTACGCCCATTTGATTTTGTCAGAAGACCCAACTCAGCAAAATCGCAGCAATCGGTATTTAGAACAAGTTCCATTTTATCTGTTTCCCCTGGCTGCAGCTAATCAATCAGAGCTATTGGAGCAGTTGAGAAAGCAAGAGCTTGCGATCGCTCAGTGTTCTGAACTAACCATAGCAGCATCTCAAGCCTTTGAAGCATTTCAAAAGCATCCTCAACCAACATATAAGCTGGCGATCGTCGGACACAATAAACACGAACTGAGTCAGGAAATCCAACGCGCCCTCAAGGGTGTTACGAAAGCCTTTGAGGAAGACGGAGACTGGAAGACCCCGCTAGGCAGCTATTTTACAGCAAGACCCTTGGGTAAAAACGGTAACGTCGCCTTTGTCTACCCTGGTACGTTCAACGCCTACCTAGGTATGTGCAAAGATTTGAGCCATCTGTTTCCCAAAATGTATTCCAAAGTCTATAATGACCTTGCTCAGTATGATTCTGCTAAACCGCTAAACAAGCTTCTGCATTTATCGAATAAACTTTTCTATCCAAGAAGCTTAAAGCGATTATCAAAGCGGCAACTGGAAGCTTTGGATATGCAACTGGCGGATAATTCGATGATTATGCTTCTGGCTGGAGTGCTGTCCGCACATTGGCATACCACAGTTATGAGAGATTATTTCCAGGTACATCCCCAGTCTGCCCTAGGGTACTGCCTTGGTGAAGTCAGCATGATTTTTGCGCTGGATGTCTGGGGTAGGATGGAAGGCTCAGCCGATAACTTTGAATTATCTTCTTTATTCAAAACCCGGTTATCAGGTCCCAAAAATGCAGTTCGCGAAGCTTGGGGATTGCCTCAAAGTCAAGAACCTGCAAGCGAAGATTTTTGGAGTAGTTATGTGCTCATGACTTCTGCATCTGAGGTTAGAGAAATCTTGAAGCATGAAAACCATGTTTACCTAACTCACATTAACACTCCCAAAGAGGTGGTTATTGCTGGTAACAAGCAAGGTTGTCTAAGGCTGATTGAACATTTGCAATGTGATTATTTCCCTGCACCTGTCAGTGATGTTATTCACTGTGAGGTCATGCACTCCGAATACGATGAGCTGGTAAAATGGCTTAACTTTCCGGTTCAAAACCAGCCGCCGCTCAATTTTTATTGGGCCGCGGATGACAAATCCATCACACTCGATAGTCAGTCTATCGCTCACACCATTGCTAAAGCAATCTGTCAGCCTGTGGATTTTCCTGGATTAATTAACCGAGTCTATGAAGATGGTGTGCGCATTTTTATTGAGCTAGGTCCCGGAGGTAGCTGTTCTCGCTGGATTCGGGAAAGCCTCAAGCAAAAAGAGCATGTTGCAATGTCCATCAATCGCCGAGGCGTGGATGATCATACAGGAATTGTTAGAGTTTTGGCGCAGCTACTCAGTCATCAAGTCCCTGTGAATCTATCTTCACTGTACGGTGAAGTTAAAGAAAGTCTTACTCCAAAAAAATCTCTCGTGAAAACCATCACCTTGGGAGGTCCCCGGATCAGTGCAGCGATTTTGACCGAGGAAAACCAAAAACGTTTTGCGAATCTAGCTTTACCTGTCCTGACTCAACACACTTGGCAGCAGCATCAGCCCTTACCCCATCAGAAGCCCCCAGTCGAAAGAGCGGTCTCCATAGCATTAAAAAACACCGTTCAAGAAATGACAAGAATCTCTCAAAGCAAGCAGCCGGGGAAATCAGGGCAAGAGAAAACTAACGGTAGTCATCATAAGCACCAACCTCAAGCGCCTGTTACACATAATCTTCAGCCGATGAAACAAAAAAACTCCCAACTTACGCACTCCTCTCATCAGGAAACGACTGAACATGTGCCAGCAGAAATTTCTTCTAATGCATACAGCCTTAATTACCAAAAGTTGAGCAAAAACACCCCCCTTTCGGCTCATGCTGCGTTCTTGCAAGCAAGACTACAGTCGTTACAGCAAATGAGCCAGATGATTCAACAGCAAATCGCTGTTTCACAACGCCTGCAAGACGACCAGCCTACCCAGGAAAATCCTCAAGAAAGCCAAGGCTTTCCACCAGTGGCTCAGATATTGATGCATCAAACACAACAGACTTCTACAAGTCAAATTTCTACATCCCAAAAGCCACCTGATACCAATTTGGAGTCAAACACTGTACTCGACGCGGTTCAGGGTAGAGGTGGTAACGCGGAGAGTTCTGTAGAGATATCCCCGCCTCAGGAGTATTCCCCACCCTCGCATCAAATGCCACAGCAGAATGCAACCTCGTATGAGTTAAGCTTGTCTAACTTTTTTGGGAACCCTCAGCCACCTGCCAACGTTGTGTTTGATGAAGCTGCGGTACTTGAATCTGCTTGTGGGAAACTTTCACGAGTCTTCGGTAAAGAGTATGAAATCATCGATTCTTATCCGAGGTGTACGCGGGTGCCAATGCCTCCTTATCTTTTTATTAGCCGAGTCACTAAATTAGATGCCAAACGCGGCTGCTTTGAACCTTGCTCAATCGAAACAGAATACGATATTCCTCTAGATGCATGGTACGCCATTGATGGCCAACAAGTCCCCGCTGCAATACCTCTGGAAGCTTCCCACGCCAATATATTCTTGGTCAGTTATCTAGGTGTTGATTTTGAAACTAAAGGTCAACGGATTTATCGAAATATCGGTGGTACCACGACATTTCTAGGTGATATGCCCGTAGTAGGAGAAACCCTCCGTTGCAAAGTCAATATCAATTCTTTTTCTAGAAGCGGCGATACCTTACTGTTTTTCTTTACTTACGAGTGCTTCGTGGGCGAGAGAATCATTATGAGAATGGAAAGCGGTGGGGGATTTTTCTCCGACGAAGTTCTCAAGAAAGGACAAGGAATTATTCTTAGTGAGCGAGAGAAGCAAGAGAGACTAAAAATTCAAAAGCAACATTTTGAACCATTGCTAGTCTGCCAAAAGTCGTCTTTTAACGAGGAGGATTTGTCGCACATAAGGGCAGGAAATATCGCTGCATGTTTTGGAGAACATTATGAACAAAATGGTAAAAACTTAACATTTCGTTTACCTCCACTACCCATGTGCATGATCGATAGAGTCACGTCCTTTGATCCAAAAGGAGGGGCTTGGGGGTTAGGTTTACTTGTAGCGGAAAAAACCATAGACCCAGAGCACTGGTATTTCCACTGTCATTTTAAAGATGACTTCTGTCTGCCCGGTACTTTACTTAGTGATGCGTGTACTCAACTTCTGGGAGTTTATATGTTGTATCTTGGGTTGCAGACCCGTACCAACAACGCTTGGGCTCAGCCAATTCCTCATATTCCCCAAATAGGACGCTATCGTGGGCAGATTCAGCCGACTTCTGCCACACTGACTTTTCAACTGGAAGTCACTGAAATTGGTCTTGAACCACAACCTTTGGTCAGAGCAGATGCATCTGTGATTTTTGAGGGCAGAACAATTGCGATGATTAAAAATGTTGGTCTTCGGTTGGTAGAAAAGCCTTCCTAAGCGTAGAGTCCTAGCATAAACACCCGACGGGTAGAGCTGATCCCCAAGTCGTGACAAAGTGAACTTCAGGACTTAAGCATTGACATAAATAATCAAGTATGGTTTTGAGCTTTTCAGACATTAAAGTTTGATTTTTTCACTACTAGCGATCGCTCGCTATCTACTTGAGGGTAATCGCCAATACGCTGAAACGACAAAATCTCTTTGTACACATGATTGTCAATTTGAGAGCGTGCTTAAGTCCTAAACTTAACTTTATTTTCCGTAATGAGGCGAAAAAGGTGACAAGCTTATTTGTATCAACTCATAAAAATGATATGAGGTTTTCAGAAAACCTAACTGGTCATAATCTTGTAGAAAAAAACCCCTTAGATTTTGTATCTTTTGACCATGCGGACATCAAGGCAAAACTGCTGGATTTAGAGAAACCTTGTTATGTTGTTAGGGTTGACGGAAAAATTGGGTTTACTAACGAAGCTGATTTCTATCGTGCGAATGATGCCAAAACCGGACAAGTAGAACCCCTGATCGCCCTGCCACCACTACCTCCTCAACAGTTAGGCGACCCAGAGTTCCGGGCGTTTCACCGGGTGAAATATGCCTATGCCACAGGGGCGATGGCTGGGGGCATTTCCTCTGAGGAATTAGTGATTGCTCTGGGAAGAGAGGGAATTTTGAGTTCATTTGGTGCTGGTGGACTGAGACCTGCTCGGATCGAAGCCGCTATTCAGCGCATTCAACGAGCGCTACCTCAGGGACCTTATGCTTTTAATTTGATCCACAGTCCGAATGAACAAGCCTTAGAACGCGGTGCAGTTGATCTGTATCTCAAATATGGTGTTAGAACTGTAGAAGCTTCTGCATTCCTGGATTTAACCCCCAACATCGTCTATTACCGGGCGGCGGGACTCAGTCTTAATTCTGCCAATCAAATTGAGATTAAGCACAAAGTCATTGCCAAAGTTTCTCGACGAGAAGTTGCAACCCAATTTCTCCAGCCCGCTGCAACCAAAATCCTCAAAGAATTGGTTAATCAGGGACGGCTTACAGAGTTACAGGCAGCCCTGGCAGAACAAGTTCCTATGGCTGATGATATCACCGTCGAGGCAGATTCTGGAGGACACACAGATAATCGACCTTTGGTCTGTCTGTTTCCTTCCATACTTAGCCTCAGAGATGAAATTCAGGAAAAGTATGGTTACGCCAGACCTGTCAGAGTAGGAGCTGCCGGAGGAATTGGAACGCCCCAGTCTGCCTTAGCTGCTTTTATCATGGGTGCTGCCTATGTTGTCACTGGGTCGGTTAACCAGTCCTGCATTGAAGCAGCAGCTTCTGAACATACCAAGCAATTATTAGCTCAAGCCCAGATGCCCGACGTGATGATGGCACCGGCAGCAGATATGTTTGAAATGGGTGTCAAACTACAAGTGCTCAAACGAGGCACACTCTTCGGTGTCCGCGCTCAGAAATTGTATGAGGTGTACAGAACTTACGACTCAATTGAAACAATTCCCCCCCAGGAAAGAGAGAAGTTAGAAAAACAAATTTTTAGAAGAAGTCTGGATGTTGTTTGGGATGATACTGTAGCTTTCTTTACTCAACGCGACCCCGAACAAATAACCAGAGCCGCCAACAATCCCAAGCAAAAAATGGCATTGATTTTCCGTTGGTATCTGGGATTAGCATCCCGTTGGTCTAACTCTGGAGAAAAAGGCCGGGAAGTTGACTACCAAATCTGGTGTGGACCAGCAATGGGAGGCTTCAATGATTGGGTGAAGGGGTCTTACCTGGCTGAGCCGCACAATCGCAGAGTCGTAGATGTGGCTCATAACATTATGACCGGAGCTGCATTTTTACACCGGATACAGAGCTTGAAAGTTCATGGACTGCATATGCCAGCCTACTACAGCCAGTATTGTCCAGCTCCTCTCAAATAATCTTGTTTCATTTTCTTTTAATTGCCTGAAATAAGTTTAGCTTTCTTTCAATAAGAGGTATACCGATGAACCAGTTTACTTCCGAACCAACTGCCAACCAGCCATTATCTGCAGAGGCAATTCAATCTTGGTTAGTTTCTCAGTTTTCTGAGCAGCTAGGAGTCAAACCCAATGACATAGACACCCAACTGCCTTTTGATAGCTTCGGCTTGGACTCAGCGCAGGGAATGCTTATCGCTACTAGAGCAGAGAAGATGCTTGGATTTCGACTTTCTCCTGCTCTGCTTTGGCATTATCCCACGATTGAGTCGCTTGCTCAGCGCTTAGCCGAAGAATCTAAAGATGCCGAATTAGAGGTTTTTGAAATTTGAGAGATTAAAGATATTTTAGATCTATTGAACTAAGAATTCAGCACAGCTGGAGTCAGTAATCAGAGTTCATCTGTCGCATGAGTGTCATCGACAGATTCATTAGTGAAAGTTAACTCCTGATGCTTAAACTTTTCTGGCTCCTGGATTCTGACCGGAACTCCGGAGTAGGCGTGGCTCCGGTCCTAAATTCTTACCTATCGATTCCCTTATGGTATTTATGCCTGAATGTTTTGCCCAATGATAACTTCAGTCAAAAAGTATTTAATAAAAGTTAAAAGCCTGGATAAGACTTTGAGGTTATTTAAAAACCTATTTAGCATAAAAGAATTGATAGAGCCGATATACTTGAAGAAGTTACAAAACTAGATTTTGACAACAATTTAAATATTCTGAAACTATGAACACACAAGAGTTTTTAGCAAGTCTTACTCAACAGGGTGTCCAATTATCAGCTAATAATGACAAACTAAATATTCGGTCTCCAAAAGGGGTACTGACACCAGAACTCTCTGCAGAACTGACTGCACGTAAGGAAGAGCTTCTAAGCTTGCTGCACAATATGAAGATGCCAACAACTCCTACTGCTGTTCCACTGGAACATGCGCTCAGCTTACAAACGATTGGTCGTTTAATTGGAGGGTTTGTTGAGCAATCTGCTTTGGAGTGGAAGCAACCGCTCATTGATCCTAGAGTGATGGCTCAACAACTCACTGTTACATTTAGACCATTGCCTGATGGGTATAAGAATGAGGAAGTTCTTAAATTTAGAGAAGATTTAGAGAGTAAACTGCGTGATTATGGGGTCACTGTCAAACCTTGGGAACGTGCTACAACCGATTTTCGCTTTGAGGTGAACATTCCCATAATAAAGTGGAAAAAAACTATTAAAACAAGAATAGTCAGCGCTGGAGTCAATGCGGTCATTGATGTTGAAAGACCTTCTTCATTAAAAAGAAAATTAGGGATTTTTATAGCAGAAAGAATATATCAAATATATTCTCAATTAATTGCAAGAGGTCGAAAAATTTCGATTTCAAGAATTGCCATGTTGACCAGTTGGGCTGAAGACCATGCAGCTCAACGCATTGAAGACCCTACCAATACTCAAGTCATTCTTCTTAAGGAAATAGATAATCAACTTGCAGACTCTCAATTACCCTATCAAAAGAAAATACAAATAGGGTTAAACACTCTAACAAGAACATATTCAGAGATTGTTATTGGAGTTTCTAGAGAAAAAATATCGGTATTAAACATGAATCTGTGCGATTCTTTATTCTCTAGAAAAGAGCTAGATAGTTTTGTACTAAACTCGCTGATTCCAAAAATTTTTGTTCCGATAGCTCCACTACTACTGAACCGATTTGAGTTAGGACAATATGATCCTCGTCAATCTGACTATGCAAAAAAATTAGTGAACTTGGGTAAAGAACTTGTAGTAACTGGTTTATTTCCTCAGGGTTCAAAGCTTAGTGAAGTTATTCCCAGGAAATCACAACGAGAAATTGTCAGCATAATGATGGATGGCAGAACAGGCGTCTCTTATGGCTTTGTTGCCTACGCTGAAGCTCCACAATACGTTGGAAAGCAAGAAGTGACTGAAGATGAGTGGGAAAGCTTATCTCCTGTTCAAGGATTCAATTTTGAGGAAATCCGTCAGAATGCAATAGGAAGATGGTATATAAAAACTTACTTAGAAGCAGAATATAAGTTTAAGCAAATTCCCGATACCTGGCTTGTTAGCTCTCGTTCAGGATCAAATAAAACAAACTTAAATCTTGAAAGCGATATTACTAGAATCGGTTTAAAAGGAAAGTTGTATCTGCAATTACCGCAGGGAATTGATTCTAAAGTTGTGGACATCAAACCTTCTTATGATGTCTATGTGATGATTGCTATTGCTCTGTCTGCCGCTTTGCATACACCTGAGTTAATTAAAAATGGTATGCCAATTGTCCATTTTCACGGATACCCAGCATTTGAGTGGTTGAAACCAAATGAATACTACGCTGGAGTCAACAATCCTTCGGTACCTTGCGGAACGTATGAATCAGGAGTGTTCAATTTTCTGGGAATTCAAAAACTGGCAAATGAGTATGGCGATAGCATAGCCCTAGCTAGCTTGATAGAACCGGATCATGGCACAAATGTCATAGCGCCTGATTTAAATTATCTCATCGAAAGACTGAAAGCTGGATGTGAAAATGGGCAAATTGAATTAGGTGGAAGGCATTTTATCTCTCTCAAACTCAAGAACTCGGTTGAGGGTGACTGCAAAGTCGCATTGCCTTAAATGAAATTAAGTTATGCACTTACTTTGATAGAGCATAAATGTAAAAATAGCGCAAACTTTTTGACAGAAGGCTTTTCAAACTAATGTGCTTTTAGTAACAATGCCTTCTGCCAAACACACTTATTACTTGAGTGTCAAAAACCTGTTCAAAGCTGTTACCATACTAGGGGGCCAACGGCGAATATTTGCCACCCAGTTGATATCTTTGTATCGTCCATCCAGTCCGACTGCTGACACCCAGTTACTTTCCGCTTCACCTTGTTTTCCCTGTACCCAGTAGGCGGCGGTGATGGCAGCACGTACATCAGCAAAGTTAGGATATTTACGGAGAATGTTCCGCATTCCACGAATTGCTTCGTCTACTTTACCAGTTTCATAAAGGGCAAGGACATAGTTTGCACGGGCAAAGGCAAAATTTGGGGCAATTTCATTGGATTTTTTGTAGTCGGCGATCGCCTCTTTCCACTTTCTCAAACCAGCATAGGCATTCCCTCGATTGTTGTATGCCATTGCATCTAGTGGATCAAGTTCTAAAACATGATTGTAATCGGCGATCGCCTCTTCCCATTTTCCCAAACCTTCCAACGCTGCACCACGATTCAAGTAAGGATCAGTCACATTTGGTGCCAATTCTATTGCCTTGTTATAATCTGCCAATGCTTCTTGCAACTTGTTTTGGCTGACTCTAGTATTTCCCCGGTTACTCCAAGCAGCTGGATTATCGGGAAATTGCTCAATAATTTGCGTCCAGTACCGTTCAGCTGTTGCAAAATCACCTTTATTTATTGCGCTAATTGCCTTATTCGCTAATTCATCACCTTGCTGTAACTGTTCTGGAGTCCGATTGGGCGATTGAGTTTGTGCCATAACAACTTCACTCCACCCAAACACCAGTAACAGACTTAAAAGAATAACAATCAATCTCATCATCTGGTTTATCTGTGGTTAAAATCCACAATTTATCATGGCGATAACTTGCCAAACTAGCAAGCAGCCCCCAATGCAATAAGCAATAGGGTAAGACAAGGGGCATTCACCTTGTCTTCTTGTCCCTTTGTCTCCTTGTCTTACCCTTAGGGCAACAACGATAACTGTTCATTTGGCGGTTTAAAACCTAAATGCTTGTAGGCTGTGGGTGTTGCTACTCTACCACGGGTCGTCCGGCTTAAATACCCAATCTGCATGAGATAAGGTTCATACACTTCCTCAATAGTTTGTGTATCTTCACCTGTTGCTGCGGCGATTGTTTCTAATCCTACCGGACCACCATTAAACTGTTCAATAATGACACTTAACATCCGACGATCTGTCCAGTCTAAACCGCAAGGATCGACTTGAAATAGTTGCAATGCTTCTGCTGCGACTTTTTCGTTCACCTCGTTAAATGATTTGACTTCCGCGTAATCACGGACTCGCTTCAGTAATCTATTGGCAATCCGTGGTGTTCCTCGCGAACGACGAGCAACTTCAGTAGCACCATCTTCGGTGATATTGGTTTGGAGTAATTGAGCGCTGCGTAGGACAATTTTGCTGAGTTCATCGACTTCATAAAATCTGAGTTTTTGAATTAAGCCAAAGCGATCGCGTAACGGTGAAGTCAATGCTCCTGCACGAGTTGTTGCTCCAACCAAGGTAAACTTTGATAGCGGTATGCTGCGAGTCTTAGTGCTGGAACCTTTACCAATAGTAATATCTAAACGATAATCCTCCATTGCTGGGTATAAAATTTCTTCTGTCATCCGCGACAGACGATGAATTTCATCAATAAATAAAATATCCCCTGGCTTAAGATTCACAAGTAGCCCGACAATATCCCTGGGACGTTCTAAAGCTGGCGCACTTGTAATTTTGCAACTTACCCCCATTTCAGATGCTAATATCATAGCCATTGTTGTTTTCCCCAATCCTGGAGGACCATACAACAGCAGATGATCCAGCACTTCACCGCGAGACTTAGCGGCTTTGATAGCAATATCTAGCACATCTTTTAAATCTTTTTGCCCGATATAGTCAGCAAATCGCTGTGGTCGTATACTTTCTTCTTGCTTGGTTTCATCAACAGCTGCTTCGGGTTGCAAAAGATTGTCCTTAGAATCTGACGGGGGTGCTTTCGCTACCTCACGAGGCTGCTTTGGTTGTCTGTTTGGTTCTTGGGGCTGTTTTTTTGAGGAGATAATAGCCATAATTGCTGCTGTTGACTTTTGGTATACGACTTTTACACTCTTGAGCGCAAGAAGCACTGGGTGTAGGGGAATAACTCTTGAGTGTTCACAGTGCAAGTGTACAATGCAAAAATTCACCACCTACACCTTATATTTTCCCCTATACTGCTGTTTCCCCCAAGCCCTACTCACATGCGAGAATGTTGTTTCTGTAATACTCTGACCAATTTAAAATTAAAATTCCGGAGCATCATCACACAAGGAGTGTAAAACTACCCATGCTAGCGAAAAGAATTTTACCGTGCCTGGATGTAAAGGCGGGACGAGTTGTAAAAGGAGTTAACTTTGTTAACTTGAGGGATGCAGGCGATCCGGTAGAACTAGCAAAAGTTTACAACGATGCAGGTGCAGATGAGTTAGTGTTTCTAGATATTACAGCAACTCATGAAGACCGCGACATTATTATCGACGTAGTGTACCGAACTGCCGAACAGGTCTTTATTCCTTTGACTGTCGGTGGTGGCATCCAATCCTTAGAAAATGTTAAAAATCTTTTACGAGCAGGAGCAGACAAGGTTAGTATTAATTCTACGGCGGTACGCGACCCAGATTTTATTAATCGGGCTAGTGACCGTTTTGGAAACCAATGTATAGTCGTTGCTATTGATGCCAGACGACGACTAGACTCCAACCACCCTGGTTGGGATGTTTATGTGCGAGGTGGAAGAGAAAATACTGGCATTGATGCCCTATTTTGGGCACAAGAAGTTGAAAAACGCGGCGCAGGAGAACTCCTAGTCACAAGTATGGATGCTGATGGTACTCAATTGGGTTATGACATAGAGTTAACTCGCGCAATTGCTGAAGCCGTACAAATTCCAGTCATTGCATCTGGTGGTGCAGGAAATTGCGAACATATTTATACCACGCTGACAGAAGGTCAAGCGGAAGCAGCATTATTGGCATCGCTTTTACATTACGGGCAGTTAAGCATAGCTGAGATTAAAACTTATCTGTGCGATCGCCAAGTTCCAGTGAGAATGTAATTCCAAGTCTGGAATCTTTGTCAACCAATCAAGTAGTCGTTCAACACAGCTCTCAAAAACGGTGTTAATATAAGTTAACAAGAATTAATAATATTAAGAGATATGTTGATACCTATTTTAGTCTTTGATGTGGCGCTAGTAGCGTGGTCGCTACATCTGATGGAAAGAGCATATGAAAGTAAAGAATTTTCTCTAATGTTAGCTGGTACACTGGTTGCCCTAGCAGCTGCAGCTATGTTAGTTGTTTACTTCTTAATGGGGCACTGTATAGGCTATTTGCTACAAGTTTCTTAAATTGCTTACTGCCATTGGTTAATACCGAATGGCACTCATTAGCAATGAACAATAAGCAGTGTTGACAAACAGCAAACTCTTAAAGCATAATTTGTAATGCACTATTGCAAGGGGTTATAGCTCAGTTGGTAGAGCACCTCAATGGCATTGAGGGGGTCAGCGGTTCGAATCCGCTTAGCTCCATTTAAGATTGTCGAATCGCAAACTATTTGTCGTTGCGACAAGAAGCAGAAATTGTCTGGAAAGAATATCTTATACTTGTCAAGCGAATCACACAATACGCTTGCTGTTAGCGCGAAAAACATAAAACTATACAACAGTTAAAACTAAACCTTCTTTAGCTAGTAATGCTTTAGGAAAGACAGATTTCACATCAACCTGAACTTGATCAAGAAAATCATCGTCATCATCTGGATGATGATGAGAGATGACTAACTGTTTGACGTTAGCAGTTGTAGCCAAATCCACAGCAGTGTCCCAGTGGAAATCAGGGCTGTTATAATTGCGTGCGGCTGGAAGAGCGTAAGTTGCATTAGCAATAAGCAAATTAACGCCTTTTGTCAGCTGCGCTATGTATTTTTGATCCACTTCATTTGCTATCTTGGATACATCTGTTATGTAAGCAACACTGTATTCCTGCCAACTGACTCTGTAACCAATTGATTTTTGCTCGTGATTTATAATTGCAGTTGTAATAGTGATATCATCTATCTTCACGACCTTACCTGATGTCAAGTTATGGAAGTGTAGTTCAGATTGCATGAGCTGGAAAGGGTAAGGAAAGTGCGGCTGAAGCATCTGATCACACAAGCATTGTTTAATTGACGCTCCATTTAAAGCAGCTGTTCCGTAAATGTGGAGGCAATTTTCGCTCACAAATGCAGGGGCAAAAAAGGGAAATCCTTGGATACGATTTGATTGAGAGTTGGTAAAAAATAAATGGGCTTTTAGAGGCGATCGCAGTTGCAACATACTTTTTCCAAGTAAGCGCAAACCAGTACCGCCATCAAAAACTAAGTGTTTTCCACCGACTTGCATTTCTACACAACCAGTGTTACCACCATATCGGATAGTGTGGCTACCTGGTGTTGGAATTAAACCTCGTACACCCCAAAATTGTACCAAAAACTCCGACCCTTGACTCAAAATCTGGGGAAAAGGCTTTGGACTTGCGTACTTCTGGGGAGGCGACAGCTTAAGATTGGACATAATTGCTCGAAACTAGGTCTGACTAAGCAGGTCATCGTAGCGCCGCACTTCCAACAGTTGGTTTCTATTATCCACAATCACAACTGTGGGAGAGTATGTTTTTAACTCTTCCGAAGTGAACTGCCCGTAAGACATTATAATCAAGCGATCGCCTATCATGCCTAGACGTGCTGCAGCCCCATTCAGTTCAATTGCTCCTGAATTGGCTACAGCCGAAATCGCATAAGTTATGAAGCGTTCGCCATTGGTAACATTTACTACTTGCACTTGTTCATAGGGTAAGATACCTGCTTTTTCCAACAAAACTTGGTCTACACTGATACTCCCTACATAGTTAATATTTGCTGCTGTTAGTGTGCAGTTGTGAATTTTTGCCAAAAGAAGCGTTCGCTGCATTGGGTTTGAATCATCAGTTATCAGTGAGCCAGCGCTATACAGTCTGGAAGTCAGTGCGTTGCTGTGAAACAGTGCTGGGCTGGGTTTCCCGCATCTTGACGAGTGATATTTGTCACTAAATCAAGGCATACCCGCTCAACTTCTGAGGAGAAGCATGAGCGGTTCTTCTGTTGACCATAAATCTCCTTAAATCTCGGCATAGCTATATCCATCCTTCCGATGCATAGGTTTTACTTCGTGAGGTTTGCAATAGTGACGAACGCCATTGACGCGAATCTCTAAGCGCTTCTCGTTTTGAACCACAACGCGACCGACAACACCTTGAATTGTTCTACCGATATCGCCAGTTTTCCAAGGAGTGTTATAGGTTTGACGTGGCTTAGAACAAGGAAATCCAAATTTGTCCATGCGACAGAGACGACGAGTACCAAATCCAGTTGCTTTCTGACTCAAAATTTTCTGAGTCAGAATCGCTAAAGATTCTGTTATCCCAACACAAGCAGCATCCAACCAGTGTTCCTTGGCAAGTCCGAAACGAGATCGGTTGTACTTGGTTTGCCCACCCGTCCCGGTTGTGACAGACAATTTTGTTGATCTGAGCACCTCAAACAGTTTCCATCGGGTCGAATTGACTGCACTGGCATCCTTTAAGGGTGCTTTCGATTGCTTTAAGATTTTGGCAACTAAATCTGGCTTTCCCTTTAGAAAACCTTTGAGGTCTTTTGTCCCTTTCTTCTGATTACACTTGTGACAGGCGAGACAAAGATTAGAAACTCGGTTGCTTCCACCATTTGCTCTAGCGGTAATATGCTCAATCTGCAAAGGAACATTCTCTTTAGAACAGTAAGTGCACTTGCGCCCCCACTTTTCTAAAAGGTACTGGCGAACTTCGTACCCTGCTAATGTTCCTTGCTGATATTCAACTCCAGAGATTTCAGGATTCTCTAACTTCTGCATATCAAACCGAACCAGTTCCATCCGAATCTCGCCGATGGGTACAAACTTGCAGAGTCGCTTGATCCAAGTTTCAACCGTCAGAACGCGATGCATGAGGGATGGGGCTAACCATCCTTTTGGACGTTTGCGATTGAGATATCGCGCTTTGCGATACCGAGTATTACGCGACCGACGGGCACGACGCACGGCACGGCGAGTCTGCAGCGCATCCTTAATTGCTTGTCCGCGATGCTCTAACTCCATTCCCCAGATTACTTCGCTTTGGTCGGTTACAAGTGAAATTCCAGTAACCTTGGAACCCGGATCAATCTTAAGGGTAAGCGGATGCACCATTGTATTGTCTACCGCTCGATTTAGAATAAGCGTGAACGGGTAATGCCTGAACACCGCAGCTTTTCCCGATTCCATTAGCTTACAAGCTTGTTTTGGATGGACTGGGTTTAATTGTGTTTTGTTGGCATCAATCAAAAACACATAATTTGACATCTTCTGTCAACCTGATAATCAGTAATGTTTGCTTCAAGAATGTTGAGAACGCTTGTTCGGCTGAAAGCACTTGACTTATAAACCGTTCAGTCATTCCTTAACTTTCAGCGACAGAGCTACAAACTAGCGAATTTGTAGGTGTCATGACGTTCTCAACGGTGGTCTAATCCTGTCTCTGGTGGGTGAATCCATCTGTTTGCACAGATTTAATTAGGTTTGATTCACCCCTCTCCATTGAAGTACCTGGGATTCTCCCAGTCTCACAGCGACTGGCGGTTTTCCGAAGGCGAAGGCAGGCATACCTGCTCTTGCGCAGCCGTGGCGTCAACTATAGGGTTACCACTTATCAGTTTAGACAATAATCTGTTGATTATTGTTCACTGATTAAGATTATTTCTCAATCAGAGTTTTAGCCTTTTCCAGCACTAGCCTTAATACACTTCTCTACTAAAGGCAAGACCTGATCAACATCTTGCCACCCAAGAATCTCCGTCACTTTTTTCTCTAAGTTTTTATATGTGCGGAAAAATTCGGCTATTTCTTCTAGTCGATGTCGTGCAAGGTCTTTCAAGGATTTTACAGAAGCGTAACGTGGGTCTTTGTCAGGAACACAAAGGATTTTTTCATCGCGATCGCCACCGTCTATCATTTCTAGCATACCAATTGGTCTGGCTGCAATCACGCATCCTGGGAAGGTCGGCTCATCTAAGATGACCATACCATCCAATGGATCGCCGTCATCTGCCAAAGTGTTGGGTACAAAGCCGTAGTCGTATGGGTATTGTACGGACGAGTAAAGTACTCTGTCTAAGGCAAAAGCTTGTAATTCTTTATCGTATTCGTATTTATTCTTACTCCCGCCTGTAATTTCAATCAGAACGTTAATCAGACCTGGTTTAGGTTGGGCAGGAATACGAGATAAGTCCACAACAAAATTCCTCAGCTAACAGTAAATTAGGGGGTGCTTTATACTTAGCTCCCAGTGTAGAATTCTAAGCTAAGATGAGCTACTGGTTTTGTAAAACTTATACGAACCCATACATTATTGCATGTTTGAGTGCTCTACCTCCAGTCAGTCAATCGAGTTCTGCCATGTTACCAAATCCTCAATCCCTAAAAAGTGTCCTTGCTTCGGGTGATTTACGACGAGTGCATCACATCGCCTTTAACGTTCATGATATGCAAGCCTCTCGACACTTCTACAGTCATATTTTAGGTTTGCACGAGCTGACGGGTGATGAGGTTCCTGCAACCCTCGTGGACTTGGTTGCACAAGGGAAAGTTGCTAACTTTGTCACTCCTGATGGTACTATTCTTGATTTATTCTGGGAACCAGACTTATTACCGCCAGACCCAAACCCAGAACGTACTTTTACCAGAGCATACCACTTAGCTTTTGACATTGCTCCTGAGCTGTTTGAGCAGGCAGTTGAAATTATAAGACAAAATCAAATACAAATTGCTCACGGACCAGTCACTCGTCCCACTGGTAGAGGTGTGTACTTCTATGACCCCGATGGCTTTATGATAGAGATTCGTTGCGATCCACAATAGCAGGAGAGAGGAAACAATTCAAAATTCGCTCATTCAATCCGGGACTGCGTCCCGCTGCGCTAACAAAATTCAAAATTCAAAAAAAAAGAATTTGAGATTTTGAAGTCATCATTTTCAATGACCTTACCAAGGTTACTAATGAGTCATGAATAATTTAGAGAAGACATATCAAGTTATCGAAGAGGCGATTAAAAAACCTCCAGTTCCACACGAAGCACAAAAACAATCATTAAAAGCTTGGGCGATGTATTGCCTACGAGATAGAGGCTTTAAAGTCATATATGCTCAAAATGCTGACTTTGCTGTTGAAACAAGAAACGGTGACAAGATTTATTTTCAAGTTGCAAATGATGCAAGTGATTTAGATAGCCAATTTTGCTGGATAGTTTGGGATAGTGCTACAAAAAATGCCAGCCTCATTCCAGCTAAATCTTAGTCTTGGTGTTTTCTGTCGTGATGTGAGAATGCTCACATTGAAAAAATGATTTAGAGATATTTACAAAGTTAATGAATGGAAATCAATGTCTTTTCTTGAAGGGATTAGCAACGCCAATGCATTCATTGTGGGAGCAAGTCAAGGCATTGGTTTAGGTTTTGTGAAAAAATTATTGCAAGATGACAGGTTTGCTCAAGTTTATGCGACTTATCGCCAGCCAGAATCTGCTTTTGATTTATTAACTCTTCAGGACGAACATCCTGACAAATTAATTTGTCTGTCGATGGATATTACTGATGAGTCGCAGATTGTTGATGTTGTTCAACAAATTAGTGCAGCGATTCACAAGCTTCATTTAGTTGTGAACTGTGTAGGATTGCTGCATGACGGTGATTTGCAACCAGAAAAAAGTTTAAGACGTATTAATTCAGAGTATTTGATACGCTACTTCCAAGTTAACAGTATTGGGTCTATCCTGCTTGCCAAACACTTGTTGCCTTTGTTTCGTCATCATGAACGTAGTGTTTTTGGCAGTATTTCTGCCAAGATAGGTAGTATTGGGGATAACCAATTAGGAGGCTGGTATGGGTATCGAGCCTCCAAAGCTGCACTCAATATGCTCATGCGAACAGCAGCGATTGAGTATAAAAGAAGTAGCCCCAAGACAGTGATAGTTATGTTACACCCTGGTACAACTGATACACGTCTTTCTCGTCCATTTCAGGCAAATGTACCTGCGGAAAAATTATTTTCAGTGGAACGGACAGTTGATCAATTATTTGCTGTCATCGAACAACTCCAGGATGGCGATAGCGGGCAGTTTTTTTCCTGGGATGGTAGCCGCTTACCTTGGTAAAAATCATGAGAAGTTGTCAGGAGCGGAGCCGGAGACGCTCCGCCTCCGGTCAGGAGTCAAGGGTCAGAATGCTGTTAACTTAACCGTAGAAAAGAATATCCTGTCAAATTTAAATATATCAACAATTTAAGGTTAAAAATATAGGTATACAAGGTTAATAAAAGGTTATCGTCAAAAGTCTTAAACTCTTCATTTCATTGCCTGAAATAGTCAAAAACTTTCTCAAGCCTTCTTGACTGCACGCTTGATGATTTACAAAAGTTCAAGCAAGAGTTGCTAAGTAATACTTAATCATTTTGGCATTGACGAATTGCTGTCAATCGAATTATTGTGAGTATCAAGTAATCTGATTCAATTTGAATGAAAATCCATTAATGATAGCTTAACGAGTTGTTAATCTTATTCCAAGTATTACCAGACATCATAGTTTTTAAAAAATATGAATGCTTATTTTTCTTGTTTTCACTTTTAATTATATTTTGAAGTCCGACTCAATAAACTTTGTAGAATTGGGGGGCAAAGCCGCAACTTGTTTGAGATATTACCCCAAAAGATTTACGAAAATTTATTCGTGTCCTTCTCGTCTTTGCTGTAGTTCGTTGTTTGGTGTTTATTCAATTCCACATCGCAAATTTAACCAATTGTTAATTTTATGAAATTTAATTTTCCACTCAAGCTAAACCGTCGCCAGTTCTTGCTGGGTTCAGCTATCACCAGTGGTGGGATTATTGCCACAAACTTTTTGTCAAAATCAACAGGTTTTGCTGAAGCACCTGGTATCATCACATCTGAGAAAGCACGTCCCACTATACCTTATGGAGTCGCAAGTGGTGATATCAATGGTAACAGAGCGGTTATTTGGAGTCGCAGCGATCGCCCGGCTCGAATGATTGTAGAATATGCAAATGATGAATCTTTTCGTGGCGCACAGCGTATTGTTGGACCAAGTGCTTTAGAATCTAGCGACTATACAGCACGAATTTATCTCAAAAACTTACCATCAGCTCAGCAAATATTTTACCGGGTGACTTTCCAGGATTTGTCTGATACAAAAATTTACAGTGCCCCTTTTGAAGGTACTTTCCGAACTTCTCCTGCATATCGACAAAATGTATTCTTTGCTTGGTCTGGGGATACTGCTGGTCAAGGATGGGGTATTAATCCTGACTTTGGTGGTATGAAGATTTACGAAACGATCCGGAATCTCAAGCCAGACTTTTTCATCCACTCCGGTGACACCATTTATGCGGATGGTCCTATTCAATCGGAAGTCAAGCTAGATGATGGTAGTTTTTGGAAAAACATTACCACTCAAGAGAAATCAAAAGTTGCTGAAACTTTAGCAGAATTTCGTGGTAACTACATATATAACTTATTGGATGAAAACGTTCGTCGCTTTAATGCTGAGGTTCCCATACTAGCGCAATGGGACGACCACGAAGTCACAAACAACTGGTACCCAGGCGAGATACTCGACGATAGTCGCTACACAGTCAAGGACGTATCCTTGTTAGCACAACGCGGAAATCAAGCATTTTTAGAATACTTTCCTATTCGGATTGATGCTGATGATCCAACCAGGATTTACCGTTCTTTCAAGTATGGTCCTAATTTAGAAATTTTCATGTTAGATAAACGCAGTTATCGAGGACCAAACTCAGAGAATCGCCAGACAGAACAAAGTGCAGAAACAGCATTTTTAGGCAGTTCACAAGTGCGTTGGTTGAAAAATCAACTGCGCAAATCAACAGCAACATGGAAAGTGATTGCAAGTGATATGCCTATTGGACTCGTTGTTCCAGATGGTAGCACGAATTTTGAAAACTTAGCTAACGGAGATGGTCCTGCCTTAGGACGAGAACTAGAACTTGCTGATGTACTACGTTTCATCAAACAAAACAATATCAGCAATGTTGTCTGGTTAACTGCAGATGTACATTACGCCGCAGCACACTATTACGATCCTAACAAAGCACAGTTTCAAGACTTCAAACCCTTCTGGGAATTTGTTGCAGGTCCTCTCAACTCTGGTACATTTGGACCAAACAAACTCGACAATACTTTTGGTCCAGAGGTGAAGTTCCTCAGCATACCTGAAGATCTCAAAGCAAATCGACCTCCAAGTGATGGTTTCCAATTCTTTGGTACTGTCAAAATTGACAGTTACACAGAAGTGATGACAGTCGCATTGATTAACTTGGAAGGCAAAACTCTTTACAGTGTAGATTTACCGCCGGAAAAAAGGTAAGAAACGCTTCGTCGTACCTCATTTTCTCGTTCCCAGTCTCTGACTGGGAATGCCCGTAGAAAAGCTGCTCTGTCTATCTTACTCGCGGCGGGACCGCTAAAACCGCATTTCCAGGTAGAACCTGGAAATGAGATTTTAACGAACGGTATGGCATGCAATTGCAAATTTATATCAAATGCATAGCAGCTTAGCAACGAGAAATTAGTATTTCTGTGCTAGCCACCCAGATACCGACTAGCCATACGCATGGCATCAGAAATATCAACATCGCCATCGCCGTCTGCATCAAGAAAAGAATTTAGGACTGGATTTCCCCCTGCTTGGGGATTTTGGGAATTTGCGCCAGATTTCAACAAATTTAGAACCAAAGGAACCAAAGTTGGTAGTAATTGTTGAATCATTCCTGCATCTAAACCTGTACGCTGTGCAACAGTATTAGCTACCTGCTGCTGCAAAAAAGGAGCGAAAAGAGAGTTAACAGCTTGAGGATTAGGGGAGGTATCGCCAAATTGATTGACTACCTCTTGCGCTGCTTGTGGACCTTCTGTTTCTCGTTTTTGTTGTAAAGCAGAACGCACATAGCCACCAACAATCCCCAAAGCCGATTGCATTGTGGATGGATCTGTACCAGTATTGTTACTTAACATCTGCACAGTGTTAAGGATATTGCCAATCTGACCGAGATTGCCTTGTTGACTAGGATTGCCAATTGCACCGATAATTTGGTCAAAAAGTCCCATGAGCTTTTTCTCCCTGTTTACTCATGCCAACAAAACCAAATTTTGACACATCAGTGACAACTTGTTTCTAACTGTTTAGTAAAAATAAACTTTTTCTATCTCAAGAACGCTTCTTTAGTTATTGTGATCGGACTGCGATCACAATGGATGATATTGTCATTCCTATGTCACAATTGAGGAAAATATTATCAATCCTACAGCTAAACAAGCTCTTGCTTGCATGCGAGTTTGCCAGATGTTATCCAATTTTCACCAAGACATACACCTATTTCGTTTTGATGCTGACACAGGAAATGTCTTTATTCTTGCTGGTGCAGATGATGATCTTCAAGTTGTTGTACCCCCAAATGGAGAATGGTATTTCCTATGAAGCCGAACTTTGCACAAATGAGTAAAGCAGAACTCAAAGCTTACGTACTAGCAAACAGGGATGATATTGAGGCAATTCGTTTCTTATTTCAGATTCCATCAAATATGGAAGTGAAACGATACCCTTCAATGTATGATGAGAATGGTTTGCCCATTGAAGAAAACATCCGTCTTGCAGAAGAGGCAATCAAAAAGCGAGTAGAAGAGGTCAACAGGAACCGTCAGCAGAAGTCAGAACCGCAAGAGTAAGTTTTTTCTGAAGAAGGCTGAGTAAGACTCCTTACGGAATGAGTTGAAAGCTATTTTGCTGAGAGTACTTTCTCAACACTTGCGCTGAAAAACACTGAAACCATTAAGATGAGAAGCATCTGGGTACGTATCCACGCGCTGTTTTAACAACCATGCCTCTGTCACGTATTATCACGCTGATTGTTGGTCTTATCGTTATTTTAGGACTGAGCTTGTGGCTGATTGATGCTTTTAGTCGGCTTTACTGGCAATTCTCTTATTCTGCGCCATTGCTGGGTAATCTGCTGCTGTTTTTGCTGATTGTCCTTTTGGGAGCTTTAATTGCTGCGTTTGTCTATTATGTGTTTGTGATTCAAGCTGGTGAAAATCGTCAGCGCCAGCGCAGACAACGCCCAAGTGTAGAAATCCCTGCTGCTAAATCTGAGGCTGCGTCTTCTACTTTAGAAGCTGTCAAACAACAAGTTGCACAAATTCAAGATGAAGTTGCACGCCAAGCTTTACTCAGTCAGTCGCGGGAAATTGAGACTAATTTAGCTCGCGGCGAGATTCAAGTCGTTGTGTTTGGAACTGGAAGTGCTGGTAAAACTTCTCTGGTGAATGCGGTGATGGGACGTGTGGTGGGTAAAGTTGATGCAGCAATGGGAACAACTCAGGTTGGAGAAACTTATTGTTTGAGGTTGAAGGGATTAGAACGCCAGATTTTAATTACGGATACACCAGGTATTTTAGAAGCAGGAGTCGCGGGAACTGAAAGAGAACAACTCGCACGAGAGGTGGCGACACAAGCAAATTTACTTATTTTTGTGGTAGATAATGATATCCGACAGTCAGAATATGAGCCGTTACGGGCATTGGCTGAAATTGGAAAACGTTCGCTGCTTGTCTTTAATAAAAGCGATTTGTATACAGATGAAGACAAAGAAGCTATTCTGGCAAGGTTGCGTCAGCGAGTTCGGGGATTTATTGCACCAAGTGATGTGGTGGCGATCGCCGCAAATCCCCAATCTGTAGAACTAGAAAACGCGGGAACTTTCCAGCCTGAACCTGATATCTTACCCTTACTCCGGCGAATGGCAGCGATTTTACGAGCGGAGGGTGAAGATTTAGTCGCTGATAATATTCTCCTGCAATCTGTACGATTAGGCGAGCAAGCGCGGAAACTGATCGATACTCAGCGTCGCCGTCAAGCTGACAAAATTGTAGATCGGTTTCAATGGATTGGTGCTGGTGTGGTTTCAGTAACACCTCTACCAGTCGTTGATTTGCTAGCAACAGCAGCTGTCAATGCTCAAATGGTGGTGGAAATTGGGAGAGTTTACGGCTGTGAATTGAATATGGATAACGCCAGAGAATTAGCACTGTCTTTGGCAAAGACTCTTGCTAGTTTGGGAATCGTCAAGGGAGCGTTACAATTACTGACGACCGCCTTGCAGCTCAACGTTGCTACTTTTATTATAGGTAGAGCAATTCAAGGTGTAACAGCCGCTTACTTGACGCGAATTGCAGGCAAGAGTTTTATTGAGTATTTTCGTCATGATCAAGATTGGGGTGACGGAGGAATGACTGAAGTTGTACAGCGACAGTTTCAACTCAATCGCCGCGATGAGTTCATTAAGATTTTTATTCAGCAGGCGATCGCACGGGTGGTGCAGCCAATGCAAAGAAGTTCTGAGGTACAGGAAGAAAAACTTGACAAGAAATCTTTACAGTAACAATCCTGATTAAACCAGATACATTAACCGGCATACAAAGCAGACTAGTCATCTTGCGAGTGCTTAACGGCAGTGGTGATATTCTATATTTTTACTTAACTCGTCTCCTAAATGTTACTATAGATACTAACTAATAGATCTTTTTAAGTAATTTTGTTTAGATATTGTGAACTTGCATTTTACAACTCAGCGCTTTATTCAGCGCTTATTTCATTTCATTTAAGAATGAATTCCGGAAACAGGAAGCAATGTTAGAAAACCTTATAAACAGTGACTAGGTAACTAGCGAATGACTAACTACATGATCGGTAAAGTACTACAAGGACGTTACCAAGTCGTCCAAACCCTGGCTGCAGGGGTGTTTGGCGAAACATACGTTGCTGTAGACATTGAGAATCCAGAGAATCCCAAATGCGTTGTTAAACAGCTCAAGGTTATCAATTCCCAACCAAGCTACTTACAAACTCTGAGGTTAAGGTTTCTCACAGAAACTGAAACACTAAAGCAATTGGGACATCATAAGCAAATTCCTCAACTGATATCCTGCTTTGAAGAACATGAACGGTTCTATCTAGTACAAGAGTTTATAGAAGGACACCCACTCACAGCAGAACTCCCGACTCATCTCAATTCAGGTTATCGCTGGAGTGAAAGTGAAGTTATCAACTTTTTACAAGATGTTCTGTCAATATTAGACTTCGTTCACTCTCAAGGTGTTATTCACTGTGATATTAAGCCAGAAAATTTAATCAGACGCGCTTGTGATGGTAAGTTAGTTCTTATTGATTTTGGTTCAATTCAACCAATTGGTTTTGAAATTGTCGATGAGGTCTTGTCTTTAGATAGAATCCCCGTCACTTCGTTAGGTTACATACCACCAGAGCAATTTGTTGGTCAAACACAACCTAATAGTGATATTTATGCTTTGGGAATGATTGTTATTCAAGCTTTTACAGGACTGACACCACTACAATTAAAAGTAGATCCTCAGACTCATGAAATTCTCTGGCGTTTTCAAAATACACCAGTCAGCGATTATTTAGCTGCTATTATCAGCCACATGATTCGCTACAATTACGAAGAGCGCTTCCAATCAGTAGGTGAAGTCTTGCAGGCTCTTGAGCAAATGTTTTTAGAAACTAAGCAGCCATACACTACAAACGCCAACCATACTCCTTTTTCAGAGGAATCTGAAAAAAATCAAGAAAATAAGTTAAATACTCACCTTACAAATCGAATTTCTTTAAATTCCTCTTCATTATTGACAGGAATGAAGGTTGGTTTAGTCGCTAATTCTTTAGTGATGGGATTTGGAGTTTATTCTATTATACAAAGCACTCCAACTTATTCAGAAACAGAAGCATTATACAAAGCAACTGAAGAATACCACTCAGGAGATTTGAACGGAGCAATTGCTCTTGCAAAATCAATTCCTTCACATAGTAATATCTATCCTGATGCACAAGCTAGTATTGAAGAATGGCAAAAACAATGGCAAGATGCTGCTGAACAATATAAAGTAGCAGAAAAAGCTTTTCAAGAGAATCGTTGGTCAGATGTACTGCGTGCAGGTTCTCAAGTACCTGATATTTTACATTGGCAATCAAAAACAGATAAATTAGTTGAACAAGCACAAATCAAGATTGAGACACAGACAAAAGATTTATTAGCGAAGGCTTATGAAAAAGCAGCATCAAAAGATTTCAGCAGCGCTTTAGATTATCTGAGTCAAATTCCTGAAGAAAGCTCTGCAGGAGCAATTGTTCAACGAAAATTGGCTGAGTATAATCACAAAAAAAGTATCAGAGCAGCCTACTTACTACAAAAAGCTTACAGCCAAGCAGCAGAACAAGACTTTGAGAGTGCTGTTCAATTTCTCCAACAAGTTCCCAAAGATACTCCTGCATATGCAACAGCTCAAGCTAAACTGATTGAATATACTCAAAAGCAACGGGTTGTAAAAGCTGAAGGTCGAGAAATCGCTTCATCAAAAGCACCTGTTTCTACAAACATGAAAAAATCATTTCTCACAAGTAGTTATCCGACAAATCTAAAATCTTTTGACCCAAGTAACCAATTACAAGAAGTCAACATAAAATAGTCAAGGTTCAAAAGTTAAGAAATCAGAAATTTTGAGCTATGGACTTTTTAATATAGACCCAGGAGTAGGACCTATCCCTTGTTGTGCTTGTTGTGCTTGATTGCGTGCATTTATAGCTGGTTGATAATCCGGTTTTATTTTAATGACTTTATCGTATGATGCAATAGCTTCTTGATAACGTTTTATATTAAATAGAGCATTGCCTCTACTATACCAACTTTCGTAATGCTTCGGTTCGTAATTGACTGCTTTATTATAAGATGAAATTGCCTCTTGATACTTATTCAAATTGTAGAGTGAATTGCCTCGATTATACCAGACTTGATAATTACCACGCTCTAATTTAATTGCTTTATTATAGGATGATACGGCTTCTTCATATCGTTTCATTTGATGTAATGACCATCCATGACCATACCACGCTTGATAATTTCTAGGATTGTATTTAATGACTTGTTCAAAAGATTCAAGGGCTTCTGGATAACGTTGCAAATTCATCAGTAAATTTCCTCTCGATAGCCAAGATTGGTAATAGTTCGGCTTATATTGAACTGCTTTTTCATAAGCGACAACGGCATCTTGATAGCGTTGTAAATTTGCTAAAACATTACCTTTGTTATACCAAGCTCTTTCATAGTCTTGCTTCAATTCAATAACTTTATCATATGCCGAAATTGCTTCGTCATAACGTTTTAAATTTTGCAGCAAAAATGCTTTGTTATACCAAGCGTCATAATATCCTGGATTCAACTCAATCGCTTTGTCATAAGATTTTAGTGCTTGGTCATATTCGTTTAATTGAGTTAAAGCTTCTCCCTTAGCATCCCAAACTTCTGGATAATTTTCTTGAAATTGCAGTGTTTTCTCAAAAGAAGCAATTGCTTCTTGATATCTTTGCAAGTTATTTAATGCAAATCCACGCCCACTCCAAGCTTCTAGATAATCTGGTTCTATTTGAATTGCTTTGTCATAAGCTGCAAGTGCTTCTTTATATTTTTTTAATTCATATAAACTTTTACCTTGACCATTTAATGCTTGAGCATAATCTGGTCTAATGTTAACCGCTTTTTCATATGTTGATAAAGCATCTTGATATCGTTGTAACTCGTATAGTGTATTAGCTCGTTTATATAATTCACTAGCATTGACAGAATTGATTGCATGAGCAATATATATAGATGCTCCTACACCTATCCCTATTAAACTTATGCTCGCGAAAAACTTTATTAATTTCTTTTTTTTAGGTTGATTGATGTTTGGCAAATTATTCTTAATCTTATGATTTGATATGGGAACATTCAATGTCATTGTGTGAGATTGAGAGTTTTTTAAATCATTTAGTGCTTGTAGAGCAACTTTTGCAGAAGAATAACGTTCCCGGAAGTCATAACACACCATCTTATTTAAAAATTTAGCAAACTCCTCACTGACTGAAGTCTGGTTATGCCATATAATCTCATCAGTTTCTGCATCTTTTTCTAGTTGTTCAGGAGATAATCCAGTGAGTGCTTCTATACCCAATATCCCTAAAGCATAGATATCACTGGTGAATTTTGGATTTCCCTGTGCTTGTTCGCTGGGAATATATCCTGGAGTACCAATAGCAACGGTACATTTTGTTTTTCCACCAGGAGTAATGACTTGAGTCGTGATTTGTTTAACTGCACCAAAATCAATCAAAACTAACTTGTCATCTGGCTTGCGCCTAATGATGTTTCGTGGATTGATATCACGGTGAATAACCTGCTGCTGATGGACAAATTCTAAAATATTTAAAATTTCTTCTAGAAGGCAAAGAACTTGGTCTTGCTCTAGGGGTTTTTCTGGTATGATTTCTTGGCTGAGGTCATGACCTTGTATAAATTCCTGTACGAGATAAAATTCTTGGTTCTCCTCAAAGTAAGCTAGAAGTTGAGGAATGCGGTCATGAATACCTAATTTATACAAAACTTGAGCTTCTGTATCAAATAAGCGTCTGGCTGTCTGCAAAGTATCGGGGTCATTAGCTTGGGGCTTAAGTTTCTTAACAACACATTGAGGTGACCCAGGTAACTGAGTATCACAAGCCACAAAGGTTTCACCAAATCCCCCTCCTCCCAAGTAGCTAATAATTTGGTATCGTCCAACAAGTATGTTTCCCAACATTTGATGAGCCTAGTTTCATGTAGTACGGTCTGATTCCAATCTTGCCACAGCTTCTGTTAAGGGTCGATAAGAGGATGGGGAAATGAACCAGATAAAGAGAATAACTCAGTAACTAATAACTTATTGATATGATTCCTATTAGTGATAACATTTTCTTTTTCAAACAAAGAAAGCCAATTATTATTTACTATCTTATTGGCATCAACATTGCTCTATTTTTATGGGAACTGAAACTTGAGCTTGATGGTACACTCGGTAGTTTTATAAATAGCTGGGGTGTGGTTCCAGGACAAATAAATGCAGCTTTTGCAAATGCGCTTGCTGGAAATGCAGCTGCTTGGATAGTTGTGCTCAAGGGTTTGACTTCACTATTTGTGGGAATGTTCCTTCATGGCAGTTTTAGTCAAATTTTAGGAAATTTGATATTTTTGTGGATTTTTGGCAAAACAATTGAAAGTATTCTCGGATACAGAAAATTTTTAGTATTTTATTTAGTTTCTGGCATCTTGACTGGATTCATCCAAATTTTAGCTGAACCGAGTTTGACAGTGCCATTGATTGGAGCAAATGGAGCGATAACAGCTATTTTAGGAGCTTATGTTTTTAAGTTTCCTAAAGTAAAAATTGATAGTATTTTGCCTCTTTTCATTATATTTATTCCCGTACAACTACCAGCCTTTTTCTATTTATTTTGGTGGTTTGTGCAACAGATTTCTTACGGAATTGGGAGTTTGAATATTCCTGGTGGTGTTAACCCAGTCAGTACTGGTTATTTAACGCAATTTGCGGGCTTATTTATTGGTGCTGTTTTTATCAAGCTACTACAGAGATTATGAAACAGGTCTGATTGCAATTGCTGATTGTCGATTGTTGACAATCTACATTTTAACATCTAAAGTCAGAGTATGAATAGTTTGCAATCAAACCAGCAGTCGCAGAGTTTGCAACTGTGGCTCAACTTGTTCGCATTTCTACGACAATCAGAATGAAAGGGAATCAATCCAAACCCGTCATTATACCTCGGAGTTTAGATATTCAAGCAGCTGATGTCATTCGAGAACAAATTCTCAATGGTACACTTGCACCGGGGACTCGTTTGCTAGAAATCAATCTGGCAGAACAATTTAATCTCAGTCGTGCAACAATACGCTCAGCATTGCAGCAGTTAACCTATGAAGGCTTGGTTATACAGTTACCCTACAAAGGTTGTACTGTTTCGGGATTGAGTTCGCAGGATGCTTGGGAGTTATATACACTACGAAGTGCGCTGGAGAGTTTGGCGGCGAGACTTGCAGCTGTTGCAATCACACCGAGTCAGGTAAAAGAACTCAATGCTGTCTTGCAGCAATTGGTCAAAGCAGCTCAAAAGGGTGATTGGAACGATGTTGCTAATGCAGATTTTACCCTGCATAAGGCAATTATTCAACTCGCTGGTCATCGTCGATTACAAGAGCAGTACAAAATTGTTGAACAGCAAATTCGTCTTTATATCATTTCGTGCAATGCACTGCACCCAGATTTAGATGACATCATAAAGCAGCATCGGGAATTGGTAAACGCAATTTGCTCAGGTGATGCGTCTACAGCAGAGCAAATCGCTCAAAACCACAATACAGATGGTAAAGCACTGGTAGAACACCTGCAAGAAATAGAAAAACAAAATTCAGATCTGACAAAGCATTGAGTTAGGGAGTATAAACCATGATTAACCTGAATCAATATGAAGTCTTGACTTTTGATTGCTATGGAACTTTAGTTGATTGGGAAAAAGGTGTGCTGGAAGCGTTGCAAACAGTTTTGCAGTCTCATCAGATTCAATTAAGTGAGAACGAAATCCTTGAGTGGTTCGCTCGTTTTGAGTCTAGTCTTGAGCAGGGAGAGTACCGCAAGTACAAAGATGTTCTTAGGGGAGTTGTGCAAAAGTTTGGAGAACAATTTGGATTTACGCCTTCTTCTGAACAATTAAATGCACTTGCTGATTCTATCAAGAATTGGCAACCCTTTCCTGACACAGTTGAAGCTCTCAAGACGCTGAAACAGAGATTTAAACTAGCAATTATTTCTAATGTTGATGATGAACTGTTTGCCTTCAGTGCAAAACATCTGCAAGTTGAGTTTGATGAAGTTGTGACTGCACAGCAGGTGAAAAGTTACAAGCCTTCGGTGCAAAATTTTCAGGAGGCGATCGCCCGTCTTGCAAAAATTGGTATCTCGTCTGAAAAAATCCTGCACGTTGCTGGTAGTATTTACCATGATATTATTCCAGCAAATTCCTTAGGGTTATCCACAGTTTGGGTAAATCGTAGATTAGGGCTAGAAGGTTCAGGAGCTGCTTTACCTGCTCAAGGCAAACCAGATTTGGAAGTACCAGATTTGAAAAGTTTGGCTGCAAAAATTAATTGTAGTATCTACCAAAACTCTCAAAGCTAGCATCATTTTTGGTGGGGTAAACGAAGGTGGCAGATAGAAGGTTGGTTTAAAAGCCAAGTATCATATTAGCGTCTTTCATACTCCTAAGCTGTATTAAAGCATTGTAAGTTGAGCAGGCGTCGCGATTACCCTGAGCGCACTTTGACATCAGAATATTTTGAATTCGATTCATCTTTTCACAATGTTGTCCACGTTCATAGCAGCGTTCAATAGCATCTGAACCTTGGTTATAGTATTCTAGCATTGATAATGAGTTAGGACTTCGACGGATTTGATTATTTGAACGTTGATTATTTCGCCTCAAATTAGCTCGTTGCTGCAAAACGCGATTACTTATAAGCTTCCACCCACTATTTGTACGTTTCCAACTGTCTTGATATTGGCTTATTGAGGAATAGGGTACAGGAACTTGAGGATTTTTGGAATTTGAAATAATTGCTTTGGAATGTCCAACACCGATTACTGTAGCAGTCTGCCCATTGATTTGAATTTGTTTAATCTCATTATGCACCTTGATTTGACGTACATTTTGAAAAGACTTTTGTGTTTGTTGGCGCTCTTGCTTCAGATTTGTTAACTTTCCATTAAGTCTAACTATGGTGAATTCAGGTGCATAGTCGGCAAAAGTTTGATTGATATCTTTGCGCTCAATGGCAGCATCATATTTACGATAAGCTTCAATAATTGCTTGCTTGTCAGTTTGCTCATCAGCATAAGCAACATTGGTAATAAAAACTGTTGCTGCTAGCAGTGTTATAGCTAAAACAGGCTGTTTCATCTCAATTCCCCGATATATAACAGTAAAACGTTAAAAACTTTGTAAAGTCTTTCTGTACCATGAGAAATTTTGAGTGCTATTTTCTAGCATCTCACGTTGGGGTATAGCCGGGATACGTGCAAATTGGGACACGTTGTAAAGTTTTGCAACGCATCTGGTCAAAATCATTGATTTACCGTTGTTTCAAACCGTGGCTTTGATGTCGGCTGATTATGAAAACATCACCCAAAATGACCATTTTTGCGTTCTGTTGTAGTAGTTCAGGGTTGATGAGATTGCTTCCTTCCACTCCGTTCCAGTCGCAATGACGGAATACCATGTTTGACTGCAACTTGGTATCAGGAGTAAAACAGTCTTCATATCTGGCGCGTGAAGTCTAGGTTGTGTACCTCATTTACTTGCAAACTGCTGTAATGATAAGTCTTTAAGTGGACATGGTGCGTTAGGCACTAGCCATAGAGAGCCTAAGTAGCTTGCTCTAACATTTTTAGTATAAACTGCTCACCTCTGCAACCATTTGGCAAACAATAAAGTATCTTAGTCTTTATTGAGCAGAGGAAAAAATTGGTAAATGTTGAAGCGTAAACGGGGGTTATTACTGCTGGCTACCTTACCCCTAGTATTTTCACTGAGTGCCTGTGCTGGACAGGTAGGAGGAAGTGGCTCAAGTCTACTAGATACAATCAAAAGCCGTGGTAAGCTCATTTGCGGTGTCAGCGGACAACTACCAGGCTTTAGCTATGTTAAGCCTAACGGTGAATATGCAGGGCTGGATGTGGATGTTTGTCGGGCGATCGCCGCAGCACTTTTTAATGACCCCAACAAAGTAGAATTCCGCAACTTAAACTCCAAAGAACGTTTTACAGCCTTGCAAACGGGCGAAGTTGACATCCTCAGCCGAAATACCACTTGGAGTATGAGCCGAGACACCTCTATAGGTATAAAATTTGCTGCCGTGGTATTTTACGACGGTCAAGGCATAATGGTGAAAAAAAATAGTGGTATTCAGAAGCTCGAAGACTTCAAGGGCAAATCTATCTGCATGGGAACAGGAACCACCAACGAGCAAAACCTGACAGACCAAATGCGGCAACGTGGTATTAACTACAAGCCTTTGGTTTTTGAAGATTTTAACACGGTTTTTGCTACCTACGAGCAAGGTCGCTGCGAAGGCCTCACTGGAGACCGTTCTCAACTCGTTTCCGGTCGCACCACCCTATCTAAACCGGATGACCATGTTGTTTTAGATATTGTGCTGTCAAAAGAACCTCTCGCACCTGCTGTAGTCAATGGAGATTCTAAGTGGTTTGATATGGTCAGATGGACAATTTTTGCTCTTATCAATGCTGAAGAACTGGGAGTCAACTCGCAAAATGTTGGTCAATTAGCAAACAGTAATAACCCAGAAGTGAAGCGCTTGCTAGGTACAGAAGGTAACCTTGGTAAAGCGATGGGTTTAACAAACGACTTTGTGGTTCGGATTATCAAAAATGTAGGCAATTATGGTGAAATTTACGAGCGTAATTTAGGGAAAAACTCTGAGTTAAAACTGGAACGTGGTCCAAACAAACTGTGGAATCAAGGTGGTATTCTTTACGCTCCTCCCTTCCGATAAACAAGTTATCAGTTATCAGTTATCAATTGTTCACTGTGTACTGTTCATTGTTCACTGTTTTACTATGACTCCAATTTGGCGCAACCGAAAGTTTTTTCCTATTCTCGGTCAGTTAATAGCCGCATTTATAGCTGCCATCGTTGTGATGATACTATGGCACAACCTGACATACAATCTCCAGCGGCTAGGTCTTCAACTAGGATTTGATTTTCTACAATTCCAAGCATCTTTCGATATTGGTGAAACCCCGATTCCCTATAAACCTTCTGACTCCTACAGTCGTGCTTTACTGGTTGGACTGGTGAACTCCCTGCGAGTTATCGTTTTTGGCATCATTTTGGCAACAATTATTGGCATTACCGTAGGAGTGGCGCGGCTATCAGATAATTGGTTAGTGCGTCAGCTAGCTCTAGTGTATGTCGAAACCTTACGCAACACACCGTTACTTCTGCAATTGTTCTTTTGGTACTTTGCGGTTTTCCTCAGTTTACCAAAAACAGAAAATCAAATTTCCCTACTTGGCTTTATAAATATTAACAATCGAGGAGTTACGCTTCCTTTTGGAATAGAACTCTCTTCTGAGTTATCAACACTCATCCTTGGACTAACGCTGTACACTGGTTCCTTTATCGCCGAAATTGTGAGAGCTGGGATTTTATCAGTTCCTAAAGGACAATGGGAAGCAGCACGGGCGTTAGGTTTCAAACCGCTTCTCATTTTACGCCTCGTGATTTTTCCTCAAGCTTTGCGGCTGATGATTCCACCATTAAGCAGTCAGTATCTTAACTTAGCGAAGAATTCTAGTTTAGCAATTGCGATCGGTTATCCTGATATTTATTTTGTTGCTTCTACAACTTTTAACCAAACAGGTCGAGTTGTAGAAGTTATTCTGTTAATTATGATTACCTATCTGACCATTAGCCTGACCATCTCTTTTGGGATGAATTTGTTAAACCGTAGCGTGCAACTCAAGGAAAGATGAGTTTTTTCAAATGAGTTCTTTTAAAAATCAAAAACCTAATACCTTACAATGGCTACAGAAAAATCTATTTAACAACTGGTACAACAGTATTCTTACTGTTGTCTGTCTTTGGTTACTCTTTTTTGGCATCAAAGGTATCCTGACTTGGGTATTGACTCAAGCAAAATGGCAAGTCATCACAGCCAACTTATCTTTATTTTTTGTTGGTCGTTTTCCACAACAACTTTACTGGCGACTGTGGCTAGCACTTTTCATTATCCTCGGTTTGACTGGCTTGTCATGGGGAACTTTTACAAAACGCTTACCCCGTCAGATGAACAGTTGGTTACCCTTTGGGTGGGCGCTTTCGTTTCCAATTATCCTATGGCTGATTGGGGGAGGCTTTGGACTGCAACCAGTAGAAAGCAATTTGTGGAATGGTTTGTTGCTGACTTTGGTGATAGCGGTGATTAGTATTGTTCTGTCTTTTCCTTTGGGTGTTTTATTAGCATTAGGTCGTCAAAGTCAGCTACCTGTTGTGCGTTGGTTTAGTATCCTCTACATTGAAATTATTCGAGGACTGCCACTGATTGGAGTTTTATTCTTTGCTCAAGTGATGTTATCTTTGTTCCTGCCAGTAGAATACCGTTTAGATAGAGTTTTAAGGGGAATTGCTGGTGTAATTTTCTTTAGTGCTGCTTATTTAGCAGAAAATGTACGTGGTGGTCTTCAATCAATTCCACGCGGACAAATTGAAGCGGCTAAAGTTTTGGGGTTGAATCCTCCTTTAACATTACTACTCATTGTTCTTCCTCAAGCCCTACGTGCTGTTATCCCAGCACTTGTTGGTCAATTTATCGGTTTGTTTAAAGATACTTCCTTGTTATCAATTGTTGGATTATTAGAATTAACAGGAATTTCTCGTGCTATTTTGGCTCAACCTCAATTTATTGCTCGCTATGCAGAAGTCTATTTATTCATTGCATTTATTTATTGGGTCTTTTGCTATTCTATGTCCTTAGCTTCTCGACGCCTGGAAAAGGAATTGGGTGTCGGTCAACGGTGATGGGGACAAAACAATTCAAAATTCAAAATTCAAAAAAAATGCGTTTTGAATTCATAATGTTGATTTTCCCTGCTGGCTAACTAATAACTAACTAATAACTCAATAATTATGCATCAACAAAAGCCTATTATTATTGCTCAAGATATCCATAAGTGGTATGGAAAGTTTCACGTTCTCAAAGGGGTTAGCCTGACAGTAAATCGTGGAGAAGTGGTTGTGTTGATGGGACCTTCGGGTTCAGGAAAATCGACTTTTATTCGCACCTTTAATGCTTTAGAAGAATATCAACAAGGACGAATTGAAATTGATGGAATTGACCTCACAAATGATATGCGAAATATTGAGGCAATTCGGCGAGAAGTCGGGATGGTTTTTCAACAGTTTAATTTGTTTCCTCACTTAAGTGTCTTGCAAAATATCACTTTGGCACCAACTTGGGTGCGCAAGTGGACGAAAGTCAAAGCAGAAGAAACGGCGATGCAGTTGCTAGAACGAGTCGGAATTTTGGAACAAGCACAGAAATATCCAGGACAATTGTCAGGTGGACAGCAGCAACGAGTTGCTATTGCAAGAGCACTAGCTATGCAGCCTAAGGTTATACTTTTTGATGAACCCACTTCCGCTTTAGACCCAGAGATGGTGCGAGAAGTTTTGGATGTTATCAAAACCCTCGCTGCTGATGGTATGACAATGGTTGTTGTGACTCATGAAGTTGGATTTGCTCGCGAAGCTGCTGACCGTGTGATATTAATGGATAGCGGTACGATTGTTGAGGAAGCCACACCAAGTACTTTCTTTCAAAATCCGAAGCACGATCGCACTCGTAAATTTTTATCTCAGATTCTTTAACAAAACGTAAATTATATGATTGAGCTGATAGGCGACTAAACACGCTACAATGCTGACTCTATAAGCTTCATAGTTCTTAAACCTCGTTAATAATACTTCAATTTCTTGACTCATGACTGATGACTCATGACTAAAAATCGAACTCTCATTTGCACCTTCTTGGCACTCCTGTCAGGATTTTTTGGAGGTTACATCGGATGGCAAATCACCTTAAGTCTCCACAGCCAGAAGTGTCAAAATAAAACTTGGGGCTTGAAGGAGATGTGTCATTTGGTAACACCACCAGCAGCTTTACCAGCAGTTTGGCAAAGTAGCACAAGAGGACTGTGGACAGGAACTGTTTTGGGTGCATTTGTTGGGGGTTTAGTCACACGACAAAATCGGGAATAGAGAGGTGAGGGAGTAAGGGAGTTATTTTTCCCCTGCTTTCCCTGCACCAGGTGCTTCCCGCATTTCCCCTGCTTTATCAGCCGTCAGTAGGGGCTATCGGCTTTTGTCGATAACTCAAAGTTCTCCAAGAGTTGGTCTTAGTATCAAAACAACGCCAAGTTCCCTCAGAACAGTCTCGGTAGCAAAACAGAGAGCGATCGCCAGCGTTAAAATTGTCAGTTAGATAGTAGACAATTCCTCTAAATGGATAAGTTTTTCGACTCAACCGCTTAGCAACTGCTTGATTGGGACACTCTACAACAAAAACGGGTTGTCCATCTAAATGACCCAAAGAGAAGATACACATCCGCAAAATGGCTCGCAGCCAGCTTTCTGAGTTATCAAAATAATCATCAATAATTTTGTTAGTGAGAGCTTTTTCTAGGGCACGGTCTTTCTGACGAGGAGTGTGAGGGTCTGACATAGCGCTATGATCATGCTTTACCGTTGGTTTGAGATTAAACCAAAAGCTCCAAAAGTGACAAGCGTATGTCGAAACATACACGCGTAAAGCTCAAAGAAAATCAAAAATGAAAGGAGTCACCGAGTCAGGAGTTACCGAGTCACCGAGTCAGGAGATAGGAGTCACTACATCACTTTCTTTCTTTCTGTGTTCACGATGCCTGGTACAATTCTCTAGTAAGGTTAATACTAAACACTGCCATGACTGCTGAAATTAACCAAGAAAACCAAACAACCACAGGTGCTGATGCAGTTGATGAAGCAATTGCAAGCGGAATAGATTTTGATGGTTCCCCGATTCCCCCCGCCAAGCTAGAACTTTATCACAAAGTCATGGCGCTAGAAGCAAACAGACAGCGCAGTGGCGTTAGTAACACAATGCGTTCCCGCATTGTGCGAATTGGGGCAAAACACATTCCCCAAGCAGAACTCAACCAAATGCTGACAGATGCTGGTTTTGCAACTTTAAAAGAAAAAGAAGTTGCCTTCTTTTATGGCGGAAAGTGAAATCAGAAGCAAAAACAAAGAAGCAATTTTCTTCTTTGTTCATGATTCACCAAAAATCTGTGACACTGTATCCTAAATCCGCTAGCATTTGCCGTAGCAGAGGTAAACTTAGTCCAATCACGTTGCTATGGCAACCTTCAAGTTTTTCTACAAACAAACCACCACGACCTTCAAGAGCAAAAGCACCAGCACATTTTAAAGGTTCACCTGTCGCAACATATGCATCAATTGTGTGACTGCTGAGTTGAGCAAAGTAAACTTTTGTTACTTGATACTTGACTAAAGTACGGTTTTGAGTTAAGTCAATGAAAGCATGACCTGTATAAAGGTCACCAGAATGACCTTGCATTTTTTGCCAACGTAGACGCGCTTGTTCAGCATCTGCTGGTTTACCATGAATTTCACCGTTGACAGCTAAAACAGAATCGCAACCCATAATTAAAGCCGATTGAAACTGAGGGGCTACAGTTTCTGCTTTTCGTTGGGCAAGAACTTGCACCAATTGTGCAGGGTTATCTATTTGGATTTGCGACTCATCAAAATCGCTGGGATAAACCAAAGGTTCAATCCCAGCTATTTGTAGTAAGTGACGTCGCGCAACTGAAGCAGAGGCGAGTACAAAGCGTGGAGTACCCATAGGAGGAGGGATGGGGGGATGGGG
>NZ_QMEA01000140.1 GCF_012912105.1 Brasilonema sp. UFV-L1
ACATATTATGATACGCGTTTATGAAATGTAGTACTTAGCGATCGCCTGGAACTTTCCCCCTTAACCTTTCTTTACACAGTCTTATTTATTTTTGTCCAGCTACTTACTACAAATATCACTAATTACAGTACTTGCTTAAAAAAAATCACTGAGATTGCAGGAGACAGCCCTAAAATTTGGCAAGATTTTCTAAATCGTTCCTGTCAGCAATGGCAACAACAAATACAAACTGATATTAACTACCTTACCCCTGCTCAAGAGTTGTTTGGACGGATGATTGATACTATTCGAGGTATTGTAGAAACAGAACAAGCCGAAAGCGATCGCTCTTTAGAAAACACTATCCAAATAGTGGGTGTAGGCTTAGGTGCAGGTGCTATTGTCTCTGGGGTTGTCACTCAACACATCGACAAACCATTCACAATATCTTTGAACAAACCGCTAGATCCCATAGTAACATGCTTGTTTTGGAGTTTCGTTGCTACCTTATTTTTTGGCTCGCTAGCTTGGTGTTGGACTCAACGAACACGAAACAAATAAGCTGTTGCGCTACAAGTGGCACTTTTTATAGTTTGAAGTCCTTTTCTCCCGGCAACATCGAATAAAGACGCTCTCATCGTGGTGATACACACCTTATTAACCGGATCGATAGTATTGTTCGTCAACAACTGCACATTATAGAGTGAGAGTGAACTTGCGCCCATGATCAGGGGTGATATACTGCTGAAACTTTAACTCAGTACAATCACAGCTTGACTAACTGGGGCACAGACATGAGGATTTTGTTCTATCCAGGCAATTTACTTATTAACCGTTGATAAATCAGGTCTAGGCATATCAGACATGACTTGGTTTAAAAACCACAAAGGGCGTATCTGTGTAAAATTCAATGGATTGAGCGAGCATACATTTGAGGTTTACTGCGACCAACGTTATCTGCACTGGTTTCAACGCTTTCTAGAAGACCAACAAATTAAGCATGAAAGTAAAAATCAGCACTCTAGCAGCTTATTCACCCTTCGTAGCGGACGCATTACTTGGCTCGAAGGGGAAAATAAAGGCATTCGCGGTAGCGCGGCGACAGCCGCACCTTGGAATATTCACCGCTTGAGTCTCTACTGTTGTGTAAATACCTGCCTGTGGACAGATGAAGGAACAAAACTAGTTAGACAAGAAAAAGCAGAAGAAATTGCCAAAACTATCACCAAAACAAAAGAGAAAGGCGACCGTCAGGAGAAACAGCTAGCTCATATAAAGCGAAAAAACTCCACGCTAGCCAGAATTAACAACTCTTTCCCTCGTCCCAGCAAACCTTTACACAAAGGTCAATCTCACGTTCTTGTGGGTCTGCAATCCTTAACAATATGTCTATACATAGCTTTGACACTTAATTTGTTAACAGTGACAAATAATTAGTTAATGTACATCAAAAGGCGACACCCGGATTTGAACCGGGGGATGGAGGTTTTGCAGACCTCTGCCTTACCACTTGGCTATGTCGCCACCAGGAAGAAACTAAAGTTTCCAACCAGAAAGTCAAAATTTACTAGCACTAACTGCTTATTGGCAATTAATTTTTGACTTGATATAGTATAGCGCGATCGCTACCCAATGACAACATCGTAGTTTCAACAACGAATCAAGCGATAAATTTAACCGTTTTCACTTTGTTGACAGACGTCTTTAGTTGTTCCTCGAATACGGTATTTTGATTCAGCTACAATTGCTGCAAACAGATACGTTATATTCTGTCCGGGTACTTACCCATAATTAAGCAGTAGCTTGAACTTGAGGCCACCAGTGAAAGTTTGTTAAACCCCGAATTAAATCTTGCTGTTGGAGTAATTGTTTGCAGCGATGAAATAAAACCTCTTCTAATTCATCAAGATTTTCAAATGTTCGTTTAGGATTTGAGTTTCATCCAATGCGCCCCGATTTCATCGCGATCATCGTTTTCTTTCTTGCTAGTTCACACTATCTTCATACTATCGTCACACAGTCTACAAGCTGATTATCTGTGCCAAATCTAGGTGTCATTTAACTTTGGGCTAATATCGCTTGAAGTCAAATCGAATGAGGGAAATTAAAGTTTTTGTGAACTTGGCTAGAAATTATTGCTTTTCTGATGACAAACCGCAAATCTACTTGTATTGAAAGTCACTCAATTAGACCACTCAGAGCAAGAAAAAACACTGCCCCAACCAATAAAACCCAGTTGCCTGACATGGAAAATTTGCTGCATTGTTCCACCCGCCGCAACACACTCAAACTTGCCCTAGGAGGTGCTGCTGCTACAGTGGCTACGCTACTGATGCGCGGTAATTCGCACACGTCCATCGCTCAAGAGCCTGACTTCCCCCGTACTGGTCCAATAAAGTACACCTCCTTCATCCATCCTACAGCCAAAATCAATACCAAGAAGTTTCTCATCGGTGCCCAGAGTCTGATCGAAGGATTTGTGACTCTGGAGGGTCAGTCAGCGCTGCTCGGTCATGCCTCGGATTTACAGGATAATGATCGCCTGCTGAACTATGCGAACGCATCGCGTGGTCTGAGTCACCCAGGCGACTTAGTTATCGGCGATGGGTCATTCACCGCCCACGGAGTGACCTTTATTGGCAAGGTGCGTATCGGCGATGCCTGCGGCACGGTGATCAACGCGGTCGTGCAAAATGCGCGTATCGGGGACGCCAGCATCACCGGCTTTACTGCCCAGATTCTCGGCGAGGATCCAGCAAACCTCATCGAAATCCCGGAGGCGAGCTTGGTCCTGTTCGGTGCTCGCATCAGGAGCCAAGCCGATGTCGCCGCCAACATCATCCCCGTGCCTGCAGCATTCTCGTTGTTCGCGTCCGATGTGGACCAGGAGAACGTGTTGCTGGCGCGCGCCTACAACCTGCTCTATCGCGCTGCAGCGCGCTTGACGCCCTTCTCTGCAGACGAGAACAGTCCTGGCAACCCAGGATCGAATTTCCCTGATGTCGCCCAGGCTTTCGGTAAACTCTCAGTTGCTCCACCGACCGTGGATCGACGTGGCACTGGTGTGATTCCGGCGCGTCAGGCATCACTCAACGACCTGAGTTTTGAGGTGTTTGGGCCGCTGTCCCCGCTTCCAAGCCCCAGCACGCCAGCCCCTGACGCCGGTGGTCTCAACGCCCCGCCATCTAGCAGCCCAGAGGCTGGTGCTCGCTTCCTGGCTCCGCGCGTCGCTTCCCCGGAACTGGTCGATAATAACGCCATCGTCCTTGGTGGCGTGGAGCTTGCTGAGGGAGTGGTGGTCGGTCGCGGCTCATATCTGCACGGTGGTGATTCTCCAGGAATTTCAGTGGGCAGAGGAACCCGAATTGGTCAGAACACAAGCGTCCATGAGCTTACGTTTACCTCGGTGCGGATTGGCTCGGGCGTGACGATCGGCAACCGAGTGGTCCTGCACGGTCCCTTGGAGATCGGCAACAACGTGACGGTGGGTGACCGCGCTGTACTCTTCGGTCCCCGGATCGCCGAGGGCGTCACCATCGGCGCAGGCGTGCTCGTTTTCGGTCCGGTCGAAGTCACGAGGGACATACCGGCAGGCACCATCATTGTGGCACCGGGCAACGAGACTCTGATCGCCCCGTCTCACCGCACGGGGTGGGGAGCAGCTCAGCCTTCGCCCTTGATGCTAGCAGAGTGGCAGCAGGCGCGCGAAGCTGGGGGAGGTTGTGGTTGCGGAGTTGGTGCGATGATCCACGTCTCGGCCTAATACCTTTTGTTGGGAAATACTCTGGAGAACATTCATGAGCTAGTAATATAATATATCTTTTGTCAATCAGCAATTATGCTGGATATTGACTCAAAGTTGAAGTCAGAAACTAACCTTGGTACTGTCACCTGTGCCCAGAAAGCTTGAAAATTTAAACACTGTCGCGAAATTGCTTCGGTGTTACCCCTAAAAGTTTGCGAAATTGCGTACTAAAGTGACTTGGATTGGAAAAGCTTACTTGATAGCCAATTTCTGCCGACGAAAACCGCGTCACCTTTAGCAATACTTTTGCTCGTTTGATTCGCCGTTGCAGAATGTAGCGGTGTGGCGGTTCTCCTACTTGCATTTTGAAGGCACGCGCAAAATGAAACTGACTCATTGACACAAGTGCGGCGAGATTGGCGATCGCCCATTCTTCGGCTAAATTCTCTTCAATAAAATCTTTAATTTGCTTGAGCTTCAGGACATCAAGAACACCCACTTCTGGGGTAGAGTCACTCAAGACCTCATAGGCATCAGTTCTGGCAAGAAAATTGTAGAACCGACAGCTTACCTGCATTCAAAGTTACTTGGACTGCACAACCTCTTATTTTCTATGTTTTCCCAGCAGCTGATGCCATTGTTTCAAAATTCTTAGTTTATAATCATAGATTGTGTCGAATTAAAGCCAGCCCATGCCTAAACTCAAAACTCGTAAAGCAGCGGCAAAGAGATTCCGCGCCACAGGTAGCGGCAAAATCGTACGTCGCAAAGCTTTTAAAAACCACCTGCTACAACACAAATCCTCTACCAGGAAACGTACTCTATCCAAAATGGTCGTTGTGAATGAGCGCGATGAAGAAAATGTGCGCCTCATGCTCCCTTATTTGTAATTTGTTAAGGAACTAAGACAATATGACACGGGTAAAACGCGGTAACGTTGCTCGCAAACGCCGCAAAAAAATTCTCAAACTCGCTAAAGGTTTTCGTGGTTCTCACTCAACTCTGTTTAGAACCGCTAATCAGAGAGTGATGAAGGCGCTGCGCAATGCCTACCGCGATCGCAAAAAACGTAAGCGCGATTTCCGCCGCCTCTGGATCACCCGCATCAACGCTGCTGCACGCCAACATGGCATGAGTTACAGCCAGTTGATAGGAAATCTAAAAAAAGCTGATGTCCAACTCAACCGTAAAATGTTGGCACAATTAGCAGTCCTCGATCCAGCAAGTTTTGGCAAAGTCGCTGAATTGGCAAGCCAATCTAAAGGATAAAGGTGGCAACGGATGGATAACGGATGTAACACATGGAAAGCAGCTTGTTCGTTACATCTGCTGATATCCGCTGCCATTTTTTTCCTCTTGACTTTTTCTTTTGTCACATTGGCAGATACTCAATTATCAGCATCTGCCGCACAAATGTTTGAAATTCAGCAGCGGGGCTACATAAATATTGCCGTTAAAGATAACTTGCGTCCGTTGGGATTTAGAGATGCAAACGGCAACTTACAAGGCTTAGAAATTGATTTAGCAAAGGCTTTGGGAGTAGAGTTACTAGGCAAAGCGGATGCTGTGAAATTACAACCTGTTGCCAATCGCGATCGCCTATCCGCAGTCTTGGATCACAAAGTTGATCTGGCGATCGCCAGAGTCACAGCAACTGCCTCACGTTCTCGCTTAGTAAGTTTCAGTGTTCCTTACTATTTTGATGGCACTGTATTAGTCACAAAAGATACGTCTTTACAGCGACTAAAGGATTTGGCAAAACGGAAAGTTGCTGTCCTCAATGGTTCTAGTACGATTGCCGATGTGCGCTATTATGCACCAAATGCTGAATTAGTGGGAGTCAATTCTTATCAAGAAGCTTTTATGCTGCTAGAAAACAATGCAGCAGATGCTTTTGCTGCAGATGCTAGTCCACTGAGTGGCTGGGTGCAACAGTATCCCCAGTATCGGCTACTGCCAACTAAGCTATCAACCCAACCGTTATCTGTCGTCATGCCCAAGGGATTGCAGTACGATCCATTACGAAGACGAGTAAACGAAGCTATTGCCCGTTATATTAATTCTGGATGGCTCAAGCAACGCGCCATATACTGGGGGTTACCTTAATGAATTGTGGATGAATATCAAATTATTTATAATTCATTAATTTTTCTTGTTCCCTCTAAGCTGATATATAGATAAGAAGAAACTTTTACTAAAAACAATGGATAGCAATCTAGCAACTATTTACCTGTCAATTTTAGTCGGTCTGCTTTTAATAGCAGTTGTGGCTATTTTTCGCCAGATATTCAAAACTCGTAGAGTCGAAAGCAGCATGTCAAGGCTGCGAAAAAAACTGACCAAAGACAGTGGTACAACTCAAGAATATTACGAGTTAGCTAGTATTTATTCTGAAAAAAAACTCTTTTCACAGGCGATAACTCTCTTTCAAAAAGCTATCAAAGCCGCTGAAGAGGAAAAAGAAAACGGCGAAGAAATAGAAGAAGGTTTAGCCTATATTTACAACGGGTTAGGCTATGCTTACTTTGCTCAAGAACAGTATGACTTAGCGATTCGTCAGTATAAAGAAGCCCTCAAATTCAAACCCAATTATGTGGTAGGGCTGAATAATCTTGGTCATGCATATGAGCGGAAAAAATTAAATGCTCAAGCCCTGCAAGCATATGAAGATGCCCTGAAAATTCAGCCAAATAACGGCACGGCAAAACGTCGTTCTGAATCTTTGCGACGCTTGGTATCTGCATAAATGTGAAGTGTTTCTCGTTCCCGTGCTTTGCCTGGGAATAGCTTGGGGAGGCAAAGCCTCTCCAAAATGATCTTTCGTAGAGATTTCAAATCTCTAGTTGTAAACCAATCTTCCTTCGATATGGCTGTTAAGATTTTGATGATGGCTAAAGTATTCTTCAAGGACATCTTGTCTAGATGTTGTGATTACCTTTGGGGTGCCTAATTCTTGATGTGTTATGCCTAGAGTCGGCTCAGAATTTTGGTAACGATAGCCATCTATACAGATTGTGTATTGATTATCGTCTTGTATGGATTGTCCATTAATGCTTAAAGATTCAAGTTTCTTTTGGACATCACTGTAAACTGCCTTAATACCCTTGCTTACCTGAAAATACTCACTTTGACCGGCTATTCTGTTTTCCGGTCTCATGATATGTGTAAATATCTTGACCAGCTGTGTCCCACTAACTTTAAATTTATAAAGAGTATCTTCGTAAGGGAAAACTGTTTTCAAATCGCTCAATGTCACTAGAGGTCCTAATTCCTTTCCACGTATTGAACCACTGGCTACAAAAACGACATCCAACGTATCTTGTTGGGCAAAAATATCAGCGATTAAGTTACCCAATTCAGTTTCTTCTTCACGCTTAGGATGAGTCAGTTTACGCGCTAATCGTCCAACCAATCGATTATACTTGCGATCTACCTCTTCTTTGAAGGTAGCAATCAGCTTTTCAATTTCGGGATCTGGCAAAGCTAGATTACTATCCACAGGGAGAAGCTGCCACTTCCATTCAACAATGCTGTTAGTATCGTCATCCACTACAATATCGAAACGTCCAATCTGGTCTGTGCCAACTCCCGCTTGTGCAATCAGAATATTGTTAACTTGAGCAGGTTGTTCTAAAAACGTATGGGAGTGTCCCCCAATTATCATATCTACACCCCATTCCGGGTCTAGCAACGCCGCTAGTTTTTTATCCTCTTCAAAACCAATGTGTGTCATGAGGACTGTTAGGTCAATGTCCTCGTTTTTGTAGGCATTGCAAATTTTACCAACTTCTGAAGCGGCATCTTCAAGACTTATGAATGTGCCAATACTTTGATCGCGTTTTAATTTCCTAAGAGCTTCTTCAGTAACAATCCCGATGAACATAATATCGAATCCATCTACATTGAGGATTACGTAGGGATTCATCAACCGTTTGTTATATTTTTTTATATACAAGTTGGCATTCACAATCGGAAAATTTGCCATTTTTTCTAAGAAAAGTAAGTGAGGCAACCCATAATCTAATTCGTGGTTTCCCAAAGTCACTACGTCAGGAGCAAGGTAATTCATAATTTCTATGGTTGAAAGACCTTTATATTCTGAATCAATCGTAGAGCCTTGAAGCATGTCACCAGAAATAACAAAAAGCACATTTTTCTCCTCCTGGCGCACCTTATTGATATATCCGGAAAGTAGCGACATTCCACCAATAACATGACCCTCTTCTTGACCTGTAGCCTCTGCCAGAAAGTCCCCATGCATATCATTTGAATGTAAGATCGTAAACTTTTTAAACCGCTCTGTGGTCGTCATCATTTTTGCTCCCTGTGAAACTAAGACTTTTAATTTTTCCTATTCACTGTTCGCTGTTTGAACAAGTGGCGAATAGTACTAGAACGCCGATACAGTAATCCCAAAAACCCCGTTTCTTTTAGGTGGCTCAATGAAAAATTAGTCTTTTCGATCACAAAAACCGGGTTTTTTACCTCTATGCGTGACTAATGTACCGGCGCTCTAGCAACTAAACTGAAAAGAGTACGCGACTCTGGGGGATGAGCTTAAGCAACGACGGCCTTGAATAGCTGCTTCAAATCTTCAACAAAGCTGGTGAAAAATTTGCCTTCATCTACCTGCAACGCCACCCAGGCATTTGCTTCTGTTTTCGGTCTAAGACGACTATCCATCAACGTTTGTCCCTGTGTCCACTCACCCTTTGTTTCAACCCGAACTTTAGCCCTTCTCAACATCAGGGTTTCTGGATAAAACAGGTATCCTAATGTCGCCGCATCATGGACAAGGAAACCTGGAATTCCTGTCGTTTCTCGATAACCCAAGGCTGTGCCAATCATGAACTCACAAAGAGCTATCAAGAATTGAGCAAGTTTACTCTCCGGATTCGCCTGACTCACAACTGCCTGCGCCATATCTCGCGTAAAAATTAAGTGCCGCGTCACATCCAGTGGCATCACGATAATATCATCTCGGCTATCAAATACTGTCTGAGCAGCTTCTGGGTTAAACCAAATATTGAATTCGGCATGAGGAGTCACATTACCAGGACAGAAGAAGGCACCCCCCATGATCACAATTTCCTTAGCTTTTTTCAGAATGCCGGGACTTTTCGTTTCCGCAGCAGCAAGGTTGGTCAGAGGACCAATCGCTATAATAGTAATTCCCTCCGGATCTGCGTTCAACTCGTCGATGATGATCTCGTCGGAGTAGCAAGCTTCCTCAAAAGTATGCGTGGCTGCGGGTAAAGTATGGGACAGATTGCCCATCCCATCCGATCCATGAATGTGAGCGGCATCTTCCAAACCTTGTCCTTTGACGGGAACACCGCGACCTACCTTAATGTGTGAGAATCCTGTTAAATTTAAAATCTGGCTAGCACAAGAAAACGTGCGTTTGGCAGCGACATTGCCATCTGCAGAAGTCACAGCGACAAGTTCAGCGAGTCCTTGTTTGACGAAGCCCAGAAGCCACAGCAAGGCAAATATATCATCTCCGCCCGGATCGGTGTCGAGAATGATTTTCGGATGACTCAGTTGAGTTGTCATAGATAGGAAAGATTGCTCAAGTAATGGATGATTGTATGAAAGTCTGAGCGCTCAAAACTTGCACTTATCCGTATAATCCTGGCTTTAGTCGAAAGCAACACAATAAAGCGGAGAGTGTTTTTCTTGGATTTTCTCGCTAAAATAAGGGCATTAGGATTAGTATTGTGTGTCCGGCGTAACAACATATCGTAGTAAATCGGAGTCAACTCCAAAATATACAATTGTTCATTTGTTTCGCAGTCTGATTGACGGTAGTAACTGAATCACTGGTCAAGTAAATCAATTCTCTTAGGACACCGTTTCTAGACCCTACCGCCTACGCCGTGGCGGTTTACCTTGCGGATGGTGCTTTTCATCTAACCATCCCATTGAGACGGCAGACTCCAAACTATGACCATTATCTGCAAGGAATAATGCAGTACGTTCTAGCAAGATTCTATGAATCTGTTCCTTGTTCATAAACCTAGTTATTTTCAGGTCAGACCCTCTAATCTTGATATTTGTCGCTGCATTTTGGTCAGCCTGCAATACCACCCCATCGAAGGTCAAGAATTGATCTCCCAGACGTTTTCCTAGTAACGTACCATTGCGATGATCAACCTGTGAGGTATATGCAGGATTGACTAATTTAACTACTCCACCCTTTCGGAGAGATATTTCATCTAATGCTTTTTGTAGTTCACCTTTGCTCCATTCATTTAACCTTCGGTTTACAGCTTTAGCTCTGTTTTTACCTTTTATATATTTACTTAAGTCTTCGGCTACTACTTCGCCATAAGAATCAAAGATTTTCTTAGTATCAGTGCGAATAAGCTGGGTAATATAGTAACGTTTTTTACGATCTAGCTTACCCGCCTTTTTGCGCCCTAAGTTATTTTCTAAGATTCGTTGCCTCCGTGCAGGAGCAACTTTTATTGAGATAGCAAATAACTTTTGACGTTTCTTATTTTTCTTGGTTCTTCTGTCAGAAGCATCATTAATAACGCTTCCTAAACCTGAAGCATAAGCTATGCCATCACTACCGTAAAAGCCTTCAGTAAACCCCTTATCAACTCCTAAGCTATCCTTGTTAGGGCTGACTTCAATCTTAGTTGTTTTAGGGTAATGAAGTTCTACAATTGGGGAGTTATTTATGATAAAACGTAGGCGTCCTGCCTTGGGTGTAATCCTGCCAGTAAGGATGGGGATAGATATCCACGCTACTTTCTTTCCATCCATAAAACCAGGTATTTGGTAAGTAGTTACTTTTCCCTTGCGAGACACCTTACCTTTCATGGTATTACCAGTAGTGTTAATTACAATTTGGTTATTAACCCAAGTATGACCACGTTTGTAATATTGTCTAACCCAACGACTAATTAAAGGGTATTGTTGCCACTCCTGAGAATTGAGACTTTTGATAACTTCATCTCTGAATGAAGTTTCTAGATGATCTACTAATATTGTTTTCTTCCCTTTAACTACCTGTTTTTTTTCCGGTTTAAAGATAGAGTATATTTTCCGAATAACTTGCACAATAGCAGCTTCTTGAACTGCATGAATATCATCAATAACAGCTTGTACAGTTCTTTCCCATATCTCAGAGCTAAGATTGAACCTTTCTGCACCGTATAGTTTTTTTAGCTCTGGGGTATTCCGGATGTTCTTAATAATTGTATTTTTATCAATTCCCCAAGCTTGCAGCGACCCATATTTGTTCCATAACTCAGAACGTAAGTCGCCTAAAGCCTGAGCCAGCTTACTTAACTCGTCTGGTATGTCACCAACACAGTAGGCAATCCTAGTAACTGTATATTCAGTTGTTTGGACTACTTTCTTTCGTGCCATCGGTGTACCCAACTACATTCACTAAATCTTACTACGTTTTACTCCAAATTGACTCCCTCTTTTTCAATCTTTTTTTCATATTTACGTAAAAAGTACAGTCTTGAACTGAAGCAGTGCATGATACTCATGAAGTCTTGCATTAACTCTTGTTGAGGACTTAGTTCAGTATTGTTGAGAACAGTAATAGTGCAATCATGTAACTGACAGAACCACTCAATCAGATCAAACCCGAAACGGCATAATCTATCTTTGTGCGCGACAACTATTTCTTTAACCAACCCTTTGGTTACATCCTCCAATAGAGCGATGAACTTCTTCCTCTTAAAGTTCATCCCTGAACCAATTTCAGAAATACAAATACAGTTAGGGTAGTTTTTACCTAAATAAGTAATTTGACTCTCAAGTTCTGGTTTTTGACCACTTGTTGAAATTCTGGCGTATAGAACTACTTTTCGGTTGTCAGTTCCGCCTTTAATGCGTTCTAAGGAAGCTTGGCTATAGCGTCTGTGACCACCAGGGGAACGTATATAGTCTATTTTTCCAGCGTCTGCCCAATCCGCAAGGGTTTTAGGGTGAAAGCCATATTGTTTGTAAACTTGTTGCGGTGATAGATACTGCATCAAACGGAGTAAATATTACGGTTAACTCCATTTTACTCCTAATTATAACTACCTATGGAAACGGGGGAAAACCTGCACAAAACGCGCAATCCTCTACGGGTACTCGTTCTGCGCTCCACTCACAATCGTGAAATGCGCCCTATGCCTACGGCACGGCTACGCCTAACAGGTTCACCAGTCGCCAGGGCGTGGTAAACCCGTCTGCGCCGTGCTGGGAAGACCTCCGGTCTCGCTGCGCTAACACCAAATTAAGCAGTTTATTAGAAGTAATTGTCGATTCATACTAAAAATCCAGCCTTGTTTGGCAAGGATTGCGCGTTTTGTGTAGATAAGTGCGTCGTCAAAATTACACAGTTTTTTCTTGGTGCAATATGTGAAAACGGGCATTATCCAAAAGCAATTGACGATCATAAGCTCCAAAAACAGGATTACACAATTATTATTGGATGACGAGAACTCTTGGAGTCAAGAGGTTTTCAGCCTGCTTCTCTATAAGAAATTTGCCTAAAAGTAAAGATTCGTATCACTTTGACAACATAAATGTTGTTTAAGTCAGAAGCCCAATCCTAATTAGTAAGGTGGTTTCAGCGATCGCACTTCTATTAAAATCCCCTCACCCCCCACTTCTTGAAGACCACAAGTTCTGAGAGAATCAGAAACGATTTAAAAAAATAAGTCCTCATAGTCCACCTATTATCGGATATAGTTCGTTTCAAAAAAAGGGAGAACACTAAAGATGAAATTGGCTTACTGGATGTATGCAGGTCCTGCCCACATTGGTACTCTGCGGATTGCCAGTTCCTTTAAAAATGTTCATGCTATAATGCACGCGCCCTTGGGTGATGACTATTTCAACGTCATGCGTTCTATGCTAGAGCGGGAGAGGAACTTCACGCCAGTGACAGCCAGTATTGTTGATCGTAACGTTTTGGCACGCGGCTCCCAAGAAAAAGTGGTGGACAACATCACCCGTAAAGATGCAGAAGAACACCCTGACTTGATTGTTCTGACTCCCACCTGCACTTCCAGCATTTTGCAAGAAGACTTAGCAAACTTTGTGGAAAGAGCATCTCTGGAGGCAAAAGCCGATGTGCTACTGGCAGACGTGAACCACTACCGTGTGAATGAACTCCAAGCAGCCGATCGCACTCTGCAACAAATCGTCCAATACTACATAGAGAAAGCACGCAAAAAAGGCGAACTGCCCGAAAGAAAAACAGAAAAGCCCTCCGTCAACATCATCGGTATTTCCACTCTCGGTTTCCATAATCAGCACGACTGCACAGAACTCAAGCGGTTGATGGCTGACTTATGTATTGAAGTCAATGCCGTTATTCCTGAAGGTGCTTCGGTTCACGAGTTGAAAAACCTGCCCCGCGCCTGGTTTAACCTTGTTCCTTACCGAGAACTTGGTGTAATGGCAGCTCGTTACCTTGAAGAACAATTTGGAATCCCAACCGTAGATATTACACCAATGGGTGTTGTAGAAACGGCTCGTTGTATCCGTAAAATTCAGCAAGTCATTAACGCTCAAGGCGCTGATGTTGATTACGAAGACTTTATCAACCAGCAAACTTTGTATGTATCACAAGCTGCATGGTTTTCTCGTTCAATTGACTGTCAGAACTTAACTGGTAAGAAAGCCGTTGTGTTTGGGGATAGCACTCACGCCGCTGCTATGACTAAGATTTTGGCACGAGAAATGGGGATTCACGTTGTCTGGGCTGGAACTTACTGCAAATACGATGCAGAGTGGTTTCGTGAACAGGTGAGCGAGTATTGTGATGAAGTGCTCATTACCGAAGATCATGGTGCAATTGGAGATGCGATCGCCCGCGTCGAACCCTCTGCTATCTTCGGTACTCAAATGGAACGCCACGTTGGTAAACGCCTAGATATTCCTTGCGGTGTCATCGCTGCACCCATTCACATCCAAAACTTCCCCATTGGTTACAAACCATTCATGGGTTACGAAGGAACGAATCAGATTGCAGATTTAGTGTATAATTCCTTCACCTTGGGAATGGAAGATCACCTCTTGGAAATCTTTGGTGGACACGATACTAAAGAAGTCATTACCAAAGGTATTTCTGCAGATTCTGATTTAGCATGGACTAAAGAAGCTCAGGCAGAATTGAACAAGGTTCCTGGCTTTGTGCGTGGTAAAGTTAAGCGCAACACCGAAAAATTTGCTCGCGAGCGGAATTTCACTCAAATTACCCTGGAAGTGATGTACGCTGCAAAAGAAGCTGTGGGTGCCTAGTTTGTAGAGGCGATCGCTTTTATAGAGACGTTGCAGTGCAACGTCTTTACTAATATGTGCTTGTTTTAGGGACAGCTGACTTATCCAAAAATCACTGATAAATCTAACACAAAACCAGGTAACACATCCTCACCCGATAAACTTTTAGGAGAATTGAGAACTTCCACGGTCTGGTGCCAGACCGCTCAAGTCGGCATCCCCGCCCACGCGGCTGGCTCCCCAAGTGGAGCATCTGGCGTTGGAAACCCTCCCGCACTTCTGTTGTCGTCACCGCGCACGCGAGTGGCGCAGTTGCATCCCGTCGTTCTACACATCATCAAATTTCGCAAAAAATCCTTAACAGCAACTGTATTGGTGTAAAACGTGAATTGTGCTCTTTACGGCTTTGGGAGAATCAATCAGTGTATGTTTGATGAGTTCTCGTTCTGGGCGATGCTTGAGAACTGGTTTGATTGGGGATGGGTGTCCCCGCGATCGCATTCCCATGCTCAGCATGGGAACGAGAGAACGAGAGAATGGGCAAGCCTTTGCCCCTACCGCTTACGCTTGTACAAAGTACTCAAGCTTAAAACACCAAACGCGACTGCACCTACAACAGCACTTGGTTCGGGAACTTTTGCTTTTGGATCAACGCGAATGACTTGCCCAATTCCGGGGCGATCGCCTTTATTTGCCACATAAACGGCACCATCAGGACCAACTGTCAAGGCTGTAGCAGACTCCAGTCGATTACCACTGAGGAGAGTTGTACGAGTTCCATCAGGGGCGATTTGGATCAGTGAACCATCGAAATTCCCCTGATAAAAAGCCTGATTGGCAAATTGTAAGGCATACAAATTGCCTTCAGTATCAAAAGCCAAGTCAGTCAGTTGCGTAAAGCCATCAGCGTAGACTGTTGTTTTACCATCAGATCCAACACGATAGATATTTGCTTTACCTTCTGGGATAGGAACACCTGTTAATTGGCTGATATATAAAGCCTTATCCGGACCAATTGCGACACCTGTGGGTACTGCTTGATATGTAATCTCCTGCGTGGGAGTAGTTATGGTTTGATCGGGAAACTCAACAAGTGTCTTTAAATTACTACCATCAAGGTTTACACTTAAAACCTCGTTCCTATTTGCATTTGCAATATAAGCAGTATCACCCTTAATTGTAAAAGAGTAGGGATTGCTACCTACAGCACCATTAGGTAAAAGCACAGTTGGATCCTTGGCGAATTCATAGCCGGAAATATCGGCAATACTTGTCAAAGCACCCGTGTTAAAGTCAACTTTATATAGCTCTCCAAAATTCGGAGAATTTAAGGGAGTATTGTTGTAATTTACACCAGCCGAAAGACCAATTAGAAGGTAAGCATTTCCGGCTGCATCAAATTGGATGTCATTAGCGCCAATTCCCTGACGGCCAGTAGGTGATAATGCGTAAGACGGCAAATTTGTGAGAACACGCTCTTGCTTACCGTCTTTAATTCTTGTTACAGCACCACTCGAACCAATACAAGCTTGCTGGTCTGGGAAAGTAAATGATGCACTACATAGCTGATCTCCCCCGACACCTGCTTCTGTGACGTAGAGACTACCGTCAGGACCAAAGCTAAGACCTCTGACGTTATCAAGACCGTCGGCAACGACACTAAACGATGCAGCTGCTGGTTTTGTTTCAAGAACAACAGCAAAACAAAAAGTAAGAGCTGCAAAGCTGAAAGCTGATTTCTTCAGAAAAGCCATAAATAATTAGAAATCAAGAATCAACGTATTTTTGATTCAATAAATTGTGCATTTGTGCAAAAGGCTACAAAATATCACTAATTAATTACAATGAAAAATCTTTTGATGAACTTGACATTTGTTTTGCGTAACCGTTCAGAAGTCCAGGAAGCAATATATGTATTATCAATCACTTTTCAGTTATTTTGCATCTAAAAAGCTTTACAAAAGATGACTATCATATCTATATGAATCTTAAGGCGTACTATAGGATGTAAAAGCGATGATGGAGAAGGCGACGTGAGCAAACGATTTACTGTAACTCTTCCGGACTCAGTATTTGAAGATTTAGAGGTATTGGCAGATGCACAAGGCAGACCAACAGCCAACCTCGCAGCTTTTTTAATTGAAATTGGTATCAAGGAGACTAAAGAACGGGGCGAATTTCCAGAAAAACCACAAACCTCCAAAGCAAAGAAGGCTAAGGAGGACGGATGAATCAAAACACTATGCAAGCAACAAAAATGCATGTTGACTTTTGCCTTGTTGTAGTAGGGTGTGTTATGCCGTAGGTGTCCGTTTCATCAAACCCGGAAAAACTGCGGTGCCCTTCGGGAACGCGGGTCGCCTCTGTCGGGAAACCCTCCTGCAGCGCTGGACTCACCTCATTACAAGTAACGGGTTCTAAGCCTCCGAGTTGAAGCGGAAAAATCGCCCCAATTGTCAACTGGTATACAAAAAGAATAACTTTTCATGGGGCGATTTTTCCGGAGGCAC
>NZ_QMEA01000141.1 GCF_012912105.1 Brasilonema sp. UFV-L1
GGGGTCCCCTTTGGGGTTGGGGGGCGACTACCTCCGGCGCTGGCGCAGCAACGCACTGGCTCCTCTGCGCCTGGAGCGGTTCTTTAAAAAAATTGACTTTGACAAAGAGTTTCTAACCCCGGACTTCTTCCCCTCTACTACTCCCGTTTGACACCACCAACAACTGGCTTCACTTCAGAAGGGTCAGAAAATGGATCAGTACCACCACTCCAATTAAAATCACTAATGCGGAAACTTATACCACCTAATTCTTGCACTGGATTGTAACGCAAAGTGATTCCATAAGTACGGCGACTATATTCCACGATGTAGTCAGTACTACTACGTTCACCAGTATCTAAGTTGACTGATGTTTGAAAGCCAACCCGAAACGGACCGTAAATTTGCTGTACAATTTCACCACTCAATACTCTGTTATCAACCTGACGGTCGAACAAGAAAGGCGATAAACCAGTATTTAAACCTTGGGAGTAACTGACTTTAAATCCGGTATAGTCAAAAAAGGGTCGAGAGAAATGACCGAACTGCCCTTCTAAACCAACGGTACCAGTTATGGTGTTTTGGCTGTCACCACTGCTGTAATAACTTGTTGTGCCAGTGAGTCCACCAAAAGCTCGCACAAAGGGAACAACTGGGTTTGCTGTATATCGTAATCCTTCAGTGGCTGTCGGTGCTAATCCTTTTCCTTGCCAGAGGAAAATGCCTCCATTGAGAGCTGCACTGGCTTGTAGGCGACTTAGTGAAATGCGGTCGTTCTCGCGATCTGGTTTGAGCAAGTCTTGGCGATCTGTGTTGGCTTCAATCAACTGAGCACCACCTTGATAGCTCAAATTGATACCGCTGTTGCCCAAAGGAATGACAGGAGAAAAGATCACACCGCCAAGACTACTTTGGACGGTTTGAAAGCCGAGGGTACCATTGTAAAGGCGATCGCGGTAACTATATTCCAATGCGAGCGTATGGGGATTTTGCTCACCTACTAACTGGCGCAACCGCAAACTCGCTCGCAGGTTGTCTTCTATGTCGTTCAAGTCTAGACTCGTTAACAATCCAGAACCATCAACTGTCGTTCGTGGACTCAAAGTCGCTCTTAGTCTTGACTTCAAACCAAACAGCGATGAAACATTACCACTGTCGCCTTTTATTGCTTTTTGAACAAAAAACTGAGGGGCGACACTTAAGCTGAAACCTTCTCTATTGATGGGTTGAAAGCTACGTTCAACAAACAAGCCTCCTCGTTGATCTCCATCAAAGCCAATAGATGCGATTCCAGGGGTGACATCTCGCTTATTACGGTCAATGACCTGTTCATCTTTGGGAATGGGTACAGATGGTCCTTGACCAAAAACTAAACGTTGTCGCTGTGTCTTAATGCGATCGCGTAAAGGTGTCTCGCGTGTCAGGGTGACTTTATCTGCCCTTAAGACTAACTCTGGGGGTGAAAAGGGGTCGTTGGTTAGGCGGACATCTCTTGCTTGCCAACCCCTGGGGTAAAAATCAATTTTTCCAGCTTCAAAACGCACTCGTCTGACTTGACCCCCTTGTTTTGGCACAGGTAAGTTACTCGCATTTCCTGTACCACCGAGGTTAATATTAAGTCCTCCAGGACTGCTCGCTTGCAGGGGTTGATTTTCTGTAATACGCTCACTCAGAGGGCGTGTTGGTGCTCCTCCGGCTGTGACATCGGTGGGTAGGAAAGAGAAATCTTGCCCTGCTGTTGGTAGAAAAATATCACCTCTACCGTTTGTCATTTCTCCACTATCTTGGACAATATTATAAGTAAAGCGCTGACCACGCAGGATTTGGTCGCCTCGTGTGAGGACAACATTTCCGTCTCCGACTGCAATTAAGTTATCTAAACTAACTTGCAGGCGATCGGCATCTATAACTGCCCCATCAAACCGTACAACCACATTACCCTCAGCCGTAACAATCCGCCGCTGCTCGTCATATTCCTGCTTATCAGAAGTGACTTCCACAATTCTTTCTCTGGCGGTCGGTGTGTTAGAAGGTGGAGTTGTGCCAGATGGTTGACTTTTTTTATCAGTTGTGCTATGGGGCTGTCCTGTCGGTGCCGGTTGATTTTGGGAATTTGGGACAGGAGTGGACTGTTGTGTTGTTTGGTTGCGAATTTTGAATTCTATCTGTACTGGTTGCTCATTCGGTGATTTTTCAGTCGAGGCGTCACCCTGATTTGGTGTTTGGGCTGTCTTAAGGCCGCGTTGTGTTACCTTCTGAGATAACTTTTCTAGCTTGGTGACTGTTTGAGCAACTGGTTCTCCAGCAATGAATGTTTGAGTTGGTGCATTTGTGCTGCTACCATTTGAGGGATGAGAGGTTTCGGGCTGCTGTAGCGGATAACCAATCGAAAGCTCCTGACCCAATGAAGCTGCACTTTTAGAAGCAGTGATGGGAGAAAATTCAGGTGAGAAAGTTTCCGGCTCACTTGGTGCAGCTAAAGTCTTAGCGACTGATAAATGATTATCAGTTGGCTTTGGCGCGGCAGTTTGGAGTGGAGTTGTTTGCCGTTGTACCTCAAATTTCTCTTTCCCCAGTGCTTTGGTGTCAGTCGTCACAACTGACACGGAATTTGCTGATTGTAGAGATTTGAGAATAGGAGGCGGTTCGGGCGGCGGAACTGGATGAGGCATACTCTAGCAGGAATCAAGCTAACAAACAGCCAAGAAGTTGCCGGAAGGACATGACACATTATGCCTTCCGGCTTTTGCCTTTGATCTAGATTAAGCTAGATAAAAATTTAGGCAAGCCGCCCCGGAGGACACTGTTGTGATGAACGTAAGCTCGGTAGAATATCTCTTTAGCAAACGAGGCGAAAGGGTTTCCCAATTTGAGCTAAGTGTCCTTTGGCGTATAATGTAGTCCGCCTTCCGGTAGTCGAAGAGGATTTGTCGTGCTTTTACTCGAGATCCTGACGACCGGGGTTACGAGCAGGGTCATTCGACAAAAATCCAAAGACGAACAGAGAGACAAAGAAGGCAACAACTATATAAACAACGATTTTTAAAGTCAGCATGTTTAGAGATCTCCTTTGGGTATGAGAAGCTTTCAGTGTCTGCAACGCAGAAAAGATAGCTCTTTTATCTTACCGAAATCTTGTTCTCTTTTAGGAGAATACTGACAGTAGATGTGCAAATCACGGTTTCCAGCAGGGGGTTTAAAATCTTTTGCTTTGTTTACCCACCAAACTTGACAAAGAATTTTGCCGCAACTCAAGTGTGCAGGTTTTCGGTTATTTGAGCTGTAGATACTCCTTAATTTTGAGTTGTCAATTGCTTGATCTCTCTAGTTAATGTTAGACGTTGACTTGAGGCAGATGTTTCCCACAATTTCAAATGTTGAGAGGTTGATCAGTTTCACAATGCCGTTCCTAAAAAATTTACCATTGAGTTTGGAGCTTTGAATTGACATCCTTCCACCCTAGAGGATGTCAATTCAAAGCAAGTCATTTAACCGACAGCAGAAAACTCTCTCTTAAAGAAAGCTTGCAATACCGTTTGAGCTATCTGAGGACTCGTCAAACCAATTTCTGCTTTAGATTGATTTGGTTCGGCATGTTCCACTAAAGCATCTGGCACACCAATGCGTTTAACAGGAACAACAATGTCAGCATCTAACAGCGCTTCTGCGACTGCTGAACCGAAGCCCCCCATCACACAACCTTCTTCCAAGGTAACTACGCGCCCAATTTTTTGAGCTAATGGGAAAATTAATTCGGTATCTAGAGGCTTAGCAAAACGGGCATTAATCACAGTGGCTTCAATGCCATGTTCTGAAAGAATCTCCGCAGCTTGCAGTGCTGGGCTTACCATTGTACCATAACCTAGTATCAACACATCGTCGCCGTTCCGGAGAATTTCCGCTTTGCCGATTTCTAAAGCTTCCCAACCTTCTTCCATAAGAGGAACGCCGTAACCGTTACCGCGAGGGAAGCGCATGGCAATTGGTCCTGTGGTATGATTCACACCAGTGACGACCATTCGTTGCAGTTCTGCTTCATCTTTGGGTGCCATGAGTACCATGTTGGGGATGCAACGGAGATAGGCAATGTCGTACATTCCTTGGTGAGTGGGACCGTCAGCACCAACAATTCCTGCCCGATCTAGACAGAAGAACACTGGCAGATTTTGGATACAGACATCGTGAATGATTTGGTCGTAGGCGCGTTGCAAGAAGGTGGAGTAGATAGCGACAACAGGACGCATTCCGTCAGTTGCGAGTCCCGCAGCAAGGGTGACGGCGTGTTGTTCGGCAATACCGACATCAATATATTGATTGGGTAGCTTAGCTTGTAGTTTGTCTAACCCTGTCCCTGTTGCCATTGCGGCAGTGATACCAAGAATTTTGGGGTTTTGTTCAGCGAGTTTGACTAAGGTATGGGCAAATACTTTAGAGTAAGCAGGGGGTTTGGGTTTGCTAGAGGGAACGGCTTTACCAGTGGAAAGGTTGAAAGGGTTTTGGGCGTGGTAGCCAACTTTGTCTTGTTCAGCAATTTCATAGCCTTTGCCCTTGACTGTTGCGACGTGTACCAAAACTGGTCCTGGGATTTGATGTGCTTGTTGGAAAGTCGCAATCAATTCCTCTAAATTATGCCCGTCCACAGGTCCCATGTAGGTAAAGCCGAGTTCTTCAAACACTGCGCCGACTTTGGGGACAGCTAGGCGCTTCATTCCTTCTTTGATGCGTCCTAGTTCAGGAGAAAGAGATTCACCAACAAAAGGAATTTGCTTGAACTGTTCTTCAAAGTTGTCGGTGAGAAACTGCATCGGAGGACTGAGGCGCATTTTGTTCAAATAGCGGGGTATTGCGCCGACGTTAGGAGATATAGACATCTCATTGTCGTTGAGGACAACAAGCAGGTTGGTTTTGGGCATGTGTCCAGCATGGTTGATGGCTTCTAATGCCATACCGCCAGTTAATGCACCATCACCGATAATAGCGGCAACTTTGAATTTTTCGCCTTTAAAATCCCGTGCTAAAGCCATACCCAATGCTGCAGAAATACTGGTAGAAGCGTGTCCTGCACCAAAGTGGTCAAACTTGCTTTCACAGCGCTTGAGATAACCAGCGATTCCATCCTTTTGTCGTAAAGTATCAAAGCGATTGTATCGCCCTGTAATCAGTTTGTGAGGATATGCTTGGTGTCCTACATCCCAAATAACTTTATCACGATCTAAGTCTAGCGTTTGGTAAAGTCCCAGCGTCAACTCTACAACACCCAATCCTGGTCCCAGGTGTCCACCAGTCGCTGCTACAGTTTGGAGATGTTTGTCTCGAATCTGATGGGCAATCTGTTGCAGTTGTCTAATTGATAAACCATGCAACTGGTTAGGATGGGTAATCTCGCTCAAGTGCATATTGTAGTGTTTTCCTCTCTACTTTTTCGTATTTTTGATTTTCCCACGCTCAGGTGAAGCAGTACCTCATACTGTCTAGCATTTATTTGCCTAGACTGAAGTTGAGGTACGGCAATAGTTTGGAAGGAAAATCAGAACTTTTCCATTTACAAAGTTTTACGTAAATGCTGAGAGTACTTCAAATAATGTATGTGCTCGCTTCAGCGAGAAGATTCTGGATTATTATTACCACCAGGGATTTCTGGCGTTTCCGGTTGTGGCTGTTGTCTTTGCAAATATTTACTCAATACGTAAGCCATGTCCCCACGCGTCATCGGTTGTGAGGGTGAAAGATTGCCTTGTGTATCTGTATTGACAAATCCTTCACTTGCTGCTGTGGCGATCGCCTTCTTTGCCCAAGCAGGAATAGATGCTGCATCTGGATATTGAGAAAGAATTTCATTGACAGTTTCATCTGGAAACTGGAAAACTCCATATGCTTGAGCAAAAATCGCTAAAGCTTCAGCCCTAGTTATTCTTTGATTTGGGAAAAACAGATTCCCGCGATAGCCTTTCATAATATCAGTTTTTAAGACTATCTGAATATCATTAAACGCTGGATTGGAAGGAGGAACATCTGTCACTTTGACATTCTCTTTGGTGACAGCTTGTCGTTTATCCAGTTGAAAGCCTTTCACCAGAATAGACGCTAATTCTGCCCGACTGAGCAAACGTTCTGGATAGAACTGTCCATCTGGGTAGTTGGTCATCACTTTGGCAGCAACTACTCGTGCAATTGAGTTGGATGTTTTTTCAGTGCTGGGTTTTTCTTGAGCATGGATTATGTTAGGAATAAATAGCAGTAGTGCCACTGCTGAAAGAGTACCGAGAAGCTGACGCATAATGACAAGCACTTTTAGTTGCGACTGGTGAATGCAAGAAAACTACGCTACCTAGTACTCTACCAAGGGAATTTTGAGGGGTAAATAAAAAACCACAAAGGCACATAGACACGAAGTGGCTTCCCGCAGGGTAGAGCACAAAGTAAGAGGAAAAGAAGATGAATTTGAGAGTTGATCAACCAAGCATTGTTGGTGTGGTGGACTACTAGGCTAACATCAACTTTAGTTTACCTAGATCAGGAAACACAGCACATTCATTGACGAATTTATGCTTAGTAATGTTGCACACACCTATAGTTATTTGAGAGGTTGTGCGACGAATGATGCAAAAGACCTAAGATCAAAACAGCCATAACCAAATTGGCAGAGTCACGAGCAAGACCATAGAACCGATAGCCAACGCAGTCACTGCAAGGTCGCGGTCAAGATGAAAAGTTTCGGCAATCACCAGCGTTGCAAAAGCTGGAGGCATAGCCATTTGCAAAACAATCGCCCTTGCTGTTGTCCCAGTTAAACCAAAAAGTGGTAAGATGCTACCTAAAATAAGAGGGACAAGTAGCATTTTAATTCCGATGCTGACGCTTGCCCTTGGTAAACTATGCCACGAAGTCAGTTTGCCCAGTCGCATTCCAATAAGTATCAAAGATAAAGCAACACAACTCCAAGCAACTAACTCTAGCCAAAATTCAACTGGTGCAGGGATTTTGACCTCCCGAAATAGTAAGCCAAAACCAAAACTCCATAGAGCCGGATTAATAATAATTGCTTTAATAACCTGTAAATGACTATGAACACCACCACCAAAACGAGCAGCCAAGGCAACACCAAGTCCATAAGCCCCCAATGTTGTCCCTAGTAAATCATAAAAGAGTGCCCAAGCAAAGTATTGTGTACCAACTATTGACAGGATGATAGGATAGCCAAGATATCCTGTGTTACCGACCATTGCCGCTAAAATAAAACTTCCTTGAGTCGATTTGTGGGGAGCTGTATTTGTGAGATAAGCCTGTCCTTTAATTGCTATCCAAGCGAAAAGTGCTCCTAGTAAAATAGCTAAGTAGGCGATCGCTGGTGCAATCCAAATCTGTCCTGATAAGTCTGCTTTACGTAAGAAAACGACAACACCTATCGGCACTCCCACCCAATAAAGGAACTGTCCTAAACGGGTAGGAACCGTAGTAGACAGCCTGCGTCCTATAGTGTATCCTATCAGGACAAAGAACACTAACTTGAGATAAAGTTCTACAAGGTTTGTCAAAATGAAACCATTAGGTGTAGATGCAAAATTTCACAGCCTTTGAAACACAAAGCCCAATGCGACGGCAAACTGCATCAATGCCTGTCTAGCAAAAAGTATGCCTGGTCACACCAATTGCCACAAAGCGATGACATTTCAGTTGCCAGTCGCCGGATTAACAGTAAGTTTACAACGATTTTATAACTATTTTTCTGTACGGGTAAAATAAATGAGATGTAAACAACTAAAACTGGGCATTGCGGCTAAAAATTTCGCTTGCGTTCATTTTTAGAGTCAAAATAAGTGTCAAAATGTGTTATGGATACTGAACAAACGCAGGAGTTGAGCTTTGGATAAAGCTGGGTTTTCTGAGAAACCGCAAAACAGACAATCTACTTCCGGTGAAGATATTCCGGAAGCTTTGCGTGATACTCCTGATGCAGCACCCAAGGTTAGTATTCGCCCGTTGATTTTCATCATTGGGGGAGTGGTAGGAGTTGTGTTGATAGCCGTTGTGAGCGGTTTTTTGTTTTTTGTTGTCACACCTAAAAAGACAAAGGATTCTCAGTCTTCCCCCGCTAGTTCAACTTCTGCAACTCAATCAAAATCAGGGAATTCAGCTACCTCAAAAGATAAGACAGTTTTAGGTCATTTTCCTTACTCAGAAGCCCCGGAATCAGAACTAGAGCCGATTTCTAATAATCGGCGCATCAGAATGCGAAAAGCCGCAGCGCAAAAGTTTCAAGAAATGTCAGCAGCTGCGCGGAGTGCTGGTGTCATATTAGTACCCATTTCCGGTTTTCGCTCTATCAAAGACCAAGAACAGTTGTTTGTTAGCATTGCTGCTCAACGTAATCAGACTCCAGCGCAACGAGCTGCTGTCAGCGCTCCTCCTGGTAACAGCGAACATCATACAGGTTATGCTGTGGATATTGGGGATGGAGCAGTACCAGCAACAAATCTAACTACCAACTTTGAAAAAACAAAGGCTTATCAATGGCTGCAAGCTAATGCAGCGCGTTTCAGTTTTGAGATCTCCTTTCCTAAGGATAATGCTCAAGGTGTGAGTTATGAACCTTGGCACTGGCGTTTTGTAGGCGATCGCGATAGCTTAAAAACTTTCTACGAAGCCAAAAATATGAAACCTGCTCAGATTGGGCAACAAGAAGAGTTAGAGAGTGGGGGGAGATAAGAAAGTGAGCTCCTCATCTTCTAGATTCATTGCGTCGCCTGATTTTTAGAGTCTGAGTTTTTGGCTTTGAACCTTCAGTATCAGTTTTCTTGTACTTCTTCGGAGACTTGTTGTGAAAATATTCTTCCATCACTTCTAACACCATTGGGGCAGCAACACTACCGCCACCACCGCCAGAATGTTCAGCAAATGCCAACACAACAATTTCTGGCTGATCGCTAGGAGCATATGCTCCAAACCATGCATGATTTGCTTTGACACGATGACTCTTCCACGCCTCAGCTGTACCACTTTTACCAGATACTGGAGGAATTGTTGATACATTCAGGACCTTACCTGTACCCTCAGATATCACCTTCCGCAGTCCTTCACGAAGAATCTTGGTGGTGCTTGGTTTCATATTTAGGGATTCTCGCCAGCTTTTTGCTTGTTCATTGTCTTTGAGCAAGTGTGGTTTAACTTTATAACCGCCATTCGCTGGAACAGAGAACATCACAGCAACTTGTAGTGGTGTAGTTTGCAAAGCACCTTGACCAATAGACATATTAATGCTATCGCCTACAGTCCAAGGTATTTTCCACATTTTCTGCTTCCACGCTTCATCTGGAACATGACCTTTCGTTTCTTCGGTTGTGAACTCAATGCCAGTTTTTTGACCAAATCCGTATTTGCGAGTCCATTCAATGAGAGTAGGACCACCGACTTTCCTACCAATTTGGTAGAAAAAAGTATCACTACTCATTGCTAAAGCGCCTGTAAATCCCAATCGACCAAATCCAGCGTGGTTCCATTCACCAAACGTGACTCCACCAACGGTGAGGGAACCGTAGGTTTGCAGCACTGTGTCGGGAGAAAATTTGCCTGATTCCAATCCTGCTGTCGCAGTGACTATTTTGAAAGTACTGGCGGGTGGAAAAGCACTGGCGACAGCGCGATTCAGTAAGGGATGGTTTTCACCTTGTACGCTTTGCCAATCTTTTTCAGAAAGTGTTCGCTTGGAAAAGATATTCGGGTCAAACGTGGGATGAGACACCATTGCTAAAACACCACCGTTATTGGGGTTGAGTGCAACAATAACGCCGTTACGTCCAGTTAAAGCTTTTTGGGCTGCCTTTTGGACATTCAAATCTATAGTCAGGTGAATATCATTACCTGCTTTTGCCTGCTTTTCTCCTAACACTCGAATGAGACGACCTTTACCATCTACTTCAACTTGGCGACCACCCCATTCACCACGCAACCGCTGTTCGTACGCTTTTTCTACCCCCATTTGACCAATCACATCTCCCAAGCGGTAGCCTTCTTGTTTCTTTTTTTTCAACTGCTGCGGTGTCAATTCTCTAGTATAACCCAGCACATGACCTAATTCCTTGCCATATGGATAGTCACGTACAGCTTCTGTATTAATTTCGACATTTGGTAATTCGTTTTGATACTCTTTCAATGCAGTGATTTCCGCTTCACTGAGGTCACGAGCAATTCGTACGAGAGAAGTGGCGTCAGCACCAGCATCATCTAATTTTTTTTCTATCTCGTGTTGAGGTATTTTAAGAAGCTTCTCAAGACGCGGACCAACAACTGACCAGGATGGCATTGTGTGTGCCATTGGTAACAAATAAACAGAACGTGGATAGCGAGTTGTCGCAAGTAATTTGCCATTACGGTCAAAAATATTACCTCTATCTGGTTGTTTAGGAATGATCCGAATCCGGTTTGCCTCGGCTCGCTTGCGATAATTTGCGCCTTCCACAATTTGCAAATACAATAGACGAGCACCAATACCAGTTGTCATCAATAAGGTAAATATGATGAAGAATAACGGCTGGAAACCCCGTCCTACAGTACGCGCATCTTTTTTCCTGGCTAATTGAGGTCGTTGCAGTAGCGTCATATCACAAAATAGCGATTCCGAGAATCGCATGAATCTTATACGATTACGCCAAAGTTCTACCTGGGATTGACAGAAAAACAACCCTGATAGTACAGCACTCTTTATTTGGTTTTTCCTATCTAGAATAAACCAGATTGTTGTCAGTAGTCTGCATTAATTAGTATTTTTCCAGAGAAAAAAGCTAAACTCAGTTATCACTTAGCAGTTATCAGTGATCAACAGCTGAGTGTTTACTGATAACTGCTAACTGTTCATTGTTTTAATTTCCAGTTCTACGTCTTGAGTTCTGAGTTTTCGCTTTTAATTCTTTAGACTCAGTTTTTTTATACTTACCTGGATATTTCTTCTGAAAATACTCTTCCAGGACTTGTAAGACAATCGGTCCACAGTTGCTAGCACCACCACCACCAGAATTTTCACCAAACGCCACAACGACAATCTCTGGCTTATCAGCAGGAGCATATGCTCCAAACCAAGTATGATTAGGGCGACCAACACCAGCCTCAGCAGTACCACTCTTACCAGATGCAGGGGGAATTGATGCTACTTTTAATCGTGTTCCTGTACCATCTGTGACGACTCTGCGCAATCCTTCGCGAAGAACTTTGATGGTACTTGGCTTCATATTTAAGGATTCTCGCCAATTCTTTGCTTCTTCATGGTCTTTGAGCAAGTGTGGTTTCACTCTATAACCACCGTTAGCAGGAACCGCGAACATGATCGCAGCTTGGAGTGGTGTGGTTTGCAAAGCACCTTGACCAATTGACATATTAATGGTATCGCCTACAGTCCAAGGCATTTTCCACACTTTTCGCTTCCATCTGTCATCTGGAACATTACCTTTTGATTCTTCATCCGGAAATTCAATACCGGTTTTTTTGCCAAATCCATACTTACGAGTCCATTCAATCAAAGTTGGACCACCTATTCTCCTACCAACTTGATAGAAGAAGGTATCACTACTCATGGCGATCGCACCTTGAAATCCTAATGGACCGAATCCTGCGTGGTTCCACTCACCGAAGGTGACTCCCCCAATCGTCAGAGAACCGTAGGTTTGTAGCACTGTACTCGGAGAAAATTTACCTGATTCCAACCCTGCTGTTGTGGTTATAATTTTATAAGTACTCGCAGGTGGAAAGGCACTCAGGGCACGATTGACGAGGGGAAAGTTACTACCTTGTACACTTTGCCAGTCCTTCTGAGAAAGTCTTTGCTTCGAGAAGATATTCGGGTCAAAATTAGGACGAGACACCATTGCCAAAACAGCCCCATTATTCGGGTCTATTGCGACAATCGCACCCCTAGGTAATGTCAAAGCTTTTTGGGCTGCTTTTTGTAAATTCAAATCTATAGTCAGGTGAATATCATTACCTGCTTTTGCTTGTTTTTCTCCTAACACTCGAATTGGGCGACCTTTACCATCTACTTCAACTTGCTGACCACCCCATTCTCCTCGTAACAAATTTTCATACGCTTTTTCCACCCCCATCTGACCAATCACATCTCCCAAACGGTAGCCTTCTTTTTTCTTCTTTTTCAACTGCTGGGGCGTCAGTTCTCTTGTATAGCCTAGTACATGAGCCATTTCCTTGCCATGTGGGTAGTAGCGTACAGCTTCTGTATGAATTTCGACATTTGGTAATTCTGTTTCATACTCCTTCAATCCAGTAATTTCCGCTTCGGTGAGGTCACGAGCAATCCGTACTAGAGAAGTCGCATCAGCACCAGCCTCCTCTAATTTCTTTTCTATTTCTTGTTGGGGTATTTGAAGAACCTTCTCAAGACGCGGACCGACGACTGACCAAGATGGCTTAGTGTGTGCCATTGGCCACAAGTATACAGAACGCGGATAACGAGTTGTTGCGAGTAGTTTGCCATGACGGTCAAAAATATTACCTCTTTCTGGTTGTTTAGCGATTGTCCGAATTCGGTTTGCTTCTGCTCGTACCTTGAATTTATGTCCTTCAATGATTTGCAAATATGCTAAGCGGGTATTGATCCCAGCTAACATCAGCAAGGTAAATATGATAAAAAATATAGGCTGTAAACCTCGTCCAACTGTACGGACTTCTCGATTTTTTTTGCCGACTGGAGGTAACTTTAATGTAGACATAGAACAATATCCAGTTCCAATATAAATTTTCTTGGTATAAACTTAAGTGAAATCCTTCTGGTGTATTCCACGTTGGGACACCCAGAACAGTATATTTTTCGTAATTTTTTTTTGCCGAGTCGAATCAACCAAAGTGTAACTTGTGGTACGCCTAATCGACTATATGAGTACACCAAAAAACTGAAGAGGAAGGAGCTAGCTAGTGGATTATGGCTCAAGCTTGGTCACAAAACAGGGTGAAAGGGCGACTTTTGAGTCGTTGGATGTTGAGCTGCATAACGTTTTCAAGTTTTTTAATCAAGAGCCAGCGGTAAACGGAGTATACTTAGATATCAGACAGGGAGAATTTTTTAGTATCCTGGGTCCTTCTGGGTGTGGCAAGACAACGATGCTACGCTTAATAGCAGGGTTTGAAAAAGCTGATGCTGGCAAGGTGGTCATTCAAGGTCATTCGATGACAGATGTTCCTCCTTATCGCCGACCTGTCAACACAGTATTTCAAAGCTATGCTTTGTTTAATCACTTAAATGTTTGGGACAATGTTGCGTTTGGGCTGCGATTAAAAAAATTACGCAAAGCGGAAATTGAAAGTAGAGTTAAACAAGCTCTGGAACTGGTAAAAATGGAAGGGTTGCGATCGCGCTTTCCCAATCAACTTTCTGGTGGTCAACAGCAAAGGGTAGCATTAGCAAGAGCACTTGTGAATCGACCTGCACTCTTGTTACTAGATGAACCTCTTGGAGCGCTAGACTTAAAACTGCGTAAACAAATGCAGGTTGAACTCTCAAGTTTACATAAACAGCTAGGGTTGACCTTTATTATGGTGACTCACGACCAGGAAGAAGCATTATCCTTGTCGGATCGCATTGCGGTGATGAATCAAGGCAAAATTGAGCAAATAGGCACCCCAAGCGAAATCTACGAAGAACCACGCACAGTCTTTGTAGCTGATTTTATTGGTGATACCAATTTATTTGAAGGTGAAATCGCAGGTGTGGATGCTTCTTTTGTTAAAGTTGTGACAAAAAAAGGACTCTCTATTGTTGTGACTCGCCAGCAAGACACACCAACTGAAATATCGCAAACAGTAGTCATCAGCGTACGTCCAGAAAAAATTCAGCTTTCGCTTTATAAACCCAGTTTGCAAACGAACTGCTTTGAAGGACGGCTAGTCAATATTATGTATCTAGGAACGCACGTTAATTATATTGTGCAATTAACAAACGGCGTACGCGTGACTGTTTTACAGCCGGGTACTTTTGGGAATTTACCAGATCGTGAAACTCCGATTTACGCTTGGTGGGCCCAAGGTGATTGTCAGGCGTTATCTCCAAATGGTTAAAACAGGAAGATATTCAATTTCATATTTTAGGAAACAGTGGGAGTCGTTAATTGATCTGACTGTAAGGCGTGTTGCTTGTGTTTTGCTAAGAAATCGAGTACTGTTTTAGCTACAGCACCTGCTGACTCTACTACAAAAGCATGACCACCATCAAGGACGACTAATTCAGCATTTGGGATACCAGTTGCAAGTTGTTCCGAAAATTTAACTGGAGTCAGAAGGTCATCTTTGCCAACCACAACTAATGTAGGCGTACAAATGTTTGTTAGGCGATCGCTCGTATTGCTCTTTAAAATGGCTTGGCTTTGATGATAAAGTCCGTGAGGTAATGGTGGAAAAGGATTGTTTTCAATGAGATCATTAACCTGTTCAATAGCCCCTTCTGTTGAGTAAAACGCATCGGAAAACATCCAAGGTAATAAAATCTTTTGGTGATAAATGGTGGAGTCTAATTTTGATGCCAAATCGCCAAACATCTCGATGAGGGCGTGAAACTTCCTGTCTCCTTTTGTCCAAGATGAGAGCAATATCAAGCTTTGGACTTTTTCCGGATGCGCTAAAGTCAATTCTTGAGCAATTTGTCCACCCATCGAATGACCTACTACATGAACAAAGTTGATACCCAATTCATCGAGTAGTGCTGCTGCATCTACAGCCATTTGCTTAATGCTGTAGGGACTATCCGGTGCAAAACTTTGCCCAATACCTCGGTTGTCAAATCTGATAACTTGATATTCCTCGACGAGTAATGGCATGATTGCAGACCAAGTTGAGATATCACTATCAAATCCAGCGATTAAGAGTAATGGTTCTTTTTCACTATTACCTTGGATGTCGTAGAATAAATCAATTCCGTTAATGAGAACTTTGGGCATAATTAATAGTTCCTGAACCATTACATCCTGGCTGCTTCACATTTTTTCATCTGTCTTCCCTCCTGGAGACTCCCACTGTACCTGTAGTTTACTTTCTTCGCGAAAGCCTTCGCAAAAATAGACCAATTTTCACAAATATGTCTTCTAGCCAAAGCATAACGCGGTCTAGCGACTCAAGAATTTGCTCCAGAAGATGCTTATCATATCCAATTGTATGAGCTTGTGTCTCAATCCAATCAGGCTTTGCTTCAATTTGAGTGGTATTTTGTTGCTGGCGAAGGATTTCTCCTTTGTTAGTCTCACTTTCAGATTTAGAACTAGATTTAGAACTCACAGAGTCAGGAGATAAAGAAAACTTCCAACTTTTGTGCTTCTTACGGAGGGGCTGCACTAACGTGTAGCGTACCCGGAAGACATATTTGGAATTTTGGATTTTGAGAGAAGTTGGAGTGGAAGCTTCCGCGTCTCTAATCTGTGCCCTTTGGGCACGCTGCGCTAGCGGTGATATTGAATTAATTTGTCTGGTTTTCCTCAAAAAAGGACTGGGGGGGAGAGCAGATTTTGTAGACTCAGATGTTGTTACAAATAATTGTTGCTCGTGAACAACCTGTGTAACCTCTTGCATATCCCCAAACAAATCATCCATAGTTAACCAAGGATCTTCTATGTTGTGGTTTGTCAAATCAGGACTTTTGGGCAAAGCTGGGGAAGAATGACGTTTTGGTAGTTTTGCAATTTTTGATTTCTGATTGGAACCTATATTTTTTGGAGTTTTTGGCTTTAATTTCTTAGTCTTGCGTTCTCCAAAAAAGTAATGAACTGCCCCCCAAATCAAAGCTTGAATTTTCGAGATTTGATCTTCCCAATCAGCATCTAATCCTGTTTGTTTAGTGGTGAGTTGCTGCTGTTTGCCGTAGAGAAAAATGTTTAGCTGAGTTTGAACAGCTTGGAGCAATTGTCCACTAGTACGAGATATCGATGCGATCGCGATCGCATGAGATTCTATTTGGGCGATCGCTGCGTCTAGTAATGGTAGTCCACGGGAAATAATAGGTAAAGATTGGTACTGATTTTTATTTTCTGTTTCTGTTGACTCTGGTAAAGCAGGTGTGATCTCTTTTTTACCTGAAATCAACTTATTCAACAAACGATCAATTTCAGGTAATAATTTTGTTTCGTCTCCTAGTTGAGGAGACTGCCAAGAACGCCAATATGTAGCAATTTCCTCAAGAATCCGGTTTTGCAATTTTTCCTGTTGCTGGGGCGTCAAAATATCGAGAATTTCATTTTCCGCAGTGACGAGTACTAAATTGCGATTTGCCAAAAGTGAAGCAATTCCCTGCACCGTTGTTGGAGGTGAGGTGGTGAGATGATGGGGTGATGGGGTGATGGGG
>NZ_QMEA01000142.1 GCF_012912105.1 Brasilonema sp. UFV-L1
GACAACAATAAATTGTACCGTTTTATGGTGTTTTGCACCGTTTTACGAGTCTCCCCTACTAACTACTCCAATTTCTTGAGGACTTGTCAAAGATTAATGTATACTACTAACGCTTGACGATAGTAACGCAGCGCGATAATATTCTATTGTGATTATTAGCTTCAAATCCGAAGAAACAAAGCTCATCTTTGATGGCTTTACATCTCCTCAATTCCCGCCGGAAATTCAAAAAGTTGCTTTACGAAAGTTGCTTCTACTCAACGCCGCAACATCAATAAACGACTTGCGCATTCCACCGGGTAATCGATTAGAAAAGCTAGTTGGTAACAGAAAAGGGCAATATAGTATCCGCATTAATGACCAGTGGCGAATCTGCTTTCTCTGGACAGATGAAAATAATGCGGATGAAGTTGAAATAGTAGACTACCACTGAGTAAAAAACTATCATGAATCATGACCGTTTGCCAAACATCCATCCCGGCGAAATTCTGCGACTAGAATTTTTGGAACCATTGAATATCACTCCTTATCGGTTGAGTAAAGATATAGGTGTAGCCCAGACACGGATTAGCGAAATTTTGTCAGCAAAACGTAGTCTTACAGCGGATACAGCTTTGCGTCTATCCCGCTATTTCGGTAACAGCGCTCAGTTTTGGCTGAATTTGCAAATACAATATGATTTACGTCAGGCTTTGGAAGAAAACGCAGATGTTTACAATCAAATTCCTGTCTTTAACAACGTAGCCTAGCAAACCTCACCCCGCCCTTACGGGCACCCCTCTCCTTGGTAAGGAGAGGGGATGGGGTGAGGTGTAAGTCATGAATGTAACGCGCCTATCACGACGAACTCACAACTGTAGACAAAACCCAATCACGGAACAGACGATTGACTTCATCTGGTATTTCATCATGAGGACAATGACCCGCCCGCAAGAAGTATTCTGTTAATTCAGGATAATATTGCCGAAACTTCTTTGAACGTTCTCTCGCATTCACCCAAGGATCAGCTTCTCCCCACAATATCAACAAAGGACAAGTTAATTGCTTGAGCAGGATATCAACTTTTTCCCCTTGAGGAGTGCTAAACACAGACAAAAATACATCCAAAGCACCTGAGTCGCAAGCAGGACGATAAATTTCTTCTACTAATTGGTCTGTAATGGCACTTTTGTCAAGATAAACTTTCTCTAAAGTTTTGCGAATCACCCAAGGTTGTTTTATGTATTGAAATAAGAGATACTGGGCTAAAGGCTGTCGAAAAATCCACTTGGCAACTTCACCCAGTAGTTTTTGTAGCTTTTCATTTGCTTTAGGAGGCTCAATTTGAGTTTGTAATGCTTCTGGTTCTGGTGAAGGCTGGTTTTCGCTAAAAGGACCAGCACTGTTAAGTAATACCAAACCTGCTGCTGTATCAGGGCGTTGTGCTGTAACACATAAGCTTGCATACCCTCCTAGAGAATTACCTGCTAACACTGCCTTTTGACCAATCACTTCAGTGATAAAATCATTGAGCTGGTCACGCCATAAGTCACCACTGTATTCCAATTTAGGTTTTGCGGAACGCCCAAATCCTAAAAGGTCAATCGCAAAGACTTCAAAATCGTTACACAGTCCTGTGATGTTCTTGCGCCAGTGGTCTGTTGATGCACCAAAACCGTGTACCAATAATAAGGGAGGACGTTGAATTTTTGGTTCTCCCGCTTTTACGTAATAAATTCTTTGCCCTCGCCACTGCCAATATTTACCAGGAATTGGAGTTGTAGAGGGGGCTTTTGTTCCCTGCATGATATAAAGAAATGTTAAGTACCCTTTAATAATTCTAACTGAGTGATGAGAGTCATTTATCCTTTTTCTCAGTGACTAATGATAAATAACTCATAAAAAACTTATGATTACAGGCAAAACTAAACTGCTTGGAGTGATTGGGTATCCGGTAGAACATTCACTATCACCTGTGATGCACAATGCTGCACTTACGCAGTTGGGACTAAATTACGTCTATGTCCCTTTTCCTATAGAACCACAGAATTTAGAAGTCGCGATTCTTGGCTTTGCGGCTGTTGGTGTTGTCGGTTTTAACGTTACAATTCCCCATAAACAAACAATACTGCCTTTGTTATCAGAAATTTCACCGACTGCCAAAGCTGTGGGCGCAGTCAATACGGTAAGTCGTAAAGACAATAAATGGATTGGGACAAACACAGATATTGAAGGATTTCTTGCTCCTCTGCAAACAATGTATAATCAGGATTGGAGCCAAACAGTAGCTCTGATTTTAGGTAATGGTGGCGCAGCAAGAGCAGTTGTTGCAGGTTGTGCTGAATTAGGTTGTGAGAAGATTTTTGTTGTTGGACGCAACGCCCAAAAGTTAGAAGAATTTCAAAATAGTTGGGGTGATTCTCGCGAGTCGCAGAATTTACAAGTTCACACATGGCATTCTCTACCAAAACTCATTCCACAAGCAAAGCTACTGGTAAATACAACGCCCATCGGGATGTATCCTCATGTTGAGGAATCACCTTTGAGTGTGGAGGAAATGGAGAATTTGCCAGCAGGGGCGATCGCCTACGATTTGATATATACCCCTAACCCAACAAAATTTCTCAGACAAGCGCAGCAAGTCGGTGTGATTGCGATTGATGGATTGGAAATGCTTGTTCAACAAGGCGCAGCAGCATTAAAAATCTGGTTACAACAGGATACTGTTCCTGTAGACGTGATGCGTCAAGCTTTGCGACACCATTTGGGTTTAACGTGAGTTCGACCTTTGAATGAGTCTAATTGACCGAGAACTAACTCTCGATATTAAACATGTTGCCAAGCATCTCCCAGATACCCCCCAAATGCAACAGCTACTTCAAAAAGAAGGAAGCGCTCACGTGTTTAATGATGAAGCAACAATGTCTATGGTTACTCAAGCAATCATAGAAAAAGGGGAGTTTACAGGAGTCATTCGTGGACATGAACGCTATGGATTATACTTTAACGAACCTGTTGGATATCGTGTCAGTATTGACGGTAGTAAAATTCCACTTTATTACGCACAGATGAAAGTAAAAGGAAACAAGTATCATGTTATCCCACGCACAAAACCTAGCTGATAACTGGGAGTTTACAGAGCTATGGATAGATCCAACCGCCTCGCCTCCCTACGTTTTGATTTTATTGAGCGACAGTTCTGGTAAAAGCTGTATTTACGATCCAAGTCAAAATTATCAGTTAGTGTTCAATAGCAACACTTACCTTGAGGCAAAACTTTGGCTACTTGAAGATGAATATGAACGAGTCGAAGGACGACTAAGAGCTTCAGTTTCAGCAACTCCATAATTAAAATTCCGACCCCTTTTTATGCTAAGGACGAACTCCCTGACTCCCTCTTCGCCAATGAACGCGATTCCATTCGTACATACCTTGAATTTCAAATTCAGCACCGTTGTTGAAGCGGACGATACAGTTGGTTGAAGAAGAATCACCATCCCCTATCTTATTAACTTTAATGACAATACAGGAATACCATTCTGGGGTGCAAGGACCATTATCTTGTACCCATTCCCAAAGAGCATTGCAAACCTCAATGCGATCGCCTATCTTTAATTTAAGGACATCCTGAGCAGCATACTTGTCAAAGTGATGTGGCTCAATACGATTCAGCCAGGGTAATCCATAGCGATCGCGAATAAATTGTACAGCTCCAGAGTTATTTTCACGTAGCCAGTCGTTTAGTAACTGCGCTTTCCACGACTGTTGTTGTTCCTCTTGTGCTTTGACGAACTCTAAAAATGCTTGCAATTCTTCTTTTGTCAGTTCGTCTAGGGGATTAGCGATATCAGACACAACAGTATGAGATTCCTTAACTTGTTCTAAGATTTGCAGTAATATCTCTTTCTGCTTATCAGAGAGAGGACAGCTTGCGACATCACAACGATCAAATGCTGTTTGCAAGGCTGCTTTCATCTCATCTGGACTCATAAGCTATATAGCAATTGAGAGTTTTATATTTCATAATTATTACAAAAGTTAAAAAGAACTAGCTAATATCTTAAGAGCTAATTTCGGGTAAGCTGAGGTTGAAAACAGTGTTTATGAGCCAACGTCGAGTGCTGAGTTAGTCGCACCCCTTCTGTTGGTATATAGTTTCGTTATTCTTGTGATTGGAGATATGCAAAAGAAAAATAGTCTACTATCGTTATTAAATTCCCTGGCTTTATCTACAAGGAATTTCTCAAGATTGAAGACTCAGTACTCAAGAGTAGTTAAAGTTATTTTTATTTCCTGTGTCATCGGGGTTCTATCGTGGTTGTTTACACCAAGCGCCGTAGCATTGACACAGATTAAACTATCTAACATTTCTTATCATGAATGTCCAAAAGAATTAGCACAAGGGGCCGTGACAAGTGGTACAACTATGGTGGCAAACTGCTTTCTTGTCACTGGCAAAGCTCAAAATGGCACGAACAAAACTGTCTACGATGCAGATATTTTTGGGCGCATTTATGATGCTAACAATGACTCTGTGATGCAAAACCGTACTCGTCTTGGTTCTATTAAAGAAATTCCACCAGGTGTCAGTGATTTTGAATTGAGGATTTCCGTCCCTGCAAACCAGCCTGTACCTTTGAAGTTGAAGCAGTTCAAGGCGGCTGGGTTTAGTGCTCCAGTGCGTCGGTAGTCTTCATTATAATAAGTAAAACCCAACTTTTCTTAGAAAGGTTGGGTTTGTCTATGGGTACTTCAACCATTACGGCTAGCTAAATTCCACCAATTGCAGAGGATGATTATCGCAACCCCTGTAACCCGCCACCTACTATGTTCAGTAGCAAGAAGGCTAAGATCGGGGAAAAATCAATACCACCCAATGGGGGGATGATGGAACGAAACAGATTGAGATAAGGATCAGTGACTTGGCTCAAAGCGGCAAATGGTTGATTATACCAATTGACGTTGGGGAACCATGTCAACAAAACCCGAATAATCAGTAAATAGCTATAAATGGTTATGAAAGTAACCAGCGTGTTAATCAGTAGATCCAAATTCATGAATGGGTTGGTTTCCTGTTAAGTGTCAAAAGCGGTCTTATCTTTGATTTTAATTGAGCCGATGTCATGGCGTGCAGATACAGTCATCAGTTGTCAACTAGTTTTTATCAAACTATACATGCTGATGAGTGATGACTGTTGACAATCCCACTATTTTGCTTTGAAAACGTTAGCGTGACTCCTCGCTACGCAATGAAGAACGTTCGTGAATGACTTGATTGGTATTGCCACTCACACTCCCTAGCTGCTGCCGCACTTCATCAATTGTGGCATTAAGCTGGGCGATTTTATCTTCAAGCGATCGCCTCGCCACTTCCATTTCCATACTCTCATTTTCCGAAGCTCTCATTTGACGTCTTTTGGTGACTTTTTTCGCTTCTGTTGAATTGGTGGTTGTTTGAGGTTCTTCCTCAACTATTTGTTCTGGATCACGTCTTGTAGCAACAAGCGTACCGATAATACCACCAACAACACCACCGAAAATTGCTCCGGCAAAAAAACCGCCTGCGAAACCATCTTGCTGACTCATAATTATACCGCCTTGAAGAAACGCTGCACCTTTTGGGTTGTTTTTGCACCTCATGTTGTCTTAGGGAGATTCATAAAAAGAAACCTCCAGCCTTTGTGATTGATTTGTGGGCGTAGTCGGTTATTCATTTTAATAAGGCTGGAGATTTATTTACGCGTTATGTGCCTTAGCTGCATACTAACTTATGTCCCAAAGATGCGATCGCCTGCATCTCCTAATCCTGGTACAATAAATCCCTGATTGTTAACCGTTTCATCAATTGTAGCTGTGTAAACAATTAAACCCGGATAAGCATCATTCAGTTTTTGTAAAGCTGGCGGTGCTGCTACAACACACACAATCCGCGTTAGGGCTGGGTCAATACCCCGTTGTGTTAATTCTGCCATTGCATTCATGATCGACCCGCCTGTTGCTAACATTGGATCGGTCACTAACACTCGCGTTTGCGCTTTGAATTTTTCAGGCAATTTATTTAAGTAACAAGACGGTTGCAGTGTTTTTTCATCGCGCACTAAGCCAAGATGGTAAATTGATGCCAAAGGCAACACTGTTTGTGCTCCCTCTAGCAATCCTAACCCAGCTCGCAGAATCGGTACGACTGCTATTGGAACTGTTGGATTTATTAAAGTTGCTGGACTATTATCCAAAGGAGTTTGGACTGTTATTTCTTGAGTGGGTAACCACTCTCTTGCTGCTTCATAAGTTAACCATCGTCCTAATTCGGTCATTGCACTGCGAAATAATACGGAGGGTGTAGCAGCATCACGGGCGACTGCTAACCAGTGCTTAATTAGAGGATGAGGTGGGACATAAACACGCAATTGTAGCGTCATAGCCGGATATAAGCTTTTCCATATCGTATAACGACTGAAACATAATAATACTTTTTCTGGGATACAACTCAAAGCTAAAATAAGCACAACTCAACAAGTATTGAAACTCTTTTGCATTAATTGTTGACATAAATTCTCAATCGAGGTTATATTGTAATTCAGTGTTCTCCTCTCTTTAAGGATCGGCAGACGGGATTGGCCAGCAGCAGCAGGCTGTCCCTTTTTTTTTATGATTAAGACAGGACTTACGCAAAATAATGAAAAAATAAACCGCATAGACGCGCAGCGGTGAGACAGCGCTGCAGGAGGGTTTCCCGACAGAGGCGACTGCGTTAGCGCAGCGAGACCGAAGGTCTTCCCCGAAGGGCTTCCCGCAGGGTAGGACGCGTTAGCGTAGCGTGCCCGCAGGGCATAGAGCACGAAGTTAAGAGGGTTTAAAAGGGTTTTTGCGTAAGTCCTAGTAAGATTGCTAAAGACAAAAGACAAAGAACAGAGGACAAAAAACATGCAGGCTAGTGATGTTATTGTCATTGGATCTGGTATCGGTGGCTTAGTGACAGCGACTCAGCTAGCAGTAAAAGGTGCCAAGGTAATGATGCTAGAACGTTATCTGATTCCAGGAGGCAGTGCTGGTTACTTTGAACGCCAAGGCTATCGCTTCGATGTCGGGGCTTCGATGATTTTTGGATTTGGGCACAAAGGTACCACCAACTTACTGACTCGTGCTTTGCAAGCTGTCAACGTTAGTTTAGAAGTTGTTCCTGATTCAGTACAAATTCACTATCATTTGCCGAACGGCTTAAATCTCAAAGTCGATAGAGTTTATGAAAAATTTTTGCAAAATCTGACTGGGTATTTTCCGAATCAGAGTCAAGAAATTCGTCGATTTTATGACGAATGTTGGAAAGTCTTTCATTGTCTGAACAGCATAGACTTGCTGTCGCTGGAAGAACCCCGGTATTTAATGCGTGTATTTTTTCAGCATCCCCTGAAGTGTCTTGGTTTGGTGAAGTATCTGCCTCAAAATGCTGGAGATGTCGCACGACGCTATATTCAAGATCCTCAGTTGCTGAAATTTATTGATATGGAGTGTTATTGTTGGTCGGTTGTACCAGCTGACATGACACCAATGATAAATGCTGGGATGGTCTTTTCTGATAGGCACTATGGAGGAGTCAACTATCCTAAAGGAGGCGTCGGACAAATAGCCCAAAAATTAGTAGAGGGGCTGATTAAAGCTGGTGGTGAGATTCAGTATCAAGCTAGGGTAACAAAAATTATCATAGAAAACAGACGAGCCGTAGGAGTGCAACTCGCTAGCGGTCAAGTATACCGTGCCAAGCGCATCGTGTCCAATGCCACACGCTGGGACACATTTGGCAAACTAATGAGTCAACAAGAAATTCCTTCTGCTGAGATAAATTGGCAGCAACGCTATCATAAGTCGCCCAGTTTTCTCAGCTTGCACATCGGAGTGAAGGCAGAGGTTTTGCCAAAGGGAACGGAGTGTCATCATATCATCTTAGAAGATTGGGAAAAGATGACAGAATCAGAAGGGACTCTGTTTGTGTCTATCCCTACGTTGCTAGATCCAGATTTAGCGCCAGCAGGACATCACATTATTCACGCCTTTACACCTCACTGGATTGATGAATGGCGAGGACTCTGTGCAAGAATGTACGAGGTGAAGAAGGAAGAAGCAGCTTGGCGCATAATTGAGCGTTTAGAGAAGATTTTTCCTGGTTTAAATGCAGGGTTGGATTATCTGGAAGTAGGAACGCCATTAACTCATCGTCGCTTTTTAGGGCGTCAAGATGGTACATATGGACCAATTCCCCGCCGGAAGTTGCGGGGGTTGTTAGGAATGCCATTCAATAGAACGCCTATCCCAGGACTTTATTGTGTCGGAGATAGTACGTTTCCAGGTCAAGGTTTAAATGCGGTGGCATTTTCTGGGTTTGCATGTGCCCATCGAATTGCCGTGGATTTGGGGATGTGAACTTGCTTCCAGATTCGTAAAGCTTCTTTAAGATAGACGTTCACCGAAAGTGGCGGCTTGGGCATCGCCCTTCTTTGTCCAGAGGGATTTAATAATTCATAAATTAATTTATGTATTACTTATTACTACAAAATCAAAGAATCAACGTACAATAAACGAAAGTACACAGAAAAATTTTGACGAGATTGTAATGACCCACATTCTTCCAAAGTGAGCATGGAAGGTTGGGCAAAGGGTAACAGTTAAGAATGTAACGGATGCGACAACCATAGGACCACAGACAAATCATCCGCTACAACATTTATTACCACCCTGACCACAGTGTTCTCCTCCTGGGTATATGTGAGTCATAATCAGTCCTTAACAGGAGGGATTGGATGCTAGTAATTCTCATGGATAACCAAATTTTTACTCCTCAACAAGTCTGTCAATCTTGTTTACTTGCTGATGGAAGCGGTCAACCTCGGTGGCGTCAAGGTAAACTGTTATGTGGTCATGCAATTCGCAAACTGACTGAACAGCAACCAGACCAATATGAGTGTGTGATGGGTTTTCGAGTTGCCAATATTGAATGACCAACAGCTTGTTTCTTTTTCTGTGTCTACTTACCTGCGTTATCCTTGGCTTAGTAGCATTGATTGTTTAACAACAGGAGAAATCAAGATGGCTTGGCGGGGAAGTACCACAACTCAAAATCGTCTTTTGTCTTGCTTGCCTTATATTTTGCCTTTAATTCAAGTTTATGCATTTGGCTTCTTCTTATTTTCACAGTTCCCCTTTCTACAATGGCTGTATGTGCCCTTAATGCCTGTGATGCAACTGTATCAATTTTTAAATCAATTGATACCATTTATTGGTGCGGATTTTGTTATTTTCTTTGCTTTGTATCTTCTTGTAGTCAGAAACGAAAAAGTTCAACACTTTATTCGGTTCCATACCTTGCAGGCACTTTTGCTATCCATATTTACTTATTTGTGTATGGCAGTTCTACAACTTATAGGTATTGTGCAACAAGGTGCGTCAATATCAGTGCCTTTGTTTGGGAATGTGGTTGTCACCTTAATTTTCCTGGCAGTTGTCGTTGCATCAATATATAGTATTGTCCAAGCTGTAAGAGGAATGTACGCTGAAATTCCTCTCATCTCCCAAGCCGCTTACACAGGAACTCGTGACTAGAATACTCGCATTCAGTATTATTGCTTGAAGTTAGTAAATCCTTTCAGGGTTTTAGCACATCTATCTTGCGACGGAAAAGAGTTATTGATTTGTGATTTCGGCAAGCTTAAAGTGAACGCAGTCTGGCCGGATGGTGTTGAGTCAAGTGTTAGTTCACCGCCATGAGCGCGTGCAATTTCCCATGCTAAACTCAATCCTAACCCTACTCCGTCCACCTTGCGCGTTCGGGCGGGGTCACTGCGATAAAAGCGGTCAAAAATTCGTTGGCGATCGCTTAAGGGAATATCTTTAGAGGAATTGCTGATTGTTACTAAGACTGTTGTTTGTTGCTGACGAGTGTGAATTCGTATCCAACCTTCAGGAAGATTATATTTGATGGCATTGCTCAATAAGTTTTGTAAAATTTGGGTTAGCAAATCGCGATCGCCCTGTACATACAATCGTTCAGCAATTTTTGTCTCAAGGGTTAACTGCGGTGCAAGCAGTTCTATATCCTCAACCATCTCGATTAATAATTGAGATAGATTGACTTCAACTCGTTGCAGCCTCATTTGTCCAGCATCTGCTAGAGAAAGCAGCAAGAGTTTACGCACAATTCCACTAAGACGGCGCACTTCATCCAAAAGATGACTCAAGCTTTGTTGGATCTGCGAACCAGGTTCAGCCTGTTGCAAAATCTGTTCTATTTCACCTTGTAAAATTGTAAGTGGGGTTTTGAGTTCGTGAGCTGCATCAGCGCTAAAACGAGACGCTTGCTTAAAGCTGTGTTCTAAGCGTTCCAACATCTGGTTAAATACCTGAATCAGCTCTACAAATTCAACATCTATTGCATCAATGGGAACTCGTTGGTCTAGCCCTTGAACTGTCACTTGTCGAATTGCTACAGTTAATTGTTTAATCGGATATAATGCTTTGCCAGACAGCCCCCAAGCACCTCCAGCAACCAACAGAAGCACCACAGGTATTGAAATTAGGAAGATGTTACGAATAACAGCCATTTCTTGATCAATGGCTTTTAAGCTAACGGCGATCGCAACTCGAACCTGGGAAAAGGTAATCGCACCAACGCGCCAAGCCCCTGTTGATGTGTACTGAGTAACAATTCGAGGAGGAGGCGGTGGTACACGAGGAGGACGCTTGCGAGGGCGTTGTGATTGTTCTTGAGATTCTTGTTCTGTCTGTGAGGAAGAACTTTGTTGGCTGGAGGATGAGGTAGTAGGGGATACTCGCGGACGGGCAGACCACAGACCATTGACATTTAGCTCATCAGACCATTCCTCTGACTGATAAACGATTTTGTCATTTGTGTCGATGACTAGAAGTGCAATAGATGTCTGTGTATTTCTCCCTAGTTGATTAGATAATAAAGTTTCAAACGATTGCCAACGTTCTGGGGATCGTGGGCGACCTGTCCACATTAGGTGACCTTTTAATTCTGCATCAAGGCGGTTGAGTTTAGCATCATAAATAAGAAACCAAGAGACTAACCCAAATCCGATGAGTGTGCTACCAGCGAGTGCAGCAGACAACAAGGCAATTCGGAGTCGAAACGAACGGAGTTTCACAATTCAAGATTCCGGCTTAGAAAAACGATACCCAACTCCACGTACACTCTCAATCCAACCCATTCCACCAATAAGGTCAATCTTTTTACGAATCCTTTGGATGCATACATCAACCACGTTGGTGCTAGGATTGAAATCATAACCCCAGACATGTTCCAAGATTTGCATACGGGTAAAAACTCGTCCGGGAGAGCGCATCAGATATTCTAGGAGATTGAACTCACGGGTGGTGAGTTCCACAATCTGCTGATTACAGGTGACTTCCCGCGTGATACGATCCAATTTGAGTGGTCCGACACACAACAGATTTTGGCGATCGCCCATACTCCGACGCACCACAGCATGAATCCGAGCAACCAACTCCTCAACAAAAAACGGTTTTGCGATATAGTCGTCCGCCCCAAGATTGAGACCTTCAAGTCGATCATCTAGTTCATTGCGAGCTGTTAACAAAATCACCGGTACATTACGCCCTTCGCGTCGTAGGTGTTTGAGGATAAACAATCCATCTTTACCTGGAACCATGATATCAAGGACGATTGCATCATATTCATTTTCCATTGCTCGAATGTATCCATCATCGCCATTATCGCAATAGTCAACGACAAATCCCTGTTCCTTCAGTCCAGCGCGGACGAAATTGGCAATTCTTGATTCATCTTCAACGAACAGGATATGCATGGTTTTTTCATGCGAGCAAACAGCTTAGTATGGATACATGTACAACCGTGCCGTTAATTAACCCTCTTTGAATTTTGCAAAGAACTAGGTTTTTCGCAGCGGTGGGATTTCTCTGGTTCAAACTTGAATTGTTCTGGTATACAATTTGTATTACTAGGGGTCACATTGTATAACTTTTACAATTATTTTGCAAGAAATCTTTTGGCAGTTTTTGACCCCTGTTTTTTTCAGGGTTTATGAGAAATCTGGGGAATCTGTGACCCGCCGTTATGCAATTGAAACCAAAGCACAAAAGTTGGAAAACTGGCTTAGACCAATCACCGTCGTCTGGATGGCGGCGGGTGTTCTTGAGTACTCGGACGCGTATTCTGGCGTGGTATGTGCTGTTGATGTCTGCTTCTGCTCTGATGAGCATTGTGATGATCCGTCAAATCCTTCTGACTCGATTGCAGGGGCGAGTTGAGCGCTCTCTGACGCAGGAGGTGCAGGAGTTTCGGCAACTTGTTGATGGGCAAAATCCTGCAACGGGCAAACCCTTTGGAGATAATCTCGCTGCCGTTTTTAAAGTGTTTCTCAGGCGTAATATTCCTGACAATCATGAGTTTTTGCTGACACTGCTCAATGGTAAATTTTATCGCTCCAGCCCCAGAGCTGTCCCTACTGTTTTAGGCGAGGATGGTAAGTTAGTTCAATCCCTGGCACAACTGACCAAACCTGAGCGTTGTTGGGTGAGGTCACAAACAGGTGAAATCATCCTTTATCGGGCAGAACCATTCGTTCGGGGCAAGAATCGTGGCGTTTTTGTGGTTGCTCACTCCATTTCTGCTGAACGTCAAGAAGTGAATGAAGCGATTGTAGTTATTGCCAATGTGATGCTTGGAGTCTTGATCTTCGCTTCTGTCATCGCCTGGGTTGTCAGTGGACAGGTGATGGCTCCCCTGCGCTTATTGACCGAAGCCGCAGGCATCACCAGCGAATCAGATTTGACTCGCCGGATTCCAGTCTATCGCTTTGATGAGATTGGGGAACTTACCATTCGGTTCAATGAAATGCTTGATCGGCTTCAAACCGCATTTACCAGTCAACGGGAATTCATTAATGATGTGGGGCATGAACTGCGAACCCCGATCACAATTATTCGTGGACATTTGGAATTAATGGGAGATGATCCAAAAGAACAGCAGGAAACTCTGCTGCTTGTGACCGATGAATTGGATCGCATGAGCCGCTTTGTGGATGATTTGCTGCTTTTAGCAAAAGCACAGCAGCCGAACTTCTTGCACTTAGAACTTGTAGATGTTGCGTTACTGACAGAAGAATTGTTTGCCAAGGCGAAAGCCCTAGCCCCACGCAACTGGTGTCTAGATACTAAGGGAACGGGTCGCATTGTAGCAGACCACCAGCGATTGACACAGGCAGTGATGAATTTAGCGCAGAATGCGACTCAACACACGGAGGTAAACAACACAATCGCACTTGGCTCTTCTCTTCAGAATGGCACTGCTTGCTTTTGGGTACGGGATACCGGTGAAGGTATTCCCTTGACTGACCAGCAGCGCATTTTTGAACGATTTGCTCGCGGTGAAAACAGCTACCGCCGTTCTGATGGAACAGGTTTAGGGTTAGCAATAGTGCGGGCCATTTCTCAAGCACACGGAGGACGAGTCAAACTCGTTAGCCGTCCAGGTGAGGGAGCAACATTCACACTCATTATTCCAGTTGATCCAGTTTGATCGCTTCCACCAGCCTGCTGTAAGTTTAGCAATTTTGTGTGACTATTACAAAAACGGGTAGGAGAATTATCACAAGATTTGCGATCGCACATCCAATCTCTCACTCTTTCTCAGTTAGAAGCACTTGGTGAAGCCTTGTGAGATTTTACCGCGATGGAGGATTTGCTGAATTGGTTGCAAGCAAATCAAAGCGAGTAGCACTTTAGCATACAAGCTTCGCCATATTTGAATCAAAAGTTTTAGATGAAAATAGAGGTTTCCCATGAGCATAAGTCTTACTCCTGACCAAGAGCGTTTTATTCAAACTAAACTTCAAGATGGAAAATATCGTTCTGCAGAAGAAGTCCTTGAAGTTGCTCTACGGTTGCTAGATGAATACGATCGCGCCGATGCGGAGTGGGTTGAGGATGTACGAGAAAAAGTTGACGCTGCGATCGCTGCTTCAGAGCATACCCCACCAATTGACGGTGAGACTTTCGTGAATCAAATTCTAGAGCGGTTCCGGCAAGCACGTCAAGCATAAGAATGAAGCACTACATCATCAACATTCTCGCTAGCCGAGATCTCAATGAAATTGCTGATTACTTTGCCCAGAATAGCATCGAGGCAGGCGAACGGTTTTTCCGTGAATTCAACCGCAAATGTCAACAACTTGTTATCTTCCCAAGCAGTGGTAAAAGTTATGCACAAATCCGTCCCGACTTACGAGGATTGCCCCTGGAGGGATATATCATTTTCTACAGAGTTTTAGATGATGGTATTGAAATCCTGCGTGTTGTGAGTGGTCGTCGTAATTTTCCATCTCTTTTTGAGGAATCTAACTGAAATGCTCTCTCGATCATCTCAAAGATTTCTCTGTTGAGATAAACAAGCTAACCGAACTGTATTGAGATTTGTTCGATAACTGAATAACCAAACTTTTTTCACGCCTAAGCATTAAGCTCTAAGTATAGCTCTCAAGCCGTAAGCAGCGAACAATGCAATACTGGCAACCCAATCAAATTATAAAAAACGGTAGATTCACTATTCAAAAAATTCTTGGTGGTGGTGGCTATGGTGTCACCTACAGTGCGATCGCCAACAATACAAATAAAATCATCGCCATCAAAACTCTTAACCCCATGCAGCAAAGTCAGCCTGACTTTGAGGAAGAACAAGAAAAATTTGTCAACGAAGCTTTGCGGTTACGAGGGTGTACTCATCTTCACATTGTCCAAGTTTACGAAATGATACGGGAAGCTGGGCTGTGGGGCATGGTGATGGAATATATTTCAGGGCAAGATTTAGCAGTTCATATTGAGCAGCGCGGACAGTTGCCAGAGAATGAAGCTCTACGCTACATTGACCAAGTTGGGCAAGCTTTGGAATATGTCCACAAACAGAAATTTTTACATCGGGATATCAAACCGAATAATATTCTGTTACGACTCGGGACGCAACAAGCAGTATTAATTGACTTTGGGTTAGCGCGTGAGTTTAACCTTGGGAAAACAGCAAGCATGACGAATGCAAAGACGGAAGGTTATGCACCAATTGAACAGTACGAACGACGCGGTAATTTTGCTCCTTGCACAGATGTTTATGGTTTCGCTGCGACGCTGTATTCTTTGCTTACTGCTGAGGTTCCTTTTCCTGCTAATTTTCGCAAGTACGCGCAGTTACCACCGCCAAAGCAATTTAATTCGCGGATTAGCGATCGCGTCAATGAAGCAATTCTCAAAGGGATGGCGTTTGAACCACAAAATAGAGTCCAGACAGTGCGGGAGTTTAGAGAATTGCTGGGTATTGCACAAACTCAAGAGACTATCAAGCTAAAAACCGCGAAGATGGACTACACCCGACTGCGTGACTTACAAAGCAGCAGGAAAGTGGAAAGAAGCTGATGAAGAAACAGCGCGAGTTATGCTAGCGGTAGCTGTTCGAGAACAAGAAGGTTGGCTTGATGTTGAACACATTGATAACTTTCCCTGTGAAGATCTGCGCACGATTGACCAACTTTGGGTAAAATACAGCAATGGGCGCTTTGGCTTTTCTGTGCAAAAGCGCATTTATCAAAGTCTGGGTGGAACCAGAAAGTACGACAGTGAAATTTGGAAAGCTTTCGGTGACGCAGTAGGTTGGAGGAAAGGAGGAGAGTGGTTGTGGTTGTACTACAGTGATGTTACTTATGACCTAACGGCACCCCAAGGACACCTTCCATTGGTGGCAAGTAGGGATGAGGAGGGGTGGTATTGGAATGCGAAGCATAGTTGTGAGAAGGTAGTACTCTTCTCTCGCGTCGAGACTTATAAAGTTTAACATATGAGGCTTACAGATTTTTATTAAGATTTATAAATGGGTCACTTTCGGGTTCTGGCTTTCCGATACCTGGCACTGCGTACTCTCGTAATTTATGATGAATTTGTTGAATTTTGTAGTACGACGCCACCGACAAACTGCGGATTGTAACAGTTGGCGAGGATAAATTGTTCTGCGATTTTCTCTATTTCTTCATTGTTTACCTATTTCGGAGAGAAGGCTGGCGCTATAATCTCTGATTTAGCGTCCAGA
>NZ_QMEA01000143.1 GCF_012912105.1 Brasilonema sp. UFV-L1
TCTCAGATTCGGTGTAGGAGTATGTCACCAGTTCTTCAGCAGGGCTTGCAGACAGCAGAGCATCAGGCATTTGTAGAAAGCTTGAACAAGCTATCTTGAGTCAACAGTCTATAGGTACAGATTATATACTACTTTGGAAATATTGCTAATTCCGTTTCCAGATCAAAAAAGTGCAGTTTTTCTAGTGTTAAAGATAACCAGAGTTGCTCGCCACAAGACACAAAACGTTCTGGAGGAACTCGCACTTGCACGTCCTTTGTTGGAAAAGCTGATTTTTGAAAACCTGGTTCGAGAAGTTTTGTGGAAAGATATGTATCATTGCCAAGATTCTCGACTAACTCGACTTGCACTGGAAGATTTTTATTTGCAGGTACACTCAAAATTAAGTGTTCTGGGCGAATTCCTAAAATGACAGTTTTTCCATCGTATTTTTGCAAAGCATTTCCCCAAACTTCTGGTAAGGTTAGGCGAAAATCACCATTGGTAATCAATTGGGGAGCATGAAATTTCACTGGAATAAAATTCATTGGTGGTGAGCCAATAAATTCTGCAACAAAGCGGTTGGCGGGACGATTGTAAAGTTCTAATGGAGCTGCAACTTGTTGAAGCTGACCTTGATTAAGAATAGCAATGCGATCGCCCATTGTCATTGCTTCTGTTTGATCATGAGTTACATAAATCGTCGTCACACCTAACTGACGCTGTAGTTTCACAATTTGAGCACGAGTTTCAGCACGGAGTTTTGCATCCAAGTTAGAAAGCGGTTCGTCCATTAAGAATACTTGGGGATTACGTGCGATCGCTCTTCCCAATGCAACTCTTTGTCTTTGTCCACCAGATAACTGCTTTGGTAACCTATTTAACAGGGGTTCAATTTGCAAAAGTTGAGCAACATTGCGCACCTGCTCATCCACAGCCCTTTCTCTATCAGAAATATACCTCAGTCCCTTAGGAAGCACTCTTGTCATTCCTACCAGTAAATTTTCTGCCCAGTTGGAAATTTTTACTTCCCCTGCTTCCCTTACTCCCTCTACTCCCGGAGAACGGCGTCGTAGCCCAAAAGCAATGTTGTCATACACCGTCATGTGAGGATAGAGAGCGTAATTTTGAAACACCATCGCGATGTCTCGTTCTTTGGGGGGTAAATCATTGATGAGGCGATCGCCCACCCACATATTACCACCTGTCATCACTTCCAACCCAGCGATCAACCGCAGAAGGGTGCTTTTTCCACAACCAGAAGGTCCTACTAGCACCATAAATTCACCATCTGCTACTGTTAGGTTAATCCGCCGTAAGACATTGCCGTTTTCTCCACGCGGAATAATATCCCCTTGTTTCTGGGATGTGAGAGAGGGTTGTGTTTGGGATGCAACACTTTCTCCTCTACGAGGGGGAAAACTTTTATAAACGTTTTCTAATACAACTTGCGCCACGAGAATTTAAAGTAACTGTGATAGTAAGAAGAATTCAGAACAGAGCAATTCCTGATTCAGAATGATTTATTGATGAATCTAGGAGTTTAAGCTGTTTGAGAACTGGTTCAGCGTGCTCTTGAAAACATCAGAAGGCACCATATCCAACTCGTTACCCACTTGCACAAGAGTTATTCTGACTCCTGGCTCATGATACACGCTTAAAGAGAATACGAAAAGTCAAAAAAAGAGTATGAGTCATAAAAACCGAACTACCGTGGAATTGTGAATAAATATTAGACCTCTTGCAAAAGTCAAAAATCGTGAATGTCATTCTGAGCGAAACGCAGTGTAGCGAGGAATCTCAGAGATGTTTCGCTCCGCTCAACATGACAATTCAAGCATTTTTGCAAGAGGTCTATTGTTTGCATAGATTTAAAGCCGGTAGCCAAACCGCTACCCATGACACCTCAAATTCTTCCCAAGAAACACAAACCTCTGCTCATGACATTCTAGACGTACAAACCACAAATTGTTGCATTGTGGGTGGTGGTCCGGCGAGAGCTATCCTTGTGTCACTTGTTACCAATCAAAAACCATTCATTAAGATTTTTGATATGGTACAATTATACTAATTAAGTGTCAGATTCAATTCTTTTCCAGTCAGGCGAAGGTTGTAAACAGGGTGTACTCTCTGTTCACGACAATCGCTTGGCTTTTATGCTAAAAGTAATTGAAAAACTGAAAGCATAACTGAGCTTTTTCAAAGAAAGTCGTCAAAAACAGTTATCTATCTTTATTATTTGACCCGCACAACCACTCATGCAAGTTTGCTGATTCATTCTTTGGGACATTCCATAACTCAGTAAGAACACAGCATCTTTTGTTAACTCATTCTATTTTCATAAGGAGGATTTCATGAATAGTTGTATATTGTTAGCAGAAATTATTCAAGAACCACAACTTCGCTTTACAGCAGAGAACCTAGAAGTGACTGAAATGCTCGTGCAGTTTCCTGGACTGCGAGAAGGAGAACCTCCAGCAACCTTAAAAGTGGTAGGCTGGGGAAACTTGGCAAAAGAAATTCAGCAAAATTATCATCAAGGCGATCGCGTCCTTTTGGAAGGGCGTCTAGGAATGAATACCATTGAACGTCCAGAAGGTTTTAAAGAAAAACGTGCTGAGTTGACAGTACAAAAGATTCACTCTTTAGGAATCACTCTCAATACAAGTTCATCACCATCTGTTGTTCAAACGCCATTAACTCCTGTAGCACCTCCTCCTCCCAAGGCGACTCCTGCTTACGATTCGCCCATCCCCACACCAACTCCAGTCAAAAGCAGCGTTAGTGTTCTTCCCCAAAATGACACAGAAGAACAAGGCAAACCCCAAAATAAAAATTTTGAACGCAGTAACTATGGGGTGACACCAACTGATGAACCCGATCCAGACGATATCCCATTTTAGTCAGGAATTGGTTAAAAGATGTAACAAATTTAGTAACGGATGATGAAATCAATGTATGAAATTTAGGACTGACGCACCATCTACCACCAAAGCGGTTCGGTGAGTTCGTATTTGGTTGCGAAGCAGAGGATGTTTGGTATAAATCGGGTTTGGTATAAATCGGGTAAGTTATGCGTAAGTCCTGAGATTGGTGATTTGTGGGTATGACGGAGGAATCATCCGCGCTTACCTGTTGCTTCATCCGTTGCATCGAACACTTTCAGCTATTTTTTGTCATTATTCATGCAAACTAGAACGCTGATTGCGTAACAATCAAGAAATAATGATCGTCACAAGTTGTACAGATCAATAAAAAAAATCGGGAGCATCCCAAATGTTTAAATTTATTGTCATGCTGAATGGAGCGATAGCGTTTGGGAGCATCTCAAGTCGTGAACAAGGTTTGAGATTCCTCGCTCCTGTTCCTTCCCTTTGGGAAGGACTTCGCGACTAATGACAAACGTGTTTTTCAAAAATTGGGATGCTCCCAAAAAATCAAACTCGCTGTTAAAATCCAAATAATTTATAAGTCAAGATTTAAACCTCCGACTTTTATGAGAAAAACTATCCTAGACGTTCGCAATTTGCAGGTTGAATTTGCCGGTGAGAGTAAAAATGTCAAAGCTGTAGATGGGATTTCATTTGAACTACGCCGAGGAGAGACTCTAGGAATAGTGGGAGAGTCGGGAAGCGGAAAATCAGTCACATCGCTCGCGGTGATGGGATTGATCCAGAATCCTGGTAGAATTAGTGGTGGTGAAATTTGGTTTCACCCTCAAGAGAATGGTCAGCCGATTAATTTAGTGGAGTTGCCAAACGAGCAAATACAGCTCCATAGAGGCGGCGATATTGCGATGATTTTCCAAGAACCGATGAGCTCGCTCAATCCGGTTTATACGATTGGGTTTCAGATAACAGAAGCGATTTTACGACACCAGAATATTTCAGCATCTGAAGCACGACGAAGTGCGATCGCCCGCCTGCAAGAAGTTAAACTTCTCCCTAGCGATGAAGCTCTCAGGCAACAGTATATCGAAACTTGGAAACAAACTTCTTTTGGTTCATCAAACGTAGATGAGCAAAAGCTGGCACAATTGGTAAAGCAACACAAAGAAGCGATTCTAGAACGTTACCCTCATGAACTTTCTGGAGGACAGTTGCAACGGGTGATGATCGCAATGGCAATTTCGTGCAATCCATTGTTACTGATTGCAGATGAACCAACAACAGCATTGGATGTGACAGTACAAGCAACTATTCTTGAGTTGCTGAGAGAATTGCAGCAGCGCCGTGAAATGGCATTAATTTTCATCACTCACGACTTAGGGTTGATTTCAGAAGTTGCTGATAAAGTCGCGGTGATGTACAGAGGCAAAATTGTAGAATACAATTCGGCAGCAGAAATTTTTGCTCATCCGCAGCATCCATACACCAAAGGCTTAGTAGCTTGTCGCCCTACACTCAACCGCCGTCCTCAAAAACTCCTGACAGTTTCCGACTACATGAATGTGGAAGAAACGCCAACAGGAAATTTGGTGATTCAGGAGAAACAACCTCAGCAACCTGTGGAAGTGACAACAGAAGAGATAAATCAAAGGTTGCACATTTTAGAACAGCAACAATCTTTGTTGCAAGTTCGTAATTTGAAGGTTGGTTTCCCAATACGAGGGATGTTTGGTGGGACAAAACGCTATTTTATGGCAGTAAATAATGTTTCCTTTGATGTGAAAAAGGGAGAAACGCTAGGATTGGTAGGAGAATCTGGTTGCGGTAAAACGACTCTTGGCAGAACTTTGCTACGATTAATTGAACCCATGAGTGGTCAAATCCTTTTTGAGGGACAAGATATCACAAATCTCAAAGGAAAACCATTGCAGAAGTTGCGCCTCCAAATGCAGATTGTTTTCCAAAACCCCTTTAGTTCGCTTGATCCACGCTTCAAAGTTGGGGAAGCAATTGCAGAACCTTTGTTGATTCACTCGATAGGTAAGACAAAGCAACAAAGACGAGAACGCGTCGCTTATCTCTTAGAACGGGTAGGATTGAGTGCAGATGCGATGAGTCGCTATCCTCATCAGTTTTCTGGTGGTCAACGTCAACGGATTTGTATTGCTCGTTCTTTAGCATTGAACCCTAAGTTTATCATTTGTGATGAATCGGTTTCAGCGCTGGATGTGTCGGTGCAAGCACAAGTGCTGAATTTGTTGAAAGAATTGCAAGACGAGTTTGGACTGACTTATATTTTTATTTCTCACGACTTGAGTGTGGTGAAATTTATGAGCGATCGCATCTTGGTGATGAATCGCGGTGAAATTGTCGAACAAGGAACAGCAGAGAGTATATATCGCGAACCCAAAGAGGAATACACACAAAAACTCATTGCCGCAATTCCGACTGGAAGCCCTGAACGAGTGCGACAACGGTAAGTCTGGGCGGGAGTCGTCTTTGCCGACTCCCGCCTTTGGATGTATCACTTTGCAGGCAATTATCTGCTTATGAAACCTTTGCTTCCAAAGACTTCAGTAACTCAGTATTGACACCAGACTCACGAGTTAAAGAAATTTTACCAGTGCGAGCGATTTCTCTCAAGCCAAATTTTTGCAGCACTTGTACAATTGCCACCATTTTACCTGGATCTCCGACAACTTCGAGAGTAACAGAATCTTCTGCCACATCTACGACTCTCGCCCGAAAAATTTGAGCTATTTCGACAATTTCTGAACGGCTGCTGCTTGTTGCATTCACCTTGAGTAACATCAATTCTCGTTCCACACAAGGAATTTCTGTAACGTCTTGCACTTTCAAAACGTTGATGAGCTTGTATAGTTGCTTCGTGAGTTGTTCAATCACACGGTCATCACCAGGGACTACCATTGTAATTCGAGAAATTCCTGATTGCTCAGCAGGACCAACAGCAAGACTTTCTATGTTGAACCCACGACGGGCAAATAAGCTAGAAATACGGGAAAGAACTCCCGCTTCATCTTCGACAAGTACTGATATAGTATGTTTCATCGTCGCCAACAGAGGCTAGAGGAACTAAGTTATGAATCACAACAGATATAAGTAGCTCAACCTAATTAAACGTGAAATGTCATTACGGAGCGCGTAGCGTGCCCGGAGGGCAGCGCAACGCAGTGAAGCGTAGACCCCGGAGGGGGCTTCCCGCAGGGTAGTAATCGCAAAGACTCGATTCTACGTTTTTCAATGTTGACCTACTTAGTATGTAGTCGCGCTACAGACACTATTGCATAAAATTGCAATTGTAATCCCTTATTGTAGCTGAGATTGGAATCGAAATAAGTCTTGTTGTGTATTACAGTTAAAAAGCATTTGTGGATCTCGTAAAGGCAATGCTTTCACAGGATGTTGCTTCAACCACTCCTGAAACGATCGCCCTCCTTGATTAATATACTCCACCAGACTTGATAAACAACGACGGCGATAAAAACCGCACAGTGGTTCCCATCCTTTAGCTTGGGGAACCAGAGCTGCTATAGCTTCATCTTCCACACTATCCAATGTAGTTGCCCATTCCTGCAACACCTCAACACGCAAGTTGGGTAAATCGCAAGCCAGCAACAACACCCAATCTGTTTGTACAGACTCCAGTGCTTGAGCAAATCCAATCATTGGTCCGTGAGCTTGTTGTTCACTGCCAGTTTCACTAGACAAAGGCACTTCTTTGATAAACTGAACTGTAGATGGTAACAAATCTTGATATCGTTCCTGCCAAGGAGTGACTACGTAAACTATATCAGCACAACTTTGGGCAATTCGACAAACCAATTGCAACAGGCGTATGCCTTGAATAGGAATCAATGCTTTATCCCGTCCCATGCGAGAACTCTTTCCACCTGCTAAGACTATGCTTGAAAGGTGCATTCGCTCAACTGATAACTGGTAACTGATAACTGATAATGCTCTAAATTGTATCAGGATCAATGTTTAATTCTCGCAATTTAGCAGCTAATCTTTCAGCTTTACTAAGTGCTAATTCTTTTTGTTGACGTTCAGATTCAGCCTCTTCTTCTGGTGTTGGAACTAACTGTCCTGATGCTGTAAAAAATCGCAATAAATCTTGATGAATTCCCAGATATAAATTTAGTTGCTGACTCCACAAATGCCCTTGATGATTTGTTTCTAAAGGTTGATACTTGCCATCCACTAAATGGAATCCAGCGAATTCTAATGTGTATGGATCGAACCAAAAATAATCGGGGGTGCGGAAGGTATTTTGATAAAGTTTTTTCTTAAGTTCTTTATCTGTATTAGCAGTTGATTCTGAAAGAATTTCTAGAATAACATTAGGATATTTACCATCTTCTTCCCAGACTACCCAACTTTTACGAGTTTTACGTTCTGTGTCTAGCACGACGAAAAAATCTGGTCCTCGGAAGTCTTCTGATTTGCGTTTGCTGAGACTGTAATAAATAGTCAGATTGCCAGCAGCGTAAAAATCAGTCCTGTCTCGCCACAACCATTCCAAACATGTGAAAAGTAGAATTATTTGCCGTAAATGTAGTTCAGTTTCCAAGGGAGGTTCGTCGCTGTATAAATCACTTGGAGGAAGGATAACATCTTCTGGGATGTCTTGAGGAAAGTCTAATTCTTTGGCGAGGGACATGGCTTGTATGGCATCAGGTATTTATGGGTTTATTTTAACGCTGTCATGATCGGGTGTTAGCTGTACAAACAATCTGTATTACACTCAATTGAGAACTGCCATATTACTCGTCGTCGAGTGTTTGGAACTCGTGGGCGAGTGTTTGATACTCATCGTCGAGTGTTTGATACTCATCGTCGAGTGTTTGATACTCAATAAACCACACATCGCGGAGAACCTCACCCCGCTTTTGGCTACGCCAAAGTTCCCCTCCCCTTACTAAGGGGAGGGGTTAGGGGTGAGGTTTTTTATCCCCTCACCTGACTCTGCTGCACTTGCTGCAACAGCTTCTCTAAACTTTCCGCTGGTGCAAGACATTTCAAACCTTGGCAAACCAACCCAACAGTACTCTCAGGTAATTTCGACACCGCAACAAACGCAGTACTCGGTAAATACATGGGGTTAATAGACTGTATCTGCTCTGCGCTCGTGCGGATTAAAGTACAGTTACGATACCAATCTAACGCTGTAAACAAACTGGGACAAGCTTGGGGAGCACGACTCATCACACTTCTAAAAGCTTTTAACCCTTGCTCGGCTAAATCCAGATAATGAAGATTGTCGGTTACAAGAGCAAGACGGACAAGGTTGGCGATCGCCACTCCATTAGCCGAAGGTGTCGCGTTATCTGCATAACTGCGCTCTCGCACAATTAAGTCTTGACTTGCGTCACTTGATGTGTTGTAGTATCCACCAAGTTCGACACTCCAGAGATATTCGTGGAATTCCTCTTGGATTGCGATCGCCACCTCCAACCAGTTTTTTTCTTCAGGAGAACTGCTATGTAAATCCAGTAGTGCTTTGATAAAAAAGGCGTAATCTTCAGATTGAGCTAGTACTGTTGGTTGACTCTCATAATTGAGTCGGTAAAAACGCCCATCGACAAACTGATTATCTAATATAAAGTTCGCTGCTTTTGCTGCCAATTCCAAATATTCTGGTTGTTGGAAGACTGCATACGCTCTTGCTAAACCGGAAATCATCAAGCTATTCCAAGCGACAATCATCTTTGTATCTGTGACTGCGGGAATGCGTCCTTTCCAGTTTCCTGTTTTCGCTTCCTGGTTGTTGCTGGCGGGGGGGAAAGTTTCTACAAATTCAGGTGCTGTTCCATAGCGAACAGCGAACAACTTCTCTAATGTGTACTCTTGTGTTTCACTCAGTTTTCCAGCATTACGCCTTTGCAACACATTCTGATTTTCAAAGTTACCGTCAGGCGTAACTGTAAACTGCTGTTGTAATTCTGTTAGTTCCTCAGAACTCAGCAGTTGCTGTAGTTCGCTGTAACTCCAGACGTAAAACGCGCCTTCTTCTGGTTCTGCTTCTGTGGGAGTGGTGAAACTATCTGCGTCTTGTGCTGCATAGAAGTATCCAGATGGGGCTGTCATTTCTCGTTTCAGCCATTGGACAGTTTTGGCGATCGCTCTTTCAAAAGCTGGTTCTTGCACGCCTGAACTCCACAAATTTGCCAAATACTCTACAATCTGTCCGTTGTCGTAGAGCATTTTTTCAAAGTGCGGTACTGTCCAAGTGTGATCAACTGTGTAACGGTGAAAGCCACCACCCACATGATCATAAATCCCCCCCAGTGCGAGGTCTAGTCCTCGCTGTGTACAAATTTGTTGACTATCATATCGCGACTGTTCCCAAGTTGAACCTGGGAATGAGAACCTGCTTCCCCTGAGTGCAAGTTCTGCGTAGGGAATCATCGGGAAGCTGTTTCCATATTGACTAGGTGTAAGAATACCTGTTGAAGTTTCCCACCCTTTATGCAATAATTCCTTGTCTTGCGATTCTGTGATCCCTTCTTGTTGTAAGACTGCTCCAGTCTGGAGGGACTCAAGAATAGCTGCTTTGCGTTCGCTTAAATTTTCTTTTTCGGTGTCGTAGTAATGGCGAATTGCTTGCAGGACTTGTAAAAACCCAGGACGACCATAACGTGGTTCAACTGGAAAGTAAGTACCCGCATAAAAAGGTATTAAATCATCTGAACTGAGAAAAACGTTTAAAGGCCAACCTCCTTGACCGCTCATCATCTGCAAAGCTTGCATATAAATGCTATCAAGGTCTGGTCTTTCTTCTCTATCTACTTTTATAGGAAGAAAGTTGGCGTTCATGTACTCGGCAATAGCCAGGTTGGAAAAAGCTTCACCTTCCATAACTGTACACCAATGACAACTGGAGTAACCAATGGAAAGAAATATTGGTTTGTTCTGCGCCTTTGCCGTTGCGAGTGCTTCGTCACACCAAGACCACCAATCAATAGGGTTTTCGGCATGTTTGCGGAGGTAGAGGCTTTTAGCTTGAGCAAGACGATTAGTCATGATAGGATACTCGACGACAGCCTTCATTAGCTCAGTCTATCTTGTTAGAGAAAGATTGACTTAACAGCCTCTGAGCACTCCGTAGTTAAATTTATTCATAAGTTAAAAAGCTAACACTTTCTTTATTGAAAGCTAACACTTTCTTTACACTAGGCAAAAGCATATTATTCAGAAATGTTAGACACAGAAATGTTAGACAAAGCTCTGGCAATTGATGCTGGTAGCATATTTGAAGGTTGTGTCCTCTCGGTCTTGATAGTTGTTGGGCTTAGACCTACTATCAGGTGGAGTAAAAATGTGATGATGGCGGCTTGTACAAATTTTTCTAGCATGGTAGCTTCCTCTAACTCTTGGTGGGTGGCATCTTAAGTAGAATTGGTCATGCCGATTGTTCCCTAATATAATTTATCTACCGAAAGAGGTAGTTATTTTCCGGAAAAGACGAGTAAAAATGCTGACAAAGTTATAGAAAAGTCACAAAATGAAATCACCTGGATCATCTTGGTTTTTTTGGAGCAAGGAGGGCGTGTGATTACGACAAAACAATCAGCTGTTGCAATCGATAAAATGTATTTACATTAGTGACAAGCACTCAGCATGATTCCTATCGTTATTGAACAATCAGGTCGTGGCGAACGCGCCTTTGATATTTACTCACGCCTGTTACGTGAACGCATCCTTTTTTTAGGACAGCCGATTGATAACAACGTAGCTAACTTGATTGTTGCCCAATTGCTGTTCTTGGATGCAGAAGATCCAGAGAAAGATATTTATATGTATATCAACTCTCCTGGTGGTTCGGTAACGGCAGGTATGGGGATATTCGATACTATGAAGCACATCCGTCCAAATGTCTGTACAATTTGTACCGGATTGGCTGCGAGTATGGGCGCTTTTCTGCTCAGCGCTGGAACCAAGGGTAAGCGGATGAGTTTACCTCATTCTCGGATTATGATTCACCAACCTTTGGGTGGCGCTCAAGGACAAGCGACTGATATCGAAATTCAAGCGCGTGAAATTCTTTACCATAAGCGTAAGCTAAATGAATATTTAGCTGAACACACTGGTCAGCCATATGACAAAATTGCTGAAGATACTGAAAGGGACTTTTTTATGTCGCCTGAAGAAGCAAGAGATTATGGATTAATCGACCAGGTGATTGATCGTCACGCAGCTGGTAGCCGTCCAATGGCTGTTGTCTAAGATCATAAGTCATAAGTCATGAGTCAAAAACTTCTTGACTCTTGACCTCTAAGTGTCATCAAAAAGTTCCCAACTTTTTTTACACTTAACAGTTAACACTTAACAGTTAACTGCTAACTGCTAACTGTTAAGTGTTAAAATCCTGCTAATGGATCTGGGGGTGTGGGTTGAGATTCCAGGTATCTAAGGAAATCGTGCAATTCTTCGTCAGTTAGCAAATGACGCGATCGCTTGTTATAAGTTTTAATCAGATAATCCCGCCCCTGTTCTGTTGTCCAACCTAAGCGCTGCATTTCAACACCAATTTTGGCGATATCATCGGACTGATCAACAGGTTCGCTCTTCTTCTTTTTTCTCCCCGTGCTTGTCTGTGTTGAGAAATCTTCTGATGAATTGTTGTAACTGCGTGACACAAAGGGCGTGACATTACTCGGAGTCATCTCCGGTATTGTGTGATTTTCTCCTTGGTAATCAGACATCATTCCCAAGTTTTCTGACGAACTCTCGAAAAATGGAGTTTCTTGCTTGTCAGTTCTAGAAAAGCGTTCACTGATGTCTTGGTTTTTCATCTGGTTTTGATCAACCCCAGATGAGATGAATGGGGGTGTTGGGGTTGTTTGTGTTTGAGGAAAAGTGTTGAGAGTCGGGGAATACGCAGACTCGTTGAATCTGCTGCTTGTTGTTGTCAGAGTTGACTGAACTGGCTTGACAGGTTCTGAGGAAGTGACAACCGAGTCTTGTGAACTAGTGTTTATTCCCAAAACAACAAGTGCTCTATTCCTCGCTTTGTCTTCTGCTTCCTCCAGTATTTCTGCTGCAGCCATTCCAGTGGCGCGTGTGACGCCATCAATTTGTACACTAGCCCGGACAATATATTTGCCGTGATAAATTTGCACCAACTCAGAAATAAGGCTGCCCTGAGGATATTTGCTCTGAAATTGAGCCAACATAATACTGCCACCAATCTAAAACAGTTACCAGTTATCAGTTACCATTTACCAGTTTCATCCGCCTGCTCAGTGATAACTGATAACTGATGACTGATGACTGATTTCATGCGTGCCCTGATTGTAGCATGAGGTTTTGAGAGCAAATTTTTGGCTACTATTTGTTGAGCAAGAGTTACCGAACCGTCATTGCTATACTAATTACCATTAGAGTGTTCTAGAACTATTTTCTGTAAGTACGCTCTATATCTACAATAATGAAGTAATGGTTCATCCTCACAGCTTACTCCTGCTGCTGACCTAATTGTTTTCGATCCAACATGTGGGTCAATTAGATTTGTCAGCGGTTTCTCCTAGTTCAAAATCAGAGTAGCATGGCGTAAAAGTACCTTTACTCCAAGACAATCCAACACTGCGGTTTCCCTAAAGAGAGCTTTTGGGCAGCGTGGGAAGTTCTCGAATGTACGTCAATCAAAAAGCCGTTACGTAATTACCGGGGGGCAAAATCCAAAACGGGCGTACTTTGAGAAATTGTCTAACACAAGGAACTTGAACTCAAGACTCTGAGGTGTTTGTGTCGTGTCCTCTATTGTGGGTAACTCGTTACCTGAAGTCTGGCTGTAGTCGTGAGGGTACACAACAAAGAACCAAATGAAAAAAAAAATGATGTTTTGACCAAAGGCCGGTTCACTGCATGGAATTTTCAATCGCTACACTTCTTGCCAATTTTACTGATGATAAATTGGTGGCTCGTAAACTCTTGGAAAAGAAACTTGGTTGCGAAGATGAAGTTAGTTTACAAAAACTTCATATTGCTTTAGAAATACTGGAAAGAATCGGGGTTTTAGTTAAAGAACGTGGCAAGTATCGTCGAGTCACAGAAGAAGGAATGATTGAAGCAAAACTCCGTTGTTCCAGTAAAGGCTTTTGCTTTGCAATTCAAGATGTGGAAGGAGCCGAAGATATTTACATCCGCGAAAGTCATCTCAGTAATGCGTGGAATGGCGATCGCGTTTTGGTCAAAGTTCTCAAAGAAGGAAGTCGTCGCCGTTCTCCAGAAGGAGAGGTGAAGTTAATCTTAGAGCGTTCTAATCACACTTTACTTGCGCGAATTAAGCAGGTAGAAAGTGGATATCGTGCTGTACCTTTAGATGACAGATTACTGTTTGAACTTAAGCTGCAAGCAAACGGTGTGACTTTAGAACAAGCGGTGGATCACCTTGCTCATGTGGAAGTTTTACGTTATCCACTAGCACAATATCCTCCAGTTGGGAGGGTAGTGCAAATTCTTGGCAGTGATGCGGAAGCAGCGGCGGATATCGATTTAGTCACCTGTAAACACGACCTTTCTCGTACTTTCCCAGAAAACGTCCAAGAAGCAGCCTCAAAATTACCCAAAAAGCTGCTAAAAGCAGATTTAAAAAATCGCCTGGATTTGCGTCAACAACTAACTTTGACAATAATTGGCAACAGCAATAACTCTACGGTGGTAGATAACGCTTTCACCTTAGAAAAAACAAACGAGGGACACTGGCAGCTGGGCTTTCATATTGCTGACCTTTCTCATTATATTCAACCAGACGAAGCTCTCGACCGAGAAGCACTCAAGCGAGGTCGCTCAGTATATTTGGGTGAATTAATGCTGCCAATGTTACCAGAAGGTGTAGCCGAACGATGTGCTTTATTACCTAAAAGCGATCGCTTAACCATCTGTTTCTTAATCACGATTGATTCAAACTCAGGACAAGTGCTGGAATGGGAAGTTCAACCCAGCGTGATCAAAGTAGATATCTCACTGAGTGAAGAACAAACAGAAGCAGTTCTGACAAACAAATCAACTAAACTCTCATCCGAAGTCGTAGAAATCGTGCAACAGCTCGATAATTTGCGGCTGTTGTTAAGACAGGTGCGCTCTAACCGTGGGTGCTTGCAGTTAAATCTACCACCAAACCAAAACCCATACTATGATGAAGGTGCTATGGGGTGTGTGGTCGTCAATGATTTACCTGTACACTCGCTGTTGAGTGAGTTTGTGCTACTCGTGAATGAACTCATAGCAGCCCACTTTAATGCTCTGGGTATCCCGGCAATTTGGCGAGTTCAAGGCACACCTGATTCTGAAGATGTGCAAGAGATGCTAAAATTGGCTATTAACTTAGGCGTCGAATTGTCAGTCGATCCAGAAATAGATATCCAACCGCTTGACTATCAACAACTGACCAGAGTTTTTGCCGAATCAGCATCCGAGCAAGTTCTTACCTATTTGTTGCAAGATACACTGAAGCCAGCTACGTATAGTACAACCAAAGGACCACACTTTGGATTGTCATTACCACAATACACCCATTTTACTGCACCCTTGCGGCGTTATCCGGATTTACTGATGCAAAGGGTGTTTTATGCGTTACTTGAACACGGACGCGATCGCCGTACCACCCGTGTCAAAGAGCGTGTTAACCTGCGCCACTCCTCCAGCCAGAATGAAATCAACTGGAATGTCCTACCGCCAGAATTGCAGCAAGAACTCCAAAGTGATTTGACGAGGGTTATTATTCAACTCAATGATAGAGAAAAAGAAGTTCAAGAAGCAGAAGCTGATTTAGCAGGATTGCAAAGAGCTTCACTGATGAAACAACGCATCGGCGAAGTGTTTACTGGTGTGATCACAGGTGTTCAATCTTACGGGTTCTTTGTAGAAATTGAAGTTACACCAGTTCAGTCAGACTCAGTTAACAATCTTCGTGTACCTCTACGAGTAGAAGGACTAGTCCACGTCAGTTCTCTGAAAGACGACTGGTATGAGTATCGCGCCAGACAACAAGCACTGTTTGGTCGCAAAAATCGTGCTTCTTATAGATTAGGCGATCGCGTAGCAGTACAGGTTAAGAGCGTTGATTATTATCGCCAACAAATCGATTTAGTCACAGTTGGTAGCGATGGAGCAGTTTTTAGTAAGGAGATCAATATCCCAAATGGAGAAGATACAGAAGAACTTTACTTATCACGTCATGAGGATATCGATCCTCATGAGTTAGAACTGTATTCTGACGAAGAATGAACAAGTGAGCGTTAACAGTAAATCACTTCGCCCTTGGAGTCAGCGCTATACAGTAGATACAAAGCGCAGCGCACCATATATGTGTCGCGTGTCCGTGGCTCCTACTACTGTGTCAATTTTTAATTGACGAGTTTAGGTAGGACGGTTTAGATAGGACGATGGTGCGTTACTTAGTGAACGCACCCTATGAATAAACACGCTCTTAGCAGCTGACAACTCGCAATCCTGAATGCCAAATTTCCAGTCATTTCCTGAAAAAACTCGTGTCCATTCATACAAAACCCCTCATATTAGGCGTTTCAGGTGCATCTGGTCTCATTTACGCTGTCCGCGCTCTGAAATTTTTGCTAGAAGCTAACTATACAATAGAATTAGTAGCTTCTAAGTCAACTTACATGGTTTGGCAAGCTGAGCAGAATCTTCGTATGCCAGTAGAATCCAATCAACAAGAGCAATTTTGGCGACAGCAAGCTGGAGTAGAAGGACTAGGCAAATTATATTGTCATTCTTGGGGTAATGTTGGGGCAAACATTGCCAGCGGTTCGTTTCGCACTCTCGGAATGATAATTATGCCATGCAGTATGGCTACTGTAGCTAAGTTAGCAGCCGGTTTAAGTTCCGACTTACTTGAACGAGCGGCTGATGTCCAACTTAAGGAGGGACGAAAGTTGATTCTCGTTCCTCGTGAGACTCCCTTTAGCTTAATTCACCTTCGCAACTTAACTACTTTAGCCGAAGCCGGAGCCAGAATTGTTCCTGCGATTCCCGCATGGTATCACAACCCCAAAACCATAGAGGATTTAGTTGATTTTGTAGTAGCCCGTGCATTGGATCAATTAGATATAGATTGTATACCAATTCAAAGATGGCAAGGTCGTCAAGATTAGTCAAAATGGGGAGATGGGG
>NZ_QMEA01000144.1 GCF_012912105.1 Brasilonema sp. UFV-L1
TTACATTCTCCATACCATAAGTTGGGGGCTTGTATCCTTTTCTTTTTCGGTCATTTTAGCTAAGGCGTGAATGGCTGAAACCATAATTGTGCTATTTTGTACAGGTAACGGTACACTAGAATAACTAAAGTGTTTAAAAAATTTACAAACAATAAAATAAAAATAGAGATAAAAACCTTAGTTGTTAAGTTGTTGGGGTGATGAGTCCTCAATCATTAAGTCTAAGCACCAATAACTAATAACTAATGACCTAATGACTAATGACTAATGACTAATGACTAATGACTAATAAAAAATATGCGTAATTTTTTCAAACAAACTTTTGCTAGCCTACTCGGAAGTCTACTGGGACTGTTCATTTTCTGCGGTTTGGGAACGACTGGACTGTTATTGCTGCTGTTTACAGTAGCTTCATCAAGAGATACTGAGCCTGTAGCGAAAGATGAATCAGTGCTGGTTTTTGACTTGTCTACAAACATTACTGATGGTAAACCAAGTGCTGATGAATTACTTCAAGAAGTATTATCAGGTGAGGAAAATAAAAGAATGTCACTCCGTACAGTTCTGGAAACTTTAGAAAAAGCACGGCGTGACAAACGAATTGTCGGTATATACTTAGATGCAAGTGGCGGTACAGAAAGTAGAACTGCAGGCTTTGCCACTCTTAAGGAAGTGCGTCAGGCGTTGGAAAAGTGTAAAGCTGCTGGGAAAAAGATTGTGGCATATGGTGTAAATTGGGGAGAAAGAGAATATTACTTAAGTTCTGTGGCTGATACCATCGTGGTGAACCCGTTGGGAGGAATGGAAATTAATGGTTTGAGTAGCCAGCCTTTGTTTTTTGCTGGTGCTTTAGAAAAGTACGGCGTTGGTGTTCAGATTGTACGGGTAGGCAAGTTCAAAGGAGCTGTTGAACCATTTATACTAAAAAAGCTGAGTCCAGAAAACCGCGCACAAACTCAGCAATTGTTGAATGATGTTTGGGGAGAATGGCGTGCTACGGTAGGAGCAAGCCGTAAAATAAATCCACAACAGTTGCAGGCGATCGCAGATAATCAAGCTTTGTTATTTGCAGAACAAGCCAAAGCTAATCGCTTAGTGGATAAAGTAGCGTATTTCGATGAAATGATTGCTGATCTTAAGCAGTTGACCAAAAGCGACAAGGAAGACAAAACATTTCGTCAAATCAGCCTTAAAGAATATGCGGGAGTTTCTGGAAAGTCTTTGGGTGTTGGACGCGACTCGCAAAATAAAATTGCGGTAGTTTATGCTGAGGGTGAGATTGTCGATGGTTTAGGAAATGCTTCAGATGTAGGTGGCGATCGCTTTGCAAAAATCTTCCGTCGGCTACGACAGGATAAAAACATCAAAGCCGTCGTCCTGCGGATAAACAGTCCAGGTGGAAGCGTCACAGGTTCTGAAATCATACAAAGAGAAGTGCGCTTAACGAGTCAGCAAAAACCTGTTGTCGTCTCGATGGGTGATGTCGCCGCTTCTGGTGGTTACTGGATTGCTACAGACTCTAAACGCATTTTTGCTGAGCCTAACACAATTACAGGTTCGATAGGTGTGTTTGGACAGATACTAAATATCCAAAAAGTGGCAAATGACAATGGTATCACTTGGGATTCAGTCAAAACTGCCCGTTATGCTGATACTCAAACAGTTGCTCGCCCCAAATCTCCGGAGGAATTAGCGATATACCAGCGTAACGTTAACCGAATTTACGATTTGTTTCTCAACAAAGTCGCACAAGGTCGTAACCTTCCTAAGCAAAAAGTCGCTGAAATCGCCCAAGGACGAGTTTGGTCAGGTGCAGCAGCGAAGAAAATAGGTTTGGTCGATGAAATTGGTGGTTTGGATGCAGCCGTTAAATACGCTGCTGTTGAGGCAAATCTGGGAGATAATTGGGAATTGCAAGAATATCCCAAAGCAGGTGATATCAAAGAACGCTTCTTTGGACAAGCCGCTGAAGAAGTGCGAGCAGTTTTAGGCCTAGATAAAGCAGAACTTAAAGTACCGGATCCATTAACGAGTGAATTTCAAAAACTCCAACAGGAATTAGCAATCCTACAGAAGATGAACGATCCACAGGGTATATACGCTCGTTTACCTTTTAGCTTGCGGATTGAGTGATATGCACCAGAGTAGGGGAAACAGAAGGACAAGGAGCAATTTTCTCCCCTACTCTCAAGAAAAAGTGAACACCTCAGCTGACAAGAACTGCATGAATGTGTAAAGTAATTGTGGACTACTTACTTAACCATCTGCGAGATTTTATGCAACTGCCTAAGGACATAAAAACAAAACGTCTTTTGCTCCTTGTTGTTTCCTGTAGTTTGGCTGGTGTGATTGTGGGAGGTACCACAAGTTGGGTAGAGGGAAATTCGTGTTTGGAAGCTAGCATAGTTACGAGTGAATGTCTAACCCAAGACCAAATGACCAGAACTGCAAAGGGAATGAGCACTGGCTTGATTGTTGGGGCTGGGGCGGCGTTTGGTGCAGCATGGCAACATAGGCATGATGATTGAAAAAGCTTCTAATTTATTACTTAAACTTTCACGCCGTTTGTTTGAAGATTCAGATAAGCAGGAGAGATTTGTCGAGGCTTTAATAAATCCCAAATCTTTTCAACCCTGTATTCTTTGGTGTCAAGAAAAACCTGAATCTTCTCCTTTTTCTGTAGAAACACCAACAATTTGGCAACCACAATTTATAGACCGTTTATCATTTGGAGAAAAACCTGGTCAACATCCCCAGCACAAACAAGGGTATTTTTATTGTCTAGATTTTTCTTCTGTGTTTGCGGCTTCTATTTTGTTAACAATTCCTAGTCCTGTTAAGTTAGTTTTTGACATGTGTGCTGCGCCAGGAGGAAAGAGTGTCTTTGCCTGGAAAAGTTTACAACCTGAATTGTTAATCAGTAATGAAGTCATTGGTAAACGCTTGGGAATGTTAATTTCTAATTTAAAGCGTTGTCATGTTAGTCCCTGTGCGGTGGTGACGAAAGATTCTAGTTTGTTTGCCCAAATGATACCTTTATCTAGTGATTTAGTGATAGTAGATGCCCCTTGTACTGGGCAATCTTTACTTGCTAAAGGTGAAAAAGCACCAGGATGTTTTCATCCAACTGCTATTAACAAAAGTGCCAATCGGCAAAAGAGGATTGTAGCAAATTCTGCTTCTATTGTTGCACCGCAAGGATATCTTGCTTATATGACTTGTACTTATTCTCCTGAAGAAAATGAGGAAGTCTGTGAATGGTTTTTAGAAAGATTTCCTCAGTTTCATGCCGTTGAAATTGGTCATTTGCAAACTTATCAGTCACATTTAACTTCTGTACCTTGTTATCGAATGTTTCCTCAAGATAGGTTGGGTGCAGGAGCGTTTACAGTGTTATTTAAAAACATTGAAGCGGGTGAGAGAAAAGAAGTAGATATAGAGACTTTATCTACAGTTTGGATGAATACAAACTGCGAAGATGTGAAAGAATAAGGTGGAAGGGCGCGCTCGCCCAAAGTTGAGAAGCCCTTACACCCTCTTACCCTACACCCTTAGCTTTGTCAATCCCAATTTTTCCAAAACTGGTTTTGTGGAGACAAGATGCCGTTCTAAACCGAGTGTCTTCGGACTGACACCAACGGCTAAAGCAATCAGCTGCGGTAAATGCAGTATTGGTAAACCAAGTTCCCGTCCAATGACTTTTTCTACCTCCTTTTGACGAGAATCCAGATTGAGGTGACAAAGAGGACAAGGCGTCACTATACAATCAGCACCAGCATCTATGGCTTCTTGAATATGCATTCCAGCCATTTTAAAAGATTGAGTCGTGGCATAGCTAGAAAGTGGCCAACCGCAACATTGCGTACGACCTCTGTAATAAATAGGTTCTGCTCCTACGGCGCGAAAGACATTTTCCATCGCCTCTGGTTGGAAGGGATCATCATAAGGCATGGACTTTTGCGCACGCAGAAGATAGCAGCCATAAAAAGCTGCACATTTTAATCCAGTTAACTGACGGCTGACACGTTTTTGAATTTCCTCTAAACTGTAGTCGGTGACTAAGGCATAGAGCAGGTGTTTGACTTCTGTCGTTCCTCGATAGGGTACACAGCTTTCTTTTTGCAGCAAGCTGTTTACCTGTTCAACGTATGCTGGATTTGTTTTCTGGCATTCTTTGAGGTGCTCGTCAACATGACCAATAACACCCTGACATGTGCTGCAATGGGTTAGCAGTGGTAGATTTAACTCTTCTGCCAGGGCAATGTTCCTTGCATTAACCGTATCTTCCAACATTTGGGAATCTTCTTTAAACGTGCCGGAACCACAGCAAGCAGCTTTTTTGAGTTCAACAAGTTCAATGCCCAGCGCTTGAGTTAGGGCAACAGTTGATTGGTGAAGTTCCCGACAAGCTCCTTGAGCAACACAACCTGGAAAATACGCGTATCTCAATGTATGGGTTAGCATTAAAAATTCAAGAACAGTTGTTCAACGGAATCGATGATTACAGTGAATAGGACGTATACGACTATGTTGTAGCATGCCATACTGTGCAGTCGCCGTTTGAGTGGTTGTCCCATCTAAAACAATGACAATAGAACGAGGTACAGATTTTCAGCAAATAAAATCTCTTAAGAGTGTACGGGTGCTCGCGCTTTCCGATAAGATGAATATGCCCAAAAAGATATCCCCTATAAACAGCAGATTATAGCAACTGGTTGAGGACTTTGTATCTATGAGCGAAGCGGAAATTTTTGAAAAGGTCAAAGAAATTGTTGTTGATCAACTCAGCGTTGATGCAGCAAATGTCACACCACAATCTCATTTTGCCAACGATTTACAAGCTGATTCCCTTGATACTGTTGAACTTGTTATGGCTTTGGAAGAAGAGTTTGACATCGAAATTCCTGATGAAGCCGCCGAAAAAATTACAACTGTTCAAGAGGCTGTGCAATACATTAACGATAAAGTTGCCACATCCGCCTAATAAGGTATAGGAGTAGGGGGAGTGGAGGAAGTCGGGCGAACAATAGAGGACACGGGGACATATTTCGTCTCCGCATTTCCCTCAATGTTTCACCAGTCGCATGCCACTTGCGACAACGCTTGGTACCCCCAAGTCTATGTCCACCAGGACACGCTACGAAGAGCGCTGCAAAGTGCAAGAGATTCAGACACTGCTCTGAGCGCGTATCACAATCTCCTAATCTTCCTCATCCTCCCAATTTTCTCCTACTACAGCGTGATCCAAATAAAACTGTCATTCAAAATCTACGAAAAGTTTATGATTAAGATATGCTTTTTGAATTTTGAATGTGTTAGTAGCGTGCCGTAGGCAGCGAATTCCAAGGAAGCGGTACTAGCTCCCACTCTCCCCCTTATTCTCCCTCCTCCCACAACTGCTTTCATCAAGAGCCATCATAACTATCGACATGACTGATTTTATACGTAAACGCGTTGTTGTCACTGGTGTTGGCGCGATTACACCAATTGGTAATACACCAGCCGAATATTGGGAAGGACTGATAAACGGACGCAATGGCATTAGTGAGATCACCTTGTTTGATGCGTCTCGTCATGATTGTCGCATTGCTGGTGAGGTAAAAAACTTCGATCCACACAAATATATGGATCGTAAAGAAGCCAAACGCATGGATCGATTTGCTCAATTTGGCGTTTGTGCGGCAAAACAGGCTTTGGCAGACGCGCAGTTAATCATCAACGATCTGAATGCAGAACAAATAGGCGTCATTATTGGTTCTGGCGTTGGTGGCATTAAAGTCCTAGAAGACCAGCAAACAGTTTATCTCGAACGTGGTCCAAACCGCTGTAGTCCATTCATGATACCGATGATGATAGCCAATATGGCAGCCGGATTGACAGCAATTCACACTGGTGCTAAAGGACCAAATTCCTGCTTGGTCACCGCCTGTGCCGCTGGCTCAAACGCCATCGGGGAAGCTTTTCGCCTGATACAAGGGGGATATGCCCAAGCAATGATTTGCGGGGGGAGTGAGGCAGCGATTACACCCTTGGCTTTGGCTGGATTTGCTTCAGCCAAGACACTTTCTATTCGTAATGATGACCCCGCTCATGCAAGCCGCCCGTTTGATAAAGACCGTGACGGATTTGTCATGGGTGAAGGGGCAGGTATCTTAATTTTAGAAGAGTTACAGCATGCCCTAAGTCGTAAAGCGAAAATTTATGCAGAAATTGTTGGCTATGGTATGACTTGCGACGCTTACCATATGACTTCTCCAATACCCGGAGGCGAAGGTGCAGCAAGAGCTATCCAATTGGCACTCAAGGACGCAGGACTCACACCAGAACAGATTAACTACATAAATGCACACGGTACGAGTACCCCAGTCAATGATCCAACAGAAACTGCTGCGATGAAAAAAGCTTTAGGTAATCATGCTTATAAAGTGGCGGTGAGTTCGACTAAATCAATGACAGGTCATTTGTTAGGTGGTTCTGGTGGGATTGAAGCAGTCGCAACAGTACTGGCGATCGCCAATGATAAAATTCCACCAACAATTAATCTAGAAAATCCAGATCCTCAGTGCGACTTGGATTATGTCCCCAACACCAGTCGGGAAGCAAAAGTCGAGGTAGCGCTATCCAATTCTTTTGGTTTTGGCGGTCATAATGTCACACTAGCCTTTAGGAAGTATGTCTAGGGTTGGAAATTTGAGATGGGTGGATTTGACCTAAAAGCATAAAACTCAACAATTGTCTGCATTTAGGTGTCGGGCAAAAATCTCGTGAATTCGGTCGATTCAGCAACCGATAATAGAGAAGAACCCCCGTAAAATGAATCCACACATTCGATCAAAAATCCCAAAATCTGCCGCTTGTCCGTCAACAAGCACCAATGGGATGATGAGGATACTGCCAAAGGGGATTTATAAACAACCCCCGTGGTGATGCTCAAACAAGCAGTGCTAACCCGTCGTAAAGAACAATCTGATTATGGCTGTTGCAACCCAAACCCTCGAAGAACTTTGTATTAACTCAATTCGCTTTCTGGCAATTGATGCTGTAGAAAAGGCAAAGTCTGGTCACCCAGGACTGCCAATGGGCGCAGCGCCGATGGCGTTTGTGCTATGGGATAGCTTTCTGCGGTTTAACCCCAAAAATCCCACGTGGTTCAACCGCGATCGCTTTGTCCTGTCTGCTGGACACGGCTCTATGTTGCAGTATGCCCTACTTTACCTCACAGGCTACGACAGCGTAAGCATTGAAGATATCAAGCAATTCCGTCAGTGGGAATCCAAAACCCCCGGACACCCCGAAAACTTCATGACTGCTGGCGTAGAAGTTACCACAGGACCTCTAGGGCAAGGAATTGCCAACGGAGTTGGTTTGGCGATCGCAGAAGCACACCTTGCTGCAAAGTTCAACAAACCCGATGCCAAGATTGTTGACCATTACACCTACGTCATTTTGGGTGATGGCTGCAACATGGAAGGCGTTTCTGGTGAAGCTTGTTCTTACGCGGGGCACCTGGGATTAGGTAAACTTATCGCTCTGTACGACGACAACCACATCTCCATTGATGGTTCTACGGATATAGCATTCACCGAAGATGTTTCCAAACGGTTTGAAGCTTACGGTTGGCATGTACAACACGTCCCAGATGGCAATACCGATTTAGAAGGAATTGCTAAAGCAATTGAAGCAGCTAAAGCTGTCACCGATAAGCCTTCTTTTATTAAGGTCACAACCACCATTGGTTACGGTTCGCCCAACAAAGCAAACACCGCTGGTGTTCACGGTTCTGCCCTTGGTGGCGACGAAGTGAAACTCACCCGTGAAAACCTGGGTTGGGAACACGAGCCTTTTGTCGTTCCAGAAGATGCTTTGAAGCACTGGCGCAAAGCTATTGAGCGTGGTGCCAACTACGAATCAGAATGGAACAAAACCTTTGATACATACAAAGGCAAATATGCCGAAGATGCGGCTGAATTTGAACGTTACATCAGCGGTAAACTGCCCGAAGGTTGGGACAAAGTTCTGCCCACCTACAAACCAGAAGACAAAGCAGTCGCCACCCGCAAACACTCGGAAACCTGCCTCAACAAACTGGCACCGGTTTTCCCTGAACTCATTGGTGGTTCAGCTGACCTCACCCACTCTAACCTGACTGAAATTAAGGGCTTCGGCGAGTTTCAGAAAGGACAATACCAAAACCGTAACATCCACTTTGGTGTACGGGAACACGGTATGGGAGCCATCTGTAACGGTATAGCGCTGCATGGTTCTGGATTAATTCCCTACGGCGCTACCTTCTTGGTCTTCACAGATTATATGCGTGCAGCCATCCGCTTATCTGCTTTGTCTCAAGCTGGCGTGATTTGGGTGATGACTCACGACTCGATTGGACAAGGCGAAGATGGTCCAACCCACCAACCCATTGAAACAATAGCTTCCCTGCGAGCCATTCCCCAGTTAACGGTGATTCGCCCCGCAGACGGAAACGAAACCTCTGGCGCTTACAAAGTCGCGATTGAGAAAGCAAAGCAAAACGCTCCCACCCTGTTGGCGTTCACCCGTCAAAATGTCCCGAACTTGGCAGGTACATCAGTTGAAGGTGTGACAAAGGGTGGATACACAGTGGTCGATAGCGAAGGTACGCCAGAGCTGATCCTAATTGGTACTGGTTCCGAATTGAGCCTTTGCGTAACCGCAGCTGAAAAACTCACCAGCGAAGGCAAGAAAGTCCGTGTTGTCTCGCTACCCTCCTGGGAACTGTTTGAAGCACAGGATGCGGCTTACAAAGAGTCTATTCTGCCTAAAGCTGTCACCAAGCGTTTGTCTGTAGAAGCTGCCGCTAGTTTCGGTTGGCACAAGTACATCGGTACTGAAGGCGATACTGTTAGTATTGATCGCTTTGGTGCTTCAGCTCCTGGCGGTGTCTGTCTGGAAAAATTTGGTTTCAGTGTTGATAATGTATTAGCCAAAGCGAAACAATTATTGGGTTAATTAGCAACAGAATATCTATTCTCTTTCTTTTCAGGTGGGCTTTGTTGCCCACCTTTTTTATGTGATGAATCGTATCATGGTTACGCACCTCGTCACTTTGCAAATAAGGAAAAGGAGTTGTTAAAGTTAAGGTAAGACAAAAAATACAGGAGGATATTATGTACGATATTGCTAATTATAAATATGAACTGATGAACCGTATATCACCAATAGTAGGCAAGTTGTTTCAAAGTAACAGCTTATATCAAGTAAAGTTAGACAAAGATGAGATGCTTGAAATGTTAGTCAGCCTTTTTGGAAAATTTTCACCTGAAGACATAAGGGCTATTAGCGATAAAGAGTTAACAAAACGAATTGATAAAATTCTTGTGCTAGAGGCTGTTTCAGGAACACTCAATGATTTGACTCCAGAGGAGATAGAAATTTTTGATGCAGCGGTAGAAGGGAGATAGAGAGGGTGGCTTATCTTCTAGATACGAATATTGTTTCGTATATTTTGAAGAAAAAAACAGATTTCGATCAGAAATTACGGGAGGTGACAGGTCAAGGGGAAGAAGTATTTATCAGTTGCATAACTTATTATGAAGTCAAAAGAGGACTTCTGGCTGTAAATGCTAAGAGACAGCTAGCTGATTTTAATCAGTTCTTCCAAAAATATGAAGTTTTATTTGTTGATGATATAGAAATTATTGAGAGAGCCTGCGCAATTCATGTGGAATTAAAGCGCAGAGGTACTCATCTGGAAGATGCTGATATTTTGATAGCAGCGACAGCCATAACACGTGGCTTAATTCTTGTTTCTAATGACTCTGATATGGTGAGAGTTCCAGGGATTAGTTTAGAGAATTGGTTGTAAGCAGAATTTTAATCTTGAAAAGAAAGTTAGGTTATTCTGGTTGCTCTTGACAGAATGGGAGCATTCCCAACAGTTAGCTATTAGGTAAAAAGAATTGGGAGGTTATCCTGATGAAGTCAACATCAATGAATAATGAACAGTACACAGTACACAGTACACAGGGAAGGAGTCACCGAGTCAGAAGTCAGAATTCTTTATTTCTTCCTTGGTGAATACTGAATTCACCGATTCTGAATTCTTCTTCAAACTGGTAACTGATAACTGATAACTGATAATTGATAACTGACAATTGATTGGTCACGTGTTAAACACGCTAACTGATGCTTGTAATTGCTGGGTCGCTTCTACAGTTTGTTGTAAAGATGTTGACACAGCACCAGACGAATCAGCAGTCAATTTTGAAGCTTTGGTCATTTCCTTGATTGAGAGAGCGACAGCCTGCGAAATTTGAGATTGAGACACTGTTGTATGAGAAATTGACTGGACTAACTCGTCAATTTGACAAGAAACTTTTACAATCTTGTTGATGCTTTGCTTAATGTCTCTGACTAGCTCAGCATCTTCCACAATTTGAGCTGTTCCCTGTTGTATCACTTGGATGACAGCGTTAGTTTCTGATTGAATCTTTTGTGCAATCTGTTCAATTTCTTGAGTTGCTTGAACTAACAGTGCTGTTAAGCAATTGACTTGAGCCACAAAACTTTGATTTTCTTCACTTGTGCGAGAAGCTTCAAGACTGGCATTAATAGATAACAAGTTGAGCTGCAATCCAATTTCGTGAATCAAGACCACAAATTTGGAAATCTCTTGGGATGATGTGCTAAAACGTTGTATGTTTTTAGCTGTTTTAGTCACTGTCTTTTGCAAATCAAAGATACGAGTCGCAGTCACCTCCATTGTTTCACCTGCAGCAAAAGCAATATTGGCAGAGGTACGAGTCACTTGTGCGGCTTGATAAGCAGTATTAGCAACTTCTTGAATGGAGAGATTCATTCGATCTACCGACTCAAGGATGTATGTCATTTCTTCAGTCTGTTGGAGTGCTTGATCTGCAAACTGACGAATCACATCAAAGTTTTCTCCCACAGAAATATTGAGTTGTGTAGCCGCTTGTTTGACTGGAATAACTATTTGTCGCAAGCTTTCGATAATAGTATTGAACAACTCAGCCACTATTGCTATTTGACCTGTTGTCATTTGGGCTCGAACTGTCAAGTCACCTTTGCTGACTTCTCTAACGTCATAAATAAGTTGGATCAGCTGACGTTGGAAGACTTCTTTAGTCAGCCTCAATTCTTCCTCCGCCTGTTTGCGTGAGGTTATGTCAGAGTACACCTCAACAAAATTTATCACAAGTCCCGTGACATCTCGTGTTGGAGAAATATTTAATTCACACCAGAATGGAGTACCGTCCTTACGGTAATTTTTCATCACAACATGACATTTTTGCTCTAGTCGCAACGTGTTACGCATTTGTTCAATCGTCTTTGGATCAGTTTCAGGTCCTTGTAGAAATCGACAGTTGCGTCCCAGAACTTCTTGTGATGAATAGCCTGTCATAGTTTCAAAAGCGGGATTGCAAAAGATAATCGGATTGTCTGGCTGACGAGGATCTGTAATCACAATCGCATCACTCGTAGTGGCGATCGCACGTTCAAACATCTGCAGCATTTCCTGTGCAGTATTTAGTTTATGCAAAAGATTTGCTTGTTCTAAGCCAATGCCTACTTGAATGGCTAATTGCTCGAATAAATCTATTTCTAACTTCTGCCAATTCCGAGGTTGAGAGCATTGGTAACCACACAATAAACCCAAAAGCCGATGCTCACCTAAAATAGGTACGATCAAATTCGCCTTGATTTGAAAGTCTTCAAGAATCCTCAGGTGACGCCCTGTAATATCTGCTTCATGAATGCTGTTGTTAACCTGAACTTGACCATTTCTATACACTGCAATGTCATCTTTGTGTAACGGATCATAGACTGTTTTCCCAAAGGTTTTCATCAAACCGTCTGCTACTGACTCTGCAATGATGGTCCCACTCCAATCAGAATTAAAGCGATAGATGATCACACCGTCTATGTTCAGTGCTTTCCTAACCTCACTGATAGTTGTATTGAGAATATCCTCTAACTTGAGAGAACGCCGAATACGCAGGGTAAGATCCATGAAGAACTGCAAACGTTGGGCTTCTTGCTGTTTGAGTAATGCTGTTTGGGTAACTATTCGCCAATTCACAAAGGAAGTCAGCAGGGTGAAACTTAGGATCATCACAGTACCAAGGCCGATGCCCATAGCTACCCCAGGGAGAGGGTTCTGCATGGTTGCAGCTGCACCAACAACTTTGGTTGGTTTAAAAGAAGCTGCTTCCATCCCCGTGTAATGCATCCCGGAGATCGCAGTTGCCATGATGAACGCACTCGAAATCTTGTGTCGTCTACCAGTTCTACCTCTTTGCAAACGCAGTTGAAAGGCAATCCACAGCCCTACAATTGATCCACCGATGGCGATCGCCACAGAAATCATAAACAGTACTGGATCATACTGAGTCGTTGCTTCTATACGCATTGCTGCCATACCAATATAGTGCATGGACACAATCCCAATGCCCATTAACACACCACCAATTAGCAATTGCCGCATATTTAAAACTGGACGACTGCTAAGGAAAAGTGCGCCAACAGAGGCAACAATCGCAGGCAGCACAGAAAGCACTACAGTCAACCAGTCATAGCCCATTGATATTGGTAAACTGAAGGCAAGCATAGCAACAAAGTGCATTGACCAAATACCAATTCCAATAACAATTGCACCGCCAATTAACCAAACTAGTCTTGCTTTTGCTTGGGCTATTGTTACTTGCCCAGCCAAATCAACAGCAGTGTACGAAGCAAGAACAGCTATCACAATTGAGAGGGCAACAAGAACTGGATCGTAAGTACCACTTATCGCCACATCTGCCTGGAACATCTCGTTAACCTCACTCTTAATCTTTATGAAATAGAAAAGAAAACATGAGTCATCTTGCCACTTTCATCAAGTGGAACACACTCATGAATTGGAAAATATTGGCAAGTCAACATCAATGAACAATGAACAGTTATCAATGAACAATGAGCAATCAGCAATGAACAATTATCAAATCGATAATTGATAACTGATAACTGATAATTGATAATTGATTGGTCAGTTCAGTAGATGCAGTCCTGACAGTGCGGATGAAAATAGCAGATGCAAACAATCTCAATCAAGCTTAAGCTTGTGAGACAGTAAAATGAGTCCTGGCAATTTACTATAAAAATATTTTTTTGGAATCTACCTTTAGTAATAAATATTAAAGCCGATTTGACAAATTATGTCAAATTGTAAAACAATTCATCAAAAAATACTTCTTCCTAAAGCTATAGGTGTTTTTTGTGACTACGGACACATTGTTTTCTGAAGAAGGATAAATATCAAATATACAACTTTGAACTCATAATTTCTACATAACTACTGTTAACTAGCAAATAGCAGCTTGTTTGCTTTCTAAAAGCCGATTACACCTGATGACTTGCAAGCTTTTGGATAACAATTTCAATACGACGATTTTTTTGTCGTCCTGCTGGGTTATCCGAATTATCAGATTTTTTATTTCGTGCAACAGGTTGAGTTTCTCCATAACCTTCTTTCGATATCAAAGATATGTCTATGCCACCTTTTTGATTCAACCAGCTTTGCACCGCTGATACCCATTGCTCTGATAGTTTTAGATTATCATTTTCACTACCTTTAGAGTCAGTATGTCCTAGTATTTGTAACCAAGTGTTAGGATAATGATTATTGATTGCTTGACTAACCTGACGCAAGATATTCTCTGCATCTGGACGAATCATATTCTTACTAGAGTCAAATAAAATATCTGCTGGCAAGGTGATAATAGTTAAATATTCATTTTCTTGAACTTGAATTTGTGAGGATATAATCTCAGGTAGTTTGACTTGCGGATATGTATCCTCAGAAAACCGAACAATCGGATTTTGAACTTTTGAAAAGTGTCGTGCAAGTAATTGTGCTTCTGGAAACTTTGTTTGAAGCGGTTGCACTCTTGAAAAGTTAACTTCAGTTGTTGCAGCACAATATACAAAACTATCAGCAGTCATGATGACAGTAATTGGCACTAAGTAAATGCCGAGACGAAGTAAGTACATTTTTGAAAGTCACGTAACAAAGTTAATGATTTTAGTCCAACACTAAGTCAAATAACAAACAAAGACTTCTTTCTGAAGTTATATTTTTTGTAACTACAAATACTTGATTTTGTCATACAAAACTCAATTATGAATTACGAATTATTTTTCAACTTCGTTCCACAAATTTTGCAGAATTTGGCATCTGTATCATGAAATGCTAAACCGCATCCAGTACAAATTGTCTCCACCTGATTTGCAGTTTTGACTAGTCGCCTTATCAAATCACCAACTTGCCAAGGAATAAGAGCAATACCTGTTAAAATCATCAAGACTGTTAGTAAACGACCTAGTTCAGAAACGGGAGTCACATCACCAAACCCAACAGTGGTCATAGTGACTATAGAAAAATAAAAAGCATCTAAAAAAGTAGCAAAGTTTTTTGAATTAACAGGATGCTCTACTTGATAAATTAAACCAGAGTATACAAAGATTATTGCAAATAATGTAAATAATATTCGTACAGATATTAAACTATCTTCTGTACTAACACCGAACAAACTTTTTTTATTTATAAACCTAATTAAACGTAGAATTCTGAACCATCTTAATAATCGAATAAAACTGATATCAACAATACCCAAGAAAAATGGAAAAATAGCTATTAAATCAATGATTGAATAAAAACTGAAAAGATACTGTAATTTATTTTCTTCACTCCAGAGACGTAGTAAATATTCGGCTGCAAAAATGAGTAATATTGCCTTATCAACTAAATCTAAAAATAACCGTAATTCTTCAGATATATTATAAGTCTGTGCAACAAAGATAACTGATGATAGCAAAACTAAACCAGCGATAGTTAAATTCACAAATTTACCGACTGGTGTCTCTAAATCCTTCAAGTAAAATGCTGTTTTTTCTTTGTTCAATAACATAATTTACACAAGTCACTTATAACCAATTCAGCAAAGAATGCTGAGTAATGGTGAATCTAAAAACTAGCTTAGCAACAGAAAAAATCTTCAGCAGTCATGAGTGTTAAACACGTTACTGTTAAATATGCTATATTCTGGAAAATTCTAATTTTTCAGTCCCAAGCTAATGATGAATCCAGAAAATTTTATGCGTTTGGCATTGGAAGAAGCAAAAAAAGGAGATGCACCATATGGTGCTGTCATTGTCAAAGATAACCAAGTGATTGCCCGAAATCATAATACAGTGAAGCGAGACAGTGACCCTTCTGCCCATGCAGAAATTAATGTGATTCGCAGTTTAACTGCTCGACTGAAGAACCCTTCTTTAGAAGGTTATATCATATATACCACTGGTGAACCTTGTCCGATGTGTGCATCTGCTTGTGTTTGGACAGGTATATCAGAAATTATATACGGCGCTTCTATTGAAGATTTAGTTTCAGTTAATCAATCTCAAATTAACATATCATGTGAAGAAGTCATTGCTCAGAGTGTTAGAAAAATCAAGGTAACAAAAGGCGTTTTAAGACAAGAGTGCCTGAAGTTATTTCAGTAACTTTCAACTTTTAACTAGTACACTGGGCGCGGAAATAAAGCTACGATTACCAAATCGTTACAAAGCTTGCAGCATCTTGGTTGTTTCTTTTGAACGCCACTTGCTACAACGGGGAGAGGAAGATGAAGAAGTAGGGGAAGTGGGGGAGGTAGGGGG
>NZ_QMEA01000145.1 GCF_012912105.1 Brasilonema sp. UFV-L1
GCTCCCAAATTTCACATTCTCCCAAAAACTTTCAGCCTTAACTGAACCGTATTGGGGTATAAGGCTAATGTTTCCAATGATGGTGTGATACAGGTTGATGGCACTAATTTTGAGTTATTTGGCAACTGGTTTGAACAGAAATTAAAACATAACTCAAACCAAAATGGTTTAAGATTGTTCAACAACCTGAAAAGTCGTAAAATTAATATTCCCTCCAATCTATCAATTATTGCAACCATCAATACATCTGATGAATCTATTTATTACTTAGACAGTGCTTTTAAGCGTCGTTGGGATTGGGAGTATGTAGATGCTCCTAGTAAAGCTAATATGTCATCCAAAACTATACCTGATGCGGTGCTATATACTAATTTACCACTAAGTGATGGTAAGTTTTTAGATTGGTATCGCTGTATTGTAGGAGTAAATGAATTTATCAAATCCCACTCTTACAGTATTAGAAGGATAGAAGATAAACTAATTGGTTGGTGGTTTATCAAGCCTAAAGATGGTGAAGTAACTCTGGAACAGGTGCAAGATAAACTAATGTTTTATCTATGGGACAGTGTATTTGCCAGAAATAAGCAATTATTAACTGAATTTATTCGAGATAAATTAAAGAATAAAAATATTAGCTTAGTTACCTTTACTGATTTTTTGATTTATACAACAGACTTACTAGAGTACTGGCATGATAGCGTGCCTACTGTAGAAGAAAAAGACGATGATGATATTCCGTTTAACTAATGCTAAATTTCCACGAATTGCAACCAGTTGTTAACGATAAATATTCGTTTGTCGGCATTCAAAAGCGCGATTCCCAAATCCAATTGTGCTTGCCCCGTGGTTTTGACCCTGCTGTGTTTGATACGTATAATAACAAATGCTATATATTCTTCTTGCTCTACAAGATATTATGCCAATTTAAAAATATTTGCAATTTGAAAGGATATCTGCAATCTGCTGCTGATAGAGATGGAGTTGTTCGGGGTGATGGCAGCACTCAGGAAATTAGCCTACCTGATGTTGTAAATGAAGGAAATATGCTCTATTCCAAGCTAGATAATATTGGTGCTATCTTGGCTGCTTATGATGAACTAAAAATACTGTCTTTGGCTTATCGGTTAGGGATAACTGAGAAAGTTGACTACTCTCAGATTCATCGCTTTTTGCACAGGGCAGTGTATCAAAATAATGGTGCGGCATATATTGATGCAATGACCTTGCCCCGACAGCAAGTACAGTACCAGTCTACAGATATTGTGGCAATGTATTGCTATATCCTCTGGGAAATTAAGCAGCAGCTAGATGAAGAAATTCCCCCTGAGTTGCAGGTACTAGCAGAAGATTTTAAACATAGATATATAGGGGCAGAGTACAGTTTATTCCATGAAGAGTACTGTACTCAAACTGTAGATATTCTCAAGGATGCTTTGGAGTTAATCAAACGTTCTACTCCGCTTAAGGATGATGATTTTTGGCAGTTTCACGATGCGATTGAGTTATTTTTATATGGAGAACTATCCCAACAGGATGAAGGGGAAATTTGGGGTATTAAGAACTTCCATAGCGTTTGGGAATCTATGTGCCTAACATACTTAGCGAAGAATGTAGCGCCAGAAAATATTTTGCATTTGGATGGTAGATATATAGCTGATGATGTACTGGCATTAGTTAATAGTAAGCCAAAAATATTGGATTTGACTGATGCTTTTATAATTAATGGCAAGCAGCTAATGCCTGATGCAGTTGTATATTATGTTGGTAGCTATTTTAGACAAAATAATGTTTATCACTTAAAGAAAAGTTATGCATGGAATGGAGCACTTTGGAATGATTATTCTTACGAAACCCGTTTCACTTGTCAAAAACCTGGTAAAAAATACACTGTTATTGACATAAAAATAGGTTATATCAATCAATTTCCACAAACCGGACATACTTTTGTAGAGCTAGAAAAGATATATCCTGTCATCAATGAAGAACTATTGATTAATTCGCAGTTGCCTGAGAATTTTTATTCATTTTGGGAGATTGATGTCAATGAATTAAACTCTAGTGAATTTGATTTGATGTTTAAAGTTAATCATGTCTTTTGCGTTGCTTTGAGAAATGGTGTTTTTACTCCAGATAAATTTAAATATTTTTTACGAATTCATTTAGATGTGCCAGTTGATCGTTCTAATGTTTTTAATAGTTCTTTATTTCGATATTATATTGTCGAACCTTTTAAGAAGGATATCGATGATTTAGTTAGTAGGTTTGCTGATTTTATACAAAAAGTATCTTGCGGTTTTCGGATAGTTGATATCAAATATTTAGAACCAGAAGATTTTTCTATTAGTAACAATTTCCGAGAATTGAAAGAAAGAAGTATCAGGAAACAATTTGTTTACGAGTATTTGTTACAACAGCGCATAGAATCTAGCGGGAAATATAAAGACTTAGAAATTAGAAGTGATTTTTGGTTTCCCTCTTCGTGGAATGATTCTGATGTATTAGAAGAAACAATTAATAACTCATTTTCTGGATATATTGATTTTAATAATGTAAATTTTGCTGCTATTGCTGATAGTTACCTTAAATGATGCAACCGCTGACCTGATACTAATTCCTTGTTCCAGGCACTCAGTATCCCAGGTTCTAGAAGAAGGACTTCCTCTCGTCATCAAATTGAATGACATTTTGCAGCGAATTATCCAATTCCCAAGCGCAGACTCAGAACTGTTAAGGTTTTGTTGCAAAACCGCTCTTATTCAGTGGTTGTAGACTGATAGATAGAACGCAGTTCAGAAAGAGTATTCACTGTTTTTAACCCAGAGGCGATTTGCCTTAATTGTTCCACATCTTTAATTTGTGAAATTTCTGGCAACAAACTTAACCCAAGAGTGCCAAATTTTAACTCCAACACCAGCTCAAGACATTCTAACAGCACCTGTCTCATCTGATTTTGGCTTTGCTCGATTCCTTTTTGAATTCCGATTCTCTCAACACTCGTAATGTACGACATATGTTTATCTTCCTCGTACTGACAACTTCTTGTCAAGACTTCTATTCTAACTCTAAGGGTAAACCCATTACTTCCGGTTCGCTCATTTTTTAGAGTTCAGTGAAGGTTGATGATTTACTTCGATGTATGAATTTAGAGCGTCTCAGTTTAACAATTGTAGGTATATACTCATTTTTATTATTCTGTCCCTCAAATCCAAGTCGCAAATAAACATTTCCGCCTATTCCTGGAATTACCTCACCTTCAGAAGTACGTTTATCATCTTTGGCAAAGTAGAAAAATTGAAATTTATCATAAATAGGTTCTTCAAATTCATTTTTTAATTTCTGCTCTGCATTATGATAAATTACAGGAGCAACTATAAATATTTTTTCTGGTTCAATTTTTTGGATAAGGTTAATCAAATTTGTTCTAACTACACATGCACCGGAAATAATAGATTTAACAACTATTAAATATTTCACTTGATTGTTAGAAGGTTCTTGATATTTTTTTAATATAGGAGCTACTTTTAAATCTTCAATTTCAAAGGGCGAGAATCGCTGATTCCAAAAACAAGCAAAAGCAACTTTTTGAATCTGTTTCTCCAGACGAATAAGCATACCTTTAGCTAAAAAATCAGCGTCTTCCACAGTACAAGCAAGGTATACATCAGACAAATAATCATCAATTTGAGCTAACACACAATCACCAAGACTCATACCGATTTTGGTCATTATTTCCTTGTATTTTTCTGAATTAACGCTTTTATCCGCCAGGGTCTCAAGCCAGACTTTGACATCTTCATTACATAAGTTTGAGTAAGTTCTAGTCATATCAAGAAGACCTCCAGTTCCTCAAAACTAGTAGGTTTATGTTTTTTAATGAGTTGTTGAAATCGTTTGAAATCATCTTTTTCAAGACTATAAGGGAGTGTACCTTCAAACAATCCATCTTCAAATTTCCAATTTAGAAAACCTCTTGTCAGTTTGTAAGTAAAACCTTCAATTTTATTGAAAATATTTTCAACCTCCGGGTCTAACTGCAACTGTTTCTGGAAAGAACGAATGTACGAAGGCGTTGACTGTTGAGCCTTTTTGATAACATCCATTACAGATGTTCTAGATTTGTTACTGGTAATCCACGCCCCAAGTAATACTGTTGCTACACATTCAAGCTTGTCTAGTTCAGGTTCATCAACAGCACAAAGATACTCTATAGCCTGTCTAAAATTTTTATCTTTATTAATTAACTTAACAAGGTTTTCTTCAAAAGAAAAGTAAACTACTTGGCTATAAGTTATAATAATATCTGGCATATTTTGAGCTAATTTATCTCGTACCTTCTCACTAGAAACTACTAAATTAATTTCAGATTGTCTAGAAAATGACTTATTTAGTGTATATTGTTTCTGAAAATCATCACATATTGATTTGTTCCCTTCTCCCCAAGAAACGCTTAAACTGTTTTTCAATTGAAAGTGTCTAAGTACATTATCAGTTTTTTCATCAATAATCAAATCATCAACAAATGCAAAGCATTGACTCAAAAAATAGATTTCTTTATTGCATTCTATAGCACATCTTGAGAGTAGACCCAACTGATAAACAGCAAAGATATCTTCATATTGATTTCCTTTGCTACTATTTATACCTCCAGCATTTTTGTGTTTTAGGTAATTTAAAACTTCAGTGCCAAATAATTTTTCTATGTCTTTTTCTGTGTACATACAATTTACTATTAATTCTCAGGGATAATACCCTCCATCGACCTAACCCAATTTTCACTTTGTCCGCAAACCGACAAGGCGATCGCCTTTACTCCAAAACTCATACTGACAGGTTGACCAGCCCCAGAATATTTCAGCATTGATGAGGCTATGTGTTTATTTTACTATAAAAAATGCGTTTTAACCCTTTTATATAAAGCATTACAGCGTTTTACCTAGTAATTTCAAAATCTCTATAATTGGCACTTTAGCTTCTTCTAATTCCTGGATAGTTTGAATGAGTCGCGATTGAATATAAGCGGTTTTAGAAATTACTTTGTCACCTTGATGTATTTGCCAATCATACCAAGCTTGCTTGTACTGCTTGCCGTTCTTCTTAGTAATAGTCCGCCACTGAATTCTACCTGTTCCTTCTCCCCGGCTTCTGCGTTTAGTACTAACGGTTGAGTGAACCATTAGTACTGTTTCTATGTCAGGGGAGGATTCCAACTCAGTACTAACGGTTGAGGAGTGGTTAACCGTTAGTACTGTTTCCTGTTGATTCTCTGCTTGAGTACTAACGGTTGAGTGAACCATTAGTACTGTTTCTGTGTCAGGGGAGGATTCCAACTCAGTACTAACGGTTGAGGAGTGGTTAACCGTTAGTACTGTTTCCTGTTGATTCTCTGCTTGAGTACTAACGGTTGAGTGAACCATTAGTACTGTTTCTGTGTCAGGGGAGGATTCCAACTCAGTACTAACGGTTGAGTCCTCGTTAAAGGACTGCACCCAGCCGCAGAAACTGCAACCATCAGCCAGATTTAACAAAGGCTGCTCACAGCTAGGACAACAGACTTTGGAGGTAGAGGACGCGGCGAATTGCGATCGCAGCTTGGAGGGGACAGACTGAACGGGCGTAGAGGTCGTTTGCTTCCCTTCGCTTTGGTGTGTGGTGACGCATTCCGGGGTAAAAGGGAGCTGTATTGAGATTGCTTGCCCACCAGCCATCAATATTTCTTCTACCCACCCAACGGGGAACCCCATCATCCATCCTGGCACTGCTGGGTGTAACTTGTCCCCCTTGCTGATAAATTCCCTCAATGACTGTTCCAATCTGGTCGCCCCAGCGGGTCGGCATCTTGTAGAACCTTTGGCGTAAGTGGTCGGGGTAGGCAATGATGAAAAGCCTTTTTCTTTCGTGCGGCGCTCCGAGTTCCTTTGCTGATATGATTTGTGGATCGTCCCAACAATATCTGCAAATTCTGAGTCCTCCAAAAATTGCTCGAAGTCCTCGACTGATAACCCCTGGAGGATTTTCGATGATGACGAAGTGAGGGGAACCGTCGGCGATGCATCGCAGGGCTTCAAACCAAAGGGCTGACTCTGGGTGGTTGAGTCCGGTTCCGTTACCAGCGATGCTGGTTCCAGTGCAGGGAAATGATACCCAATGAATGTCATGTTCTCCTGATTTGGGGTGATAAGTTCTGATGTCGTCGTGAATGGGGATGTTGGGAAAGCGATGCTTGAGGACTTGTTGGGCATCAAGGTCGATTTCAACAAACTGTGTTGTTTTAATACCGAATTGCTCTGCGGCAAGTGTTGCGCCCCCAATTCCGGCAAACTCGTCAAGCATTGTAAGCATTCAGACTCATTCCCATTTAATCCCTGCTGATAAAGTTCCGTTTTTGATTGATCCGATTCCAGCACATTTGCTGGTGTGTCTGATTCTGCTGGACATGGCTCAAAGCAACTTTCGTCTAGTTCGACTTCGTGCGGTTCGTAATTACGGGATTCATTAAACAAAACAGAGACGCTGCGACCTTTCAGTGCTGCAACAGTGCCGATGTTGCAAAGTAGGTAACTTTTGTGCCAAGGAAGTTCTGCGTCAATTTTTACGCAGACGCGCTCTCCAACTTTCCACATAGAAGGAAATGCGCTACCGTCCTCCCAGGCTGGATCTACTCCACCGTCCCAATCGCGTTTGTGCTTGCGCCTGGGCTTGGTGTACTGCTCAACATCAAAAAGTTGTGTCACGGAACTGTACCCCCTTGCTTGTTCCAACAGTGAACAGTGAACAGTGAACAGTTTTAACTTCTCAATAAGTTTTCCCCGCAAGGGTGATGCTCCTTCTGGGAGCCGCCCAAAGGGCGATTGCCTGTTCGCGCAGCGTGCGCTTTGCGCTCAGGGCAGACTTCTGGCGGCGTATCGCCTTCAGGCACGAGAGTGTCAAACTTCTCCTTGCAAGCGGCTACAAATTCCTTTTCTTCCTCAGTGACGGGTTCACTTCCCCATCCATCAAGCGCTGCAGCATGGAGCTGCTGGGCTAGCATTTCTTCAGTGGGGGTGCGATCGCGTTGCCGCAAACTCTTTGCAGTGGCAAACTCCTTGATACGCTTTTGAATTTCTAAGTGAGTTTCTGAGAATCCTTTTAGAATGCTTTGTTGCCAGTCTGAGCGGGAAAATTGATCTAATTTGGCACAGGTACTAGCCGTAAAGCGCTGGTCATAATTGGGGTTGCCTCTTATTATTCCCCCAGCTGAGCACTGGGGGTTTTGACAAACCACGGATTTATCGCGGTGGTGGTCGTAATCTGGAATGACTAACCGAATCAGGTGAAGCTGGACTTTTCCTGTATCTTGGCAGCAGAAGCACTTCCACGTTGGTTGCCAAACTTCTTCTGCCTCTGGTTTTTCCCGTTCTGGGCGAATGGGTTCGCGGGGTAATTGTGGGAAATTCATAAGCATACCCCCTCAAAAGCATTGACCGCAAACGCCCAGTCATAGAACAAATTACGTTCTTCACGTTCGGCTTCGCTCTCGTGTACCCACTCATAACCGCGTTCAAAAGCTTCCCAAATCCATTCATTGAAGCGGGGGTCTTTGTGCCAATCGTGCCCAGTTGCAGCTTTCTTCAAAGCTTTGCGACCAGCAGAGGAATTTAAAAATTTCTCCCACCAATTGTTTAAGTCTTCAGGTTTACTAAGAAACCTTTCTAGGCTGATAATTTCCTTCCCTGGCTCTCCGTTCTTGGCGGTTATCTTTCTCCAAGAGTCCCTGACAAATTGTTCAAAGTTCTCTCTCTCCGCTTCTGAGAGAGAGTCTAAAAGATCTGAATAATCTTTATTAATCTTAGAGGGCTGCGACGCTTGCGATACAAGGCTTTCAGGCTCCGTTTGTCGCCGTAGGGCGACATCTGTCGCCGTAGTTTTACAACTGTCGCCGTCAGTTGACAATTGTCGCCCTACGTTTACATCTGTCGCCGTAGTTTTACAACTGTCGCCGTCAGTTGACAATTGTCGCCCTACGTTTACATCTGTCGCCGTAGATTGACAATAGTGTGCAATTAAAGAAGTGTCACATAGGTAGCCAAGCGAGCGCAACTTTAACGTAAAGTTCATGTCCTCGCGTTCGATGTAGCCCTTTTCTTCAAGGACATCAAAAGCCTTATAAACTGCCTGCCTAGAAATTTCTAAAAACTCAGCTATTTTTGAGGCTTTTACCTGAAGCCCATTACTGTACGGGTCTAAAGTTCTGAGGTAGTACAAAATACGAAGCTGCGTGTGCGTAAGCTCCTTACTAGCTTTTACCCATTCCTCATGTTGAAGTGGATAAAACTTTCCTTGAATCTTTGCGTCTGTCATAATGGATGAATGAATGAATTAATAAATTAATGAAACGGAAGTTTCTGCCCTTGTCTACATATGTAGATAGGGCTGGGTTTTTGTGGTATAATCAGTTCTCTACACGTTTTGACCCATTCGTCATGCTGCAAAGGGAAGAATTTTTCTACAATTTTTTCTGTCATAATTTCACACGCAAAAGACGTCCTCCAATGCCAGTTGGGGGTTTACACTAATGTTTATGAGCGTTTATCAACCTATTAGTTTTAGACGACTAGTTTAGTAGTTTGATTTAAAGATTATACAACTACTAGATGGATTTTGGAGACAAATGTTTATGCAGGTTCACCAGCTTTTCAAGCAAGCTCAGGACAGGTATGGAATTCGGGGAAAGGAACTGGCAAAGCTGGCTGGAATCAGTGCCAATCATTTATCCGAATTTCGTATGGGGAAAGCGTGGGTCAGTCCAGAAGTTTTCATGGCACTGCTGGAGGCAATGGACTCCTTAGCTCCTGGTTCAAGGCTCTACTTTTGCCAGTTACTAGCGCAAGAACCCGTAAAAAAAGTTGATGTGGAGCCAAAACTGGTAGAACTGATTGAACTCGCTGATGATGACGAGATGGAAGCCGCGATGATAGCGATTGGGCGAAAGTGGAAGCGATCGCGCTCTTGTCATAGGCACACAGAGAATATTGATAATGCGATTGCGGTATGAGCGTTAAAAGTCTCCAGGAGTAATGCCAATGTGATTTTTGCACATCTTGTACTTCCTAGTTCAGTTTGATAGTATACAATAACTTGGAAAATGGCAAGTAGCAGCAATATGGATAGGCATCAAGAAATATTAATTGCAGCAATTAGAGAAAGTGGGTTAACAGCAAGAGAAATTGCTGTAAAGGCGGGTGTACATGAAAGTACTCTCAGTAAGTTTCTTGATGGGAAAAATGACCTAAAAGCTGGTAATTACTTCAAAATCCTGAGTGTGCTTCCTGTTGCACAAAGGCAAGTAACCCTGGAAAGATTAAGCATAGGTGTCATGAATGCTTTGTCAGGTGAAGATACCAAAGGCTTGCGCTCTCTGGTGGACATGATAGAAGTCGCTACCGATGACGAGATGGAAGCCGCGATGATAGCCATTGGGCGAAAGTGGAAGCGATCGCGCTTGAGTTATAGGCATACTGAGGATATTGATAATGCGATCGCGCGTCAGGGCACTACGCAGAGTGCGATTGGGCAAGCGAGCGTGCCAAAGGCGATCGCAGTATGATAGAAGCTAGGTTGCTTCAGTTATCAGTTATCAGTTTGAAGAAGAAGTCAGCAATTCTGAATTCAGTATTCAGAAAGAGGAAATAAAGAATTTAGTTTTCTGACCGGAGGCGGAGCGTCTCCGGCTCCGCTCCTGACTCCTGACTCCTGACTCCTGACTCCTTCACTGTTCACTGATTTAAAGCTTGCATCCTAAACTCTTCTTTAGACAGTGCCGACAGTCCTAAATCTTCTCGCAACTTATTCACTGCTTCTAAATCTTTGGTGCTGATAATACCATTGCTCATTGCTAGCGATAGGCTGAGAACTCTAGCATTCATAGCTGCTGGGTCAATCTCTTTCTCTACTTTGAACTCTCCGAGATTATTTTCAAACTTTTTACCAAAGTTAACAATAAGGAGAGGTTTCACTACCTTTTCTAGAATTTCGTCTCTAGTGCTGGTCATGATTGCTTCAATTTGAGAGTCAAGTATCAGTCGATGCCCTTCATTGATACCAGCGTTGCCGATGCCTGATGCTGTATCATCAAAGATGGTTGAAGGAACTCCGTAGGAATAGAACACCATTTTTTGGTAGTGCTGTAGTGCGACTTCAAAGAACTTCTCGCCTGCATTGCCTGGAATTTGGAATACTTTATTTTTGATATCTGTTCCAAACACACTACGGTTTTCAGCATTTTGGGCGGCTGAGACTGTGGCGTAAATTGCGTTTTGAGTTTTGAGAGAACCGTCTTCTTTTTTGACTGGCTCTCCTTGAGCATTAAGAATAGCGACCATTTTGTCTCCAGGCGCTTGGACAACAAGGAGTCCTGTGGCTTGTCGCTGTCCTGCTGTTGTCCATTGTTTGAAAAAGAGTTGTCTTGCTTGGAAGTAGGGGTAAGCTCTGGCTGCTTGGGGGTCGCCTTGTGGATCGTCTGGCTCCTCAATGCTGGGGTTGTAGATGTGAATGAGTTTTTGGTAGGGGATGAGTTTTGATGGAGAGGATTTTTTATAAATAATGTTATCTATTTTGTTGGTGCTGCCTGTAAAGCTGTAATGTAGAGGATTGAGGATTTTGATTTTGTGCAGTCGCCATTCTCCTTTTTGTGCTGTCCATACTATTTCTGCACAGGAAGTTCCTAGAGAGTATGCCTGCTTAATCATTTTCCCAATAATGGTGTGCAAACTCCCTTTCATACTTTCAAAATTGGAGCGCACCCATTGGGTGATTGTCATTGGTCCATTGGGGGTTTGATAGGTGTGTGTATCGTTGTGAAAGTACTCACCAAATTCTGTTAATGCTCGTAGTGCCGTGATGCTGATAGCCACTCGATTAATAGGGCATTCTTTGAGCATTTTGGCTAAGTCTTCGAGTGAGTAGTCTTCTTTATAAGTTAAGTTTTGTGCGAATGATGTGAAAATTCCTTCTATTTCTGCGGCTAATTCTCTTTGCATTAGCTGTGCAGAGATTTGGTAGGTTAAGCTGTCTGTCATTTTATTTTTGGAATATTATTTTTGAATAAAAAATATAGGCTTCTGTTCATTTTCTACAAAACAAGCAACAAAACACTTTTATTTATAATTTAACTTGTAGGTTAATAACAAGACACCGGTCTTGTACACCTTTGAATTAATTAACGATAAATCAATTGCTTTTGTACTTTTTCCAAAAAGCCTTATGCCACTACCAAAGATAACAGGATAAAGCTTGATTATTAATTCATCAATCAGTTCATTCTCAAACAGAAAACCTGCAAAAGTTCCACCTCCGCATAAATAAATATCCGTTCCCTCCTCTTCTTTTAATTGCTTTACAAATTCTAATTCGTTTTTATCAATGATTTTGACCTGCTCATCCGGCTCTGTGTCGAAGCGTAATGTCTTGGAGAAGATATAATGCTTCATGTGGGGATAAGTCGGTGAAGGTTGTCCGGGTTGAACGCCGAACTGATAGCCATACTCATACGTGGCTTTACCCATTAATACCGTGTCGTATGCTTTGAGACTTTCAAGATATTCAGTCACGTGTTCTCCTTCCATGAATGCTGAGAACCCATCAGTTGAGCCATCTTCATGAGCAATATAATTGTCAAGAGTAGTGCCGACATGATAAATCAGCTTTCTTTGCATCGATTTTCCTCTAATTATCAAATCACTCTAAGAGGATGTCTAAAAAGTATGTGAAAGGTATATTTTGTCATTCTGAGACAAGCGTTGCGGAACAAAGAATCCAGAGTTTGAGGCGTAGTCTTGAGATGCTTCACTACGCTGTCGCTCCGTTCAGCATGACATTTTGACTTCTCAGACATCCTTCAATAATACTCGGTATTGGGATTCGTTTTGTCCCAACCATTCAAACGACGGAATGACGTTGAAATGCGTAAGTTTTGGGCTGATAAACTTTCCCAGGATTCCCGTGTCAGTTGCCATTCGATTTGGCTCCATCCTCGCTCACGCATCCAATCTGGGCTAGGACGTGTACCAATTATGACAAATCCATATCGGTGCGCTAAACGTGCGACACGTAAATTTGCACTGACGGAAATGCCTCGAATCTCTTTTAACTCTAGCTCGCGGAACCCAAACTCAATTAAAGCGATCGCAACCTCAATTGCGTATGCGTAACGCCCCCAGAACTGGGGTGCCAATTCGATGCCCAGTTCTGCTTTATCTGAATCGTGGCTTTCACGGCGCAGTCCGCAACAGCCAATTAACTCCTGAGAGTTCTGACGACGAGCAATGGCAAGTTGATAATTGAGACGGGGGCGTTGGGCTGCCCACTGACTGAAAAGGCACAGAAGTTCGCGTGTATGGCTGGGTGCGACTTCTTCTGGCGCACAGAATTCAGCATACCGTGAATCGGCATGATAGGCGAAAAACTCTTGCTCGTCTTCCTTGATAAAGTCTCGTAGAAGAAATCTTTTGGTGACAATTTCCATAGTCAGTGACTTTGCCCTAATCGTCTTCGTCTAAATAAACGGATTCTTGCTAAGTGCTGCTTTGAACACGGGGGATACTAATGTATTTACCCGTTCAGAAAATGTCGATTAATTGAACTATATTGGCTCATCTCCTGGTTGAGGTGGTTCATCACCAGAACGAGTCATAATCCTGTTGAAAGCCGCAAAGTCAGCTTGTGCTTGACGTTCAACAAAAAACTGAGATGTTTTCAATGCTGAAATTTTCTCTGCTACAGCGGTGGCGATAAATTGATTGACACTGACGCCATCTTGTGCAGCTAGACGTTCGACTTCTGTTTTAAGAGAGCGTGGTAGCCGCAAGGCGTAATTTGCTGTGGTGTTTTTCATTGTGGGAATTATTGTAATTGTTTATATGTATGTCTTAATATATGCCTATTGCTCACTTTAATTCTTTTAGTACTTTGCTTGGACAAGAGAGGGATTCTCTTGAGTACCAAGATGGTTTGGTGAAAAATGCTCTTATCTTAATTGAGGGGCGACACACTGACCGTAATGGTCGTACTATAGATTTCACCGCTGATGACATCCAGGAAATTACTGATAATACGAATTCTATATTAGCGAAGGGTCAGGAAGTTCCTTTTATCTTTGACCATGCTAAACAGTTGTATTTGAATGGCGAAATTAAAAAACTTGGTGAGGTTTTACCACATTTGGAAAGTCGTGTGGTGGAGGAGAAGGACTTACCTAAACCAGAGATGACTGATTTGTTGGGCAAGATGGCGGTTTTTGGTAAGGTGCGTGTTGTTTCTAGACTTGATGATGTACGTAAAGGGCTGATTAGGCTTTTATCTCCTGGTATTGATTTGGCGAATCGGCGGTTGTTTGAATTGAGTGCTGTTCTTTTTCCTGCAATTGTTGGTCCTGCTTTGTTTTCTCTGGATTATGTAGAAGCGAAACAGCAGATGGATGCAAGCCGTAAGTTGCAGGAACAGTCACAGGATTGCTTGTCTATACTTTTTTCTGTACTGCGCTCTATTGATTCTGCTAATGATGTTGATGCTACTATGCTGCGGCATAAGGCATTTACTGATTTTGTTTCTGATTTGGGACAGCTTTTAGGGATAACTGGACTTGAGGTGATGCCTATAATTTCTTATTCAAAGGAACAGCCGCAGTCTGTAGCTGAACTTCAGCTGAAGTCTAGGAAGAAGAAGTCATCATGACTGGGTTGCGTAAGGGGTATTTTCGGACGGTGAATGGGAAACCTGTGTTTGTTCGTCCTGGGTTTTCGGCACGCAGAATCAAGTCAGTGATAAAAAAGGATAACATAATGAAACAAGTGACGCCAGTTGTTTTGCAAGATGAGCTTGCTACTTCTCCAGAGTTTGAGGAAGTGGCTAAACTTGATGCGGCTTATGTTGCGTTTCGTAAACTTGTGCGATCGCTCCTCCAACAAGAGGAGGCGGGTCAAGCATCAAATATAATTGAGTCTGCTATTGCTGATGGTTGGGAACAGTTCACTGCTGATGCTCTGAAGTTGTTTGATTTGAGCATTGATGATATTGATTCTGAGGAGACTGTTGAAAATAAAACTCAAATGAGTGCTGCTGATAATGAACTTCGGGCTGAGTTTGCAGCAATGAAGCAAGAGCAAGCGATGACGAAGCGGATTTATCAGCTTGAGCGTCGTGCTGATAAGCTTTTGGCTGAACGTGTTATTACCCCGGCAGAAAGAAAGTCATTGTTTGCTAACTTGTCTGTTGAAGATGATGTTGTGGCTGTCTTTTCAAAGTTTTCGGAATCTCAGGGTTTGTCTTTGGCTGATTACTTGAGTCGTCTTGAGTTTTGTTTGGATTGGCGGGAGAAGAATGGGAGTTCTGGTGCTGCTCTTTTCTTCACTCAGATTGCTGATGACAAGATTGGATCATATGATGCTCAAGCTGAAGAGGCATCTGCTTTTGTTCAAGAATATCGTAGTCGTAATGGATATGAGTGAGAAGAAGGAGTCAGAATTCAGAATTCAGAATTCAGAATATCCCCACGGATGAATCCGGGGGTTTCAAGTACGATGCTGTGCCTTTCTGCTCCTCCATGCGGGAGCGCAGGGGCTTTAAACCCTCACCGTATCGCCACTCGTACACTCGTCATTCTGACTCCTGAGTTCTGACTCCTGAGTTCTTTTTGGATAACTGATAACTGTGCGGTTCGCACAGGGAGGTATGTAAATGTATTCACGTCAGGCTTACCGATTTGAGAAGCCGATTCTTTACAATAATGTCAATACTGAAAGTCTGTACGGTGCTGTTATTGAACCAGAGAATGTTGCTTATATTGCACCGTTAGGGCGGTGTATTCGCGCAGGTTCTTTCTTAGCAACGGGCGATCGCTTATTACCAAGAGCAAGAATTATTAGCCCATACACGAGTGATAGCAATAATGTTATTGTTTCTAATCCAGCAGTCTTTAAGCCTGGGGATGTATTGAGATTGATTGGTACATCGTCTTCAACTCCACAGCAAGAGGCTGCTGCTGTCTTTCAAGGAACGGCTGTTTCTTTTGGTACTATCGTTAGTGTGGACGCTTCACTTGTTCATCAGGTGGTGACTTGTACTGTAGGGAATGTTTCTCCAGGGAATATATTTATTTTGCTAATTGAGGGAGTTTCCCTTTCTTGCACTGCGACGACTTCCAACTCTGCTGATGTTGTTTCTGCTTTAAAATCTGTTTTCGATGCTGCTTGGGGTCAGACTCTGGGGTTTGCGGAAATAAGAGTTAGTGCTGAGGAAGATACTCTTACCTGAATGGCACTAAGAAAAGCTCTAAGCT
>NZ_QMEA01000146.1 GCF_012912105.1 Brasilonema sp. UFV-L1
ACCGGAGGGAAGCAATCGCAAAGCCTTATTTTTCGTCGCGAGTGCGTAAGTCCTAACTAATTTAGCTCACCTTCGCCTTAGCATCCACGCCATCGCTGACAAGACGACCATCTTCCATATAAATGATGCGATCGGCTATATCAAGAATTCGGTTATCGTGAGTCACGAGCAAAATTGTACAGCCTTGTTCTTTCGCTAACTTCTGCATCAATTCTACGACATCACGCCCAGATTTCTTGTCAAGTGCAGCTGTGGGTTCATCTGCTAGAACGATTTTTGGTTGACTTATTAGGGCGCGGGCGATCGCCACTCTTTGCTTCTGTCCACCTGATAAACTGTCTGGATAGTAATTTGCACGATTTCCCAAACCTACACTTTCCAGCATGGCGATCGCTTGAGCATCCATGTCCTGTTTTAAAAACTTGTCATGCAACTCTAACGACATCCGCACATTTTCTCTTGCTGTCAGAAATGTCATGAGGTTATGCGCTTGGAAAATATAACCAATTTGACAACGAACGTCTCGCAGCTGCTTCTTACTTGCACCACACATTTCTTGTCCTAGAATTTTCAAACTTCCTTGTTGAGCAGAACGCAGTCCTCCCATAAGCGTCAACAACGTTGTTTTTCCTGAACCTGAAGGTCCAGTCATAATGATAATATCGCCAGAGTAAATATCTAGGTTAATATCAAATAACGCTTGTTTACGAAGCGCACCTTCACCAAAGTAATGATTGAGGTTTTGAGCAGAGATAACGGGTTGAGTTGTGACTAAGTGCATCGAATTATGAGAAGAATCTATTTTTTTCATAGTTTTATTTTTCTAGGTGAATATTATTAACTACAGCCTTCCTAAATACCATGTGAACACCCTCCTCGTCTTCTCTTTCTTTTCTTTGCGACGCCAGTCGCCTCAAGTCGGGAAACCCTTTCAGCAGTCGCCTGCGGAGGGAAACCCTCCCGCAGCGCTGCTTCACCCCGGCGCTGGCTCCTCTTTGCGCCCTTTGCGGTACCCTTCGGGAAGCCGCTCCGCGTCTACGTTTTTTTTGTTCACGACTTATCTAGGATTGTTGTAACTACTTAAGATGTGCGTCACAAATCATCAGAAAATCTCAACCTAGCAACAAGTGCAGGTGGAATTTGAGTAAAATTAGCCCAACTGTAAAAGCGACTGTCAGAAGGATGATCACTTCCAAAAGCCGGTTCTTCCAAACCATCAAGTACAAACCCAGCACGGAATGCTGCACCTAACAGAACGTGTAATGGTCGATGGAAGTACAAGTGAGGTTTTGGTTGATTTTCTATTGCTAATCCTTTTGTGGTACTGGGTTGTAAATATCCAGAGACTTTGACCGAGTATTCCGTTACGAGTTGACCTTCGCAATCCTTAACTTCTGCAGCCATACTGACGTGTGTACTGTTAAAACAAGGATGCATCACAGCAAAGACAAAACAGCCTCCAGGACGTAGTAACTTTGTGAGTGCTCGTAGAAGAGGGTCAATTTCTGCCATATCCATAAGTACCATTGCGGATACAGCAGCATCAAAAGAACGTTTCCCCAGCCCAAGCAAAGCTGTCTCATTTGTAGCGTCGAGGACGTGATATTCTATTGATGTCTCATGCTGTTGAGTTCTTTTGCGAGCACAGGTAATCATCTCCTCAGCAAAATCTATTCCGACGACATGTGCGCCCAAGCTAGCTAATCTGCGAGTTGTCAACCCAGTTCCACAGCCGATGTCCAAAATGCGGCTACCCGGTTTTACTTGTAGCAGTCTCTCAACCGCAGGACGAATCAGGAGTTGATGAAAGTCGTTCCCGTCGTTTCCCATGCGATCGTCCCACACACTAGCGTTGGTATTCCACGCGTCACGAGTTTCATTATTCAATGCATTTGTCAAGTCATTTGCCATTGGGATATCCCCAGATATAGAAGTTTTGTATCAGAAATCATCATTTATTTTTGAATTTTGAATTTTGAATTTTGAATTGTTAACTGACCCCGGACAAGAAAGGTTCTGCTTGAGTGATAACTGCTTTGCACTCAAGGAACGTACAAGCTTCAAAGGCAGAGGAAACTGGCTGATGGTTTCGACGTAAGATGGTGTCAGATAATTACGATACTCAACTTCACCAGCTACATAAGTCTTTACAAAGGCTAGACTCATTGCTTTGAGGTAATCACGAGCAAGAGTTGGATCGGGATTCGCTTGGTTATTGGCAATCGCAAAGGCACTGGCAAATTCTTGGTTATTATAAACGTGAGTTCCGTTCTGAATCCAAACTAAGTACTTATCAGAATTCTTGAGCCAAGTGAAGGGGCAAATTTGTTCTACAACAGCAGGTGTAACAGTATCATCACTACCAGCCACCAGCATCACGGGAACTGTGACTTGACTTAAACCTTTTTCTCCGAAAATTCCACTACTAAAAGGTTTCATTGCAAACACTGCTTGGATGCGCTTGTCATGCAAATTATATGTCTGATCAGGTAAATTCAGCGCCAAACACTGAAGTAACAGTGAGACATTTGCTGCATTCAAGTTAAAGTTATCGGCTCGACATTCTTGCTTGAGTTGCTTAAAATTAAATTCTCCTCCAGCTAAGGCTAGTGCTGTGTAACCACCAAACGAGTGACCTAACACACCTATTTGCTGCAAATTTAAACGTCCTTGAAATAAGGGATGAGATTGATTCAGACGCTCAAGTTCATCTAGCAAGTAACTGACATCTTTAGGGCGGTTAATAAATTCTCTGGTTTCCACAACTTCTCGCGCAGCGCCTTTAAACAGACTTTGTAATTGCTGGTTATTGCTACCAGGATGTTCAACAGCAGCAACTGCAAAACCATGAGAAGCAAGATGTCGAGCCAAATCAGCAAAATCGTTGCGATCAGATCCCGCACCGTGCGAAATAACCAGTACAGCAGCAGGATTTGCAACTTCAGGTAAGTAAAAGTCAGCTAAAAACTTGCGATTGCGAATACGATCATTAAGTGCAAGAGTATGCTTTTGCCATTTCATCAAACCGGATTGCTGTAACTCCAGACGTTGGTTAGGACTGCTTGTTGCAGAAACGACGGCTTCTATTTGCGATTGTTGTTCAATTAACGTCGTGACTTTATCTGTTTGCTTGACAAGTTGGTCAAATACACCTACAAGTTCAAAAGCAAGCTCAGAGTTGATACGCATTGTCGAAATGGGAAATTTTTTGAGGACGTTGAGTACAGTTAAGCCCTCTGAATCTGCTGCTGCTAGTATTAAAGCCGAGCGAAGTGCATAAAAACCATGAAGCCGAGCATCCGTTTGCACTAAGTCACCCAAATACTGCAACAATTGCACTCCCATTGAAGAATAGAGGAACTGAGCAACAACGACTGGATTCAATTTAACTTTGTGTTGCAGGATTTTTTTAAGCTGTGCAAGTTCTTGTGGTGTTAGATGCTGAGCGTAGAAAGTGAGTTCATCATCTTTTTTGTCTTCTTGCACATATTTCTCTAAAGAATTAATAGAAATAGATAACTCGCCAACAGGGGAAGAAAAAGAGACTCGTTCGGCTCCTAAGACAGGTATAGCTGTGAGAATGACTCCCAAACAGCCCGATGTCAATGCTTGCAGTAAACGCTTCATATGCCATCTGTCCGAGTAGTTTGTTTTTTTTTAGTAGGGAACAAACAATTGAAGTCAAAAATTTTACTAAAATACATCAGCAGGATCTGCAGATTGTAACTTCCGCATCGCCACTGCTCCAGAAAAAGTACACATCATTATTGTGATGATAAACACAGTAATTGCACGAGCAAGTGTCATGGCAATAGGTAGCATAGTTGCTGCCTGTGTCACGTGGTAGAGGGCGATCGCAATCAAAAATCCAGGCATATAACCCAATGCTGCTAAAAGTAATGCTTCTTGAAACAAAACACCGAGAAGATAGCCGTCGCTATAACCCATTGCTTTTAACGTGGCGTACTCTGGTAAGTGATCGGAAACATCACTGTAGAGAATTTGGTAAACAATCACAATTCCCACAATAAACCCTACAATGACACCCAATCCAAAAATAAATCCAATCACCCCTTGACTTTCCCAGTAGTATTTTTCCACCTCTGCAAAACCTTCTGGTGTTAAAACTCGTACATCTGGTGATAATTCTTTAGCAAGCTGCTTTTGAACTTGAGCCGGATTAAAACCAGGTTTGAGCTTGATTAAACCAACTTCTATCTGATTGGGTTGACGTTGTGGAAACAACTTCAAAAATGTTGAATCACTCGTAATGACATTACCATCAGCAGCAAACGAGCTACCAATGGTAAACAGTCCACCGACTTGAATGTTCTGGCTATTGAGTTCTGTTTCCACCATTCCCTGCTTTTGCACAGCATCAGCAACAGGTCCGAACTCTGGACGTCCAGCACGGTCAAACAATATTCTATTCAATAGTTTTAACTGCGTTGCATTTTGCTTCACTTCAGGCAAATTCAAACCTGGAGCTTCGGGATCAACTCCCCAAATCAAAATGGAGCGGTTAATCCGAGTTTCTGGATTTGTCCACTGTCCCAAACTGATGTACACAGAATTCACCGACTGAACACCTTCATGGCTTAATGTTTGATAAAGTCGTTCACGAGAAAAGCTTTTGACAGAAAAAAGGGTTTGGAATTGGGGATTCGTCATCACCAAATCTGCTTCTAGCAAGCGATGAGGCTGTGTTGCACTGTCATAAAGTGCATCTTGAAAGCCCATTTGCACAAATATCAGCATATCTGCAAAAGCAATACCTGCCACTGCTACCGCTAGACGAGTTTTTTCCTTCATCACTTGTCGCAATGCTAGCGGCGTTCTACGAAACCATTTACCAAACATAATTGCATACCTCAGATTATGATTTCACGCTTTACGCTTTCAACTCTACGGCTGTAGCGGTTTCTTCAAGCTTGTGTTCTCTGATGAACAGAAATAAAGGTAGTCCCAGCGAAACACCAACTAGCAAATTACTGGCAATATAAATCCACAAATTTTTCATTCCCAGACGTGAACCTTCCCAATAGACAAAGACCCACAGAACAAACGATGAGACAATCACATCCATTCCAAAAAATGCAGAAATTCGGTTCACAAAAAGCTCTTCTAAGAAAAGATTCACATCCAGTCCGTGTTCTAAAAGAAAGGGAACAAATTGTGAGTACGGTAAAACAGTACCTAAAATACAAAGAATAAAGTATATTATTTTCAACATTTTGACACCTCTGTTTGGTTCAAAAAATCATGTCATTGACAAGCGATAGAACGCTTGCAAAGTCAATCTTGAAGTAAGCCATCAAAAAACGGATTTTTTCTCTGTTTCTTTTGACACCGTTTAAGTATGTGAGTCTAAAAGCTGTAATTGCTAAAGTCGCCCAAGGATAAGTTTTCCTAAGAATCCAAATGCGGGAAGTTTTGCAAAGCATTTTATAAAAATCTCCTCTTGATCACACCAATCTATAACGAACATTCGTTATATTTTCAGCAAAGAAAATTTACAATTCAATTTGTGTCTGGACTTGCAAGTTAGTTAAACCTGCAACTCGTTTACTATCTTCTGGTGTGAGGCGAATTTTCACTTCAACAACTCGCTTATCTAAATTTTCCCCTGGTTGATTGCTGAAAACGTTCTGTCGGTTTACCTGCAAGCCAACTAGCGAAACAACTCCCCGCAATTGTCCGTTAAAGGCTTGACCTGTGACAACTGCTTTTTGTCCAGTTTTCACTTTAGCAATATCGGATTGATAAACTTCTGCGACAGCAACCATTTGGTTAGTTTGCGCTAGATCCACAATGCCAGAGTCACTGATCTTTTCTCCAACTCGCGTATGAATTTTGAGTATTTGTCCTGCTGTTGATGCTTTGATGTAAGCTTGTTTCAAGTCAGTTTCTGCCCGTTGGACAGCTGCTACAGCGTTATCAACTTCCGCTTGCGACGCTTCCACATCCACAGGACGAACTTCAGCAATCTTACTAAGGGTGGCGTTAGCTTCCCGAATTTGCTTGACACCAGTTGAATTAATTCTTTGCAGCGCCACTTTCGCTTCACGGACTTGTTTGCTAGCAGTCGTGTTAATTCGGTTGAGAACTGCTTGGGCTTCGTTGAGTTGTTGTTGCGCAGTTTCAAAACTCAGGCGTTTGCTACCATATGAAGAACCAGAAGTTGCTCCTTCTTTATATAACTGCTCATAGCGCTGATATTCGGCTTGAGCATTGTTGACTTCTGCCTGGATTTTCCGAATTGTTGCCTCTTGCGCTGCTCTGTCGCCTTCCCACTGCGCTTGTAATTTGGCTATAGTTTCTTCTTGATAGATTTTATCACCTTGCAACTGCGCCTGCAAGCGCTCAATCATTGCCTTTTGAGCAGCGATTTCCCCTGATTTCGCCCCTGCTTTTACCTGTGCGAGTTTCGCTTTAGCCACCTTAACCTGTTCTTGTGCTTGTTTAAGAGAGTCTTGTAATTTATCTCGTGAATCGAGAATTGCCACAACTTGTCCAGCTTTGACAAATTGACCCTCTTTGACGAGTAGATAAGTCATGCGATCGCCATCCAACGCCAGAGGTGCAGACAGTTTAATCACCTCGGCTTCTGGTTCTAGTCGTCCTAATGCTGTCACTTTTTTAACAACAGGAGCAGTTTCCACAACAGGTGCGGGTTTTTTAGTGTGAATCCCATACTGAGAAATGCCATAAACAACAATTCCACCTGTGATTCCAGTTGCAGCAACCATTAGCCCAATTAACTTTCGATTTGTCGGTTTAGGTAATTCTTTGAAAGTCATAATATTCTTCCTCTAAAATGATCTCTTAGAAGTTTGATTCGGCAGTTGTTTTTCTAAAAATGCTGTGAGCATCTTACTTAATAAAGAAAATTGTTCTGGAATAGAAACCGCTTCATTATCCATCAGTCGTTCAAAGATTAAGCCATCAATCAGACTCAAGATAAACCAAGTTAATGCTGAGTCCTGAATGCCCAAAATATCATACACTGCCTTTTCATATCGCTGTATAGCACGTTTCCATGCAACACTATCCTGCATTGCCAAGTTTTGATGCTGACAAAAATCAACCTGTAAATAAGTCCACTTAATGTAATAATCCTCGTTTTTCGCCAAAAATCTCCCCAAAACTTCCAGCCTTTCCTGCAAAGTTTGTGTTCCTTCCAATTCAGCCTTCGCCATCAACATATCTTGCTCACAGACTTCTTCCACTAATTGCTCAAATAACGCCTGTTTACTGGGAAAGTAGTGATATAATGTCCCAGTGGAAACACTTAAACCTTCAGCGATTTGGCGCATGGTAATAGCAGAGTAGCCTCTCTGGGCAAACAAGTCAAAACATTTACTGAGCAGTTCCTTGCGGTATTGGTCATGGTCAACAATCTTAGGCATTTCGTCGCATTTTTATATCGAACGCTCGTTATTTATTAACTTACTATCATTGTTCTGACTTGTCAAGCTGCAAAGTGACCGAAAAAGAAAAGGATACAAGCCCCCAACTTATGGTATGGAGAATGTAAAAAATGTTTTCAAAAGACGCATAGCGCGTTAGCGGAGCGGCACGAAGTGCGGAAAACGGCGTCCTTGTTTCAAGCCCCTAAATTTATTTTGGTGGTTCTTAATTTTGAATGAGCGAATGAGCGAATGAGCGAATTTGAGCGTTTGCGTAGCGCCCCTCTTAGGGGCTAGCGAGTGACGGAGTGCGTTTCGCCATTGGATGGGGGAGGGGGAACTCCGTGGACATTGCCGGGAACGCTGGTAAGAATGCCCACCCCCTGCCCTCGATTTGTGTCCGGGATTGTCCGGACCCTTGCATTTTGCGAAACTACAGATCAATCTTCAACACCAACTCAAGGATAAAGATTGCCCGGCTTTGTCCGGGAAAAATGTAGCGGATTTCTCCGGGTGAATTTCGGCGCAGCGCTTGACACTAACGCTTATATATGCTGCACGCTGCGCGGAAGACAAAAAGCCGTGGGATTCTGCTTTCATCTAGCCAACTAGATAAAGGTTGTATTGTAAGCTAAAAGCACAACAACAGAGTCGTGGTGCCATCTAAACATATGCAGCAGTCCAACTCTAGCTTTAACCAAGATTTCCTGCGACAGCTTGCTACCCTAGCTGCAATCGTCGGCGCTTTTGTAGTGAACGTCTTGTCTAACATCTTTCCCTTAAATGGACTCAGCATAGGTGAAATTTCTAACACTCTGTTCAAAGACGTACTTATGATTCCTGCTAATTACGCCTTTGCAATTTGGGGATTGATTTATCTTGGTTTATTTGCTCTTGGAATCTACCAAGTTTTACCAAACCAGAGACACGATTCTGATTTACGTAAAATAGGCTACTTGCTTGTGGTTGCTTGTTTTGCCCAAATTATTTGGGTTTATCTGTTCCTCTCTCGGCTTTTCTCGCTTTCAGTTGTAGCAATGCTAGGAATTCTGGTACCTCTAATTGTCATATATATAAGATTAAAAATTGGCACAAACTCTATATCTCGTATTAAGAAGTGGTGCGTAACAATTCCAATCAGCATTTATCTAGCGTGGATTAGTGTCGCCACCATCGTTAATGTGGCTTGTGCGCTATCTTTTATCGGTTGGAACGGCTGGGGGATTTCTGCTGAAGTTTGGACACTCATCATGTTGTTGATTGCTGCAGTACTAACTGGAGTCATAGTTCTCCAATACCGAGACATCGCTTATACAGGAGTTACAGTTTGGGCTTTTGTTGCGATCGCTCTCAAACAGTGGAATAGTCCTACTTTGAGAATAACAGCTTTGGCATGTGCAGGAGCGCTTTTCCTACTCGTTCTTATAAAAAGTGATCGTACTCAGTTTTTGAACAATTAAGTGCTTTATCTAGCTACTTGCTGCACCTTTAAAATTAACAGCGTTATACAAGTTACTTGAATAAGTCAAGATATATAATATACTTTGACCACATATAACACTAAATATACTAAAGTCATTAATCCAAAGCATCAAACCCTTGAAGAAAAGCACAAAGGTTAAGGAGTGAGTCAGCGCCCTGTAGGCGAGTTTCTCACTCTCTGGAGACTAGAGTCAGCACAAAGCACCTCTGACGCAGGGTACGCCTAGCATGTCCGTAAAGACATACCCATAGGGTAAAAAACCATATCAGAATCTTAGAGCGACTTTGCCCCTGATTGCATAGAGTTCTAAATTATACCAATACTGATGAGAGTCAGTTCACTCCAACACAAAAGCCCCAGATCAAGTCAGGACAAGGTTGCGACTGTTCATATCTACCTTTGACTCAGCAGCAATCCTAAAGGTGCATAACCCTACCTCATCTGTTGAGGAATTGAATATAGCAACCGACACTTTTGTCCTCAGTAACTTTTCGCCGCAAAAGTAGATTTTGTTTATGACTCAGCCTCCTTCTCAAAAGCAAGCCAAGCAAAAAGTTAGTCAGCTAAAAAGGCTTCAAGAGTTTCTTCCTCTCTCGCAGAAGCGACAACAATGGAGCTTGAAGACTAAGGCGATCGCCTGGGCTATGCTTGTTAGTGTCCTCCCTGTGTTGGCAGTTGGAACAGTTACTTATTACTTTGATAGCCAGTGGACTACCAAACAGATTTCACGAGCAAGACAAGTAGGTGCTACAACTCTTGCAAAAGCTGAACTGGAACTACACACCAGACAACTATCACTCCTATTAATTGGAACAGGCGCAACAGCTGTATTGGCAAGTGCGATCGCTGCAATTGTTGCAAATCGTGCCATTCGTCCTGTCCGGAACGCCGCCGCAGTTTCTACCACTGTAGTCAATAGGTTACGTCGAGAAAGCGGAGATACTCACGCTTCTATCGCCGGAAAAGATGAATTAGTTGTGTTAGAGACAAACATCAACTTCATTAAAGAGCAACTTCCGGATTTGCTCTGGCAACAAGAAGCCGAGGCTGAGCGCTCTCAGGTGTTAATGAATATTACGCACCGTATTCGGAAATCGCTCAGTGAGGAAGATGTTTTTAGAACCACTGTTGATGAAATTCGCAAAGCGCTAAGAGTTGACCGCGTGGTCATCTTTCGTTTCAATTCTAACTTGGATGGAACTTTTGTACAAGAATCAGTGGCATCTGGTTTGCCGAAAATGTTGTGGACGACAATCTCAGACCCCTGTTTCAAGGGAGGGTATGTCGAACAATACCGAAATGGTCGCGTTCGTGCTATTGATAATATCTATCAAGCTAATCTCACTGATTGTCATATTGGTTTGCTGGAGCGATTTGCTGTCAAAGCTAATCTCATCGCGCCCATTCTCAAAAACGACCAGCTATTCGGCTTATTAATAGCACATCATTGTTCCGGATCCCGCTTTTGGCAGCAGGCTGAAATTGATTTGTTCGTTCAGATAGCAACCCAGGTGGGATTTGCTCTCGACTACGCTAAGCTGCTAGAACAGATAGATACAAAAGCGAATCAAGCTCAGATATTTATAGATATTACCCGCCGCATTCGGGAATCGCTCAACGAAGAGGATGTCCTGAAAACCACCGTTGAAGAAGTTCGCAAAACACTGAGCGCTGACCGAGTGCTCGTTTATGGCTTTGACAACAACTGGTACGGAACTATCATTGCAGAATCAGTGCTTCCAGGTTTTCCAAAAGCGTTGCGAGCTAAAATTAAAGACCCCTGCTTCGCACAGCGTTATGTAGAAAAGTACAAAACTGGTCGAGTTCAAGCGACAAATAACATTTATGAAGCATCTTTGAGCGCTTGTCACATTAACCAACTTGAATCCTTTGCTGTGAAGGCAAATTTGGTTGCGCCCATTCTCAAAGATGACCAGCTATTTGGTTTATTGATTGCGCATCAGTGCTCTGAGGCTCGTAATTGGCAGCAGTATGAAATTGATTTGTTCGCCCAGATCGCGACGCAAGTGGGATTTGCTCTGGATCATGCCAGACTTGTTCAGCGAATCGATGCTGAAGGAGTGCGAATTCAATTACTTGCGGACATAACCCGTTGCATTCGAGAATCACTCAACGAAGAAGATGTCCTGAAAACTACCGTTGAACAAGCTCGCAAAGCACTGAGTGCTGACCGAGTGCTCGTTTATGGCTTTGACAAAAACTGGTATGGAACTATCATTGCAGAATCAGTGCTTCCAGGTTTTCCAAAAGCGTTGCGAGCGAAAATCAAAGACCCCTGCTTTGCAAACAGCTATGTCAAAAAGTACCAAGCTGGTCGAATTCAAGTGACAAATAACATTTATGAAGCATCTTTGACCGCTTGTCATATTAACGAGCTCGAATCCTTTGCTGTGAAGGCAAATTTGGTTGCGCCCATTCTCAAAGATGACCAGCTATTTGGCTTATTGATTGCGCATCAGTGCTCTGAGGCTCGTGATTGGCAGCAGTATGAAATTAATTTATTTGCTCAGATAGCCACACAAGTAGGATTTGCTCTCGACCATGCTAGACTCCTATACCAAGTAGAGCAGGCGTACCAATCTGCTGAAGCGACCTCTTATGAACAGCGTCAACAAAAACAAACACTCCAGCGTCAAGTGTCAGAATTGCTTAGAGATAGTGAAACAGCCTCTCAAACCCTTTCAACAGAGGTTCTTAGCCGGATGGAGTCTCTGAGTGCTGCCTACAATCAAATTCAAACATTAGCTGATTCGGCTGGGAAAATGCTAGCTTGTACTCAACAAGCAGAACTTCAAGAGCAGCAGCTCAGTCAGAGAGTACAGGATGGACATGAGTCAATAAACCCGATTTTAGAAAACTTCTGTGATGTCCAAGTCAGAGTCATGGAAGCTGTTGAGAAGGTCGAGCGTTTAGAGCAACCTTCCCAAAAGCTCTCCCAAGTCGTGAGCTTTATTAGTAATATTGCATCTCAAATAAAGCTTCAAGCTATGAACACAGTACTTGAAGCGAGTCGCACCCCAGAAGTGAGTCAACAATTTTCTTGGCTCGCTGACCAAGCACTTTCTCAAGTGCATCAATTAAACACGAGTATCGTAGAAATACAATTACTCGTTGCAGAAATTCAGACAGAAGCTAATGAAGCTATTGCTGTTATGGAGTACAGCGCAGAACAGGCGATGACCGGGATGAGGTTGGCACAGGAAACTCAGCAGAAGTTCAATCAAATTGTTACTGTCAATGACAAAATGAAAAAACTGGTTGAGGAACTGCTTCAAACTGCTCCTGTCCAAGCAAAAGCCTCAACCTTAGCAAGCCAATCTGTTTTGGAAATTGTGAGTATTGCCAGCAAGACTTCAGAACAAGTCATGGCAGTAGCTAAGTCCTTAGACAAGCTGTCAACACTTGCACAAGATCTGCAGGAAAATGCTGAGTGAAGTACCCGCCGCTAACCTGTGAAAAAAACCTGTACAAAATTTAAGGACTTTACCTGTTATAAGTATCCACTCTGCACTCCACGATTCAGTGTCCGAAGGACAGGCTACAAAGAACGTGAAATGCCTCAAATCAGAGAGTTTATGAGAAAATTGAAGGCAAGCATCTATCAATCTTAGCTAACTTCCCAATGGGATAAAGATTTGAACGTGATTGTTAACATCAATCATCTTATCGTTGCCTCATTTGTTCAAGCAATGATAAAATCTGCCAAAAGTCTGAAAACAATGTATGCAAACCTTGACAGATTTAAATAGACTGCAAAAATTATTGCTCATGGTTAAGCTGGCGTTGCATTAACAGCGTATAAAAACTACTCTAAGTGGCACTAAAGCTAGCGTTTGCAAATAATCTGGAATTTGTAGAACTTATTTTTTTGCTTGAAATGCTGAAGCTTGGATAAACCAACGCCGAAATTTGCAATGCTTTAATTGAAGTATGTAGATCAATTTGTTTCTTTGTAGCTAAAAACCTGTGTTACTTCGTAGTATTGATTCCTACACTCTATCCGAGTGCCTCAAACAACTCTTTCAGACAATCTTGCACAAGGATGGCGCTATCCAAAAAACGTATTTAGTATTTGCCTCATATTGGCACAGGCAGCGCAAAATGCTGTGCTAGAGTGACAACACTGGCACGATTCGTGAGGGATATGATTGTAGAAGGGTGTTTTTTGGGGTTTATTCAAAAACCAATACCTCGTGATCACAAAGGACGAGAAAGCCTTTCTGACTTGACCAAATGAAGTTTTGTCCCTGTAAAGCACTAAAAGCAATAGCTAGGTGAATGAGTGGCAAAAACGTGTTATTTGCGTCATATTTATGCAAGTTCCTCTGCTGGAATAGGTATATTGATAGAACAGAAATTCACAAATCCTGATTATGGCAACTAAATTAGTCTCTGTTAGAGAATACACTGTTCGGGCACATCAACGACAGATTCATACGCGGGTTTTCAACTTTGTCTGTAAGGAATGTGGCGTTCCTACGAAGCGCGAGACTTATGGACCTCGACCTTTGTATTGTGAACAATGTCGTCCTCCTCAACCACCCAAAAAATCGTTAATGAAGCCTCAAAAAGCTAAACCTAGAGCAATGACGTATAAATCTAAAACTGATTTGGATTAAATTGAAGCCATATGACAACTAAAGGAAAATTAGAGCCGCCACCGCAAGCTTTGCTGGAGCCACTCTTGGAATTACGAGACTACTATACTGCTCTGACTGAAGAGTATGAACGTTTATGGCGAACGGCGCGATCGCAACTTATGCATGTAGAAGCGTTGTTATCCAACTGCTCTGCTGTCGATGAACGCGACAATTTAATGGCTGTTGTTGAGACGTTGTCTTTTGCACCCACTTCTGGTCAACAAGAATCCTTGTCACTACAACAGCTAGATAACATCTCCGATATTGGACAACAAGAAGCTATCGAGTCAGAACTCCAAGATGATGAGGAGCAAGAGATTGACTTGGATGATAGTGAACAACAAGAAGCTATCGAGTCAGAACTCCAAGATGATGAGGAGCAAGAGATTGACTTGGATGACTCTTCATCCAATGACGAAAACACAGTAGTTGCAAGATTTACAATTTCATCACAAAGGGAGACACCAACACACAACAACGATAACTCTGGTTTTGGGACAGATATTCCAATGCTCGCTCAGTACCAAGTTCTCACGCGAATGCAAGCAATTGAAAAAATATTGCGAGAGAATGCTGGGACTGTCTGTCATATAGACTTCATCGTGCGCTCACTTTTTGGCGATTTAGAGCCAAGTGTATTTAAAATCGTCAAAAGTCGCATTCAGTCCTCTCTAACACATGGCAAAGAAAAAAGTTACTGGGCAGCGGTTCCCGATGAGCCTGGATGTTACACTCTGGATTTGAGTTTGGTAAGACCACCAAATAGCAAGGTCAAATCTAAAACAATCAAACCTAAAAGGAAGAAACCCTTTCTACTTCCCAAGGCTAAAAGGGTACCAATGCTACCTGAATATGAAGGTAAATTTTTGATTGATGCTATCTGCATACTGTTGCAGAAAAATTCCGGGAAAATCTTCAGCGTAGCTGATGTCATCACAGGACTTTATGGAGAACTCAATGCTGAACAACTAAGAGAGATAAAAACTGCGGTGCATAATGAACTTTCTAGAGGTCATCGGATAGGAAGATTCTCTAGAGTTCCTGAAAAACTTGGTTACTACACTTGGGATTTAAAAAAAATCCGGACAAAATAAGTAGGGAAAGAGGAAGAGCAGGAGCGAAAGTCAGAAATTGTCTCTCCTTCTCTTCCTTTATGCCTACTTCTTTCCCTCTCTTCCTTTATGCCTACTTCTTTCCCTCACTCACCTTCCTCATTCTCCTCAGATGAGTGTTCACCAAAGGCTACTTGCGTCAATGCGCGACCTAAATCTCGAAAAAACGAGCATTTTTTTATCAAAAATTCAAATATACGGCTTGGGTTGTGTTGAAGCAAATCCACACATAGTCTTATCTTTTGGATAACCAAGCTATGACTTCTGTTAGAAGAATGATTACGTTTTTACAGTTAGTCTTGACTTATGTTCAGGATGACTAATCCGCTCAAAGACAGGTTGATTTGTACTCCATTTCCGGAGCTCATATGATGCCCGTTCAAATAGTTGTCCGTAGCGGAGCGCGTAGCGCAAAAGAGAGGGCATACGGAGCGAAGCGTGAAGCATGGCAATCTCAAACCGCAAGCGAATTGCTAAGGAAGCAGCAAGCCCCCTGCCGAGTCTACGTTCCACTACTCTATGGCTCTTGCCACGCTTTACGGCTATTGAGAAGCCGCCTATGCCAAAGCTGCAAGGTAGACGCCGTTGCAGCTTTGGACACACTATAAGTGATTAGCCGGACATCACATAACCTGTGATTGAAGCGAGTCTGCGGAAGTCCTGAAACTGTGGAAAGTGTTGAAAATCACCTCATGGAGTCTTGTGATGATAAATTTAATTTCTAGGGCAGTTGCTCATATCAACTCTGTGCTTAACCAACTTCAGGTAAAACGTTTTCTAGCTGTAGTCCTAGCTGGGTTTCTAGTGCTGACAACAAACGTTGCTAATGAAGGTAGTAGCAAAGCCGTAACCAGCAAAGTTAACCAAGCACTACAGCAGAACGACTCCCAAAGACCACAAACAACAGGGGAATGGAATAAGGAAGCTCGCGAAACTGAAGATGCTCCTGGCGAACGACTCAAAAGAATTGCAGGACAATCAGCAGAAGCTGTAAAAGAGTTTGGCTCGCTATACCCAGACACTGCTAGAAGAAGTGCTGATAGTCTACAGGACAATACAAAGTAGTCAAGAAAGAATAAATCTTTCAACTTGTGTGACTTCACATAGTACAAGAGATGATGGGGAATAGGTGACAGGGTACAGGGGAACTGTAACTTGTCACCTTTTACCTTTTACGCAGGATAAATCCGCAAACGCCGATTTGGTTCTTCTCCAAAGCTGTGAGACTTCAAGCGATAGTGTTCTACCAACTCGTGCTGCATTTTCCGCACTTGAGGAGAACGGGGCAATAATTCGACTGGCTGCCCTTTGGGAATCACGATTTGCTCTACAGCAAGTCTTGCTTCTTCGAGGGCATCAATTTCATCATCGCTAGCGCTATGGAGGAACATTTGTAGTTCGCGATCATCGCTCTCCTCCGGATTGTCGATGTTCAGCAACCGCCGTAAGCCTCTGGTGATCTGCGGTAGAGAACTGGATTTAATCATGTGGATTGGGACTTGACGGGCTTTCGCCATTTGCCTTAGTTTGGCGTGGTTTTTGACGTGCGATCGCAGTGCTAATATTGCATCAGCACTATCAATATCTTTTGTCAAGACTACTGGTAAAGAAAGAACCGAAATCACCTGTTCCAATTGGCTGCGGCTGACGCCATAGGGATATACATGCAGTGGCAAATCTTCGCCATTCGGTCCCGCCTGTCTGGTGGAGTCGAAATCAAAGCCATTGTAGTCATTAAAAGATTCATCCAGTAAACGGTCAAACTCACTGCGTCCAGAACTCTTTGGGGTTTCACTAGACAATGGCGCTAATGGTATCATTTGCCCAGTTGCACGCCAGCCGTTTGACTGTCGTGCTGGTGGTCCGAAAGATTCTTCTGCTCCGAGTGTTTGTCCGCGACCGTTGATTGTGCTCAGCTGACGAGTCATGTTAACCTTGCCGTTTTCATCGACAGTCCTGACTTGTGGACTAGGTTGACGTCCCCGCAGAAGAGTATCAACTGTATCCGCCACGCTGTCGTGAACGACCCAGCGTTGCCGTTCTAACATTTCCACGGCAATTTCAAAGGTAGGAGGTGCTTTCCTTTCCAAAACAGTTTTTTGAGTTCCCCGTCGTCTGGCTTCATCGTCTCCCAACGTCACAGCTTGGATGCCACCTACTAAGTCGGCAAGTGTAGGATTTTTGATCAAGTTTTCTATCTGGTTACCGTGAGCAGTTCCTACCAACTGGACACCTCGTTCGGCAATGGTACGAGCCGCTAAAGCTTCCAGTTCTGTACCAATTTCATCGATAACGATGACTTCTGGCATGTGATTTTCCACAGCCTCAATCATCACCTGATGCTGCTGATCTGGATGAGCCACTTGCATCCGCCGTGAGCGACCGATGGCGGGATGAGCAACGTCACCATCTCCTGCAATTTCGTTGGAGGTGTCAATGATGACGACTCGCTTGTTGAGTTCATCCGCCAAAACACGGGCAATTTCCCGTAGTGCAGTCGTTTTGCCTACACCTGGGCGTCCCAGCATGAGAATTGATTTTCCGGTTTCCACTAAATCGCGGATCATGCCAATTGTGCCAAATATTGCCCGACCGACGCGACAGGTTAAACCGATAATTTTACCACTGCGGTTGCGGATAGCACTAATTCTATGCAGGGTTTGCTCAATTCCTGCCCGATTATCTCCACCAAAAATTCCCACTCTCTTGATGCAATCATCTATCTGTTCTTGCGTAACGGGCGTTTCGCTCAGATACTCTGCGAGCTGGGGAAAGCGAGCTTCTGGGCGACGACCCAAATCCAAGATCACTTCCACTAGGCTATCTCGTTGAGGATGCTTTTCTAGTGTCTGCCGCAGATCTTGGGGCAAAATGTCTAACAATTTTTGAAGATCGTCTGTAATCGTCATGCTTTTTATGGTGACGTTTTTTAGAGATAGCAAGGACACTTCTGTAGGGAGGTCTCTTCCACCTTTGGAAAGTGTCCGCAACACGCGTGTAAGGAACAGTGTTCCCTACTGCTGTGACTTGAGCTGGGAAACGAGAGAATGTGCAAGCGAAACCGCTTGCCAGAGCAAATCTGGTTCTTCTTCTAGGCGGACAGTCGTTTTAACACAAGCATTTTGTACCTCCCTTGCTTCTAACTGCTCGATAATTGGTGACAGTAGTACCCGAGCGTAACTACCGTAAGCGATACCAGCAATGGAGGATGGCGGGAGGGGGCGAGGAGGAGAGGGAGGAATGGGGAGAAAATTGTCCCCTTCGCCCCTAATCCCCAACCCCAGATGCTCTACTTGGTGAAACACGCCAGGTCTCTCAACGGGAGCCAGCCGCGTGGGCGGGTTTCCCGACTTGTAGACGCCCGGAGGGCGGCTTCCCGCAGGGTGCGGACTGGCGTGGGGAACCCCTGCACGAGACTGGCTTCCCAAGACTGCACTGGCTCCTCCGTGGGGGCTTCGAGTTCCCCTTGTCTCCTTGTCTCCTTGTCTCCCTGAAGGAAGCAAGCCCATTGCCTTCAACTTGGCAACAGTGTAGTTATTGGTTCCACCAGCTAACTGCACATATCCCGGTAAGTTGGCTGCCAAGACTTTTTGCCCTAATTTGACGGCGGCCAGAGTGGTACCATCACCGATATCTCCACTCATCGGACGACCGTCAGTCTGCCAAATTAAGGGACACGGTATAGGGGCAATGACTTTATAAAGGGCATGAAGATAGTCAATTATGCCGTCTCCATCTGGACAGCTGATTGCGACTAACTTCAAACGCTCAACCCAGGGTAAAATCGCTTGCCACAATCTTTGAAATTCACTCAAATGCCCAACATTTGTATGAATTTCTACGGCATCTACCCCAGATGACAGTATTAATGGTGCGATCGCTGTTGGCGTTGATACATATGACCTTGTATAAATTATATCATATGGACAAACTGGTATGCAACGACCACAGCCGTAGCACTTTTGTGATACAATTCCCGACAGTTCGTTTTTTATACTATTAAAAACAATTGCCTGTGCTGGACAAATCCTTTCACATGGTTTATCACATTCTTTGGGGCATTCTATAGCATTCAGTTCGGCTTTACGAAAATGGGGGTCTTCCCCGTCGTTGAGACTAACCATCAACAGGGGCGACTTTCCGCACGAGCCAAACCCATGCTGCTGAGCTACATCTGACAAGTTGAAGGCAACTTGCAGTGCTTCTTTCGCTGCGCTGATGACAGCTGGATCAGCAGCAACATCTATGCAGTCAGCACCAGCCAAAGTGTAGGCTAGTGTCAAACTTCTAACCGCAGGCAGATGTTGGTAGCTGGCTCCGCAAATGAGCTTGAACCAGTGACCTTCCTTAAGTGCTCGCAAAGGGTCTAACAGATGAGTCACATCTCTATTATGCTATGGGACGGAAAAATGTAAGACGTGACTCACAAAAGTTTTGATTTTTAAGTTTTTCTCTTTAAAAGGAGAAAAGTCCTTTTTTCAAGTCTTCTGTGAGTTTTTGTCAAGAAGTTATATTTTTAGAGTTTGATGACGATAGAGTTCGTGTTGTGAGGCTACCGATGCCTTATGCCGCACTTCGTGCAACTCCGAAGGGCGTTGCAAGCACTTCGGAGCGTACAAATTTTTTTATTTTAGTAGGCAGCTTACGGGATCCTACTCAACATTCATCTTTAGTATTTGGATGCTTGAGTGGAATTTCGATCAGAAACTCTGCTCCTTCTCCTGGTATGGAGTTGCAACTAATTTGTCCTTGATGTTTTTGTACTATAATCTGATGGCTAATTGCTAATCCCAGTCCGCTGCCTTTACCAACAGGCTTTGTCGTAAAAAATGGATCAAAGGTTCTTGATCGCACTGACTCATCCATACCAAGCCCATTGTCAGCAATACTAATCTTGACAGTATGTTGAGCTGTCAACTCTGTGTGAATCAGAATCACAGGAGTGAAAGTCATGGAGGTTCCCTCAGGAGTCAGATGTGATGATTCCTCCCCATCTTCCAAATTTTTGTGAAGTTTTAGGCGATAGCTAGCCCCTAAGGGGGCGCTGCGCAAACGCTGCTGCGCAAAGCGCAGATCGCTTGTACGGCTCAAATCTCTCCTCATCTGTTGTCCACCCAGCGAAGTTGACGACATCTCCCACTCACCATGCCCCTCTGGTGGCTCTAAAGCATCGATGGCATTATTCAAGATATGCATAAACACTTGGTTCAGTTCGCTAGCATAACAAGTGACTGGGGGCAAATGACCATATTCCTTTACCACAACAATGGCAGGACGATACGTTGTTTCCTTGAGTCGATGCTGCAACATCATTAAACTACTATCGATACCATCATGGATATTAACCGACTTCATCTCGGCTTCATCAAGCCGAGAAAATTTTTGTAGCTCTAATACAATTTGCCGAATACGATCAGCTCCTCTGTACATAGCACCTAATAAATTTTTCAGGTCATTCATCAAAAAATTTAAGTCTATTTCCTTGATGATTTGCTCAATCTTAGGTGTAGAATTTGGATATTCCTGCTGATAAACCAGAATCACATCGACCAGTTCCTGTACATATTGCCTAACATATTCAAGATTGCCGTAGATAAAACTGATAGGATTATTGACCTCATGGGCAATTCCAGCAACCAACTGTCCCAATGCGATCATCTTCTCATCTTGAATCTGTTTAACTTGAGCCGCTTTTAAATCATCAAGAGCATTTTGCAATAAAAAATTTTTTTCTTGAAGTTTACTTTGTAACAGATGTAAGTTAATTTGATTTTCAATTCGTAAGATGACTTCTGCTCCATAAAAAGGTTTCGTAATATAGTCAACCCCCCCGACATCAAAAGCTTTTACCTTATCTAACACGTCATCTAGGGCACTAATAAAAATGACTGGGACTTCACAAGTTCTTTCGTCAGCCTTAAGTTGCTGACAAACCTCATACCCATTCATTCCTGGCATATTAACATCTAGCAGAATGACATCAGGCACAACCATTTGACACGCCGTCAATCCCATTTTGCCATTCAAGGCTTTACGAACTTCATAACCTTGTGCGCTCAGCATTGCCGACAAAAGACGCAGGTTGTCTGGTGTATCGTCAACGACTAGAATATTGCCTTTATATTCTTGCTCTTGATTAAAATTCATTTTCTAAAACAACTGATAATTCAATTGATATTTGGCACGAAAAATATTTTAGGGCAATATATTAAACATCTTACCAAAATAGATTTCTCACAGGGAAGTAGCAAGGTCAGTAGTTGTCAGAAACTGCGTACACCAGAACACATGAAAATAAGGAGTCAGGAGTCACGCCCGTCACGCCCGTCAGAAGGAAATGCTGAATTCTATCTCCTGGCTTGGTGGATTCTGAATTCCATTTTCAATATCGGTGGACAAAAATAAACATCACTATGTGAACAAAAGTGAAGTTAGCAAACCAAATTATCTTCCCTTGCTGCTTTAGCTACTACACCATTTGCTCCACTTGAGATCTACCCAAGTGGAGCGAGTAAATGAATCCAAGAAGTTTACTGAAAACTGCTTGTTAGCATCATCCATGAAACTGACCACCAAGGGCTGTCCAAGTCAGTTTACCAACTTCTCCATCTACGGAAAGACCAGCTTCTTTCTGAAATGCTCTCACAGCAACTTCCGTTTGAGAACCAAAATTTCCATCTACTGTTCCTGCATTATACCCTCTTGCATTCATCGCTTTTTGCACAGCTTTGACATCATCTCCGATTCTTCCTTGACGAAGATTACGTCTAAGTATGGGTAATTCAAAGCCAGAATATATCAAATTCCAAGCTTCACCACGTTCACCTTCTTGCGGAATACGCCAAATAGATGAACCAGAATAGTAGTTCAGGTAATCTTGAAGTTCAGCGACTGTTGCAGGTTTTGCTGTATCACTTTCCGAACCCCAAATAGGTAAAATTGGTTTTTTCAAACCCAAATTTTTATAAGCATCCAAACAATCTTTCACTTTTTCAGGATTCGTGGGCTTGAAAGTGAATTTTTCAAAATAAATTTGTGGCAAAGTGAAATCGCAATACTTATCCAATATCTTCCAAGGAATATTAGGATGAAGTCGAGGATTTCCAAAACTTGTATATCCGAAAGTTCCTCCCTTAACGATAATCCGCAGAGCAGAAAGAAGCTTGTCTATATTTGTATGTGTGCTAGAGTCTTCTACTTCTTTTTCTACATCAACAATATAGCCATCAAGTCCACAGTTTAGAGCTTGCCTAACCTTGACAATTTGTCTTGCAATGTCAGCAGTACCATAGTGGTATCCCCATCCATACACTTGAATATTACGAGAGTTGAATTCCTGAATGATTTCTGGAGAACACTGCCAATTCCAAAAAGTAGGTTGATCTTGATATTTTCCATCAAAAACCTTGAAATAAACACGTTGCACTTTACGTTCAACAAGCTTGTCCAGATAATCATCACGAATCTCTGACAGGTTCCAAATCCAAACTCCATTCAGATATTGTGTCATGATACTTCGTTCTTTTTTTCCTTGTTAAATAGACAAGTTCAATATAAACCATAAACTTAGAGATTACCTCTTGCAGTATAATCTAAGCTGTCGTGGCAAGAAAATTACACATTGCTTTGATAAGCAAGTTTTGAGTGAAAAGTCCAGAGCACAGAGAATTTTTGACTCTTGAATCCAGACAGGCACAACGACAAAATATGTCATCTCAAAGCTTCTGGGCTTATGAGCTTTGCTTCTAACTACTTCAAACATTTACCTATATGATTCCAGAAGATTTCAAAAAAATTATTATGCAATTGGATCATTAAGCGAATTCGCTATGAATCTTGCTAGAGTGAGGATATTTTAGGTGACTACGCTCATACTGACTGCTACTATGGAGAATCCGCCACGATGACTATCTGGGTAAATGAGCAACTTGACCCCTCTGGGATGATTTATGCCTGTATTGTTTGTTGTGATGAGTCCCAAGCCAAAGACTGTCATGAGTCCTTTAAGCAAAATTTGACTCAAGAGCAAAAGGCGTGGGGTTGGGTGGCGCGATTGCGAACAGTCAACTCTTGGGATGATGTTCCAGTCAATGCTTTAAAGCTGGATTAGTTGTCAGCAACTCCTGAGTGCGAATATATTCCTTACCTTTCAAGAAACACAGGGGAGTGGGGGGCTAGGGGTCCCCTCTGGGATTGGGG
>NZ_QMEA01000147.1 GCF_012912105.1 Brasilonema sp. UFV-L1
GGGTGATGGGATGATGGGGTGATAGAAAAAAGTTCTTCCTCTTGTCCGCTTATCTGCTTGTCCTCGTTGTCTGCTTGTTCTCGTTGTCTTTTTGTCTCCTTGTTAGCCTCATCAGACACCTGATCTTTGCTGGCGACAACATAGGTATCGTAGGTATCGTAGTCTTGATTTTGCAAATGAATGGGTTCAGGTAAGGAGTATCCTTGAGTTTGCATCCACTTTCTAATCAAGGGGGATATATTGGGGCTACCTGTCGTGATAAAATATTGGGAATTATCGGTAATCACTAATTTCGCAAACAATACATCTTGGGTGATGTGTTGAAGTTGTTCATCATCTTTTGCTAGTTTTGCAGCATCTTCTTGAAACGATATTTCTTGAAGCTGTGTATCGTCTTGTGCTAATTGCCCTGTCTGTTTCTCAAAAGATTCATTCTGAAATTGTGTTTCTTGTACAACTGATTTCGCTGTATCCTCATTATGAATCTTAGTTGTATGCTCTTGGTACTCAACAGATTCATGATTGGGTGTCATATTCTCTGTTTCATCCGGCGATGCTTTTAGTCGTTTTAAGTAAGGAAAAGTTCTATTTATGATGACTTGATTAAAAGTACTATGCTTTCTAAGCGACTCTGACTCAGAAGAAGGTTCGCAAACAGCGGTAGAACTAATTATCTGATTTTGAGACTGAACAAAGCTTGGTAATTGAGGTGAAATCGCTGTAGATTGACGATGCGATCGCGGATTTATTTTCGGCGGCAGAGATTTCTTTGGAGATGCTTGCAGCAGTAGAGATTTCGCTTTCTCTGGAGTTTTGACTAAATTAAAAAGTTTCAAATCTAGAGGTGTAGATACTTTTTTGGCTTCTGAAGAAACCAGCGGTGCAGAGGATGTTAGTTGGTTTTCTACCGTATCTGATTCATTCTTACTGGTTGCAGTCCTAATTGCCAGTAATTCAGTCACATCTGCTGTAATTGTGAAAAACTGGTTAGTTAACAGTGTAGTGTTACCATCAATCTTAAGCACGCCATATAAACTGATTTCTCCCAAAATCAGCCTCGATTCACAATCAGCTGGAACCTCAATGGAACATCTAATATGAAACGGTATTAACTTTTCTGGTAAAGATTGCCGCACTCGCCTGATAATTTTAGAATCTTGGGGTGAGCGCAGTTCTATTCTAATTTCTCCTCCATAGACTGTTTCATCATTTGATTTTAAACTCTTGAGAGCCAAATCCGTAGTTTCTTTTTGCTCCACACGCCCATTAATCGTGAGACTTTGTCCCCAACAAGCAGTGTAAATTTCTTCCTCAAGTTTCAACAATAGCAGTGATTCTGGCGTTTGCACCGGAAAATTCTCAATCGGTTTGTCATCTTTGAGTGACAATTCAGAATCAGGTAAAGCAATTTCTATTAAGTTTTGTAAAATTTGTTGTGCTGTATCACCTTTAAGCCAAACTGGGCAAATCGGCTGCTCAATAATATCTTCTTCTTTAAGCAACTCATTTGTAAAGACAGGAGATTCCTCCTCTAGTTTCACCTCTATAGCGACTAATGGTAAGACTTCCAACTCAACACAATGTTGCCAAGGTTGACTCACGAAATGGGACATCAAATCACTCGAACAACATAACTCCCAAACTCCTGGCTTGAGATCAGTAAAAGGAATAACGATGAGTAAGCCTTCAGAGTTGGTACGACGCGATCGCCTTTGAATCTCCCGTTTTGGTGGAAGTTCAACAGTTGAGGTGTGAGTAATCCGCACTTCCAAATCTATATTATTGAGGTCAGAGCGAGCTAAAACTCTATACCGACCTTCTACAATTTCTATATTTGGCGATTCTATGGGAATCCAAGAGCGATCGCCTTGTTTCTGTATCAGAAATTGCCAGTGTTCCATGTTGAGTGATGTCCAGACTGTGGAGCCGCTCTCGTTGTATCTGAATTATCTCGCTTGTCAGTTTAACTCAATCCATCAGTCCATGTGTGATTTTTCATCCAACCTTTGTGAGATTTTTATTGATAGCATGGTAGTATGTTTGACTGTTTATAGCGAATAACGAGTCGTACTTAGTAACGACGTAGGCACATACCTACACTGCGAGTGAACCCTAGAGATTCATAGAACGGCTGCAGATCGGGAGCACAGGTTAAATCAACTGCTGGAACATGCTCAATCTGGGCAAGAAGACGACGGACAAGTTCTGAACCAATGCTCTGCCGCTGATAAGATGGCAGTACTTCTAGCAAAGGAATAAATGCAGATTGGATCCCATCCCAGATGCAGGTGATAAACCCAACCACACGAAAAGTTGTGGTATCAATTGCTAAAACAATGAAGTCACTGTTCTTCAGAATTTGCTAGTGGCTTTCACTAGTATGGGGACTGCGCCAACCAACGAAGAATCCAGTTAACATTGATGTGGTGATTCCATCAAGTGTCGTTTGGTAGCAAATCATTTGAGCTATTTATCAAACTTACTTATTCAGCAGTCATGATTGTATGTATAAAGTCAAACTGTTGCAACGAATCTTTACATATTTTGATGCAAAGAAAATTCGTCAAGCAATATAGCGACTGCGATAATAAGTCAAAATTTGCTGTACCCGTTGCCGACTTTGTACTCCACACTCAGGGGTATACGAAATCCATAAACCAGCAATTTGGCTTTGATTGTAATCAAATTGTTGAGAGGTTTGAGGAATAAAACTCACTTCTACGCCTTCTACTTGAGATAAATGAGCCGCTATCTCTCGGTAGACTGCTAAAGGTAAACCAGCAAATTCAATAGTTTCTTTTGTTTCCATTTTTAAGTATCTCCCTCTGGAACAGAGTTTTGGGGTGGCGCTGTTAAAGAAACAGGATTGTCCTCAGAAGTAGCAGTTGGTGGCGTTTGGGTAACAGATTCTTGCCCCACCATTTTGGTAACTTCAATACCATATTGTTCCAGAATAACGACAGGTTCGGAACCTTCATTTATTTCAATACGTTTCACCAACACTCCATTTGCTAGCTGCTGTCCTGCGTAGACATACTGGCTTGTTGCTTCTAATGGTACTTTAATAATTGCTTGGGGTTCTTGACCAATAAGAACAACACCAGACACAAAAACTGCTTTGGCTAACTCTGGTTGTGGTGGAGTTACTACCGCTAAGCTAGGGTTAGGGATAAGTTGCGGTAAGACTTTTGGTGGCACACGAGTCAAGCTAGGCTTAGGCTTGACTTTTGTAGATGTGCTTGTCACTTGCAGCACTGAACCTTGCCCAATCATTTTTTGGGGCGCGGTGTTCCGTGTCATTGTTTTTTTGTGAATTCTGTACTTTTGTTGATTTGGCTTTTGTTCGTTTAAAGATTTTTTACTTATAGCAACAACTACACTCTTCCGTTTACTTTTAGGTACGCTTAGAGGAGCTAACTGAGAAACAGGTTTTACCTGTGCAGCAGTCTTCGTGACTTTCATAGAATAAGGAATCACAATTTTTGCAAACGGATCATTCCGACCTTTTGACACGAGACTTACCCGTTTTGTAGAATCTGTTGATTGAATCAAGCTGGCAGTTGTTTGACTCACAACTTTTGGAGTCTGCTTGTTAAGCACCTCTGGGTTATCAAAGGGTTGATTCATGACTTGTTTGTGAACAGAAACCACTGGGTTCTTGAAGGGCTGATTTGCTGCTTGTATGTCGGTAGGCACAACATGAGTAGATTGTGTACTTTCTGACGAACAAGAGGCAACAGCCAAAGCTAGAATACCTACTATTACAATTGTTGAATTTTTGCTTGAATTTCTACCCATGAAGTGCTATTGAAATTTTTGGGCTGGTGTGTTCTGCATTCTGTGTTCTTTTCAATAAGTTTTGCTGTTAATCTTCTGGCATGTGCATCAAGTGTTTCAGTGAGTCTAGCCCTTTCTTAAGCCTACGAGAAACCGTGACTGCACTGACACCAAGACGTTGTGCGACTTGTTTTTGCGTCAAATCATGCAAAAAAACAAATTCCAAGACTTGACGGGTACCTTGTTCTAGCTGCACCAGTGCTTGTTCGATACGAATTTGGTCTTCTTGCGCGAGTTGAAAGCTATGGTAGCGGTTATCCGGAACAAGATCTCCCAATAATGCGGTAGTACCTTCATCTCCATCCTGCACTGGGATATCAAGGCTTAAGGGAGCGCGGTTAACCCATGCTAATTTAATTTCTTGCCATTCATCAGGGGAAATTTTCAATGCTGCTGCTAACTCAGAGTCAGTCGGTTGACGATTGTATTTTTCTCGTAGAGAACACGAAACTCTTATTGCTTGTTGTTGCAGTGCTAACCAGCGTCGAGGAATTCGCACGCTGACTCCTTTATCTCGAAGATAGTGTCGTATTTCACCGCGAATATAGGGAATAGCAAAAGAACTGAAAGCGTACCCCTTGGAAATTTCAAATTTTTCTATAGCTCGAATCAAACCCAAACAACCCACTTGGAGTAAGTCCTCGTAGCTTTCATGGCATTGATTCATCCAGTAATGAGCTTCTTTTCTGACAAGCCCAAAATTAAGTTTCACCAATTGATTGCGAAAATCAGCCGAGCGATATTGGTGATATTCTCGCAACAACTGCCAAATCTCATGCTTGAATTCGTTGGTGACTGTGGTTGGCATAGTACCGCATTTCTTGGTCGAATAAACAAAGAAATACTCATTTTTAAAGCAAGCTACAATTGCATTTTTTAAGTCAGATTTTTGCAACATACCTGTTGGACGATGAACGCCAGGCAATAGACACACAAATACTCTCTGACACCTTTGTACAAAGTAGCGGACTTACCCCGTAACAAGCGGTATCCGATACCTGAATGGCAAACAGCCTCCGATGGCAGAGAGTTATGTGCTGGAAACAGCCACCACAACTGAATTGACAATGCAGCTTAATTTAAATTGGAGGGGTTCTTTTGTTTTTGAGTTAACTTTTTTTGTTTCTATATAATTACATAGGAATAAAATAAAAATTTATTACTAAATATAAAACCGTAATTTTACTGAATTCGACCCGTGAAGACATCAGAAATTGACGGAAAATCGAAACTATGTACCATAAATAAAAACTAATTAAAATAGGTAAAACACTGAAAAATCATTTTTTTCTATAAATTGGGTTTATGATTTATCATTTCGACTTTAAATAATTTAAAGATATTCGCACAAGCAAATGACAAGGGCGAGAAGCTCTTGTTGCATTTGTGTATAGACTCAACAGTTCTAAATAGATTCGTTTGACTAAAGTTAAGTTTTATGGTATATTTTGTCCTCAAAAACTATCGTCGTGGGCAGCACAGTTCTTTCAGGATAGATGCCTTGGGTTAGCTGTTTTTTTCTGTCCATGTACTTATTAAGTAAACCAAATACAGACAGAGGTAACTTCAAAACCTCCTTTCAGAAATTCTCCTGTTAGGAGGGCAAGAAGTTACCTCTTAGGTTTAACTTAATAAACGCAATAGACGCTCTAAGTGCCGGTTAGTTGCTATCTTTAGAACAATCTAGACTCTAGAAGGTTCTACGCGACCGTAGAACAGACCACGAATTTTGACTTCCTCAGGCTCTTTAGCGCCTAAGTCGGTATCAGAAGGCTGTTCACTCTCGAAAGTGCCTGCAATTTCACCGGTAGAGCTATCTACTTTCGCAATTTGCAGAGAAATGCTGCCCTTAAGAACATCAGCTCGCTTAACGTTAGAGTTCGTTAAGTTTTCATCATCAGCTTGAGCCGGGAGAGCCACCGCGTTATCATATCCACTCGTTACACCGCGACCTTTGGGATCGAGGAAGGCAGAACCTCGATAAGAGGGGACTCTGAAGGTACCTTGAAAGTCGGTGGAGGTGTTGAGACTAGTCAAGCCAGGTTGTGTTTGAGCCACCAAGCCTTTGACGGTAAATAAGAAAGGTATGCTTTCACCACCAGGCAGTTTAACTGTAATGGCTTGAAAGTCAAAGCCATCTTGTTCCACAAAGGTGAGGCTATTATCTGGATTGACCTTGAGATCGCCACTCACTTGATCCAAGGAGTAGGTACGACGAGTCAACAATTTGCCAGCAATATATTCTGCTTTTTGCCGTTTATTAAGGGGTTCTTCTTTCACAAAGAATTGGGTTGGCTCTAAGCAGAGTTCTTTTAAGCTGTAGGACTGGCTGTTATCTATGGGAATAGAGCCACGACTAGTTTCTGCCAATTGGGGACATTTGACAGCCAAACCAGTACCTTTAATTTGGTCGTAGGTTAGCAATTCTGTACTCGTCGATGATGGACCTTCACTACAAGCAGTCAGTAACCCCAAGCATAAAGCCAAGAATGCAACAATTAAAGCACGAAACCTCATGGTTAACCTCAATGTCAAAAATTAGTATTTAACTTGTAAAACCGCACCTAAGCTTTGATAAGCACAAAGCCGCAACTTAAACTTACCAGGAGCTATACGTTTCTTAACGTGTTGCTTCCTTTAGCCCAGGCTTTAAACCTCAAACTACCCAACTCACTGCATCGGTTGGGATGCGTGGTTAAAGGGTGGTAAAAGAATTAGCAGTTTTACATACAGCCCATTGTTTTATGGGGAAATCAACCTGATCATCAGCCAGATCATACGATTTTTTTTAACTCAAAATCAAAACGTTCTGATGTTTACCAACAAAGCTGGGATCACAAATAGCTATCGAGATAGGCACTAATAATGCGTCGTAGCTTTATTTATGTCAGCGCTCAGAACTTCAATTGTTGTCTTTTGCAGGTAGTTTTCTCAAAAACGACAGTTTGATGTATGATAGAGCACTTATTGTGTTGAAATAATAAGTGTTATTAACATATAAAATTCCTACACAATTTTACTAAAAGTTGCTTTTATTACGTACAGACTTTAAAAAAGTATTAATTTTTACTCGAAAGGCATTTAAGACAAAAAAAGCATACCCAAAAGGCTTCCTGTAGGATATGGTAATCTTATTTGCGTTTGCGCGCCCGACGTAGTGGTGAGTCTTTGTATCTATATTTACAATACACGCTATTCACTAAAGTCAGAACCTACAAAAACCTATTTCTTCAAGATATGTCAAGAAAATTTGCCTGAGCAACACCTCATAAATCAATTAAGCTTTTCAACATAAAGGTTGACAGCTTAACAACTGAAAACACAAAATCTCCAATAAATTTAATTAGGCCTAATTTACAGGGACACAGGGGGGGTATGAGCGACATTAAAAAGTCAGAGTCAATCCAATTGTCTTGTAGACTACAAGCAATTGCATCAGCAACATATGATGCAGCCCAAGATTGTCAAGGGAATGCTAAAGCTCTTTTAGCGTTACTCAGACAGTTGGAGCAGTTACACCGAGAAATTCGAGATGGGGCTTTTCAACAGAGTTTGCCTGATAATCGTCAAGCCCTCTACTCACTGCTTCGCGATATTGAGGCTGAGGGAGGCTGGCCTTATATTGAACGCATGAGGCTACAAGCTTTTTTAAAAAATGTAGAACAAGAGGGGGCTGTTTTCAACAGCATTGAGGTTTTGGAAAACGATAGCTCCTTGAACTGGTAGTCTGCTGTCGATTCTATAATTTTCGTGCCAAATCTCCTGTCTGTAAGAGCTTCAGGCTAGAAAAAGTACAACTTGTAAGCGTCATCGCTTACCAATTTTGAATTGTAGATTTGAGATTCCTAGGAAGAGTACAGAACTCAGAACGAGAAAATCCCGCTTCATCACTCGTACTGAAAAACTGCCGTCCCTCATGCCCTTAAGAATCGTGATTTTCCTCGATGGATAAATCCAAGGGCAGTGCATCCCGCACAAAGCGCGCTAGTCATGGTACTATTATTGTTTTATCTTCTTGACTCCACTCTGTGTGAAAAATTTGACAAAGTATATGCCTTAGTTAAATTTTTCCGATGATCAACAAATTTTATCCGCCTGGGCACCGAAGGCAGAAATTAAAAGGCAGAGGGTTTAAATCCCCTTCCAATCACTTTCTTCAGCAAGCTGCTTTTCTTCAACCGTTTCATTCCTCTTGCGAGTTCCAATGCCTGAGTTTTTAGTCAGATGCTCAAAAAGCAATACGCAGATCTAAAATAGTTTGTCAAGACTATTTTTGTTTTTGTAGCTTTTTTTCAGTAAGAAATGGTTGCCACAAAAAAATCAAAAGGCTACATTCAATTGGAAAGCAAGTCTTTAGGACTAATCGCGTTTACAAAAATTACACAATAGTACGAGCGCAACAACGAGTTGGACTGAAAGTGTGGAAGGGTTTGCATGGCTGGCATTATATCGGTTTCCCGCTCAGATTTGGAAGGTCGCCGTAAGAAATTACGTCAAAAGCGGCAAATGAAAATTATCCAGACTATTTGGCAAACTATAACCGTGAGTTCATTGGCGGGAGGTTTGCTGTGGATCGCTACCCAACCGATTTGGGTACTAACAACACCTAAAGATATTGAGGTTTACGGGAATCACTTACTGTCTCGTGAGACTATTCACTCATTACTCGTGCTTGCTTATCCTCAGTCTTTATGGCGGATAGAACCTCATAAAATCGCTGAATCTTTGAAACAGCAACCGACGATCGCACAAGCAACCGTCAGTCGTCGTCTGTTTCCACCAGGGTTAATCGTTCAAATTCAAGAACGAGTTCCTGTAGCGATCGCCCAAAGTCGTCGGGAGAAAGGAAACACTGATAGTGCTCACAAAAAAGTATCTGTAGGGTTACTAGATGCCAATGGTGTTTGGATACCTATAGAAAAATACACATCTGGTGATCCCAATTTACAATTGCCTAGTCTCAAAGTTTTTGGCTCACTAGAACAGTACCGTCCCTATTGGACTCAACTTTATCACGCTCTGAGCCAGAGTTCTGTAAACGTCAAAGAAATTGACTTCCAAGACCCAACAAATTTAATTTTGGAAACAGAACTGGGAAATATACATCTTGGGGCACCAAGTTCCTTGTTACCTGAAAAAATTAAGGTAATGACTCAAATGCGCAATTTACCTGCACAACTCAATCCGACTCAAATAGAGTACATTGATCTCAAAAATCCAGACTTTCCATTAGTACAAATGAACCAAAAAAAACAATAACCATTATCCTCAAGTATCTAAAAAGATTTGATGTGTTCGATGTGTAAAGCACAATAAATTAATAAAGAAGTTTTATGCTGAGTCAATATACAATTTTCGATATTGCAGTAATCTACGATATTGCAGTCACCCAAGTCCAAACCAGCATTAACTTCTGATGACAATCGGAGGAATAATCATTAAAACTTCTATTTTGGAGTAGAAGTAGAGCTTGTTATTGCCCTAACATCTAAATAATAGGGTGCAAACGTTAGGCAAACTAGCGTTAGATAAATTTATGATTGGGTCTAGGCTGAGAAACGCCTATCGCTTACTTAGTATTCGACAAAGCCCATTATATTATCGGGTTGAGTTCATGAGCTTTTTATTTGCTGCTAACTCAAAATGGGAAAGTAGTGGTGTTTTTGAGGAAAACAGCTGTTTACAACAGCTTTCCTAAGGGCAAACAGTTTATTTTGCAACCAACCGTGTTTTGAAAACACTGGTCTTGAGATATCCAAAGGGTGGATTTCCGTAAGTACAACTCTGTAGCAACAACAGAAAGCATACTGAAATAGACGCGCAAAGGCTGCTTCCCTTAAATTCCTCTAAATACCGTTAGATTTTCCTACTAGTCAGAAGAGGAACTCTTCCGGAGCAAAAGTAAAATCTATTAATTGCAAAGTTTTCCTTGTATAAAGGCGAACTGAAAAGCAAAAAATGAGCGTGTTCCATTTTCCATTACCTAACAAGTCATTTCTCGGTTATGTCCAGTTCAGGAATAGATTAAGTAGAACATAAATTTTGTGTCTTAAATGGTAAATCCTATTGTTCAAATCTTGACTACAGATGAAACTCACCACGATCTGCCTTTACAAATTACGCAGTTACTTGGGGATTTCGTGTACAGAATCTCCTGTTTTCAGAAATTGTGTATAGGCAATCACTTAAAATTACTCCGGGGAGACTGTTCTGAAGAGAGCAAGAGTTGGTTATATCAGTGGTTAAGAAACTTATACTTTCTTGTTTTATACCATAAAAGATCTGTGTGTGGAGCGAGCCGTGAAAAAAAAACTTGTTGCTCCAGTTGCAAAATAAATGTCCGATGTCAGTCACAAGCTCAAACACGGAGATATTATTGGGGATACCAGGGGTATACTGAGCCAAATCGGCTAAATAGCAGTGAACATATTAATGTCTGGTGGAAGTTATACAAGTCAATGTTAAGTGAATACAGGTATACTTCACTAGAATTAGCTATACGACTGGGTGCCTTCATGGCTAAAGCGATAGCAAACTTTCGACTTTTAATCCGAGCAAGGCTGGAAGTTGAAAGAACAATAAACAAAAATGCCATAGATTATGGCAACCTCAGCGTCAAACTATAGTTGACTCCCAGGTGAATAACACCTTAAAAAGTCGTTTATCTACATGCTCGCAACTCCGATGACACTTGATAATAACCAAGGGCTTACCTATAAAAACTCCCAGTCTCCTGGACAGCAGGGGTTCTCTCTGGCAATCAGTTCCACCAATCCCTTTAATAATACTGGCGTAAACTACGGTCAAAATCATGACAGCAAGAAGATTCCTGGTGAAGAAATACGAATGGGTGATATTGTTCCTGGCCGAGTCGCCAATATTAAAGTCATTGGTGTGGGTGGTGGCGGTAGCAATGCTGTTAACCGCATGATTGCGTCTGATGTGACTGGGGTGGAATTTTGGTCAATTAACACCGATGCACAGGCTCTGACCTTAGCATCTGCTCCTGCTCGTTTGCAAATTGGACAGAAACTTACGCGAGGCTTAGGAGCAGGTGGTAATCCTGCTATTGGTCAAAAAGCTGCTGAGGAATCGCGAGACGAGATTGCCAAAGCTTTAGAAGGTGCCGACTTAGTATTTATTACTGCTGGTATGGGAGGCGGTACTGGTACAGGTGCTGCTCCGATTGTTGCCGAAGTCGCAAAAGAAATGGGCGCTCTCACTGTCGGCGTGGTTACGCGTCCATTTATCTTTGAGGGGCGTCGCCGCACCTCTCAAGCAGAGCAAGGTGTTGAAGGTCTAAAAAGTAGAGTGGATACGCTCATCATTATTCCTAACAATAAGCTCTTGGAAGTAATCCCAGAGCAGACACCCATGCAAGAAGCTTTTCGCTATGCAGATGATGTACTTCGTCAAGGGGTACAAGGTATTTCAGATATCATCACAATCCCTGGTTTAATCAACGTTGACTTTGCCGATGTCCGAGCTGTCATGGCAGATGCAGGCTCAGCGTTGATGGGAATTGGCATTGGCTCAGGAAAATCAAGAGCTAGAGAAGCAGCAATTGCCGCCATTTCTTCGCCATTGCTAGAGTCTTCGATTGAAGGAGCTAGAGGCGTTGTCTTTAATATCACTGGTGGTAGTGACCTGACTTTGCATGAAGTGAACGCCGCAGCAGAAACAATTTATGAAGTTGTTGATCCCAACGCCAATATTATTTTTGGAGCGGTGATTGATGATAGGCTCCAAGGTGAGGTAAGACTGACCGTAATTGCCACAGGATTTACAGGTGAAGCACAAGCTGTACCACAGCAAAACGCCAATCAACCACGGATCGTCTCCCCACAACCAACAAAAAGACCATTGCCACAGCCACCAGCAGCTAATCCTACAACACCTGTTGCAGAACCTAAAGAAAAACCAGGACTAGACATACCGGATTTTCTCCGCAACCGACGCACACCTCGTAATTAAGAAATGATGAACTATCAATAGGAGCAGAGTAAAAAATTTTATATGACTCATAATCGATAAGTCTTAGTTAAAGGGTTTTGCAAGCTGCTGGGCTAAGCAGTTTTATTGCCATCCCTAATAATGCATATAGTTGATTCAACTCGTCTATGCCATTTACAAATCAAATTCATTTGGATATGTGTTCGCTCACGCGGATGTCCATCACTGCATTTGGTAGAAAAAGCAGGGCGAGGTATTTTACCATATCTACCTAGCACTTCTGTAATTTCCAACTTATTTGTCACCATGTAAGTTTGCCAGGGTGCAAGGGAAATTACACGGACATCAACCAAGCTTCTAATTGATTGGGGCTAGCAACAGGTTTATGCTAATAGTTGTTATCCATTATTTTTTTGCCTGCTCTACCCATTGAATAACCTGATGACCAAGGCGAGTACCGTCAAATCGGTCTATCTCCCGCACTCCAGTAGGACTAGTGACGTTGACTTCGGTCAGGTAACCACCAATAACGTCAATACCGACAAAAATTAAGCCATCTTTGCGTAAGGTATCAGCTAGTTGGGCACAAATTTCATGCTCTCTTGGAGTGATGTCAGTTTGGGCAACTGTACCACCTGTCGCCATGTTATTACGAAAGTCGCTGCCAGATGAAAGGCGATTGAGGGCACCAATTGGTTCGCCATTGAGCAGGATAATCCGCTTGTCTCCGTCTTTTGCTTCCGGTAAGTAGGTTTGTACCATAACTGGGACTCGACCTTGGAGCGTACTGAGTTCGACCATAGAATTGAAATTGCGATCGCCTCCTTCTAAAAATAAAATTCCTTCTCCTGCCTTATTTCCCAGTGGTTTAAGTACCGCTCTTCCCTGAACCTCCACAAATTGCCTAATCAACAGCTTATCAGCGGTGACAATCGTTTCTGGAATCGCTTTGGTAAACTGGAGGGCATACATTTTTTCGTTTGCTGCTCGGATACCCGAAGGACTGTTGATAACCAAAGTTTTATTTTGGTCTATGTAGTCTAGAATGTATGTCGCATAAAGATAAGGCACTGTGACTGGTGGATCTGTCCTCATGAAGACAGCATCTAGTGTTTCCAGGCTCATAGCAGTGCGGTTGCTCAAGTTGTACCAAGGATTTGCTGCTTGATAACGTTCCTCCACCAACTCCACTGGTATAAGTTCTACTTTTTCTAGGAGTGCCCAAGCTTTGCCTTCCACCACACTGAGTTGATTAGCTTGAGTGATCCAAATTTCATGTCCTAGAATGTGCGCTGCTTCCATCAGAGCAACGCTTGTATCGTGACATGGATCAAGTTGATGGATGGGATCAATGATAAAAGCCAGTTTCACGCTTTCTGCCTCAATTGCCAGGAAATTCCAAAGTTATTCAATTTTGATTATCCCTTTAAGAGTTATTAAGTGACTCTTCCTAATTCCTCACTTTTCACTCTTGACTTTTCTGCCAACTTATAGATTATTTGTTGATGCTAGTAGCTCATCCAGCTTGCCTTGACTTTCTAGAGCATAAATATCATCACAACCACCAACGTGATGGTCGTTGATAAAAATTTGTGGTACCGAGCGCCTGCCATTTGCTCTTCTCGCCATGAGGTTACGTGCAGCCTCATCTCCATCAATGCTGTATTCGGTGTAATTTACCCCCTTTTTTGCCAGCAAATTTTTGGCACGAATACAAAATGGGCAAGTTCTCCAAGTATAAATTTCTACTTTTGCAAGCGTAGGCATAACATCCTCAACTTTTATTAATGTTTCTTAATTTTAAGATAATAACGTTATTGCTGTGGATGCTTAATCTTGTATTTGCTCTCCCAATCTGCTGCAAAGTCGTCCACCTTTAGAAAAATTCAAATTCTGAAATTTAATACTTTTAAAAGTGTAAAGTAAAGCTTTAGAATATCTGATTTTTTTAGTTAATAAGCTGCTGTTAATATGACATCGCTGTCTCCTCACAAAAAAGCCAAAGCCCTCAAACCCAGTAGCCGTCGCCCTGCTAAAGAACTCTGTAGCGAGTGCGGTCTATGTGATACATACTATATTCATTATGTCAAGGAAGCTTGCGCTTTTATTAATCAGCAAATAGACAAACTCGAAGAACAGACGCACACTCGCTCTCGGAATTTCGATAATTCAGAAGAGTTGTACTTTGGTGTGCATCAAGACATGATGGCGGCCCGGAAAACGCAGCCTGTTCTTGGTGCTCAATGGACAGGAATTGTAAGTACCATCGCCATCGAAATGCTGAATCGCGGTCTTGTTGAGGGTGTCGTTTGCGTGCAAAACACGGAGGAAGACCGCTTTCAACCAAAGCCCATCATTGCTCGTACCTCAGAGGAAGTATTGGCAGCACGAGTTAATAAACCAACACTTTCACCGAATTTATCCGTATTGGAACAAATAGAAAAATCAGGAATGAAGCGGCTATTGGTGATTGGTGTTGGTTGCCAAATTCAGGCATTACGAGCCGTCGAAAAACAACTAGGATTAGAAAAACTTTACGTTTTAGGGACACCTTGTGTCGATAATGTCAACCGTGCAGGACTGCAAAAATTCTTAGAAACGACCAGCAAATCACCTGATACAGTAGTACATTACGAATTCATGCAAGATTTCCGGGTTCATTTCAAACACGAAGATGGCTCTACTGAAACAGTGCCCTTCTTTGGACTCAAGACCAATAAACTGAAAGATGTGTTTGCCCCCTCCTGCATGAGTTGCTTTGATTACGTCAATTCTCTGGCGGATTTGGTCGTAGGTTATATGGGCGCACCTTTTGGATGGCAATGGATTGTGGTTAGAAATGAACAAGGTAAACAGATGCTGGACTTGGTAAAAGACCAATTAGAAACTGGGCCCGTGATGTCAAAGGGCGATCGCACAGCCGCAGTCCAACAAAGTATACCCGCCTACGACAAAGGTGTGACCCTGCCGATGTGGGCGGCAAAATTAATGGGTGTGGTTATTGAAAAAATTGGTCCCAAAGGTTTAGAGTATGCTCGTTTTTCGATTGATTCTCACTTCACCCGTAATTATTTGTACGTGAAGCGGAATCATCCAGAGAAATTAGAAGCGCATGTTCCAGAGTTTGCCAAACGTATCGTTGAGCAATATAAATTACCAGATTAACGTCTAAGCGTGAATTGTATCTTAATACGAATACAAAACACTTTTGGATGATGTAAGGTGAGCATTGCTTCCCTTACTATTAATCTGTCTTTATGTCAATTGAAAGCGAATATTTTATCTATCAACACACTAAAAATACTCAATTTGATGGTTCAGCTATTGCTGAATCATAACTATGAAAGAACAAAATAAATAACAAAAATTATCAGGAGAAAGAAATATAACCCACATTCCGCAGGGTTCATCAGCAAA
>NZ_QMEA01000148.1 GCF_012912105.1 Brasilonema sp. UFV-L1
CCCCCAGAACCACCCCCTGAAATAGAAGCAACTACCTCAGTTTCCCCAACAGAGGAAGAAGTTGCACAAGTCAAACAATTTGACTTAACTCAAGTTTGGCAGCAAGTGCTAACTAATCTCCAGCCAATTTCAAGGCGAGAGCTACTGCGTCAAATGTGCCATCTTGTAGAATTTGATGGTACTGTAGCTCGTGTTGCGATTAAAGAAGCATGGTATGAACGAGTAAAATTAGACCAACCCAGAATTGTAGAAGCATTTAAAGAAACTTTTAAATGCGACGTCAACATTAGGGTGGAAAAAGCAACTTCAACAACTTCTATCCCACCATTAACTTCTCCTCAAAATAAGCCTACAACTCGTCCCAGTGACAAACCACCCACTGCGCCTTCTGTGGAACTTCCCAAATCAACCCAGTCACCGACGACGAAATTTTCAGATACAGCAAAGAATGCTGCACTGAAAACTACAGACACAACTCATCGTGGTGATACACCGTCTCCAACTCAGCCTCAAGCCTCCACGCCTGATTGGGAAGTTGATGAAGTCACAGCCGCCGCACAACGTCTGGCACACATCTTTGATGGAGAAATCATCCGATTGACAGATGACATACAACGACCGACTTCCACAAGTTCAGGTGAGTGGGAAGGTGAAGTAGAAGTTGATGATGAGTTTTAAAATTGACAATTGATTAGTCAACACTCAACAAAATAACTACTGGTACTGCGCTTCCTTGATAACTGGTAACTGATAACTGTTCATTCCTCATTTTTACCTTGATGTACTGTTTTCACCCATTTCAACCGCTTAGGACGCACTGACATTCGAGCAGTCGTACTACTGATGACAACTATCCAGTGAAACATATATAATATGCCGCGCAAAGTTTGGAGTAGCAGCAGAAAATAGGTAGATATTTTAAATTCCCTGTCTTGACATATACGCCTTAGCCCAGCAAACATCCCCGCCATTGAGATTGTTACTGTCAAACCTGTCATTGGACTGAAAATAGGTGGGCGATGTCGTGCGATCGCCATTAAGAAATCTGGTACTGCCACTGTGGGTAAGATGTATTGAATCAGCAAAAACACTAACAAATCCCAGGTTTTGCGCGTACCCATGCGATTTCTCAAAATCAGATCCCAGTAATCCAAATACCGCTGATACCCACCTTCTGCCCAACGGTTGCGCTGATGCCAAAGGGCAATGGCATTGGTCACACCCTCTTCTTCTACCATTGGGTTGAATACGCACTCAATATCCCACTTTTCTAAATGTAAGCGCAGTGTCAAATCCAAATCATCGGTAATGGTTTCTTCATTCCAGCCACCGCAACTAGAGAGGGCTTTTCGCCGGACAAATTGACCGTTACCCCGCAGTTCACCAATACCGCCAATGCTTGTCCGCTGCTGCTGTAGAAATGTATCGAGTGCCATTTCTACTGCTTGACCTTTTGTCCAGAAATTTTCTTTGGCGTTGGCGATCGCCTTTCTGACTTGCACTGCGCCCACGTTTTCTCGTTGAAACAACGGTACGACACGCTCTAACAAGTCCGGTGACACCTGGGCATCGGCATCAAACACTGCCAATATGTCTCCTTTTGTCAGCGCTAGCACCTGATTTAACGCCCCGGATTTTCCTCCGCCTGCTTCTGGCTTTCGCCGCAGAACCTTTAGTTGCTCGTATTCCTGAGCTAGTTCTGATAGTAGCTGCGGTGTCGTATCGGTGCTATTATCATCTATCACCCAGACTTCGTATTGTCCTTCTGGGTACTTTAGACTACAAAGGCTCTTGACTAATCTGCAAATGACTGCTTCTTCATTTTTCGCTGCTACTAAGACAGAGATATATGGCAAATCTGTCTGCATTTGTTCTGGGTAACGTTTTGGTCGGGTGAACACGACCACTAAGGCATGAATTCCTATAAGAGTCGTCAGTCCCAGTACAAACAGAGTCCCCCAAGAAACTAAATGCAAAGCGATTGTCCCACTCCAGACGATTGTCAAAACTAGAGCGGCTTTGCGTCTACGACCTTGAAACCGGTATGGAAGAGACACACTCGCGGATGTCTCTTCCTCTAACTCCTCTGAATCAGGTAAGTCAGAAAATAGGGAGAAGTCTGAGCGGCGGCTTTTGCCGATCAGAGCTTCGGAAGAATTCAGCGGATCAAGCTCGTTGTAAGAATCGTTTTCGGGCCAGGAATTCGCTGGCATAGGTTACTTGATTTAACCACCAATATTTGTCTACACCCATAAAGAAGCTGGGTATCAGGTAACACCAAACTGTGCAACCTTCACATACTTTGAGCTTACCTTGAGATTGACGGTAGTGTTCAACTTCCTCAGACTCACGATACAACTCGTAAAGTCGCCCGTTAATGGGAACTCCACTTTGGGCGAAGTGGTAGCAAGGTAGCAGTAGTTCGTCGTTAGGGGAGATTGCAATGACAGCGTCCACGGCTTTACACCGGGGATTTTTAGTATCATTGCCTCCAGCTTCAATAAATGCTAGTGCTGCTTTATTGTAACCGACATTGTTATATTTCTTTGCAGTTGTTTCTATTGCCGTTACCATTTCTGGTGTCGGATTCTTGTTGGAGTTGTAGTGTTCGTGTGCTGTGAAGGCGGGATTTAGCCAAACACGAACACCAAGTTTTTTGCCTAATTGTCCAATTTCTTCAATCCGGTGGTAATTCTGAGCGGTGACAGTGTGGTTGAGTACTGGGTATTCTCCAAAAGACTTGGCGATCGCCACTGACTCAACTAAGTTGTCAAAAATTTTGACTCCTCGCGACTGATCGTGAGTATCCGCATCTGAACCGTCTAAAGAAAAATTTAAATAGTCTATTAATCCCTGAATTTCCTTCGCTTTTTTCGGATACAGAATCGTGTTTGTCGTCATACTAGTGGCAAAACCCAAACGTTTCGCCTCTGTATAAATTTGTCCCACATCATGTCGTAGGAGTGGTTCACCTCCTGTGAAGTCCACATACTTAACGCCCAGACGGCGTAAATCGTTCAAGTTCTGTTTTATTGTTTCAAAATCTGCTTCTTTTCCCGGTTCTAATGACCAAATATTACAAAAATGACATCTAGCATTACAGCGGTAAGTCAAGTAGTAATTTGCAACCAGTGGAGCCATAGTGTAAGACCACTTAAGTGTTTCTTAGGACATCTTTAAACAAAAAATCAAAACTGAAAAGTCAAAAGCCAAAAATTATTTTCCTTAGCTCGTTTGACTCTCGTTGTGTCCCAATGGATAGTACACAAACATTTTTTTGGGAGTACTATTGACAAAAACAGCACTTACCAACTCACAAACTCAGAACAAATGAAGAAAAATTCTTCTTCACCCAAGCTGAATTCTGACTTTTGTGGATGAATTTTGGGTTCAAGCCCCCACCAAATCAAAAATTTGGTGGTTTCTAATCAGTGATGGGGTTGAGCCGCTGACTGATTACACTCTAAATTCTAAATTCAGAATTCAGAATTCTTCTTTTTGAGAAAAACCATTAAAGTGATTACTTTGTCAACCGACTTAAGGAATAGTTAGAGTATGTCATTTGAGCAACTCCAGCCTGCGACTCCACAACAAGCAAGCATCTACTTGCCTTACATTCAGGGTAACAAGCGTCATTTTTTACCTTATGCGATGAGTCTTTATCAAAAGGGTGTTTTAGAAGGATACCGCAAGATAGAAGGCAGCAATAATATTCCTTTTGTTGCAACTTGGAATGTTGCGACTTTGCCCTCAGACTTAACCCGTTGCCGAATGCAGTTTGATGGCAACGCTCAGTTAAGTTATGAAGTCATGATGGCAAGCTTTGAATTTATTCATGTTTTAATTGAAATTATAGAAAATTACGAGCGCGATACGCGTTTGCGTTTGCGTAGCGCTCCGAAAGGAGCTAGCGCCCCCTATGCCTGCGGCACGGCTTCGCCTATCGGGGCTAGTATCAATCCTCCGGGTGAGCGCGTCACTGATTTTCCTCAAGTATTTTACCGCAAACTCCTGCGCATTGAGTAATGTCTTATACGCACTTTCTGGCAATAGAGTTTTAGAATTGCTGGTTTTGGCTATGCTACCGTAAAAAAAGCTTTCTTGAGAACTATCAACACTTCCTAAAAAGTTGAGCAATTATTCCTACGGTCAAGTAGGTAGACAACTTTGAATCGCGCTGTCTCACCACCGAAAAAACATTTACAGCAAAAACCAAGCTGATTGGTGAGCGTTGAAAATGACTTAATTTTTGTAACTTTAGGAGTGCATGTGTGCCAAAATCCGCGAAGTATTTGTTAATTGGCTCTACAAAGCCTTACTGTGGTAAATCTGCAACAGTCCTGGGTTTGTCTTATCAACTACAACACAAAGGACTGGATATTGCGTATGGTAAACCGCTAGGTACTTGTTTAAGTCAATCTGGAGGAACCGTAGTTGAGGAGGATGTTCAATTTATTACTCATAGCCTCAACCTACCAAAAAACCGCATTGTACCCACTACACTGGCTTTAAATGAAGCCACTGTACAAAAACGTTTGCAGGGGCAAGACAAAACTGATTATCAAAAGTTCCTCGCCCAGCAATATTCACAAAAACTCTTCGGCGACTTGGTGTTGTTAGAGGGTCCTGGTAATTTGGAAGAAGGCAGTTTGTTTGATTTGTCTTTGCTGCAAGTCGCAGAAGTGGTGGATGCTGCTGTACTGTTGGTAGCCCGCTACAAATCGCTGCTTTTAGTAGAAGCACTTTTGTCCGCTAAACAGCGTCTGGACAACCGTTTGCTTGGTGTTGTCATCAACGATATTCCAGCAGAACAATTACAAGCTGTGAACACTACTATCCGTCCGTTTTTAGAACAACAGGGTATTCCTGTGCTGGGGATGTTACCAAAAAGCGATTTGTTACGCAGTGTAAGCGTGCGCGAACTAGTAAACCAGTTAAATGCGGAAGTTCTTTGCTGCGGCGATCGCCTGGATTTGATGGTAGAAAGTCTGGCAATTGGGGCGATGAATGTGAACGCAGCGGTGAAGTATTTTCGTATGCGTCGGAATATGGCGGTGGTGACAGGGGGCGATCGCGTAGAAATTCAGCAAGCTGCTTTGGAAACTTCCACCCAATGCCTCATCCTCACTGGACAATTACCTCCCCCTTCCTTCATTCTCAATCGTGCAGAAGAACTGGAAATTCCAATTTTATCAGTTGATTTAGATACCTTAACGACTGTGGAAATTATTGACCGCACTTTTGGTACAGTTCGTGTTCACGAACCGATGAAAGTCGAGTGTATTCGCCATCTCATGACTCAACATTTTGATGTTGATCGTTTGCTTGCTTTGCTAAATTTTAATCCAGCAGCGGCACTGTCTTGAAAATCCACAAATACCAAGTTTGATTCAGTCGTCAACTACCCTAGGTTCCGCTAAACGCTACACCTAGGGCTTGTAAGAGGCAGGGCTTGCAACGCAAGAGCTGACTAGCACGTTGGAGCCTCTATCTGGTACGCACTCTCAGGTACTTCCCTAGCCTGAGTTATCTGCAAAACAGCTTGTCACTGTTTCGTCTAAAAGGCGGAATCATCCTGATAGAGGTGTGCGAAGGGACTAAAAACTTGACTCAAGGATTATCTCCAATGCGAGTACCAGTTTTATCACCAGAAGGACAACCACTTATGCCGACAAAACCAAGTCGCGCAAGAAGGTGGTTAAAAAGTGGAAAAGCTAAAGTTGTTCATAACGACTTAGGGATTTTCACGGTTCAATTGGTATCCAAGCCGTCTGATACCAAAACCCAGCCAATCAGTGTCGGTGTTGACCCCGGCAAAAAGTACACGGGCATTGGTGTTCAATCAGCTAAGGTCACACTATGGATGGCTCATTTGCAACTACCATTCGATACCGTCAAGAGGCGGATGGAACAACGTCGGATGATGCGTCGTGGTCGTAGGGGTCGGCGAATCAACCGTAAAGTTCCTTATAGCCAAAGAGCTCACCGTCAAGCCAGATTTGATCATCGACGATTCAAAAAAGTTCCACCATCCATCCGAGCCAATAGACAGCTAGAACTACGAATTATCAAGGAACTGGCTAAAATCTATCCTCTGACTACAGCTGTTTGGGAAGTAGTCGTAGCTCGTGGAGATAAGGGGTTTTCCCCGGTTATGGTCGGTCAATATTGGGCAATTGACCAGCTCAAAATACTGCTGCCAGTAGTCACCCAAGAAGGTTGGCAAACCTTCTTACTCAGACAACAATTGAGACTGGAAAAACAGAAAACCAAGAAGGGGGATGCAATTCCCGCTACTCATGCAGTTGACGGGATCAGTCTAGCAGCAAGCCAATTTGTCCGATATAGACAACTTAAAGGTAAACAAGGCTGGTGGGAAGGTTCTGTCGATATTACCCCAGCGCCATTCGTTGTTGTGAGGCGTCCACCAATTTGTCGTCGTCAACTTCATCTGATGGTTCCATCAAAGGCTGGGGTTAGGCGCAAGTATGGCGGGACAATTACCCGTCACGGCTTCCGCAAAGGTGATTATGTCAAAGCTGAAATGGCAAGGCGTGTTGTCTATGGTTGGGTGTCTGGAGACACCGAGCGTCAAGTCTCAGTTAGCGACATCAACTGGAAACGCATCGGGCAGTTTTCTGCCAAAAAAACCTGTTTGGTCAAGCGAAGTACTGGGCTACTAGTATTACCGAACAAGGGATTGTCAAATCTTCCCCCATTGAGGGGTCAGATTTGACCGCTTACCTCCCCAAGTTCCACTTCGCTGCACTTGGGGTCTCGCGCGAAAAAGAGATGAAGATGGGGAGCACAGACACCGCGCTCTTCGTGGGGTGCCCTGTTAACAATTCAAAATTCAAAATTCATAAGGTACCGCATTAAAGACAGTTTGAGTTGGGGATTTAAACTCCAACTCAAAATGAGCGCTAATCGGTGATTTAATCATTTTGAATTTTGAATTGCTTATGCTGTGAAGAATGTTTTTTTCTTTGAGGCAATGGCACTCCATTAGGTAATGCTGGTTCTGGGATTTGTCGCTTTTGGTGAGCGGTTGATGGTTCAAGGACTTTGCCAAAATGACCCTCATTCACCATCCGGCGATGAGCCTCACAAGCGTCAGGTAAAGTTGTGTTTTCTTGCTTCCAGTGAACAACTGCGGCTTCATCACACCAATGTGGTAAGTGGCGCATGGCTTGGCGGTGTGCGCCGGAGTTACGGTACTGTCGCATTGCTGATTCATCCTCCCACATGCTCACAGTCCAAGCACCTCCCTGCTTGTCGCTTGTGAGTTTACCACCCACAAATCCAGGAGTGTTAATGATTTGCCATGATGAAAGCGCATTGTGCCATAAAAAGGCTGGAAAATAACGAGGCGACTTAAGATGCAAGCGTGTGACTGAAACTAATACCATTTTACCTTTCTCCTTGTTATTGACAGCTTTGAGGAGCCAAAGACTAAGCACTCTTTTTGTATGCAACTAGTTGCATATTAAAAGAGTATATTCAAAAAGTTGCATATGTCAAGGAGGATTTTTATGGCTTTAGCTCATGCGATATTGGCATCTGTTGTTGATCGTCCCTGTAGCGGATATGACTTAGCCAAGCAATTTGACGGTTCAGTAGGCTTTTTCTGGTCAGCTAGTCACCAGCAGATTTATCGTGAGTTGTCTAAACTCGAAGCTCAAGGCTGGATTGCATCCCAGATGATTCCTCAGGAAGGACGTCCGGATAAAAAGCTTTACCATGTCACCGAAGAGGGAAAACAACAGCTTCAGAAGTGGATTGCACAGCCATGTGAACCGACGCCGATAAAAGACGACTTACTGGTTAAAATTTTTGGTGGTTCTGTTGCTCAAAAGCAAACAATCTTGGAAGAGCTCGAGCGTCATCGTCAGGCTCACCAAGAAAAATTATCTACATATAAAGTTTTGGAGCAACGATACTTCCAAAATTCTCAACAACTGCCAGAACAAGCAAAATTTCAGTACCTGACTTTACTCAATGGTATAAGTTATGAAACATATTGGCTGACTTGGTGTGAGCAAGCAATTGGGCTATTGAAAGTGAGCAAATAGAAAAATAGCATGACGAGATGACAAATAGCTGACAGAGAACTCCCCTAGGTCTGTTACAATAGCTAGGTTGTTTAATCTGATTTTGTCCGTCTTTGAGCCAGTCAATAGACCATTACAACGTCGATACATTAGCGCAAGAACTGGCGACAATCCAGCAAACGGGTTCTAGACGAATTGCGTTGCTGGGTTCCCGTCACGTGCCGATTACTCATCAGCATCTTATTGAAATGATGACCTATGCCTTAGTTTTATCAGGCAATCGGATGATCACCTCTGGCGCTACAGGTACAAACTCAGCTGCTATTAAGGGAGCAACACGAGCTGACCCGAATTTGTTGACGGTGATTCTACCTCAAAGCTTAGAACGCCAGCCTCATGAATCGCGTCAGCAATTAGAACAGGTTATGCATCTGGTGGAAAACTCTGGAAATGACCATATGTCCCTTGCTGAAGCTAGTTACTTGTGTAACAAGGAAATTATCTCCCGCTGTCAGCAACTGATCTGTTTTGCATTTCATGACAGTGGTATTTTACTGCAAACTTGCAGAGATGCAGAAGAACAAAGAAAGGTGGTGACGTTATTTTACTTTGATTAACCATTCGTCATTAACTTTTGTACTTGACTAATGACTATTTTTTTGTACTCTATTGCTGCTGCCGCCCTACTGATTTATCTACCGTTTCTCGTGGTAGCTTATGCTCGTGCCCGCGTTGGGTATGATATTTCTGCTCCGCGCGCTATGTTTGATAAACTACCACCATACGCCCAACGAGCCACTTGGGCACACCAAAACTCGTTTGAAGCGTTTATGATTTTTGCAGCAGCAGCGTTAATGGCATACGTAACGGGTGTTTCTTCTCCCCTTGCTGTCGGAGCGGTCACTGCTTTTGTAATAGCTAGGTTACTATACTCAACTTTTTATATTTTGAATATACCCGTTTTACGCTCGCTCATGTTTGGCATTGGCTCTTTGGGGTCTGCTACTCTTATCATCCTCAGCATCATTCAAGCAAATACCTAATTGAAAAATCAGGACTAGTACAGCACGACAGAAATAACGATATGGCTTCTACCTATTCCTTTGATATTGTGAGTGACTTTGATAGACAAGAATTGGTTAACGCTGTTGACCAAACTGTACGAGATGTTAAAAGTCGCTACGACCTCAAAGATACTCAAACAACGGTTGAGTTAGGTGAACAAACTATTACCATAAACACAGACAGTGACTTCACTTTAGAATCCGTACATAACATACTGCGCGAAAAAGCAGCAAAGCGCACTCTCTCCCAAAAAATCTTTGATTTTGGCAAAATCGAATCATCAAGTGGTAACCGGGTTCGTCAAGAAATCAAACTGAAAAAAGGCATTGATCAGGAAAATGCCAAGCAAATTTCCAAGTTGATTCGCGACGAATTTAAGAAGGTACAAGCTTCGATACAAGGCGATGCAGTGCGTGTTACTGCTAAAAATAAAGATGATTTGCAAGCTGTTATTCAACGGCTGAAGCAGGAAGATTTTCCTGTTGCTTTGCAGTTTACAAATTATCGTTAGTTACCTACCATTCCTTCATTCGCTCATTCAAAACTCAAAAAAATAATTTTGAATGAGCGAATTTGAGTGTTAGCAAGTGATTAACTGCGTGCGCCTATACTTTTTTGAAAAGCTGGACGCTCACTCATCTGTTTGATGTAGTTTAAGACAGCTGGGTAGGCGCTCAAATCTAGCTTGAGCATGACAGGAATGTAAGAGAGAATAGAACCTACAGCCACGTCAGCAACTGTGAATTCATTACCCAGCAAGAAAGGTTGACGCTCGAAAATTCCATTCAAAACAGTCATCAAGTTCGGCATTTCTCGCTCTCGGTTTTCTTCCCCAAAAATTCCAGGTCCCAAAGTCGCGTTGGCAAACAATACCCATTGAGCTAATGTAGCCCGTTGTTCTACAGAAGATGTGGTTTTGTCATGCTTCTCGGCTAAATATAGCAATATTGCTCCTGATTCCCAAAGCTGAAAATCTCCATCCACAATTGCTGGGACTTTCCCTACTGGGTTAATAGCCAAATACTGAGGCTGACGATGTTCGCCTGCTTGCATATCAAGCTTGACAAATTCGTAAGGGATTTCTAGTTCTTCCAGATACCACTGGACAATTGATGCGCGGCTACGTGCGCCGCCATAAAGTTTTAGCATAATGACCCAATAGCGAGAACAGTAAACAACCATCAGTCAACAGTAATTATACTGTTGTTTTTTGCCTTATAGTAGATAACTGAATAACTGATAACTGATCAAAGAACTTTGTGAGTGTGGGAATGCTGTTTAACATTGTCTTCCTTGGTGACAACTCGCGAGGCATTTAGCACCCGCTTGCGTTCGGTAGAATACTTAAACTCAGTGTAAGTTGTGCCCAGAGGAATCAGAGATTTAGCCGCGTCACGACGCTTGTAGGTACGAGCTGCTGCGATCGCCCGTTCCACAAAATCATCACAAAACTGAGCTGTCTGGGGAAATCCAGGAGGAATTTGAAGTTTATCTTCGTTCATCACTGTTCCCAAAGTTGTGGCGCAAGCAAGCTTAAAGGAAGTCGCAATACCTTGAACAAGTGTTTCTAATGACGCAGAGGGAATAGGTTCTATAACTTCAACTTGATGAACTTCCCCATCTTCTTTCACAAAGCAAGTTGCTAATCCGATAACAATATAATCGTCGTCTGCTAAATCAGGAGCGTTGGAGAAGGAAGTGAGGGTTGCCATAATTAAGAAAATTTTATCAAAAATTCAAAATCAATAACTAAGTACCGAAAAATGACTCATGAGTCATTTTTCGTGGCTTGTGAAATTTGACTTCTATGAGTCGTCATCAAGCCAGAAGTCAGAATACACGATTTGAGTATTCAACTAGATTGATTTTAGTATCGTCTGGAATTCAACTTGAGGAAGACGTATCCATTATTAGATTAAAGCATCTATTGGGTATGGTTTGCTTTCGTCTGGTGAGAGAGCCACAAGTTCCTTTTGACTCTTGTAGCCATGACTCTCACTGATAAGCTTGATTGCATTTTGCTTCAATCCTTACCCATCAGGACTTATAGACACCTTAACAAGTGACACAGTTAGAAAACCACAATAGTTGGGAACCTTATAAGTTGATCTCACAGAGCAAGTAGCTCAGGTACAAATATATGAACAGTCACTCATCTTTTCCATTTGGTGACGAACAAAATCACCGCAACCCATTTGTCTCTAACAATACAAGCGTACTACAACAAGGGGCTAACGGTAGCAGTAAATCTGGTTTTGGAGACACCTACTTGCGCTCCGATGCTTTAACAAAAGCCCGACAAGGAAATTACACTGAGGCGATCGCTCTGTTGAATCAATTAATTCATCGTCATCCCCACAATGCTATTGATTACAACAACCGAGGGCTAATTTATTTTCAAAGTGGTGAAACGCAAAAAGCATTTTGCGATTATAACACAGCGTTGCAACTTAATCCAAAATTAGCGAGTGCTTATAACAATCGGGCAAATTACTATGCAGCTTGCGGGGAATTAGTTGCAGCAATTGCTGATTATGATCAAGCGTTAGATTTGAATCCAAGCTACGTCAGGGCGTGGATTAACCGAGGCATAACCTTACGTGACTTAGGACAATACGACGAGGCGATTGAGAATTTTGAGATTGCTCTGCTGTTTGATCAATTAGAAGGTCATATTTTAGCACAACGAGGTAGAACTTATCATCTTTGGGGAGATTGGAATTGTGCGATCGCTGATTATCGCCGCGCTTTGACTCAACTGCCCAATCCTTCCTTCAAAAAGGGAGAGCCGGGTGTATACTTACGTTTACAAGTGGAAAATTGGTTACACGAGTTGCTGGGTCCACAGAATTCTACTTGGTAAATTTTGTATTCATTGCCACTCGTGTGGCGTATCCATGAAACACAAAGTCCGAAACATCCTGATAACTGTGTAATGGCTAATAGATGATAACTGTATGGCTCTATTGTGAGCGACTAGCTATGAACTATTAGCTGTTAAGCTAACTACCAAATTCCAAATTGATGAAAGGAGTAGCAATAACGAATGAGAAGTTAGTTTGATTCTGGTTGTAATCGTTCTACTGTATCTTTTGGGAAGACGACTTGACGCTGATTGGGGTCAAATCGGTAGCCCTGTTCTTGCATAATCATTTTAGCTTGGCGCGGATCGAAGTTACGGCTAAACTCTGTCTGTAAGCCATATACACGTTCTTCCATCTGCTTGACATCAATACGGATAGTTCGTAATTTTTCTTGCTGCGACCAATGATAAGGCAAAAGCTGTACTAGAGCAGAGACAGCTGCTGTAGAAATGACAACATTAACAGCTATCTTTACTGTAGTTTCTAGTGCCATCACTTGATAAGAGCGTTGGCGAAGACGTCGCTTCGGTCTTGGGGTAATTCGACGCTGTTGTGCTGGTTGTGGCGAGAGTCTAGAAGGTTGAAATGCGTTCATAATGATCACAGAAACTTCGTTAAATGAGTAAACGCATTGCAAAAGCACATTATTTGCGCTTTTTGCATTTTTGTTTAGCTGCCATGTTACTTTAATTTTTTCGCACTTGGTACACTGAGTCTACGTAAAAGAAAAAACCTGGTATTTATACGTGTACAGTCTCAAACAAATGACGATACTAAGTCGCAAAAGTTCGAGAACTGTACCCTATATGACCAGGTTTACTAGCTCTTGAGGAGCTTATGAATTGTAAAGTGTTGTTGACAATCGCCAAGCCAGAACACCTGGAATGAGCGCCACAACAAGAGCGATGTACACTTGAGTGTCTGAAATAGAAGTTCCCACCTGAGCAAGGTACAGAGTATTTAGGATAGACATGATTTGAAACCTCCCAATTTCAACAGATTTTAAACATTTCGTTTACTACTTTTCACTGTTTTGACAAGATTGGGGAATAGGTTGTTACAAGATGAAACAATAACGAGTCATGAGCCATGAGTCATGAGTCATGACTCATTAGAGTTTATCAAAATAAATTATCAAAAATATGGATGTTTATTTGGGAATTGACTTTGGGACGTCGGGTGCAAGAGCTGTGGTCGTTGACGAGCAAGCTTGTGTGCAAGCAGAGGCGAAGTTTCTGTTTGAGAGGTCACAAACATCTGACTTGCCAAGTTACTGGAAAAGAGCTTTGTTTAGCTTGCTTGAGCAAATTCCTCAAGAATTACGGCAAAAAATGAGAGCAATTGCTATTAACGGTACGTCTTCCACAGTCATGCTGTGTGATGCTGCAGGAAAACCTGTAGACGCACCACTACTCTACAACGACGCACGGGGAGCAGTCATGATCCAGGAACTCACAAGCTTAGCACCTCCAAATCATACAGTATTAAGTGCAACTTCCAGCCTTGCGAAACTTTTGTGGATGTCGCAATTGCCGTCTTTTGCTCAAGCCAGATATTTTCTACATCAAGCTGATTGGCTAGCATTTCTCCTGCATGGACACTTAGGTATTAGTGATTACCATAATGCTTTAAAGCTGGGTTATGACGTAGAAGCGTTGAAATACCCAGAATGGCTAGAAAACTTAAAAATAAACTTAAAAATAAAAATTCATCTACCATTAGTCGTAACTCCTGGGACTCCCATTGCTGAATTACGCTCTAAGATTGTGGAACAGTTCGGGTTTCGTCGAGATTGCATGGTGTGTGCTGGGACAACTGACAGTATCGCAGCTTTTCTGGCTAGTGGTGCGAAATCCCCTGGTGAAGCCGTGACTTCGCTGGGTTCAACACTCGTGCTGAAGCTGTTGAGTCGTACCCGCGTAGAAGATGCGAGATACGGAATTTATAGCCATCGCTTGGGGGATTTATGGCTAACTGGGGGTGCTTCTAATACCGGAGGTGCTGTGCTACAGCAATTTTTTAGCAAAGCTGAATTAGAAAGCTTGAGTCGTGAAATTGATAAGTCAAAACTCAGCGAATTAGATTATTATCCGTTATTGAAGCCTGGGGAACGTTTCCCGATAAATGACTCAAATCTACCGCCAAGATTGGAACCGCGTCCAGCTAGTGACGTGGAATTTTTGCATGGGTTACTCCAAAGCATCGCTCAGATAGAAGTCAGAGGATATGAATTGTTACAAGAATTAGGAGCTGACCAATTGACCCAAGTTTACACTGCTGGTGGCGGTGCAGCAAATCCCACTTGGACGGTAATTAGGGAACGTCTTTTAGGGGTTCGTGTAGTGCGTTCTGTGAATACAGAAGCGGCTTATGGGACGGCGTTGTTGGCGATGCGAGGAGAAAGTGATAAACCAAAAGATAGTGCAGAATGATTAAGCTATAGGAATCCGGTTTGGTTTATGAACTTATTAGTTGAGCTAGGGAACTCTTAACAAGAAACAGGAAACATAAACTGTACGTAGCTGAGCAAAAATCAAGTAGGAATCCTATATTAACTACAATACTAAGAAAACAAGGTGTCAATATGGAAACCACAACCAAAAGACAAGCGTTATTAAAAGCTATCTACGAAAAATTGGAACAAGCTTATGAAGACACTTTAGAGGATGTCATACAACTGTTAGACATTCGCCAGGCTGAAGATGAAGAAGATATTCAGGCTATTAAGGAAGCTCAAAATGATAATAGTATTAGTTGGGAAGAATACAAGCGAGAATTAGAATCGTGACCTATCAAATAAAAATTAAAAGTAAAGTAGCAAAGCAATTAAAAAAGCTACCCAATGATATTAGAGATAGGATTAACGAAAAAATTCTAGAACTAGCTGAAAATCCCCGTCCTAGTGGGGTTGTAAAGCTAGAAGGAGGTAATGATACTTATCGTATTCGCGTGGGTAGCTACCGCGTTTTGTACGATGTTTTTGATGATGTTTTACTAATATCAGTTATAAGAGTTGGTCATCGTAGAGAAGTTTATAGAGAAGAATCTACGTGAATTACCGTGATTAGACCAAATTTTAAGAGACTATAAAGCAATACGCTTGGGTTAAGCATTTTTTCTTCTCTCTGTGTCACGCCAGGTCGCACCGTCGGGGGGC
>NZ_QMEA01000149.1 GCF_012912105.1 Brasilonema sp. UFV-L1
GTGTGATTGGTTCTTGGGCAGATGTGCTCAACCGCGCTAACCTGGGTATGGAAGTTATGCACGAGCGTAATGCTCACAACTTCCCTCTGGACTTAGCTAGTGGTGATGTAGCTCCTGTTGCAATTAGCGCTCCTGCGATTAACGGTTAATCTTGAATAACATGGGGACGCGATACATCGCGTCTCTACCTTAAATAAAAAGCATCCTTCGGAAAGGGGGGATGCTTTTTTGTAGTCAAAGATATTATGTTATCTAGCTTTGGGGAAGATTAAGGGTGATTTTTAGGTGGTGCATCGACACCACTCGCCAAATCGCACCAAACCCTATATTTCTCGTTGAGTGGTGTCGATTGCTTGTAGGGCAAGCGTTTGAGGTATGTGTGTTGCTCAATTTCGTACAACATATATAATGTTTTTTAGAGTGGTGTCGATTTGGCGGCCCAAATCCTTACTGGACAAGGGCTGCTAGACGAACTCCCTACCGATTGGGTTAAATCGGATTAGTTGGAAACTCCACCGGAAAGTTTGAGAGAGGTAAGCTCTCTGCTCCCCTACCGATTGGGTTAAATCGGATTAGTTGGAAACGATACAGATAGGATCTGCTTTGGCACTGCTGTATGAAATGCCCTACCGATTGGGTTAAATCGGATTAGTTGGAAACTCCAAATGGTTTAGTTCCCGCTAAAGTAGTTGCGGAACCCTACCGATTGGGTTAAATCGGATTAGTTGGAAACTTGTTACTTTTCTAGATGGAGATCTTTCCATTAAAACCCTACCGATTGGGTTAAATCGGATTAGTTGGAAACCATACGGTGTCAGCCGTTGTGCCCTTAGTCAAAGCCCTACCGATTGGGTTAAATCGGATTAGTTGGAAACGATAGGATCTGCTTTGGCACTAATGTTGCAATTGCCCCTACCGATTGGGTTAAATCGGATTAGTTGGAAACATCGCAAATAATGCTTCATCATCTCCAATAACGTCGACCCTACCGATTGGGTTAAATCGGATTAGTTGGAAACAGTTAGTTCTATTCTGGACACTAGTACATGTCTCAACCCTACCGATTGGGTTAAATCGGATTAGTTGGAAACCTTTGTCATCTTTATCCTTACCGTCATCGTCTGGATCTTCCCTACCGATTGGGTTAAATCGGATTAGTTGGAAACTTTGACATACTTCTACTGTACCAGTAGATTGGGCATATGCAGCCCTACCGATTGGGTTAAATCGGATTAGTTGGAAACCAGCAGATAAACCGATAGAAGCTAGAGCGATTTGCCCTACCGATTGGGTTAAATCGGATTAGTTGGAAACCCAAGTCCAGGACTGTCACTAGTAATGTCAAAGAACCCTACCGATTGGGTTAAATCGGATTAGTTGGAAACTGCTGTGATGGCCACATCACTTCAGATAGAGCCCTACCGATTGGGTTAAATCGGATTAGTTGGAAACAGTTTGTAACTTCTCCATACTGGTCGTATGATTGAGTGCCCTACCGATTGGGTTAAATCGGATTAGTTGGAAACTGTTGAGCTTGATGACTAGCATAAAGTTGGTCACCCTACCGATTGGGTTAAATCGGATTAGTTGGAAACGGTTAGGTCCCTTAGGTTAAACTCTATAAGAATCACCCCCTACCGATTGGGTTAAATCGGATTAGTTGGAAACGGTAGGTTGACCAGTCATTGCTGATCCACCAACGCCCTACCGATTGGGTTAAATCGGATTAGTTGGAAACTTCCCGAAGTCTGTAGACTCTATATCTTCTTCGGACCCTACCGATTGGGTTAAATCGGATTAGTTGGAAACTTGGATCTACTTCGACAAGTTAGATCTTACAACAAAAAAGAGGCCCTACCGATTGGGTTAAATCGGATTAGTTGGAAACGCAATTAATAGACCTGTAGGAGCAAACTTCAAAATTACCCTACCGATTGGGTTAAATCGGATTAGTTGGAAACTATTTATTAAAGCTCAAACTTAGTAGCCGTCGCGGATTACTCCCCTACCGATTGGGTTAAATCGGATTAGTTGGAAACTCGGGCGTTCCCGCCGTCCCCATTGTAACTTCCTTCCCTACCGATTGGGTTAAATCGGATTAGTTGGAAACACCTGCTAAAGCTAGCAAAGTGCTAAATTCTGCTACCCTACCGATTGGGTTAAATCGGATTAGTTGGAAACTGAGAGGTTACCATTGAAGACTGCTTTCTCCTAACTCCCTACCGATTGGGTTAAATCGGATTAGTTGGAAACGCATTCATAAGCCATTCGGTTAGTAATAATCATACCTCCCCCCTACCGATTGGGTTAAATCGGATTAGTTGGAAACCAATACAGTTCTGGTCCCCTTGTTGGTTGTTAGTTCCCTACCGATTGGGTTAAATCGGATTAGTTGGAAACGATTATTTGCTCCGTTGCTCGCATTCGAATTAGAATTAGACCCTACCGATTGGGTTAAATCGGATTAGTTGGAAACTTGTTGTTGTGTTTGAGCGTTTGCAGTGGAACCAAGAACAACCCTACCGATTGGGTTAAATCGGATTAGTTGGAAACAAAAGGAGATTTTTTCTGGAAAGAACAAAATCTGCGAACTCCTACCGATTGGGTTAAATCGGATTAGTTGGAAACGATAGAGCTAAGGCAGTGACATACTGGTTAGAAGCGCCCCTACCGATTGGGTTAAATCGGATTAGTTGGAAACGATTCCCAGAGAATTGCCGGTTTCGAGCCATCCCCACCCTACCGATTGGGTTAAATCGGATTAGTTGGAAACGATCAAGCTAACTAACGCGTCGAGTCATCGCGATCGCACGAACCCCACCGATTGGGTTAAAACCGATTTTGCTTTGCGATGAGAAAATGTTATACGTATAATACAGGCGCTTGACAATACTTCCTCAATATTATGGGCAACACTTTTGGGCATCTGTTTCGCATCACCACTTTCGGCGAATCCCACGGCGGCGGTGTGGGAGTTGTGATTGATGGTTGTCCTCCGCAATTAGAAATTTCTGCTGAGGAAATTCAAGTAGAACTAGATAGAAGACGTCCCGGACAAAGTAAGATTACGACGCCTCGCAAGGAAACGGACACTTGTGAGATTCTTTCTGGGGTATTTGAAGGCAAAACGCTAGGAACACCAATTTCAATTTTGGTACGAAACAAAGACACTCGCTCTCAAGATTATGATGAGATGGCGTTTAAGTATCGCCCTTCTCACGCAGATGCGACATATGACGCCAAATATGGTATCCGCAATTGGCAAGGTGGCGGGAGATCATCGGCGCGGGAGACAATTGGACGAGTTGCTGCAGGGGCGATCGCCAAAAAAATCCTCCATCAAGTCGCCAATGTCGAAGTGATTGGTTACGTCAAGCGTATCAAAGATTTGGAAGGCGGTGTTGACCCGAACACCGTGACTTTAGAAGAAGTTGAAAGTAACATCGTCCGTTGTCCCGATGCGGAATGCGCAGAACGGATGATTGAATTAATTGAACAAACTGGCAGACAAGGAAATTCTGTTGGTGGCGTGGTGGAATGTGTGGCGCGAAATGTGCCGAAAGGTTTAGGCGATCCGGTTTTTGATAAATTGGAAGCGGATATTGCTAAAGCTGTGATGTCTCTACCAGCAAGTAAAGGCTTTGAAATTGGTTCAGGTTTTGCGGGGACATTGCTGACTGGTATTGAACATAATGACGAGTTTTATATAGATGAACAAGGAGAAACTCGCACTGTCACCAACCGTTCTGGTGGGATTCAAGGCGGGATTTCCAACGGTGAAAATATTATCTTACGTGTCGCGTTTAAGCCAACAGCAACTATTAGAAAAGAACAGAAGACAGTCACGAATGAGGGTGAAGAAACAATTCTAGCAGGGAAAGGACGTCATGACCCTTGTGTTTTACCGCGTGCAGTCCCAATGGTTGAAGCAATGGTAGCATTAGTGCTATGCGACCATCTGTTACGGCATCATGGGCAATGCAAGGTTCTTTGATGTTGTCATGAACCACATTTTTGATTGATTGCTGACAGTTCACAGTGCCAAATTCAATGAAAAATAACATTAACAACTACAGATAGATACAGAAAAACACAGATGAAGTTATATCTGTATCTATCAGTATTCATCTGTAGTTTCGTTCTCCAAATCAAGGAGGTTTTGGGAAAGTTTGGAATGTTTCCGATGAGTTCTCCGATTTGGATTTTTCTGTTGATAAACTGACATCTTGCACCTGGTAAACCAAATATAGCAATCCGATTATGAGTTGTGTGAAAGTGCCTGGGCGCAGCGCGTAAATTGCTGGAGTCTACCAAACCCGGTTTCTGCCAGAAACCGGTTTTCTCATGTTTCACAAATAACTTATGACTGTTATATCAATAGTCTAAACATATTATTTCTGTTCTCGTCCGCCTGGGACTGTAAGTTCCAGCCTAATAAGCGAAGTCCATTAAAATGGACTCAAACAAAAACTGATTTTTGAGTAGATTTAAATACTATTTCATATGAGCATGAGTGGTTGACTCGTCATGGAGTATGATGTCAGAAAATCCTAGAGAGATTCGTTCGTAAATCAGTAGAAGATTTGGATTGTACTTGAATCTGAAACAGATATTATAAGGGTTGCATCTTTATGGATTGGATTACCATATTAGGCTCAATTGCGGCAGCATTAACAACATTGTCCTTTGTGCCGCAGATGTTGAGAACATGGCGAACAAAATCAGCAACAGATGTTTCTTTTGTCATGCTTATTTCTTTCACAACAGGTATATTTTTATGGTTAATTTATGGAATTTCTCTAAAGGCTTTGCCGATTATTCTTGCTAACGGTATCACATTCATTTTCCAACTCATTATTTTATGGCTTAAAATAAAATATAGATAAACTTGCTACTTGCATTTCACCTGTGACATCTTCTGTATTTACTACTGAACGCCTCTTATTTACCCCCGCCATCCCAGACAGTGATGCTGTTCCCACCATCTTTGCTTTTCCCAACGAGTACAGTGTGGGTATCACTAGCCTTGGCTATCAGGTAGTATGGGCAACTTTAGCAATGCGTTCTGATATACAGGTGAGTCGTTTGTTCACCAACACTCATGAACAACTCCCAAGAAAGCCAGAATTACTCGGCTTTTCTCTGTCGTGGGAACTCGATTATGTCAATATTTTGAATCTGTTGGAATTTTTGGAAATTCCCATCAGAGCAAATACCCGAGATAATAATCATCCCATAGTTTTTGGTGGCGGTCCTGTACTCACAGCCAACCCCGAACCTTTCGCAGATTTTTTTGATGTGATTTTGCTGGGAGATGGGGAAATTTTGCTGGGGAATTTTATCGAAGCTTACAAAGAAGTTAGAAAAGCTGATAGACAAACTCAACTCAAAACATTAGCACAAGTTTCTGGTGTTTATGTTCCTAGTTTGTATGAAGTGGAATATCATGCATCAGATGATGGTGTCAAATCAATTCAACCAATTTTCCCAGAAATTCCCGCCCTTGTGCAAAAGCAAACTTACCGAGGAAATGTCCTCTCAGCATCAACAGTGGTGACAGAAAAAGCCGCTTGGGAAAATATTTTCATGGTGGAAGTGGTGAGAAGTTGTCCAGAAATGTGTCGCTTTTGTTTGGCAAGTTATCTAACATTACCTTTTAGAACTGCGAGTGTTGAAAGTTCACTGATTCCAGCGATAGAAAAAGGATTATCAGTCACAAATCGGTTAGGATTATTAGGAGCCTCAGTCACTCAGCATCCGGAATTTGAAGCTTTGCTCGATTATATCAATCAGCCAAAATATGATGATATACGTCTGAGCATTTCCTCAGTCCGAACAAACACAGTCACTGTACAATTGGCTCAGACTTTAGCAAAACGAGACACAAAATCCCTTACCATTGCTGTAGAAAGTGGTTCGGAAAAATTACGACGCATTATCAATAAAAAGCTAGACAATGACGAAATCATCCAAGCAGCAGTGAATGCGAAAACTGGAGGATTATCTGGTTTGAAACTCTACGGAATGGTTGGAATTCCTGGTGAGGAACCAGAGGATTTAGATGAAACCGTAACAATGATGCGCGATGTCAAAAAAGCTGCGCCAGGGTTACGCTTAACACTAGGATGCAGTACTTTTGTTCCCAAAGCACATACACCATTTCAATGGTTTGGAGTAAATCCGCAAGCAGAAAAGCGGTTACAGTTTTTACAGAAAAAACTCAAGCCTCAGGGAATAGACTTTCGCCCGGAAAGTTACAATTGGTCAATGATTCAGGCTTTGTTGTCGAGAGGCGATCGCCGACTCTCCCATCTTTTAGAACTGACTCGCAACTTCGGTGATTCTCTGGGTAGTTACAAACGTGCTTTCAAACAACTCAAAGGACAAATCCCCGACTTAGATTTTTACGTTCATAGCAAGTGGTCAACAGACCAAGTTTTACCTTGGAACCACTTGCAAGGACCATTACCACAGTCTACACTACTAAAGCACTTGGCTGATGCCACTAGTCATTTCAACTCACCCCAAAGACAACTTCAAGCGTTAAATCAGTGAACAGTACACAGTTATCAGTTATCAAGCAACTGATAACTGATAACTGATAACTGATTTAGTTTCTTCTTCTGTTGTTTTCTGAACCTCTGGGGTTTGTCATATCTGGAGAATTCGTGTAAATGCAAACAACAGCCGAATATTACTGCGCCTATTGCGGAGAACCGAATATCACTTTCATCGATGTGAGTGCAGGTGGACAGCAGTCTTATGTAGAAGATTGTCAAGTTTGCTGTCGTCCCAACATTCTCTACGTACGGATTGATGAACAAACTCTTGATGTAGAGATAGATACCGAATACGAAGAATAAATTTTTCTATTGAATTTTAGATTAAAATTTAGATTAAAATTTTTTTGGTGATAGTTTATAGAGAATGGTAAGTGATAGTCGTTAGTAGTTATTAAGAAATTTAACTAACAACTAGCAATTATTATATAGACAAAATCGAAAATTGTTGAGATGCTGCACTTCAAATATTCATCAGTCATTAATGCACCGGTGGAAGTTGTTTGGAAATTCCACGAAAAACCAGATGTTTTGCAACTGCTGACTCCACCTTGGCAGCCCGTTCAAGTGATTCGTCGCGAAGGAGGACTGGGTAAGGGTGCTATTACTGAGTTTCGCCTATTTTTGGGACCATTGCCTTTGCGTTGGTTAGCAAGTCACACAGAATACGAAGAGTATCACCTGTTTACCGACGAACAAATTTCTGGACCTTTTGATTCTTGGGTACATCGACATTTATTTCAACCAGAAAACGGTCAAACCAGGTTAACTGATGAGATTTCCTTTTCTATGCCTGGCGGACAACCTGTGGAATTTGTGAGTGGTTGGCTTGTGCAAGTCCAGTTAGAAGCAATGTTTCGCTACCGACATTTTGTGACGAAACGTGAATGCGAGTCATCTTAAGTAAGTTCTTTACTCTTTAGCTTTTATTTATCTTTATTTTTCAAAGCAAGCTGAGAAACCCACTGAATCAAACCTGGAAACAATCGATAAAACGCTTGCGACAAATTCGCCGAACCAACAAAGACTTCAGACTTATGGTTTTTAACAGCGTCCCAGATAGCATTTGCCACATCCTCAGGCTTCTCCACAGCAGGAATTTCTAGGACGCTGTTCATCTGATCACGACGGGATTTCGTATCCTGGTCATCCTCACCACGAAAAACAGCTCGTTCCAGAAAACGACTCTTAATCAGATTAGGATAAATTCCACAAATATGAACACCCTTTGGCTGTAATTCTGCGTGTAGCGCTTCAGTCAAACCTGTGACACCAAACTTACTAGTAGAGTAAGGCACTAAGTAAGGGGTAGGCACTTTACCGCCAATGGAACTAATATTTACAATAGTTCCAGTTCTTCGTTGGATGAAATGAGGCAAAAGGGCATGAATTGTGTGGATATATCCCCATAAATTAGTGTCTATGATTTCATGCCAATCGCTAAGAGAAAACTGTTCCACTGGTCCTTCTGCGAAAATGCCCGCATTGTTAAGTAGTACGTCAATATAACCATAGTGATCCAAAGCCTTCTCCACAAGTGTTTCTACCTGCGATGAATCTCTAACATCGCACGCAAGCGTCAATGGTGCAGAACAACCTAGGCTTTGCACCTCCTGTGCTACACTTTCCAAATCATCAAAATGACGTGCAGTCAGTACCAAGTCATATCCTTTGCGAGCAAATAGAAATGCTGTTGCTTTGCCAATACCCTGGGAAGCACCTGTTATAAGTACTGTAGGAGCCATATTCTCAATTAAAAACTTTATTTCCTATCTATTACTTTGAATAACAAAATTTCATAAACCTTCTGACTAGCGTTAGATTTTTAATCTTTAAATTTTTTTAGTATACTTGACTACAACCTGATGACACGAAAAATCCTCTATTTGGCAGGTTCATCACACTCCTATTAACCTTTTGTACTACAAACCTTTAAATTAACGACTCACAAGCTCATCCTTTGGACTAGCTAACGGTTTGACACTGCAGAGAGATAGTACACACTAGGAGGATCACTACTATGAAAAGTGTCATTTAGAGACTTCAGGAAACTTAATCATGGGAAATTATCCTACTGATGCTACTGAGAAGGCATATAACGACAGCGATCGCAACGCAGTTAAGTTTGGCTTTACTCCACAGTCTGAACTTTGGCAAGGTCGCTTAGCAATGATTGGTTTTATCGCTTATCTTCTTTGGGATCTTAACGGCTTTAGCGTTCTGCGCGACGTACTCAACCTTATTCACTAGTTTAAAACAACCCAGAACTCAGCTAAAGATATAAGCTGACACTACAGACACAACAGCCAACCTCTTCTACACTCTGAGTTCTGGGTTCTGAATATTTCTGTGAACTACCACACACTGACCTCCGGTACAGTGTGGGCTTCCCAATTCATCGGGAACTGCCTCCAGAACGCGGTCGCTCTATTGGTCTTACATTCCCTCCTAGGGCAGGAGTCCTGGTTCCCAAGACCCATAACTTGCTCTTGCAACCTGTGCTTATTAGCTTGGTTCTCGCTTACGGCAGTGAGGGTCAAGATGGTTCAAGTATACCACAAGAGCCTGCGAGTTTCGTCGCTGTTCCCGTTTCACCAAACCCGGAAAAACTGCGGTGCCGAATTACAACTAACGGGTAAGAAGTCAACGTTGAAGCCGTAAGATGCCCCAATTGTCACGGGGTCTTACACGTAAAAAATTTGGGCAGGCTTCCTGGTTAGTTAGTTATTGTTGTCGTTAGTCGAGTTTTTAATAAGCCTGCCCTAGCATTGTCCCCTAAAAATCTGGCAGCCTTCTTCTTGTTTATTAGTGGTCGTTTGCGCAGCGCCCCTCTTAGGGGCTAGTCGGGTACTCGTTCTTATTAAGGCTGCCAGATTTTTTCGTGTTAGACCCCCGACCAAATTTTTAGGGGCGGCAGCTAAAATTTTGCTGTATGACAGCCATACCAACCCGTAGACGAAAAAACTTTTCGGTATGGCAATTGTGTGTAATTATTAAAGTAAATTAATATTTCTACATAATTTGAGACTAATGTTGCCCAAAGCACAACAACACAGTGCTTTGCAACTCGATGAAACAAAGTCAGGGAATTATAGGAAAAGTTCGTATCTTGCCACTGTACCTCACACTCGTGGATGAAGTGGTTTTGTGAACTACTAGTGTATCTCGCCATGAGCTTCATTTTGTGAACTTTCACCCACAACAAACTACAACCGTCTACAACCGTGATTCAAGCATTAGAAAAACCAACCAGTCCTCAACGAAAAGTTTCCAGTGAATCTATCACAGGAATCGTCATTGCTATTGTCATTATTGCAACTTGGCTAACCAGCTTGATTTTATTACTTTCTGTCAATATTTCTAAGTTTAATGTCTTGACTTTATCGCTTGCTGTATTTTGGCAGGCATTTCTCTACACAGGATTATTTATTACAACTCATGATGCGATGCATGGGGTGGTCTTTCCTGCAAATAGTAAAATTAATCATTTTATTGGTTCACTATGCTTAACACTGTATGGTTTTTTACCTTATGAAAAACTATTAAAAAAACATTGGATGCATCATCATAATCCCGCTAGTGAAAAAGACCCCGATTTTCACGACGGCGAACATAAAAACTTCTTTGCTTGGTATCTTTATTTTATGAAGAATTACTCAAGTTGGGGTCAGATGATCATCATCACGATTATCTATAATTCTGCCTATTTTATACTCCATATACCCCGAACAAATCTCACTTTATTTTGGGCAATACCTGCACTTATCAGTTCATTACAGCTATTTTATTTCGGTACGTTCTTACCCCATCGTGAGCCAAAAGACGGCTATAGTGAACCTCACCGTGCCAAAACTATTCCATGTCCTGTTTGGTGGTCATTTCTCACCTGCTATCATTTTGGTTATCATGAAGAACATCACGAATCTCCTCATGTTCCTTGGTGGCAATTGCCAGATGTTCATATGTTGAAGCGATCTGCCGAAGGCAGCAGCGAAGCGATCGCCTTGATATCTCCCCCTCGGTTGGAAACACGCGGGATTCTTAAATGTCGCTACGTGAATTTCAACCTATAAAGAAATACTAGAATACCAAATAATGTAGAGACGTTGCATGTGAGGCAGTGCGTTGGGGAGCCAGTACTTGATGAGGGTTTCCCTCCGTAGGTATCTGGCGTCCGGGTTCCCCGACTTGTAGCAACTGCCGTTAGCGAAGCGGAACCGGAGGTTCTCCCCGGAGGGCAACGTCTCTACACGTATGGAATTGTTACCAACAATTCTTAACAGTAACCGTGTTGGTATATACAGCACTTCTATCAATTTTCTGAAAAAAGCTCAATTTTAGAATATTTTAACCAGGAAAGTTGTTCGGCTAACCATATAATTAACTGTCAAAAATCTAAAATATTTACGACAGGCTCCAGCGAATTTGATGAAATACAACAGCATTGATAACCTCCTCAGAAATAATCAGGCTTGGGTTGCCCAAAAGTTGGCTTTAGATCCAAATTACTTTGATGAATTATCTAACGGGCAAACACCACCATTTCTCTATATCGGATGTTCTGATAGCCGTCTACCCTTAACAAACTTTACCCGTACAGAACCCGGAGAAATATTTGTACATCGTAATATTGCTAATCAAGTTTCATTGACGGATATTAATTTTTTAGCTGTTCTAGAATACGCAATTTTACATCTTAAGGTGAAACACATTATCGTTGGTGGCCACTACGATTGCGGAGGAATTAAAGCGGCTTTAGAAGGAAGAACCATTGGAATTATTGATAACTGGGTAAATCCGATTCGGGAACTTTATTTACAAAAAAAATCCGAAATTGATTCCTTGCCAACAAGAGAAGAACGTCTAAATCGTTTGGCAGAAATCAATGTTGCGGCGCAAGTGAAAAATCTTTACCAAACTTCTATCATGCGTCAGGTACTCCATGAGCGAAAAGCGCCTATGGTTCATGGTTGGGTGCTAGATATCCGCACTGGGTTAATCAAAGATTTGAACGTCTCAACTGTAGAATGGCAATTGCACCAATGCCCCTTGCTTCTGGAGTTTAGACTCTATGCCATCTTCAAAAATGAAAAAACGTCACAGTAATAAAGGACGGAAGCCCTAGCAGTGTTCGGTGGTATGGTAGCGTTCTTTTTGGGAAACCTCTGAGGCGATAAGCCGGAGGCTGATCGCATGTGCGTATCGCGATCTTAGAGGATATAATCTCAGGCTGACGTAAAATAGGTCAAATCTAATCTTATCTTCCAGTGCATGTCAGCAGAAATCAAATTTCGTGACTACTTTGCAGGGTTCGGTTTTCAAATACATGCACTTCTCCAATTGGTGTAAAACCTGCCTTTAGATATATCCCTATGCCATCTGTTGAAGCTTGGAGAACAGCATAACGATGTTGGTAAAATCTGGCTTCTCTAAGAAGATATGAAAACATCGCACTACCAATTCCTCTATGGCGATATTCGGCACGAGTAGCTATGTCATATCTCGCTTGCGTTTTCAGCATATTTGATCAACAGTCCTTCAGGGGAAACAACTTCAAAATTCGACGAGTCAGCCAAATCGGCATACATAGAAATATGAGTTTCGCTATGCACCAATCCATGTGAAATCAAAGCGTCGATACCAAATTTATCTATATCGTCTTCCCAATACCAGATAGCGACAGGAAAACCTTTGGAAGTAAAATAGCCGACTCCCTCATTAAGAAGTTGATGCGTTGTAGACAAATATCGTACAACAATCACGTTAAAAGTATCGCTTGGAAGACTGCAATCAACTGATAGAAAGCTACCCCAATCAGTCACTACCATGTTAGGGACAGATTTAGCAATATAAGAAACTTTCTCTTCAAAATTTTTACGTACTGCCTGCTTCATCTATCGGACTTACGTGTACCGCACTCTACTAATAAAAGACAATGCTCCGTGTTGATCAACATTTTCCAATATCGGCGGACGCAGGTAAAGATACACAAGTGCAATCTAACGCAGTGTCAGGCTGTGGTCATATTATTCACTCTTTTTTGTACAATAATATCGCCGTCTTCTGCTATTCCAACTTGCTGAAATCCAAAAGTTTCATACAGTTTTGCTGCAACAGAATTTTTAGGCGAGTATATGATGTTAATCTTACGACAATTATTCTTGGATATTTCGCCTAAGGCTAACTCAAGCGCAGCCCTACCGATGCCTTGCTTTTGGTACTTAACGTCAACCATAAATCGAAATAGCCAATATAAATCTTTTTCTTCAGTTTCTATTTCAGGACAGTACATGAGAAAACCAACAACATTTTCGTTGTTGTAAATTGCCCTTGGTACATAGTGAAGCTCAAATTTTGATTCTGCAATTGAGTCTACATTTGATGCAACTAAACCTTCTTGTTCAGGTGCAAGTTTAAGCCTAATACATTGAATCCAGTTTTCCTTCGTGACCGAAAAAGAAAAGGATACAAGCCCCTAAATTTATTTATGGAGAATGTAAAAAATGTTTTCAAAAGACGCATAGCGCGTTAGCGGAGCGGCACGAAGTGCGGAAAACGGCGTCCTTGTTTCAAGCCCCTAAATTTATTTTGGTGGTTCTTAATTTTGAATTTTGAATGAGCGAATGAGCGAATTTGAGCGTTTGCGTAGCGCCCCTCTTAGGGGCTAGCGAGTGACTTCTCTTAGACTCACACTCATAACTTGTCGGATAGTAACTTATGACCGCAGCGATTGAGCAACATTTTCCAATATCGGCGGACGCAAGCAAAGATACACAAGTGGACCAATCAGAGGAACGAGTGTCACAGCCCAAAATATTTGAGGATTATTCCAACGCCGTCTCGCCATATCATCTCCTAGGACGATTGGGAAAAGTAGGCAAAACAAACAAAATGCCAAACTCATACCATTAATGAAGCGATCGCCTAAAAACTGCTGCCAAAACCCTACCCAATCCCCCAGAAAAGCATAAGCGAATAAACCTATAGTACTTAAACTCAGACCGATACCAAAAAAGCGAGAATCCAACAACTGCAAAAAAGTATCCTTCTGTCCAGAAAATTGTTGATTGTCTTCCCTCATAGCCAAATAAGGTATTAGACCAAGTGTACCTGAAGCAATCGACGCTATTGCAAAAGGATAGAAAGGAATCCACTGCATCCTACCATCAAAGAACAGAACAGCACTGTAAATGAACAACCAGATGCCAACAAGGGAAAATAAAGAGAGGATCACTGGATTTACATCTGTCCAATTGAGAGTAAAAATATTTTTGAGTAGCGTCAGAGTTTCCTCTAAATGCAGTGGAGGAGCGAACAACAAAAGGTAGGCGATAAATCCAACCCACAGTAACCAAAGAGCAATTTTTCGACTCATAATCTTAGTTTATGGCGCTTTGTTGCTGAGCCTGTATTATCTCGTCACCTGTTTCTTTTAAAGGTGGACGTATACATAAATAAATTAAAGGACCAAACAGTGGAATCAATCCAAGCAACCAGAACAACTGAGGATTTTTTATCTCCCGCCTGGCTATATCATCTCCTAACAAAGCTGGAAACAATAAGCAAAGCAGGCAAAAATCTAAACTCATCACATGAATAAAACGGCTTGTTTGCCACTGTTCAACAAAATTTCCCCAATTACCTTGTCCTACACCATAAGCGACTAGAATAACTGTGCCGATAGCCAAAGCAATTCCTGTGAGGCGAGAATCTAGTATTTTTAGAAAAGCATTTTTGCTGCCAGGAAACTTTTGATTTGGTTCCCGTAAACCTAAGTAAGGTAGTAAGGCAAAAGCCCCAACACCAAAAGAAACAGAAGCAAAAGGCCAAGCAGGAATTTTTTGTCCTCTACCATCAATAAATACCAAGCAACTGTAAATCATAGGCCAGATGCCCATGATGTTGAAGAGTGCTATAACTAAAGGGTTAATTCCTTGCCATTGACCAGTAGAAAGGTTTTTAATCAACTCGAATGTATCAGGTTGATTAGGAGGGGCAAAGAAAAAGGCATAGACAATCAGTCCTAGCCATAGCGCTCCAAAAGTAATTTTTCTGACCATTATTTAAGCTAGTTTTGACGAATTCACGAATTGTTTTACCATCATCGCTGCATGGTATAATGTGCTGTCTTTTTATAAAAACCTACTGCTTCTACTGGGGATTGAAATAACTGAAAGCTTCTGAAAGGTAATCAGCAGCAGCAGCCACGACTGCGATCGCACTTTCATAATTTAGACGCGTTGGTCCCAGAACTCCCACGCTACCTAATGATACAGAACCTCGTCGATAAGTAGAAGAAATTAACGAGCAAGTGCGTATGGGTTCTAAAGGATTTTCTGCACCAATACGAACCATGACTCGTGGTTTACCCACTTCCTCAGCCTCTGATTGTTCTTCAAATATTAACCGCCACAGTTGGTCTTGTTCTTCTTCCAACAGATGGATGAGCATTTGCACTTGCTGTAATTCCGAAAACTCTGGCTGACGCAAAACTTCCGCAACACCGCGAACCATAATTTGTGTTGCAGATGGTGTGAGAGTGCGACGAGCAAGTTCTGCAAGTGAATTTTTCAAGAATTCTCCATATTTTTGGAACTCTTGATCCAATTGACTCCATTTCAGGTTGGCTAATTCAGTTATGCTTTTCCCGCGCAAGTGACTATTCAAAAAGTTAGAGACAATTTGTAACTCGCGGTCGATGACTTCTGCATCGGGTTGTGAGTCTTCTTGAGTCGTCTGTAAATCCATCAATGCTGAATGTGTCTCATATGCATCCGTCACCACAATCAGCATGACTCGTCCAGTTTCTACTTGCACCAATTGTAAATGTCTCAAGACTGCTGTCGCAGTTTGTGGCATCGTAATTAAGGTAATGCAACCACTTAAAGTTGCTAAGATGTGAGCAGCTCCTTGTAGGAGAGCTTCTAAGCTCCAATCCTCCCACTTCAGCCGCTTCTGTAGTGCAAGTTCTACCTTTCGTGCTAAAGTTTCGGAAGGTGTGATTAGCTGGTCAACATAAATACGGTAGCCAGAGTCGGAAGGCACACGTCCGGCAGAGGTATGAGGTTGATACAGTAAACCAGATTTTTCCAATACGCCCATCACATTACGAATTGTTGCTGAGCTAACCCCAAGGTTGTACTCTTCAACAAGAGCTTTAGAACCAACAGGTTCCGCTGTGGCTATATAATGACGTATTGTTGCCCAAAGTATATGCTGCTGACGATTTGTGAGATTGACTGGCATAAGGAGTTTCTTACTGAAGCCGAATTTTAAGCAAAGTTTGAAAAAGTTCCTACAGACAACTCCAAAAAGGGATTAATAGTAGTAAATCTTGAGAAGAAATTATTGACTTCTACAATCATAAGTAGAAGTGAAGTAAACAAAAGTAAAGATTCAGTACCGTATTCGGTAAAGTTGCTGTTAATACAGCATAACCGCTTTCAAAAAGCTTTTGGATTTTTTAAGTAAATTAGCCCCCCACTTATGCATACTTGCATAAGCTGATTGAAATCTCTGTATTTGAAGTTACGAATTTCCTGAGAGCCAAGTCAGGCACGCAGGTAAAGTACTAAAATTTTTCAGTCAACATTTAAGACTATCCTAGCTTGTGCAGACGATATCAAAGACCAATTGGAATTGTCAGTCCTAGCTTGACAACATATCCTTTGCTTGTACAAGCAGTTAGTATTGGGGAATTGAATGGTCAATCAAAGTTGAGTAAGCATCTATTCCACCGATAACATTTTTGACGTTTGTAAACCCTTGAACAACTAACCATTGACACATTTGAGCAGAACGAATGCCATGATGACAGAGTACAAGGGTTTCAGCGTCAGGATCTAAGCGGATATGGACTTCATCAGCCCAGTCAGGAAACTGAGACAGAGGTAAATTGACAAAGCCATCAATGTGGGCGATCGCCACTTCTTGTGGTTCACGCACATCTACTAGTTGAATTGGCTCTTTTGAAGATAAGCGTTGTGCTAGTTCCTCAACGCTAATTTGGTTAATCGATGGTTGGGAAGGTTTACTTACCATGAAGTTTTCATAAAAATCACATACTATATTATATTTGCAGAAATCTTTGTCCTTTGGGGTGGTAGGGGAATCAAGTACCTTGATAATCTTTGTGATCAAAGAAACTGAAATTTGCAATTTTTTGCATAGCGCCCTCAACTTCAAGCCCTGAACTTCAAGATTTAGACGATGCATTGAAAGCAGCAGAACCAGTTGGTTGTGTAGAAGGTTTTGGTGATTTATCGAAGAAGAAAAAGGAACTCAAAGGAGGTTCCATTTAATTAGAACTCGTCGTGAGAATGATAAACCATCAACTGTAATAATTCATCTATAAAGATGCGCGTGATGTCGATTTTAAAACTAAACTAATGTAACAGAACTGTCTTCGATATTCGATAGGTGGTTAACTATATGTGTTTATACGCCTAACGGTATGTGTAAAAACTATGATGCAACGCTTATTTTTCAGAGTTCTAGCGGCGAGTACTATCATGCTGCTATTGATTGGACTCACTGCTTGTAATGGCTTTGCCAAAAATCCACTCACCCGCATCGCTCCCACTGGACAATCAAAGGCTGCCATTTTCGTGTCTAAACAAGCACCAGTTATGGGATCAATGCTGGTGAATCCAGAACGCTTGCAAGCGTTTGAGCGTGATGGGGAACTGTCAAAAATAAAAACAAGCTTACTCGCTAATACGGGTATAGATTACCAACAAGAAATTAAACCTTGGCTAGGAAACGAAATCACACTGGCTGTCACAACCTTAGATATTGATCACGACTCTGAGAACGGACAACAACCAGGGTATCTCATGGCACTCACAACCACTCAACCAGAGAAAAGCCGTGAATTTGTCAAGTTATTGTTTTCCAAGCGGGTATTGGCTGGGGCAAACTTAACAACAGAACAATACAAAGGTGTGAAGCTGATTTCTGACAATCAGATTCCTTCAACGTCTCTACAGCCAGAAGATATCAAAAACCAAAATAGTCTTGCTGGTGCTGTTGTAGGCAATAGCTTTGTCTTGTTTGCCAATCATCCAAAAGTATTGCGAGAGGCAATTAATAATGTACAAGTCTTTGACCTCAATTTGACCAGTTCTGCCAAATATCAAAAAGTCATTCAACAACTGCCTAAAGAAGCACAGGCTGTGGCTTTTTTGAATCTCCCCATAGTAGCAAAATGGCAAGGGCTAAAACGTGATGCTCAAACCTATGACAACCAAATTATTTCCTTAGTCTCAAATTCCAACGGATTGCTAGCTGAAACTGCTTTTCTTGGGAACGAGGAAACTTTACCTCCAATCGCACAACTGTCTAAACCTGTGGATGCACTGCAGTATATCCCGGCTTCAGCAAGTTTAGCAGTCGCAGGAGCGAATTTAAACAGTTTGGGTGACAGTGACTTAGGACAACTTTGGCAACAACTGACAGCCGCTTTATCTACTTCTACAGAAGATGTGACATCTTTATTCCTCCCACTGACAGATGTTCAAAAACGTTGGGGTATAAACTGGAAAGAAGATATTTTCAACTGGGTGCAAGGAGAATACGCCATAGGATTGTTACCCCGTCAGGACCAAACAACTTTCGATTGGATTTTTGTGGCAGAAAAATCGGAACAGACACCCGCAGCAATTTCTCGTTTAGATACACTCGCCTCATCTCAAGGGCTGTCGCTGAGTTCCTTTCCCTTAGACGAACAAAAAATTTCTGCTTGGACACAGTTAACAACTGCTGTCAATACATCTGGTGAAGCAAAAGACCGAGAATTATTCACAATTGAGGCAAATGTTCTAGGAACGCGTGCTGATGTAGGAAATTACGAGATTTTCGCCTCCTCTATTGAAGCAATGGATAAAGCTTTAACAGCCAAGGATAATTCCTTAATGACAAATCCTCGTTTTAATGAGAGTATCGCTGTCATCCCTCAACCGAACCAAGGCTACATCTATATCGATTGGACAAAGAGTCACGACATTTTAGAACGTCAACTGCCCATTTTGAAGTTTGTGGAAGTTTTGGGTAAGCCATTTTTCCAAAACTTGCGATCGCTTACCATGAGTAGTTATGGTAACGACACAGAATTACTCAAAGGCGGCGTATTTTTCCAATTCAATCCCTAATTTTATGCCGAAATTTCCACAAGCCAAGCTGTAGCTATTTACGGTACAGGAAGTACAGAGGGTGCAGGAGAAGACTTCTTTTCTTCTCCTGCTTTTTTATCATTTTCATTCATGACACCCAGGACGCTAAGATAGAGTGTGGGTGAACAAAGAACTCGCAAACTCATCAATTATGAGTTATTGGTTGCTAACAACTAACTTCTTTTTAATGAATTGGCAGAACTAGGGTACAACAACCGTGCTATCTACACTTATTGCTGACTTCCGCATCATCTTTGAACGCGATCCAGCTGCTCGTAACTGGTTGGAAGTATTGTTTTGCTACCCCGGTTTACAAGCCCTAATATTATATCGGCTGGCTCATTGGTTGCATATCATTGGCATTCCTTTTATTCCTCGACTGATTTCCCACATAGCTCGATTTTTCACTGGAGTTGAAATCCATCCGGGTGCCGCAATTGGTAATAGTGTTTTTATTGACCACGGTATGGGTGTGGTGATTGGGGAAACGGCAATTGTGGGAGATTATACTCTGATTTATCAAGGTGTTACTCTTGGCGGTACAGGAAAAGAATGCGGTAAGCGCCATCCAACCGTGGGAGAAAATGTTGTGGTAGGAGCCGGATCCAAGGTACTAGGTAACATTCAAATTGGTAATAATGTCCGTATTGGCGCTGGTTCAGTTGTTTTGCGCGACGTACCTGCAGATTGTACTGTGGTTGGTGTTCCTGGTAGAATTATCTATCGCTCTGGTGTTCGAGTCAACCCACTTGAACACGGAAGTTTACCAGATGCTGAAGCCCAAGTGATACGTGCTTTAGTAGACCGCATTGAACACCTTGAACAACAAATTCAACATTTACAACAACCACAGCAAAAACAAAAAGTTGTAGTTCCTGCTGTTAACTTATCATTGCAAACACCTGACTTCCCAGATTCCCACATGGTAAACGATGAGGTATCTTCAGAAACTCGCACTTGTTGCCTTTTGGAAAATAAGATAATAGAAGAGTTCCTGGATGGCTCTGGTATTTAATTAACCAGACATAAGCAATATCTAGCGCAAGCATCTGCGATAAAATCACAACAAAAGTCCTAATAATTAATCAAGTGGACTTTATGTCACCGGAAACTACCCAAGCACCTCCCAACTCGACAACCGACTCCTTAGAGTGGCAACCCCCCATGCCACCCACGGATTTAATCTTTGACGACGGAGAACCATTGGAAAGTAACCGCCACCGCGTTGCCATGAATTTGTTGATTCGTTCTCTCAAATATCAATGGGCAGAACGAACCGACTTTTTTGTTGGCGGCAACATGTTCGTTTACTATAGCAGCAAACAAGCAAGAAACAGGGATTTTAAGGGACCTGATTTTTTTGTTGTGTTGGATGTAGAAAATGATCCAACGCGGTTGGGTTGGGTAGTATGGGAAGAAAATGGGCGTTATCCTGATGTTATTGTTGAGTTACTTTCTGATTCCACACAAGCCCAAGATTTAGGAACGAAGAAGCGGCTTTACGAACAGGTTTTTAAAACCAAAGATTATTTTGTCTTTCATCCATTCAAAGTTAATTCATTACAAGGATGGCATTTAGATAGCGATAAAGGCTACCAACCAATTACCGCAAATCCACAGGGGTGGTTATGGTGTCAGACTTTGGGTTTATGGGTGGGGACTTGGAATGGCTTGGTAGAAAATGATGATACTGCTTGGCTTAGGTTTTACGACGAAGCGGGTAATGTTGTTTTGTTACCAGAGGAAGCTCAACAACAACGGGCTAACCAAGAACAACAACGCGCTGATGCCCAACAACAACAAGCCAATCAAGAACGACAGGCAAGATTAAACGCTGTACCTCAGTTGTTGGAAATGGGATTGAGTGTGGAACAGATTGCACAGGCACTTAGCTTGACTGTAGTAGAAGTGGAGGAGATGAGGCGGCAATAAAACTTTATATCAGTACACAGTACACAGTGATAACTGATAACTGATATAAAGTTAAAAAACTTTAAAAAAAGCAGGAATTATTCATGGATTAATTGCAGTCGTAGACCATGTGTGAGAATTATCTTTTAGATAAGACCAGCGATTTTGGGGATCGCCTCGCAATTCTAAGTGATCTACTTGCACTGGATCAAGTAATAACAAACAAAAATTAGCTAGAGGAGTATTGGGATCGCTTAAAGATGATAAGAAAGTTTCTTGATTATCTCTAGGTTTTCCAGGATGGGGCCAAGCGAATTGTACACGAGCATTGTCTGAAAGGTCTTGCCATGTCATCTGACGAGCTTGTTGCAGTTGTGAGTTTGGATGATTGACATCGATAACAGACAACTCTCCCGCAATGCGGAACTGTTCACGCGTCACTGTAAAGTACCAGCAAACTTCTGCCCAAGGTTGATGGAGTATTTGGTCGAATTTCTGGCTACGTGAGTCAGTGATGATTTTGAGCAAATTGGTATCGCCTAGAAATCCGCGAAAGACAACAGTACGATTAGCTGGACGTCCATCAGTTTGGACAGTTGCTAGTTGAAAATAGCGCGAGTATGGCTGACTACGGTTACGATGAAGAGCACGGGCGAGAGGAGAACGCCAAGGGGCGAGAACTAATTCAAAATTCAAAGTTCAAAATTCGCTGCCTACGGCACGCTACGCTAACATTCAAAAAGAGTAAACAGGTGTACTGGCAAACGTTTTGCCTGTGGACTGTGTGCAAATTAAAGATGTGACAGCTAAATATTAGGAAAATTATACTGCAAAGAGTCTAACCATACACGCAGCGCAAATCTAGCAATTTTTCAATCTTTACCCTCTGATTGACTTGGCGTATAGTCATAATCTATGTCGGTGAGCAACAAGGCTTGATTCTCTATGGTTCGTGAGCTAGAAAAAAAACGTCAGAGTGCAACATTTCCAGAAACTGCCCCAGCTGCTAATCCAGTGTTTTTTAGAACCTATAGCCGTCGTCAAGAGGCTGGGGTGAGGGAAACTTGGGAACAGGTGTGCGATCGCACTCTCAAAGGCTTTATCACTATCGGGAAGTTACTTCCACACGAGGCTGATATTCTACAACGGATGCAGCGAAACTTGAAAGCATTACCCAGCGGACGTTGGTTATGGGTTGGCGGCGTGTGATTCGTTGAGTCGAAACTGGCTTCAAGAAGGGCTTTCAGCCATTCTAAGCCTTGGGATGACTCTCTTGGTTTCTCAAATCTGTTACAAAACTAAAAACGGATAACCGAATAATTAATGTACGGATTACCGAACCTTGATAACTGTATAACCTTGTAGGTGATGTGGTAAAACACAAAGTCCTACCCTCCAAGCGTGGGAGTGAAAGCATTTCCCCTACCTAGCGACTGGTTCTCAAAGGGTAAAGCGGGGAAAAACGCTGGTAACACCAAACCATGAGGGAAATCCCAGCAAGCAAGAACGTATGGACAACGAAAGTGAAGGTATGTCTGAACGGTCGTAACCCAATAAGCAGCGAAAAGAATGGTTGATACGCTGCGGTCAAAATGACACTGAGACGCATAGGAACCCGAAAGTACCGCCATAAAGGTCACGCTTTCCTGTCTCCGGCCCAGTAGTACCGTCCTAAACGCTCAAATCAAAGGTTATACGGAACGAAGTAATCCTGTCTGTGGTTCTCTAAAAGGTCGATTTTAGAGTAGGTGCCAAACCGTAAACCCTTACAGGACGAGATGGAATCACAAGCTAATGCCTACCTGTAATCGGTAAGGATATGCTGACAGATTCCCGATGATTTGGAAGATGGAGTTTTTAGTAGCAATTGATTATGACTAAAACACGGAAAAATCCGATGGTGGTATGGACACAAGTGAACTGGCGTAAGCTAGAACGCATAGTGTACAAGTTGCAAAAAAGAATCTATCAAGCCTCTTTACGGGGAGATGTCAAAGCAGTGCGTAAATTGCAGAAGACTCTTCTGAATTCCTGGTCTGCCAAAATGCTTGCAGTCCGCAAAGTAACTCAGGATAATCAAGGTAAAAATACTGCGGGGATAGATGGTAAGAAGGCACTAACGCCTAATGAACGCTTACAACTAGTACACACACTGAAACTAAGCAATAAATCCAAAGCTACCCGTAGAGTATGGATTCCCAAACCTGGGAAAACAGAAAAAAGACCATTGGGTATCCCGACAATATCTGAACGGGCAAAACAAGCACTTGTGAAACTAGCCCTGGAACCCGAATGGGAAGCCAAGTTTGAACCTAATAGCTACGGTTTCCGACCTGGTAGAAGCTGTATGGATGCCATAGAGGGTATCAAAGCAGGAATTAAGCAAAAGAGCAAATATGTTCTAGATGCTGACATTGCAATATGCTTTGATAAAATTGACCATGAGAAACTGTTGAACAAAATCAATACGTTTCCAAAACTCCGCAAACAGATTAAAGCCTGGCTGAAATCTGGGGTGTATGATAACGGAGCATGGTTTCCAACGGATGAGGGAACCCCGCAAAGTGGTGTCATCTCACCTTTACTGGCAAACATCGCCTTACATGGAATGGAAAAAATTGTCAAGGAATTTGCCCGAACTCTTCCAGGGAAAAAGGATAATAACGAGAAGGAAATTACCCTAGTTAGATACGCCGACGATTTCGTCATACTACATCCCAAGCTGGATGTGCTTATGAGAGCAAAGGCACTAATTGAGGAATTTCTTAAAGATTTGGGTTTAGAACTTAAACCTGAAAAAACTCGTATAACTCACACCCTAGAGAAGATAGGAAATGAAACTCCCGGCTTCGATTTCCTTAGCTTCAACATCCGCCAATATCCAGTAGGAAAGTATGCAACAGGTAAGAACCCACATGGCAAACCCTTAGGTTATAAAACTTATATAAAACCAAGTAAGAAAGCAGTCAAAGCACACTACCACAGATTAGCTGATGAGATTGACAAACTAAAATCCTGTCAATCCCAGACTGAGTTAATCAAGCGGTTAAACCCAATCATCACTGCTTGGAGCAATTATTACTCCAAAGTCAACAGTGCTGACACCTTCAAAGAGCTTGACCACTTACTAACACTAAAGCTAATTGCATGGGCTAAAGCCAGGCATCTTCACAAGTCCACAAAAAGGTGGATTGGAAAATATTTCAGCACAAAAGACAAATCATCTTGGGTATTTCGAGCAATTACGGAAGGTAAGAACGTGAATCTTACTTATCATAGTGAGTTTCAAATCCAGAGATCTGTCAAAGTCAAACCAGAAGTAAGTCCATATAACGGCGACTTAACCTACTGGGCTACCCGCATGGGAAAAAGTGCTGAATTACCTACCAGAGTCTCAAAATTGCTGAAAAAGCAAAATGGAAAATGCACAGAATGCAATGGATACTTCAGAGATGAAGACGTAATGGAAGTAGACCATATCCTACCTCTTTCCAAGGGTGGAAAACATGTCTATGAAAATTACCAACTATTGCATCGTCACTGCCATGACATCAAAACTAAAACAGATGGTACTCTTGACAAGAGCCAAATCATTGAGGAGCCGTGTGATGCGAAAGTATCACGCACGGTTCTGAAGCCGAGTCACGCTGGTGACAGTGTGGCTTAGGGTAATACAGACTGGCTAAAAGAGCAAAAAAACTTTTCTGGGGCCTATAATTGTACGTCTACTAACCTGCAAGATTGGAGTGCTTTCGGGTTAATGATGGATTTGGCAATGATGGGCTGCGGTACTGGAGCAGTTTTAGAACCACAGTATATCAGCAAGTTGCCTCCCATTCGTAATCACCTTCATGTACAAGTGCGAGGTGAAATTGGTATGACTCCTCCCAATCAGCGTCGCGAACAGACAGAAGTCAAAATAGAAGGCAATATTGTCACTATTTACGTTGGTGATAGCCGTCAAGGTTGGGTGCAATCTTATCAAAGCTTGTTGGAACTCTCAACCGATGAACGATTTTCACAAGATGTTCAAGTGATTGTTGATATCAGCGATGTACGTCAAGCAGGAGAACCTCTCAACGGCTTTGGAGGTGTTGCTAATCCCGTAAAATTACCAGAACTGTATAAGCGTTGTGCGTCCATCCTAAATAAAGCTGTAGGCAGACAATTAAATTCTGTTGAATGCTGTTTATTGATTGATGAAGCAGCTGTGACAATCGTTGCCGGTAATATCAGAAGATGTTTACCTGAAGATGCTTTGGTTCATACATCCATTGGTCTTATTCCCATTCGTCATGTCCAAGTGGGTGATTTAGTACAAACGCCCTTGGGATTTCGGCGAGTGGTTGATAAATTTGACCAAGGATTTCAAGATGTCTATGAAATTGAAACCAATGCTACCTACCCAAGAGCAACTTTAAACCATAGACAAGCAGTTCTTGCGGATGCTAAAGGGGGAATTGTCTGGAAGTCAATGGCAAGTTTAGTAGAAGGCGATCGCCTCTTACACAGTACACAGGTACTACCTGGAACCCTCACTGATCTGCCTCCTGACTTTACAGAAAAAAGACCTACCCAAAGTCGCACGGTCAAATCATTTATAATTCCAAATCTGACACCAGAAGTCGCTTGGCTGATTGGCTTGACTCACGGTGATGGCTATGTTGCTCTTGGTCGCAATGAGTATAGTAAGCCCTACGGTCGTGTTGAATGGGCAATGAACAGTTTAGATACGGAAGTTACAGCACGAATTCAAGCCAAGATAGATGCTGCTTTAGCTTTATTTGGACTAACTGCGACTCACGGCGTAACTAAAGGTGAAAACACTGCCAAATCAATCTGCTCATCTATCAGATTGGCAGAATATTTCCATCGGTATATCAAGCAGCCTAATGTTCCTTTGGATGTTCCCAGTTTTATTCTCCAAGGTTCAGTAGATATCCGAGCAGCTTATCTGGCAGGATTGATGGATAGCGATGGTGCTGTTAATAACCGCCCACCGCACCTAATCACCACAGTCTACCGTTCATTTATTAGACAAGTCGCAGCAGTTTTATCCAGCTTGGGGATCGCTGGTAGAATTACTATCACTCATCCTCAAAAGCAGGAATGGCAAGCCAAGTACAACCTGACAATTCCAGCGCTGAAAGAGCGTTACAACGCGCTTGTTGCTCCCCATAGCATTAAGGGACAGCTTAGACAAGGACTGAAAATGTACGGCTTCACCGTTCCTGGTGTCATTATGCGGGAAGCTTACACCTACAGCGAGATGCGAGAAATGGGATTTCAAGGTTCGCGCTTGGTGGATGTCAACTATGAACGCTACATTGCCGAGTCCGACATTTCACTGGATATTCCAGTGACATTCATTGGTCTTGCCAGCTACGATCATGTCCAAACTTATGACATTGAAGTCGAAGAAGCCCATTGCTTCTACTGCGACGGCTATCTAACGCATAACAGTGCTGGTATGCGTCAAGGCTCAAGTGAGGATCATTTATTTGCAGTTGCTAAGGATAATCTATGGCAACAGGATGAAAACGGTAATTGGCGAATTGATCCAGACCGGGATGCTTTAAGAATGGCAAACCATAGCAGGGTATTTCACCATAAACCCACTCTTGAGGAATGTATTGATGCCGTTCGCAAACAATACTATAGTGGCGAAGGTGCGATTCAATGGGCTGGTGAAGCGATCGCTAGAGCTAATTGTGACCTTTTTAAAAATCATGAACAAAAAGTAGATTTTCTCAAGGCTTATGCTCTAGGAAAAGCTAAGGATTGGTTACAAGAAAATTGTCCTCATATTGGTGAAAGTGAACAAGAGCATCGTTTGGCTCGTCATGGTTTAAATCCGTGTGGTAGATAATAATTTTGCCTCACGTAAAAAACCGGGGAAATTCAAGGAAGGCTAAGCAGAAAAGTGAGTTATTGGTTATTAATTAAAGTTTGAAAAAAGACAATAGAAAAACTAGCCAATTAATAAGTCATTGCTGTATGCTAATCTTGAGCTAACCTTCTCATTTAAAAGTTTAAGGTAGTGCAACGCATAGGGGTTGAACCTTTTCAGTAAACAGTGAACAGGGAAGGAGTCAGGAGCGGAGCAAGGAAAGCTCCGCCTCCGGTCAGAAGTCAGAAGTCAGAAGTCGGAATTCTTTATTTCTTCCTTGGTGAATACTGAATTCACCGATTCTAAATTCTTCTTAAAACTGATAACTGATAACTGGTAAGTGATAATTGAAAAGAATATAATACCCTCACGAGTCCCCGGCTACCAAATGGTAGAAAAGTTATGCTGAACTGAACTGGAATTGACCAGTGGTATCCCAAAAATGGGTATGAGGGAAACCTCCAGAACTAGAGGATAAAAAGCCTTTAGGATAACAAAATTGGAAATTATTGGCTCGAATTTTCACTGTAATTTATCGGAGATTCACCTGAATCAAATTGACCCAAATAACTACAAAGAACAGGAGGAAGCTTTCACAGCAGGTGCTATATCTGTAGCAGCACTTTTACATCACAAATTCATTGAACCCCGCTATCAGTACAGCCGTGAATTAGACCCGATTGTCGGTGTTTCTTTTACAGGGTTATTTGATTTCTTTGTCAAAGCTTTTGGGGTTGATTGGTTGCGCTGGTGGAAAAAAGGAAGACCTGCAACTGCTGAAGGATTGGCGTTTAAGCGTCAAGAGGAGGAATACTTCAGTTTTTGGAAAGACACTGTACATCGTGTTGTTTGGGATTACTGCGATCGCCACAATCTCAAACGCCCAAACCGCTGCACCACAGTTCAACCAAGCGGTACCAAGTCTTTGCTTACAGGTGCTAGCCCTGGATGGCATCCTCCGAAAGCACAAAGATTTATACGTCGGATCACCTGTCGCAAAAATGATCCCGTAGCGTTGGCTTGTCTAGACTATGGCTACAACATCATACCCTCTCAATCAGATAAAGATGAGCAGGGTAATTTGTTGAATGATCCCTTCGATCCACGAGTCAGCGAATGGCTAGTAGAAATTCCAGTTGCTGTATCATGGGCTGATTTACCAGGTGCTGATGAAATAGAAATTAGTCAATTTAGTGCGATCGCTCAAATGGATTTCTACATGCAGGTGCAAAAATTCTATGTCACACATAACACCTCTGCTACCATTGAGTTAAGAGAACATGAAATTGAAGCCTTAGGAACTCGGATATATGAAACGATTCGAGATGATGAAGGGTACATTAGTGCTGCACTTCTAGCACGTTTTGACGACCTTCAAACTTTTCCCCGCTTACCTTTTGAGCCAATAACAAAACAATGCTATGAACAGTTAATGAAAGAAGTGGAAATGCGTCGCAAAACTGAAGATTTTCATGCTGCTTTAAGTCGCTACGATTTCGGTGATTTAATGGAAGCAGGACCAGCAGGTTGTGACTCTGATAAGTGCATGATGCCTGAACAAACTTTGATGTAAATATAACGGTTCTCTCAAGAAACACACTTGAGGGAGGGAGG
>NZ_QMEA01000014.1 GCF_012912105.1 Brasilonema sp. UFV-L1
GGTTGGTACCCCCCCTTGCCCCCCCTTGCTAAGGGGGGGTTGGGGGGGTTGCAAAATTTGCTGATAGATTCCCAGCATTCTTGCTGCTAGTTGCTCGTTGCGTTCGATGCGATCTGCGCGCAGCGCAGCAGCGAAGCTATCGCGAATCGTTCTTAAATGCTCTGGCTCATCTTGGGATTCCCAACGGTTAATTATATACTTTTTAACAATATTTTCTACCAAAACCTTTTCGACAAGGGGAAGATTTCTCTTCTCTTCATCAGTTTTAGCTTGACTGGATTGCACAATTAATTGACATACTTTTTGCGTCAGAAAAGGCTGTCCTCCCGTCCAATTCAATATCTCTTTGATAACCCTTTCTGGTTGTTGGACTATTTTTTCTAATCCCTTGATTAAAGAACCCGCCTCTGCAAACTTCAAACCTTCTAATTCAATAGCTTTACCGATATTAAAAGGAGTCCTCGTTTTATCTTGAATTAAATCACTGGGAGTGGCTACACCAAAAATAGCAAATGACAGACGCTGATATTCAGGGTTTATAGCTCTTTGGTTATAGCAAAATCGAATCAAAGCAAAAAAATCATCAACTGAAAAATCTAAACCGAGAATACTATCAACTTCATCAACAAAAATGACCAGTCTTTCTTTGGCAAATTGAACAAAGAGTAATTCCTCTAGAAAAGCCTTCAGTCTTGTGAGTAAAGAAAAATCTTCTTGCTCGCGCCACCAAGCTTTTAGCTTGAGACTTTCTACAAGTTGAAAACCCAACCATAAATCGCCAACTATCCCCTTATACCACTGCTGTACGGTGATATTTTCACTACCAATAACGCTCAAATCGACAGCAGCACATTTAAACCCTTCTTGTTGGAGACGGTGCTTAGTTCTCACTAAAAGTGAAGATTTCCCCATTTGGCGGGAGTTGAAAATGTAACAAAAATCACCCTGTTTCAGAGCTTGATAAAGTTGTAAATCTGCTTGTCTTTCTACATAGGTAGGTGTATCAACGTTGAGACTCCCACCTACTTGGTATCTATAGGTCATTCTGGACTTAACTGGTGTTTAGATGAAAATATGAAAAAATCACCTAGTAGTGCTAAGTTAAGAAGGTTTAAATTTGAAAAATCAAAGATTTGATAAAAGTTAATACGCTTGCTGATCAGATAATTTGCAAGAATGATAACCGTTATAGAGAGGTTGCATGCAACCTCTCTACACGTATGAAATCTCCAAAAACAATCCTTAACTGAACTGTATTGTGATAAAAGTATTTTATAACACTTGAGTGGAGTAAAATAATATTTTTTACTTGATTGTATAGCAGAATTTCATCAACTATTTGATACCCTAACTAGATTTCCAGATAATCTACTGAAGTATTGCTTCTACTTGCGGCAAAGTTTCAGCAAACATTTCCTCTGCAAGTTGCTGTTTCTTTGCCAAATCAGCTAAATCCGTTACACAAAAAAGGGGTTCTACACGCGCTACAATCTCAGGTGGGAAATCTCGGTTAAAATACTTCATACTAAAATCATATCGGTAAGGTCGATATATCATTCCCAGAAGTTCAACTAAATGTCGCAGCGTATAGGATTGATAGTTGACAATAGCTTGCGCCAAATGTCCACGATTGATTTCTTTTTTGACGAATATTTGCAAAAAATCAAACATCGTTTTTAACTGCTCAAACCTTGCTTTCATTTTTGAAAAATGCTCTTGGCGATTCAACTGGAGTTTAGACTAAGCCATGTAAAATGACCCAGCAGGGCTGAGTTAAGAAAAGACGTAGTGAAATTATCGATAATCTTGAGTATTAAACAGCAACTGATGGTTCTTTAGGTGGTGGCGTTACTGTTTTTTTGACAATTGGGCATCGGTTTTTACGGTGACGCTTTTTTCCTGGTTCCCAACCAGGAGACTTTCCGCGAAGTTTGGGAGCACAGGTAGGAGTACCAATCGCCGCGAAAACTCCACCCATAGCTTGAGCAACTCTTCCAGGGGTCAATTTGTCAACAGACTTCTGCCAAGGTAGAGGATTGTCATGTACTATCGCACGAGCTAACCACAATTCCCAAGTCATTAGAGGCATCAAGTCACTCCACCGCTCACATTGCTTGGGAGTACTTAACTTGGGTACAGTCCAATGTAAACGTTGCTTTAAAAAGCGATACCAATGATCAATTGTAAAGCGACGCAAGTAAAGACACCAAACTTCCTCTAGCGATGGTATTTCTTCTCCTACCCAAGCTAACCACAAAGGTTTGGATACTTTCGTGTTGCTTTGCTCGCCCTGACGTTCAACCCTCATGAGTAACATTGGGCGTGTAGCAGCTTTACGAAAGTGTAAGTTTTTCCACAAGCTAACACGCACAAGTCCTAATTTTGAGTCATTTACTTCCAATACAGATGTTGCTTGACTCCATGTTGTTGGTTCATTAAGTTTAAATTTATCACCATGCTTTTTGGGTCGCCCCTTCCCAGAATAAGCGTGACTGTTCACCCCATAAACATAAATTTGAACGCAACCGAACTAGAATATCTGCTGGAATATTGGCAGTTTTTAACACAAAAGGCGCACAACCATATTCACTATCCCAAACTGAAATCGGTCTAACAGGTAGATATTTACACACCTGTTTTAGTTGCCAAATTGCTTTTGAGATTGGACTTTCCCTACTTGTAATCCGTTCATGTCTTAATGGTAATGCCCAACTTCCTGAAGTTTCTGGTATCCAGGCAATTGTGCTATATCCCTGACCAATAGTAATTGGTTTATTTCCTGCTATGGATGTGCCACTATGTTCATAAGTTCTTTCCTGTAGTTTAACTGCATCTGGGCGTGACCAGTTAGTATGGTCGCCTGCCAATAGAGGTCGCTCCCCCGTTGCTATCTGTTTGATATATAACTGCATCAATTTCTGTCGCTGCGGTCTACTATCTTGCAGGGCTTCATAAATACTTGACCACTTGCGTCTAAATACTGGTGATAAAGATAAGTCTGCCAAGGAATAAACATTGCGGGTCAGCAATATGGCATCTGTTAATTCAAAAGTCGCGTCTTTGGCTCTACCTAAATATCTGTAAGCTACTTGACGAAACTCTTCAAGTCTGGCACGTTTCATATTGGCAGGTGAGTAAGTAATGGTAATTCTTTTCTCAGCTTCTGCCAAAAGGGGGCTGTGTTCAATCACACTCCCTTTTTTTGGTCATTCCTCATTTAGTTTCCAGTCCAGTGATAATGATAATAGAATAATGGGGGTGGGAGAGAAACGAGCAACGCTCGTTTCTCTCCCACCTTTTTCATGATTCTCATTATTGTAATATTATCTTCACACATATCCACTACATAATTATCAAAAGTCGCAGATGCTTTGAGGCTGACTTGAGAATATTTTTAATCTGTAATTCTATTTGATTTGCCTTCTCTCATATCGCTTTTAGTCTAAACTCCAGATTCAAATGTGTTGGAACAATAAGATTAGCCTTATCGAAAGCAATGACTGCTTGTCCGTGTCGTTCCACATCTAAAAAATCGTTACGACTACTACGCTTCATAACAGCAAAGTCAATCGCCAAAAAAGGACTCACTCCCACAAGTTGATAGAAGCATTGTGAGTGACCATGCCATGTAGGTTCAGGAACTCTATACTTAAAGTTAATTTCAGAAATTGTTTGCAATGCTGCTTCAACAATATCAAAAGTTTGTTGAACGTAATCATCTTCAACAATCACTTCAATATCGATGTCAGACCATTCATCTGTATACCCGTGTGCTGCAGAACCACCTTGCCAGAAAGCTAAAACAAAATCTTTTGGTTGTAATGCAGCGATAATGGTTTTTAAAAATTTTTCTCTCATTATGCCTCAAAAAAAGCAGCTGGTGAAATGTGAAAAAACTCTGCCAGTTGACGAATGTGGTTCACGGTCAAATTGCGTTGACCACTTAAAACTTCAGATACTATAGATTCAGTTTTAAAGATAGGAATTAAATCTTTTTGCCGCAAACCTAGTTCAGCTATCAAGGCTTTGAGCAGTTCTATGCCATGAATATCAGGTATAGGTTTATGTTTTTCTTCGTACTCGTAAACGAGAGTACCTAAGACATTGAGATAGTCTTGTTCATCTGGTGTTAATTCACCTTTATCGATAAGTAAATCTATGACTTTCTGCGTAGCCGTCAATTCTTCTTCTGAAGTAATTGGACGAGGAGGAAAAGTTTTGAGTAACTCTATATAAGCGTTAGTGCTAGGTGTAGCAAAGGTCATTTTTAGCAAATTGCGAAGATTGGTGCGAAAATATTGGTGGGCATCGCCCACCCTGATTACCTAAACAAGGACTGGAGTATTGACACGTTTTTCCAAAGGCATTGCAACCATCTGCATTCCTGCGGGTGTTGCTACAGTCAAACCACGACGCACAGGACGGACGGGACGCCTATTAACCAGAGAGACTTGAAAGCGCGATAAAATTGTCGCCAATACGAGTTTCATTTCATACTGGGCAAATGCCAACCCAATACAACGACGATTTCCGCCACCAAAGGGCAAATACTCATAAGGAGAAAATTGTCTTTCCAAAAAACGTTCTGGTTTAAACTGCTTTGATTGTGGATAAGTTTCTTCTCTGTGGTGCGCTAAGTAGATATTGGGGATAATGATTGTTCCTTCTGGGAGTGTGTAACCTTGAATTTCGATTGGTAATCGCACAACCCGAGGAAAAGCATTCATCGCAATCGGATATATCCGCAGAGTTTCTTGGCACAACGCATTTAAGTAAGGTAATTTGGCAACAGTACTTGGATCTGGGTTGTCACCAAGCGTGTCCAGTTCCCTCAGCAACTTGTCGCGTACCTCTGGTAAATAGTCAATCCAGTAAAACGCCCAAGTCAATGCTGAAGCAGTCGTTTCATGTCCCGCTACCATCAGAGTCATCAATTCATCGCGTAACTCTTCATCAGTCATCGGTTGACCATCTTCATCACGTGCAGACATCATCAAACTGAGGATATCTTGCCGATTTTGAGGAGATTGGACGCGACGTTCCCGAATAAGCGCATAAATCATTTCATCAATTTGTTGTCGCAGGCGTAGCACTCGCCCCCAAGGACTCCACGCACCAAAATCTTTTTGTAGAAACCGGAAAAATAAGCCAGCAGACAACAGGGGAGAACCGATAGAGTCCAGCAGTGAACTCAACAATTGTCGAATTTTTTCCAAATGAGGCCCTTCATCTAAACCAAACACCACACGCAAAATGACACGCAAGGTAATTTCTTGCATCGACGCACGGATATTAAACGGCTTACCCTTCTTCCAGCCGTTACTCACTTGCTGCGTGATTTCGCGGATAATCTCACCGTAAGTCCGCATCCGATCGCCATGAAAAGGAGGGGTTAAGAGTTGACGTTGGCGTTGGTGGCGATCAGAGTCCAGTAGAATCAAAGAGTTAGAACCTAGCAAAAATTGTAAACCTCGGTTTCCACTTCCAGCATATAAGTGACTGGAATCCGCATTAAAAATTTGTTGCAGTGCTTGAGGATGACTGAAGTAGATAATAGGAGAATCGTTACGACTCCAAATAGTGAAGTTATCACCGTAAACTTTGGCAAAATCTTCCACATATTCCAACGGCTGAAAAATAAATTTCATCCGCCGCAGGAAACTCGACATTTTCGGTCCATCAGGCAGATTGTTAGTTGCTCTCATAAATACTTGTAGCAGATGTGCTGATCGATTCTATTGTGACTCTTTTAAACCAATGCCGTTTTTGGCAAACTCTTCTACTGTTTTGTCTGAAAATTCATGAGTCGTCATAGCCTGTAACATTGACAAAGGTAAAGTCAGATGATGAGCACCAGCTTGTAGTGATGCTGCGGCTTCTTGTGGTGACTTAATACTAGCTGCTAAGATTTCAGTATTGCTGCCAGTTAGTACACTAGCCATATCTCGTACCAAGGCAATTCCATCGCCTAACAAACGGGTAGCACGATTGACATAGGCGATCGCCATCTTAGCACCCGCCTCCCGTGCCACTGCAGCCTGTGCTGCACTGTAAATTGCTGTCACCGAACAAGTTATCTCTGGCGAGAGACTCGCCACGGCTGCAAACCCAACTGGTGTGGCTGGAATTTTCAAAATCGTTTGTTTGCCAATAATCTCAAAAGCTTTTCTTCCTTCCGCCAGCATTCCTTCAAAATCAGATGACATGAGCTGATAAAATACAGGTCCTGAAGTCAACTGCGTCAATTTTTTCAGTGTAGTTTCCGGTGGATAATCGCTTTTTGCTAAAAGCGTTGGATTCGTCGTGATACCTTTTACCCAGCCCATTTGACTGGCAATTTCAGCTTCAGATACAATTGCTGAATCCAGATAGATTGCCATAATTGTCTCGCTTTTTGAGGTGTCTCAACAACACAGGTATGATCTCACATTCTGCACCTTGAATGGTAACAGTTTTCCTAAAGGCAATTAGGGTTGCGGCATAACAACAACCCTGAAGCAGACAGACGTTTGCTACAATCAGAGTAGAAATTTTAGTATCGCTTATGGCACTGTCAATTAAGCCTGAGCCTGCGCCATTAAAAACTAACGTTGATGGTGTCGTTCGGGTGGGCAAAACTCGCGTAACACTGGATACGGTCGTTGCTGTTTTCAAACAAGGAGCAACAGCAGAAGAAATTGTTTAGCGTTATCCATCGCTGAAGCTGGCTGATGTATACGCCACAATTGCCTTTTACCTTAATCATCAGCAAGAAGTTGAGATATACCTAAAGCAGCGACAGCAGCAAACGCAAGAAGTTCGCAGGATGAACCAGCAAAGGTTTGACCCGCAAGGGTTACGTGACAGATTGCTTGCTCGTAAGGCTGAGCAGGAAGCATGCTGAAGCTGCTTGCCGACGAAAACTTCGACAATACTATCGTGAGAGGCTTAGTGCGACGTAACCTGAATATTGATATTGTGCGAGTCCAAGATGTTGGTTTATCGGGTGAGGATGAGCCAATTATACTGGCATGGGCAGCTCAAGAAAACCGAGTGTTGCTCACCCATGATGTCGCTACGATTACACGCTATGCTTATGAACGAGTTACACAGGGACTGCCAATGCCAGGAGGATATTTTCATCATCGTGGAATGTAGTCTGGACGGAAAATTGGAAGGACAGGTTCAGTATCTTCCTCTATGATTTGAATGCGTGAATTGTTCACCTTTCTCACCGTCTCAGAAGAATCTCCCAAGTTCCTTCACCAGCCACACCATCAGCATCCAAACCATAGCGCTTTTGTAAAGTTATGACTGTAGCTTCGGTTTCGGTAAAAGTATTCTTCCTATTCGCCGATTCCCGATTTCCCTTTCAGGAGTTATATTCTTTTGAAAGAGTGTCGCAAGCAAACAGTGCCGAAAATCATCGCTATCCTCAATGGTAAGGGAGGCGTTGGTAAAACAACGACCGCAGTCAACCTGGCTGCAACCTTTGCACAAGAAAAAAAAGTTCTTTTAATCGATGCAGATATTCAAGGTTCTGCCAGTTGGTGGTTTGGGCGGAGTGAAAATAGCATGGGATTTGATTTATCACAATCAACTGACCCCAAACTTTTAAGTTATTTACGAGGAATAACAGGTTACGATTTAGTAGTAGTAGATACGCCTCCGGCGCTGCGCTCTGAAGCATTGGCGGCAGTTGTTGCTGTAGCAGATTATCTAGTTTTGCCTACACCATGCGCACCAATGGATTTGACTGTCCTTATTGAGACAGTTCAACAAGTCGTCATTCCCGTTGGGAAGCCCCATCGGATACTGCTGACTAAAGTGGATTCGCGGAGTTTAGGGGAAGCGCTAGAAGCTCAAAACACTCTTATGCAGATGAAAATTCCTGCTTGTAAAACTTTTATCCGTGCCTACAAAGCACATGAACGAGCTGCGCTTGAGGGTGTGCCAATTACTCAATGGCGAGGAAAGAATGCACAGGAGGCGCAGTCAGACTATCGTCAAGTAGCTGAAGAACTAAAGCGTGATTGGAGATAATATGGCTAAGAAACGTCTTTCTGACTTATTACACGAAGAAGTGCAAAGATTTTCACCATCAGAAGATGAAACGACTATCGATGTTGTTGCTATTTCTGACGAGAATTCCTCTACGTCCTCCGATAATGATAAAGAGAAAGAAGAGGAAGAATCAACACAAGCAGATGAGTCAACCAATTATGAGCATACACATTCAACACAAGCGGAGTTAGAAGCAACTGTAAAAGAGTTGAAAGACACTGTAGAAAAAGCACAGCAAAAAGAAGCTTCTCTTGCTCATGAATTGAAAGAAGCTTTAGAAAAAGCACAGCAAAAAGAAGCTTCTCTTGCTCATGAGTTGAAAGAAGCTTTAGAAAAAGCACAGCAAAAAGAAGCTTCTCTTGCTCATGAATTGAAAGAAGCTTTAGAAAAAGCACAGCAAAAAGAAGCTTCTCTTCAACAAGAAATTGCTGATTTGCAATCATCCTTATCTGAGAAAGAAAAACTAGCAGCAAGACTCAAAACAGAGCTAGAGGATGCAAAACAGGCAGCTATACAACTAGCAGAAGCTAATTCACAACTGACAGAAACAATTAACGCATTACAACAGCCAAAAGAAAAAACTCAGTTAGTCAAAACCTATAAAAAATCCTACCGTTTACCAGAAAAACAGCCTGTAAAGAAGCCTGACGAATCTGGTGATAATTCTTCTGCGATGTGGTTGCTTGACTAGAGTCAGTCAATTAGTACCAATCAAAATCTATGGCATTGCTTCACTTATTTGTGAGTTCCGCAGTGCCATTTTCCGTACGAACTGTGTACAAATGAAAATCCCGCACTTATGTAACTGCAAATCCTGAATCTCGCCTCAGTTCCTGAGAACGGAAACCTAACACAATCTGTTCTTTAGGTATACCTGCCCTGACTAGTTCTGTTGCTACACCCTCTTCAGTACCATCCCGCTGAATCCAGATTTTGCCATCAATAATATCAATATGAATCAGACAACCATGAACCCGGCGCGTGACAGTTGGAGAAAAATCATAGGCTGGTTCTCTTCCCAAAATCATCAACAGGTATCGATCCTGTTCACTGTCAAAGACTGTCTCAAATTGAATGTCACCGTAGCTGAAGGGAATTTTTGTGTGTTCGATTAAAATATGCCGAATCAACTGCCTGTATTGCTCCAAGGTATCCATTTGAGAATAACCTCCTGTTCTGGTTTGAACACAACAATGTCTACTTTATAGTCTTCTACCAAAAGTTTAGCAATGGGTTCGTCAAACAGATCCGCATACACTTCATCATGAACGGCAAGATGCAGAGAGCGATTTGGATCAGTTCTAGTCATCACAGAACGATATACAAGATATTGTCCCAGCGTTTGTTCGAGATCGCTCATATCCGATACACTGCGAAACGTTTTAATTTCAACCGCTATATACCGCCCTTGTTTCTGGGCGGCGATCAGTTTCTCTGCTCCCAAGTCAACGTACATATCCCGTTTGCCCCACTTCAGATGCAACGGATCATCGGTAATTGTCCAACCATCTTTGATAAGGGCATTTTTGACACTCTGGTGATAACGGTCTCTGACAGGCATTAGACGTGGAACTCGCTTTGTCAACGGTATAGAGTATTCATTTTATGTTACAGGGAGTCTACGCGTTAGACCAATTGCTGCTAGTCGTTATCTCGAAATTCTAAAATATGCTGAGCAGTTATTTGCGGTTCTTCCAGATGAGGGATATGACCACAATCTTTAATCCAAATGAGTTTACTATTTGGAATTGCTAACTGAAACCTCTTGGCATCTCTAATTCCTAAAATCTTGTCAGAATCACCCCACAAAATAAGTGTTGGTTGTACAATTTCTGCTAGTTTCTTAAATCTAAAAGGACTGTAACCACCACTTTTGGTAAAAGCAATCAAAGCTTTATGCCAGTCAGAGCATTCTAGATGCAGTGCTGCACATAATTGGGCGTCAAGTGATGCTAACTGCTTGTTTTTATAAGCAGCGCGGGAAATACTTGCCCTAACCTTTGGATTGCGCAAAAATTGAGCTGCCCAATCATCTAACGGTGGAAACATTAATTTGATGAACGGTGAACCACCTGTTAAACCAGCACTATCAATTAATACTAGCTTTTGGACGACTTCTGGGTAAGTAAGGGTGAAATCAATTGCTGCTGCACCCCCCATCGAAGCGCCTACTAAAATGATAGGTTTGTTAATTAGTATTTTCCAGAAATAGTAGAGATGATTTTTAATGTCACTAGGGCTAAACTTAACTCCGACTGGTCTATCTGTAAACCCAAAACCCAACAAATCAACTGCGAATGTCTCGTTTTGTACTGCAAGTAAAGGAATCAAGCGACGAAATTCCAATACAGAACTATCAAAACCGTGAATCAAGACTATAGGTGTACCTCCACTCCCCTGACGAACATAAGTTGTAGTGATTGGTTGTTTACTCAAGGGAGTGGTAATTGCAATCTGCTCAATGCTTTGAACAAGAGCAATTGAAGCTGGTTCTGTGAGTGTACTAACTGTAGTCGGTAAGAAACTTGGAAACATATAATTTTGTTGACCTGAAGTATGACTAAAAAAGTTCATTTGAGAAAAGCAAGATGGTTTGGGCTAATACTGAAGATTAAAGCGGTGTCACCCAATAGTTAATTCCCTCAACAATTTTATTTTGAAAACCAAATTCAGTTAATCTTTCTTTTGGCAAACCTACATAAGTCCAATGAAGTACATCATACTCTACAGTCCGGTACCAACCATTTTGATTAAGAGCTTGTATCTGCGCTTCGTTTGAAACTCTTAAATCAATAGCGAGTCCCCAAAGATGTTGTGATGCTCCTGGTGGTGCAACTGTACCAAGGATTTTTGTTTCCTTACCTTGACGCACTTTTTCCAAAGTATTATTGTTTGCATATTTTTGCCAGAATCTCAAATTAGTGGCAAAACTGCGAGTACAGTCACTAGCACCATAACCTGATTTTAGAGGGATTTGTACTTGCGCTCGTGCCTGATTGAAGGCATCTGCTGCTGACTTTTGTAACTCACAATTACTTGTATTATTCACTTTACCCATTGTCAAAGTCAATTGAAATTGTTTTGTTTCCTGGTCATTTGTAAATAGTACTTTTGGTGGAAGTTTAATTGTAGGTATTTGATTGACAAATGCTGAACCGTATGCACGCAATAGTGTATATTCAAAACTATTCGGAACGGGAATGATTGATAATTTTTGTGTAATGGTTGCTAGAAATCGCTCTTTTTCAGTTAAACTTTGGTCGGGAGTGAATGGAGAGCTTGAAGTAGGTTCTATTGATGTTTGAGAAATATTTTTACAAAATTGAGTTGAGACTCTGTTATTTTCAGAAGAAAAAGTTGTGACACAATCTTTCGTGTTTTGAACATTTGCCATCAACTGAGAGCGATTCACTCCTTGACTTGCAACTAATGCACAAGAAAGAAAAGCAATCAGAATATAGAAAAACGTTTTCTTTAAAAAGAATCCCATACTCATAGTCATATTTATAAGTTAGAATCATCCGTCAGAATAGTTAAAGAATCAGGAAAACATTTGATGAAATGAATATAACAAGAAGAATAGAGTTTTTAAAAATTAGGACTACTGACTCAAGAATTGCTGACTTCTGAATTCTTACACAAAAATATGAAGCGAACATAGTGATTTCGCTGAGCTTTTCATCTTGAGTTTACAGCAAGGGAACCCGCGTATCGGCTAATATTGAGATTGACTATTCATGCTTGCTTAAAGTAAGACCATGCACACTTGTGTTGAATTTCAAGACGCTTATGATATCATCGTCGTCGGTGCAGGTCACTCTGGTTGTGAAGCAGCCCTTGCTACCGCACGCCTCGGCTGTCGAACCCTGCTGCTGACACTCAATTTGGATAAAATTGCTTGGCAACCCTGTAACCCAGCAGTCGGTGGTCCAGCAAAATCCCAGTTGACTCATGAAGTGGATGCACTCGGCGGGGAAATTGGCAAAATGGCGGATCGCACTTATTTACAAAAGCGCATTCTCAACTCTTCGCGAGGACCAGCAGTTTGGGCGTTGCGTGCTCAAACAGATAAAAGAGAATACGCAGCCGTCATGAAAGCGATTGTCGAGAACCAAGACAACTTAACCATCCGCGAGGGAATGGTTACAGATTTGGTATTGGGTGCAAACGATGAAGTCATCGGCGTTCAAACATATTTTGGTGTGGCGTTTGAGTGCAAAGCAGTCATCTTAACGACGGGGACATTCTTGGGAGGACGGATTTGGGTTGGTAACAAGTCAATGGAGGCGGGACGTGCTGGAGAATTCGCCGCTGTCGGTTTGACGGAAACTCTCAATCGCTTAGGATTTGAAACAGGACGACTCAAAACAGGAACCCCCGCACGGGTAGATAAGCGGTCTGTAGATTATAGTAAGATGGCACCTCAACCAGGGGATGAAGATGTCCGTTGGTTTAGCTTTGACCCAGAAGTCTGGGTAGAACGGGAACAACTTCTTTGTTATATCACCCGCACCACACCGGAAACTCATCGCCTCATTCGGGAAAATCTGCAACTATCGCCAGTTTATGGTGGGTGGGTTGATGCTAAAGGACCACGTTATTGTCCCAGTATAGAAGATAAGATAGTGCGCTTTGCCGATAAGGAAAGCCACCAAATTTTCATTGAACCAGAAGGAAGAGATATTCCTGAACTCTACATTCAAGGGTTTTCGACAGGGTTACCTGAAAATTTGCAATTACAAATGTTACGGAGTCTACCTGGGTTGGAAAAGTGTGTTATGCTCCGCCCAGCTTATGCAGTTGAGTATGATTATTTGCCAGCAACTCAGTGTTATCCCACACTGATGACAAAAAAGATAGAAGGGCTGTTTTGTGCTGGACAAATTAACGGAACAACAGGATACGAAGAAGCCGCAGCTCAAGGTCTTGTTGCTGGAATTAATGCTGCTCGCTTTGTTCGCGCTCAGGAAATGATTGTGTTTGCCCGTGAACAAAGTTACATCGGTACATTGGTTGACGACCTCTGTACAAAAGACTTACGGGAACCTTACCGTATGCTCACAAGCAGATCTGAATATAGGTTAATTCTTCGTTCGGATAATTCCGACCAGCGTTTGACACCACTAGGACGAGAAATCGGCTTAATTGATGACCGACGTTGGGAACTTTTTACTCGCAAGCAAGAAAAGATTGCAGCCGAAAAAGAACGATTGTACGGGACAAGAGTTAAAGAACATGATGAAATTGGACAGGCGATCGCCCTTGGTACTCAACAAGCCATCAAAGGTTCAATCACCCTAGCTGACTTGTTGCGACGTCCGGGATTTCATTATGTAGATCTCTACAAATACGGACTAGGAAACCCCAACCTTGCGCGTGCGGAAAAAGAAGGCGCAGAAATTGACATCAAGTATTCTGGTTATTTACAAAGACAGCAAAATCAAATTGACCAAATTGCCCGTCAAGCACAACGTCAGTTACCCGTAAACTTAAACTATGAAGCGATTGATACTCTTTCTAAAGAAGCACGGGAAAAACTGAGCAAAGTCAAACCATTGACTATTGGTCAAGCTGCTCGCATTGGCGGAGTCAATCCAGCTGATATTAACGCCTTATTGATTTATCTAGAATTACGTAGAAACAAGAAACAGAGTGAATTTTCAATATTGACTTGAAAACAATTCAACAAGAACGAGTATAGTGATATGTGAAATCTGGACAGACCAGTACCGCTTGACGTTCGTCAAAAGCATGCCCTTGAGCTAAAGCGCGATCGCGTGTCCTCTGGACTAACGTCGTTCTTGCGTGATAGCAAAATGCCCGCAATAAGGTTGCGGTCCAAAGACTTATGATATAAGCTTTTTGCTGATTTTTAATCGTCGTTTTATTTTCACCGTCATGTACTAGTATGATAGGTGACGTTAAATTAAGAACTGGTACTATCAACAGTTTCAAAATTGCAGTATGATTTAACACCAATCATCAATCCACTTGTTGATTTAGCACAAGAGATTGGAAATAGGATTTAAAGTTTGTATTCGCGGGCAGGGGGAACAAAACTTATTTTTCTAGGAGTCAGCACTTAAAAAAATCATGTCACAAAACGCCAATACGTATCTCATTCTTCCAGAACAATCAGAGGAATTCATCGCCAGCGAACCCTGGTCGATAGAAACTTGCGCCGATGGCTTGATGGATGAACTCTTCACTGAAATCAACCTCATTTTGGATGGTTGTGATAGCTTACCTTCCCAAGCATCACCACCTCAAAAAGACATTCGTCAAGTACAAACAGTTACAATACCGCAAATTATCGTCCCAGAGACACAGATCCAACCTAGACAAAAAGTTCCGACATCGGTTCCTAAAGCTAGAAACAACCCATTGAATCAAGTTGGAGTCCAGACTTCAGCTGCTAGTAAACCAAAAAACAAACCACGCAAAAAATCAAAGCGCACAAAAGGTTTAGTGCTTTGGATGGGAGTCAGCATTGGGTTAATGGCTGCTAGCATTCTTTGGGTGCTAAACTCTGTACTGGTCAATCGTCTCGTTTCCAAATCATTCCAGCAAAGCCTGCTACAGCCCCAAACAAAGCAGATAAAGCCTCAATCGCTGACAAAATCTCAAGTTGAGACAGATTTGGCAAACTATATGCTGGGAGCGCTAGCAGTTATTGATAAGCAAGAAGCAAGAAGCTATATTCAACGATCTGCCAAACCAGTTTACACTGCAACACCAGCTCATCAAGCAGTCCTTGCTTATATCACTCCTCAACCCACAACAGCAGGTCGTCCATCAGCTGACGATCGCAATTCTACAACCGTTACTGAGCAGCACATCAAAGTGTATCAAGCGCCCCAGCCCATGCGCTACACGTCTTCACCAGAAGTAATTGTGTCCAAAGATACCTTTCTAAATGCCTCTCAACCTGCACCCGTAGACACAAACCTTAACAGCGTTACGCCACCAAAACAAGCTACAGTCACAGCACTCACACCTGGAGAACAAGAAGTGGCTTCTACGGAAACCACTTATAAAATTAGTGCTTTTAATTACAAATTAGAAAGATTATTAGAGTTAGGAAACAAATCTGCTGCCTTATTTAAAGTGAACGGCGTCACTCAACGCGTTGAGTTGGGTGAAGTCATCGGCTCAAGCGGTTGGACTCTAGTGGAATTTGCTAACGGCAAAGCCATTATTCGTCGCAACGGTGAAGTCCGTTCAATTTATACAGGGCAGACATTTTAGTTTGACGATTTGTGATCCGCGTAACAGTGAGGCTCACTGCCGAAGCGCGTAGCGTGCGCTTTGCGCTCGTAAGGCAAGCGTTAGCGCAGGCCCCCTAAGGGGCTAGCTATCGCCATTTGAGAAAGTAACTCTCTTCAAAGAGCGATTGCCCATAGCCAAATTACCTATAATTGAGTCATCGAACGCCAGCCAGAGAACAGTTATGCTCTCAAGCAATCTCAAAAATAGCCTGCCAACCACCGACGAACTTCCTTGTAGTGACGATATACCAGTGGATAACGAAGACCAAAATTTTTTGCCCAATGTTTTACTATTTTTACTCAACTCGATTTGGGCAAATCGTATGGATTGGTTCTTCGGTGTAGATATGGCAGTTTATCATACCACCGGAGTCAATCCCAGAGTACCCGTAGTGCCAGATGCTTTTTTGAGTTTGGGAGTGGAACGGAAAAAAGGTGGCAAATCTCGCAAAAGTTATGCAGTTTGGGAAGAAAACGATGTAGTTCCAATACTCACATTGGAAATGGTATCTCATACTCCAGGAGGCGAATATGATGAGAAAATGGCGATATACAACAAACTCGGTGTGTTGTACTATGTGATTTACAATCCAGAATATTGGCGACGCGACCAACATCAACCGTTTGAGGTATATAAGTTGGTAGATGGTGATTATAAATTGCAGATAAGTGAACCGTACTGGATGTCAGAGATAGGGTTGGGTATAGGACGATGCCAAGGAGTATTTGCTGGTATCCAGCAGGAACAGTTAGCGTGGTATAGTCAGCAAGGCGATCGCTATTTGACAGCAGATGAAGTTGTTCAGCAAGAACGATTACGCGCAGAACAGTTAGCGCAGTATTTGCGTTCTCTCGGTATTGATCCTGATAATCTGTCTAGCAAGTAACTCTGTTGTTAATGCACTCAAGTAACTAAATACAGTTGAGAATCGCTATCTTTCCACTTCTAGAATGACTACAATAAAGAAGCAATCAACCTCGTGGAGTTCTAGCAGTGGGTTTATTTGACGATTTTAGCCGGTTTTTAGAAAACCGTTTGGAAGAATTCCTGCGTAATAATCCGCATTTGGAACTAGAAGCACTGTTGGAGCAACTACGCCAGCAAGAAGAAGACACGTTGAAGTTGATTGCAGATTTACAAGTTCAGGAGAAGCGATCGCAAGAGCAAATTCTTTCCACAGCTCAAGAAATCCAAAAATGGCATATCCGTGTAGAAAAGGCAAAAGCTGCGAAGAGACAAGATTTAGTTGCTGCAGCCTCTCAGCGAGAAGCCGCACTGTTACGCGAAGGAAATCAGCTTTGGGGACAAATGCAAGGAGTGAAAGAACGCATCACTCAAGCCAAAGAACTATTGCGGAAAATTCAACAACGACGACAGGAAGTGCAAGCCAAAGCAGCCGAAGCACAAACAGCACGTGCTAAAGCACAACAGGCGCAGCGCTTAGAAACCAGTGGCTGGTGGAATGCTGCAAGCAGCTATTCTAGTGGATATGACGATTTAGAAGAAAAGTTTCGCCGTTGGGAAACTGAAGATGAGTTAGAACAAATGAAGCGAAATATGGGAAAATCATAATGTTTATTGGACGAACCGCCTTAGCGTTTGCGAAGCGCCCCCTATGCCTTCGGCACGGCTTCGCCTATCGGGGCTAGCGTGTCCGTTAGCGCAGCGTGCCCGCAGGGCATAGGACATAGACGCCAAGCGCGTAGCGTGCGCCTTAGCGCATAGAACGCCAAGAAAAGAGAAAAGAAAAGAGAAAACAGAGAATTTCACTAATCATTTAGGATTGCTATTTTACCTTGCTTCGCTAATACTCAGCACATCTTGTAATAACTTGCGTTCTTCGATGGGCAGTTCTAGCAAAACACGTCTATCGCCTTTTGTCTCCCGATAGCGGACAGCAGCATTGAGAAGCCGGAGGGGAATTTGGAATTCAGGACGACTTCCTACTACTTCTTGCCAAACTTCCAGCCATGTTTGGGCTGCTTTGTTGCTTACGATTTCTGACATCAATGCATTGATGGTTTTTTCTCGGACAAGTCCTTGTGCTAATGGTGCGGTGATTTGATGTTTGTTGTAAAGTTCAATCAAGGTTGTGATGCGGGTTTTCCATAACGCTGTGTCGTTTGTGCTGTTGAAAAGATTTCGTAAAATTAACTCGATGTCTTCCGCAAACACATCATCTGTAGACTCTATACGCTCAAGTGCATTGTCTAACGCTGTGATGCCTTCCTCCCAACGATTTAGCCCTAGAATTGCGATCGCTCGATTGAAGAAAACATAGGAAGATTGTTCGCCGAGTGCGATCGCGCGATCGCAGGATGCCAAAGCTTCTTCGTAACGTTGAAGTTCGTTTAGCGCCCAACCTCGGTTTGTCCAAACCCAAGCAAAATTGAGGTTAAGCCCAATCACTTTGTCATAGGATGCTAAGGCTTCCTGGTAGCGTTGAAGTTTATGCAGCAACCAGCCTCGCTGTACCCAAGCCCAAGCATAATTGGGGTCAAGCGAAATCGCTTTGTCGTAGGATACCAAAGCTTCCTCGTAGCGTTGCAGCTTGTCCAGCACATCACCTCGCTTTACCCAAGCCCAAGCATAATTGGGGTTAAGCGAAATCGCTTTGTCGTAGGATACCAAAGCTTCCTCGTAGCGTTGGAGGTTTTCTAACACATCACCTCGGCTAGCCCAAGCCCAATCATAATTGGGGTTAAGCGAGATCACTTCGTCAAAGGATACTAAAGCTTCCTCGTAGCGTTTGAGATAACCCAGCAAATCGCTTCGATTAGCCCAAGCCCAAGCATAATTGGGGTTAAGCTCAATTGCTTTGTCGTAGGATACTAAAGCTTCCTCGTAGCGTTGGAGTTTGTCGAGCACGTCGCCTCGGTTCGCCCAAGCCCAAGCATAATTGGGGTTAAGCTCAATTGCTTTGTCGTAGGATACCAAAGCTTCCTCGTAGCGTTGGAGGTTGTCTAACACGTCGGCTCGCTTAGCCCAAGCCCAAGCATAATTGAGGTTAAGCTCAATTGCTTTGTCGTAGGATACCAATGCTTCTTCGTAGCGTTGCAATTTTTTCAGCGGCCAACCTCGGTTAGCCCAAGCCCATTGATAATTGGAGTCAAGCTCAATTGCTTTGTCGTAGGATACCAAAGCTTCTTCGTAGCGTTGGAGTTTGTCGAGCACGTTGCCTTGCAAACACCAAATGCTAGCATCATCAAAACCAAGCGAAATCACTTTTTTGTAGGACACCAAGGCTTCCTTGTAGCGTTTAAGGGACCAAAGTACCGCTCCTCGTACTAACCAAACCCAGGCATAATTAGGGTCAAGCAAAATCGCTTTGTCGTAGGATAGCAAAGCTTCCTCGTAGCGTTGAAGGTTGTCTAGCACATCACCTCGGTTCGCCCAAGCCCAATCATAATTAGGGTCAAGCGAAATCGCTTTGTCAAAGGATGCTAAAGCTTCCTCATAGCGTTCAAGGTTATTTAAGCAACGTCCTTGTGCTGACCAATCTTGTGCATGACTGCGAATTTCCACCAATTTCTCTGCATATCGCAAAGCATTAGCATAGTCTTTCTTTTTACAGCAATTCTCATATTCCTGCCAGTACGCTGCTACCCGAGGATCTTCATCATCATCTTCCATTGCTTCAAGTGCATAAAGCACATATTCTCGTTCCACTACAGCATCAGGTGGAAGCGGTTCTAGACGTTGCTGATACTTGAAATGATTTCGTTCGTAAGGAAAATCATCAATTCGCGCTTCATTGAACTGTTGTCCTAAATCATCAAACCACCCATTTTTCCTGATTTCATCAATATCGTGTCCCAACCGCTGCTGCAACTCTGTGCGCGTGTACCAAATTCGCAAAAAGTCAATAAATAATCGTATCGGTTCATCTCGCTGCTTCTTCACCTCCAAACAAAACCGCATCAGTGGTTCGTGCAGTTCATAAAACGACTCACGCCCAATGAATTCAGAATTAACGTAGCCCTTCTCGCGCAAATCTTTAAGTTGACTTGATGCTGTCTGATGAGTAATAAAACAGCGTTGGGCAATCTCCTTCACAGTAACAGCACGGCGACGGTCTGCGAGAAATTCAATAATTTTTCTTTGCTGCTGCGAAAGCCAAGACATCCGCGCTTGATAGTAAGGTGTCAAATCATCCAGCATCCGCATGAACGGTTCTACCAGTTCATCTAGCAACTTACGCGTGAGGAACTGAGAGAAAATCACGTAGACGCGGGGGTTTCCACCAGAGAGGTGATGGATGGCGCGGATGCGATCGCGTCCCGTTGGTGTTTTAATAAAATCTTCTAGTTCCTTATCCCCTTCTAATTCAGCAATATGCCTCAACAAATCCACAGCTTCATCTAGCGTCAACTCCTCTAAATGATGAGCATAAAAGAAGTTATAAAAAGGGTCATCTTTACGGATGATTCCATCAAACAAACTTTGTGCTGTTGCCAAAATTGTTAAAAATGAATAATTCTGTATATAAGCCCGCAGTTGCTTTTGCCCAATATCACCTAAGCCGTTAAACACATCATCTAGATTTTCCATCAACAGCAGTAGAGTGCGTTTCCCAACAAATTCTCTGAGCAATGCTGCGGCTTGATGTTCAGCTTCTTGTGGCGATAACTGATATAGTGCTTCAACTTCTTGATTTAATTTCGCATCATATTCTGCTGGATATTCTTTTTGAAGCGCTCGAAATATCCGCAACAGCAAATCTAAAAACGATGTAACGCCCCACTCTTCCTCTCTCAACCATGCGATAACTAACTTATCTTGTAAGTCTTTCATTTTAGAGACGCGGTGATACATCAGTGTTATCATGTGCGTCTTTCCGATACCTCGCATCCCCAGCAACAGGCGAAAATGTTTATTTGCTGTTAGTACACTTTCACGAATCAATTCAACTAAATAATCTGCCAACTGATGACGCTGGACAAAAATTGCTTCCAAAGTTTCTGGAGTCATCAGACTAGGAGTAAAGCGAGAGAGGAAGGTGCTTTTCATGTTCTCAACCTCTCAATAATTTCCAGTAACGTTTAATCAGCGAATAGCGAAAGCAATATCCTTCACTTTGTCGAATAATATAGTAATCACGTTCTAAAAGTCTTAATACAGTGCGTGCCATTTCTTTGTTTTGTGTTTCTGGCTCTTGTTTGAGATTGTGAAACAACTCATCAAATAACAAAGGCTCGTTTGAAACTGCCAAAACATCAAGTAAATTTAGAGCATAAGGACGTTGCTCGTCATTATAGTAATTATCAATCCGCTCTCGATAATGATCCATCTTCCAAGGATTGAGTGGATCTAATAAACAATCTTCGATAGTTTTAGTGATAATTGCTGCATCCACCTTTTTGCCCCGCATTTTTAGTTTAATAATCAGGTGGTGAATGTAGAAGGGAATGCCATCCATTGCTTGAGCTATTGCAGCAGCACTTACCCATGAATCAGTCGTAGAAATATTTTCTCCTAAAAGTAACCTATGGGTCAAATCATTAGCATCAACATAAGACAGTGGCGGTATATCTGCTGCATACATATCATTTGTCGGCTCGTTTGTGTATCCTTCTTTTTTCAAAGAAGCAATTACATGATGCAAGCCAATAGAACCCGTAAACACCATCCTGACATCGGGGTACATTTGACGGATAGAACGCAATGTATCCAAAATCTCCATTGCCGCTTGATTGCCAACATTACCCAGCATATATGGAACTTCATCCCAAAGCAGAATGACTTTGCGCTCTTGATTTTCAACCAAATCGGCTATGGTTTCTGTCAGCAGTCTTTTCCAGTGGGGAGCAGCAAATTCAGGTAACTTGAAACCGCTGAATTCAGCACCACTAATTTGTGTCAATAGCTGGCGCGTTCGCCTTGCTGTTCGCCGTAAGCCACTTGAGTATTCTTCTACATCTTGCAAAACAGTCTCCACAAATTCTAAGGGCGAGCGTACTTTCTCCAAGTCATGGTAAACAGGTAACTTGTCCTTTGGCGCTTCTGCTTGCATCTTCTTAATCATGCAAGTTTTGCCCATTCGCCGTTCTGCATTCAGCATCAAGCTTTGTCTGTCCAAAATTTCCCAAAACTCCGAAATCAGCTGATCTCGTCCAATAACCTCATCTGGCGAAATTTGACCTCCAGGGTTAGCCCTCAATTTTTGCGGTACCACTATAATCTATACCTCCATAATATACGTTTCGTTAAACGTACGTCAAAAATAACGTATGTTTAACGAAACGTTTTTGGAGCACTGGTGATCAAACTAGTAAAGCTTTGTTGATATCAACGACATTTGATTTGGTGTGGGAGGATGTCACTTGCGCCAACACTCGAACAAGTGTAAACCAAACTGCTGTGAAAGTTCCTCACAAACCTTAACCCCTCGAACACTATTACCGCGTGAATCTAATGGTGGTGAAAACACTCCAATTCCCATGACATCTGGAACAATAGCAATAATTCCGCCAGAAATTCCACTTTTTGCTGGAATACCAACCTTATAAGCCCATTCACCAGCAAAATTATACATTCCGCAGGTGTACATAACACTGAGAATGTCTTTAACGTAACGGCTATCCACAGCTTGTTTTCCGGTCATGGGATTGATACCCTTGTTAGCTAAAGTAGCCGCCATGACTGCTAAATCATGACAATTCACCATCACAGAACACTGTTGGAAGTAAAGATCTAATGCTTGTTCAATATTTTGGTCAATCATGCCAAAATTGAGCATTAAGTGAGCCATTGCACGGTTACGATGTCCTGTGATACGCTCTGAAGTAAATACTGAAATATCAACAAACACATTGTGACTTGTGTATTTCTCGAACATATCCAGCATCCGGTTAAGACGTTCAGTAGCATCTGACCCTTTAATCAAGCTGGTAGTTGCTATAGCCCCCGCGTTGACCATTGGATTGTAAGGTCGCTTTGATTTCTCATCAAGGATAATTGCGTTAAATGCGTCTCCTGTCGGTTCTACACCAACTCTAGTCAAAAGATAATCTCGTCCATGATCCTCAAGCGCCAGTCCATGAACGAATACTTTAGAAATCGATTGAATCGTAAATAGTTGGTTGTAGTCCCCAACTTCATAAACATCGCCGTTGACAGTAGCGATACAAATGCTAAATAAGTCTGGATTGACTTTTGCAAGTTCCGGAATGTAGTTTGCTACGGTTCCATCCCCTCGTGATTCATACTTTGAATGCAAGTCCTCAAGAAAAGATTGCAATGAGGATGCGATTGTTTGTAAATCTTCTTGCTTTACCATAAAGCTGACAGCTGGGTACAAAACATTACATTTTTCTTTCTACTTTGGACGATATTTTTTTTGACTGGATTTTATATATTCGATTTGTACATATGAATCTAGTTAATTCTCTCATTAGTAATTTTGCTTTGCTAGTCAAAATTGTTATTAACCAAACATTAACTTTACTGTTTTGTCCACGTAATTTAAATTTGTAATTTATTTTACTTGCATTCCTAGTAAACCCTAGAGTCCATGTGTATTAGGAATTACCTAAACTGTCCAGCTGCTTCTAAAAAGTGATATTTCTTAAAGTGAACTTAAACACTCTTATTATATTTCTTGGTTAAACTGTGCTACTGCTTGCAAAACAACCCAGAAACAAGACTTAAAAGCTCGTACTTTGCAAATCACATTTCTTATGTAGTGATTTCAATCACTACATATGTCTATTTTGTATATAAACTGATTCTTATGGTAAAACTACTGTAAATAAAAATTAAAGTATGGTATTACCAAATATTTGGACAAGCGAATACCATCAATTCTTTTGATAAGCAAGCGTATACGCTACCCTGATTAATTTAATTACCAAATATTATTAGGTTTTTCTAATCGAATTTCTAATATAAGAAAAAAGTGTTACACAGCCAAAATGCTCTTTTGAGTAAGGTTTTGAGCTAGCGAGGCGAGTTTGAATTTGATAAATTTACTGAGAATTGTGCCCAAACCCTGATTTCCAAGCATAGGAGTTCGTGATAGTCTGTTGCAGTTAGAAAATGCAGTTGTTAAAAGCAAAAAGTGAAAGCAGAACGAGTTTGAGTGTTTAGGGATATCTCACTCTAAGTGGTCCAAGCATCCCGCAAATTATGAAACTTTTGTTCTTCAGTCGCTTTAATTATCAGACGCATGAATCAAAAACATTTGTTGACTGTTGTCGCTGTGTTTACTGCTGTTTTTGGGATACAGTCAGTAGGTCGTGCTCAAACGACCAAGGAAATGTCTCCCGCTTTGCCACTCGCTTCTAGTGATGTGGTCAAAGTAGGAGAATATAAATCCCAAGCAGAAAACCTCACTTCAAAGGCTGTGATGACTGAAATTCACACTCATGAAGTGGCAGGACGTCAGGCGGCAACACTCTATATTCGCAACATCCCCGTTCTTACCTTTTTGGGTCAAAATGTTGGTAACAAGCCAGCAGCAAGTGCTCAAATAAAAGTCGGTGCATTTAGTGATGAAGATAGCACAGAAGATGCAAGTAGCCCAACAAAGGTAGCATCTATTGGGGCAAGTATTGGGGCAAGCATAGATGTCAAAAATCAAGCTAATTATACCAAAAATGACCCAGTTCAGAGGGCTTCAAGAGTAGCCGCGAAGATAAACCAGCTCATCTGGGACAAAGTAGACGCCAATAAAATTACTGTAAGTTGGAAAGCAGGAGGCGAGTCTACAGCAAATCAAGCCCAGAAAAATGACCAAGCTGGTCAGCAATTGCAACAAGGTCGCTACATCATCAAGGCAAATGGTAACGAAATTGTAGAAATTGATGATGATACAAGGTTAGCACAGACAACCAAAGATCGAGCCAAAGATGCTCTGCAAGCAACAAATCGCCTGCGCAGACTAGTAGGTAACGCATCTCCCTTGAATGAAATTGCTGATTTACCCACGCGATCGCCAGTATCGATATCAAAGTTACCACAGATCATTGCTAGACGAGTACGAGGCGGTTCTGGGGGTATGGCTTCTTATTATGGCTATGATGGCTCTGGCAACCGTACTGCCACAGGCGAGAGATTTAATCCAGAAGGGATGACTGCTGCCCATCGCAGCTTACCCTTTGGAACACGAGTTCGTGTGACTAACACCCGTAATGGTCGTTCTGTAGTGGTGCGAATTAATGACCGAGGACCATTCATTCGTGGTCGAATTATTGACCTTTCTGTAGCTGCAGCGCGGATTTTAGGAATGATGGGTAGCGGCGTTGCACCTGTGCGGATAGAAGTCATAGGAAGGTAAGAGTAAGGGATGAAGAAGATGAGGAAGAAACGAGGGAAGCAATGAGGGAATGAGGGAAACTTCTCCCCAATACTCGCGCTTCCCCGATAGGCAACAGCCGTGCCGCAGGCATAGGGGGCGCTCTTGCAACGCTCTCTACCCCACTGCCCCTAATCCCCACTCGCTGCGCTGCCTACGGCACGCTACGCTAACAAATTCACGCATCGCGTAGCGTTGCGAGTGAAGCGAAGCAATCTCAAAATTCGCTCATTAATAATTCTTTTTTTGAATTTTGAATTTTGAGAGAAGTTGGAGCGGAGGTTTCCTCCGTAGACGCTTTGCGGCTTGCCGCAGGCATCCAATCTTCGGTGATTTTGAATTCCTCCGCAGGAGGTCTCCCCATCTCCCCTCATCTCATACCCCTAATTGCTGGTTTCCTCCTCAGTTTCAGATATAAACTACTGGGGAGAGATAGACAACACTAGGGGTATTTTTGTGCGCCTGTTAACAACAGTCGCAGCTTTACGCTGCTATTTAGCTAAACATCGTTTTGAAAACCACCTTGCGGAGCAAGCACAGCTAGTGCCATTTGAGGTGACTGCTCGCTCAAAGACGGTAGTGGGTTTGGTTCCCACGATGGGAGCGTTGCATGAAGGTCATTTAAGCTTAATTCAACGGGCGCGGCAAGAAAATGCCATAGTGATTGTTAGTATCTTCGTGAATCCGCTGCAATTTGGTCCAAACGAAGATTACCAAAGCTACCCTCGCACTTCAGACCAAGACCAATTATTTTGCAAACAAGCAGGCGTAGACGTAATTTTTGCTCCGACTCCGGAAGAGATGGGAGTTGTCCAGAAGAGTGGACAAGAATCAAAAATTACACAAGTTATCCCACCATCTGCTATGATATCAGGCTTGTGTGGTCGTACTCGGCTGGGTCACTTTCAAGGTGTAGCCACGATTGTCACCAAGCTTTTCAACTTGGTACAGCCTGACCGTTCCTATTTCGGTCAAAAAGACGGTCAGCAACTTGCTCTTATTAGACGGCTAGTCGCTGATCTGAATTTCCCAATAGAAATTGTTGCTTGTCCTACAGTGCGGGAAGCATCGGGTTTGGCGATGAGCTCTCGCAACCAATATTTGACCGCAACACAAAAGCAGCAAGCAGCTGTGTTGTATCGTGGTTTGCAAAAGGCTCAAGCAGCGTTTCGCGCAGGAGTTCGTGATCCAAAAGCGCTCATAGCAGTCGTGCAGCAAGAAATGGCAATGTTCAGTTGTGTATCTGTGGAATATATCGAATTGGTTGAACCCAATACGTTGATGCTTATAGAAGAAAAAGTTGAGGAGGAAGGAATGCTCGCGGTCGCCGCTCGCCTTGGTTCTACACGTTTGATTGATAATATCATCCTGCGCGATCGCCAACCCATCATCGCCATAGATGGACCCGCCGGAGCCGGAAAATCCACTGTTGCTCGTCAAGTCGCAGCAAAGCTGGGCTTAGTCTATTTAGATACGGGAGCAATGTACCGTGCTATGACCTGGCTGGTGCTGCAAAAGGGAATTGCTTTAGATGATGAGTGTGCGATCGCAGAATTAGCTAACCACTGTGTGATTGAACTAGCCCCCGGTAAAGATTTACAAACACCAGTGCAGGTTTTGATTAACGATATTGATGTGACTCAAGCAATTCGCACTCACGAGATCACATCTAAAGTATCGGCGATCGCCGCTGTGAGTACTGTCCGTCAAGCACTCGTCAAACAACAGCAAAATTGGGGAAAAAAAGGTGGTTTAGTTGCAGAAGGAAGGGACATTGGTACCCAAGTTTTCCCAGACGCAGAAGTGAAAATCTTTCTAACTGCTTCTGTCAGCGAGCGTGCTCGTAGACGTCAGCAAGACTTTAAAAAACAAGGTCAACCAGAGGTTAGTATAGAGCAGCTCGAAAAGGACATCGCCGAACGCGACCGCAAAGACAGCACTCGCAAAGTTTCCCCTCTGCAAAAAGCAGCAGATGCTATTGAAATTAGCACCGATGGCATGAGTATTTCTGAAGTCATAGAACAAATTGTTGACTATTACCAGCAGCGATTATCTTAATAGTATTGCCATTTGCTGCTAGTTTTTAGCCATATGGCACAAATACTCTATGAGTTTTGATTTGTGAAAATTATAAAAGCCCGGTTTTCCACAAAAATCGGGTTTTTTGAAATTTTCATATCGTTTCCGGTTGAATCTGAATCATGAAAAAAAACGCACGAGGCAAGAGAGAACGCACCAGGGAGAGGAAGGAAAAATAACTATCACAAAACGTAATCTTCAATTATAGTCTGAAATTATCTTTAATGGCAAGATACTTAGCTCTGACGGATATAGGAATACATAAAGCTAGGAGCAAAACGACTTGCGCTTCCCTTGTTTTTTCATTTTGAACTTTGTGCCTACTCTTTTGAGGAACTGCGAAGTACGCGCGTAGCGTATCCACAGGACATTTTAAATTTTGAATTGCTTACTGGTGAGTTTTCTGCTTTCATTGCTGTAAACTTGATGTGCAAAATATTCTTGTTGCGCCTAAGACGGTCAACACCCCTGCCTGAAGGCTAGGGGCTTCTAGCCTCAAGCTTTAGGATTAGTTGACCAGACTCAGTACCTTGCGTACTACGTTATTGGTAAGCGTTCAAGTTCCTACCAACGAATGCGTTAGCGCAGCGTGCCGTTAGGCATAGCTAGTTTGTTGCTCTAGAAATTGGGGATTAAACAGGTTTATAGGGTTAAGCCAGTGTTCTCGATATAGTACCGACCAATAACATTGTCGTTAGCGAAGCGGAACCTCTTAGGTTCAGCTAACTTTACTCCTGCAAAGGAAGGCTCTATGGCTAACGCCACGGCTAACGCCGAACGGAGCAAAATCATTATGCGTACAGAGTGAACGATTTGAAATGGTAATTGTCCCATTGAAAGTGCATTACAAAAGTACACCGAATTTAGTAACTCCAAGGCGGTAATGAACTTTAAAGATATGTGACGGTTGATAAATCAACCGTAGAGAGCGAAGCGAGTACCGTGTTTCCTTCGTGACTTAAAAGTACACGGTTTCCACACTCCCAAAGGCTTTTAGATGAAACCATCTGCAAAATTCGACTTTGAAGATGAGAAGTACAATGCACCCGCTTCTCAAGTCATCCCTTGGTGTCAGATGATTAATCCTCGCTATGGTACCAACGGTTTACAGCCTCACGGTTTGGCAATTAAGCTAGATAACGCTAACGCTGTGGGTTTTCAACCTGATAACAATTGGCATGAAGTGGAGCATGAATTTAGCTCTGGAATTGAAACAGTGTATATCACAACTACTCCTCGCCTAGTCGTAGTACGTCGGGGACCATTATCTGTTAAAGACCGAGAAACTGGTGTGAAATTAGGTACACTCAAAGACAATTACGATGCTTTTTTAGCAGACAAACTTAAATTTAAAACATTTACTCGTTATTTAATTTATTTGGTAGGAGAAGAGAAAAAGTTTTTACATGAATCACCGTTACAGTTAACTCTCAATGGAGCAGCAGGAGCAAGTTTTAGTAAAGCTTACTGTGAGTATCAACAAGGTAAAGTCACGAGTGGGTTTCTTGCTGAACTAGAAAAGGCTTATTCTGGATATCGCAAGCAACCTTTGACACCAAAAGGTCCACTTTTCCACGCTCATGGAATTTTTTGCCCTATTATCAACTGTGAAGAAAGAGGAATTGAACCTAACACAGTTTTGGTAGCTTCAACTGTGGACTATAAACATCCTACAATTGCTACCTTAATAGAGTACCTGATTGCTTCCGACTCCCAAGAATCTGAAATTATCTGTAAGACATTTGAAGAGTACAAGGACTTTGGAAAGGAAACTATGAAAGCCGAAACACCTCGGATGGAGACGGCTGGAGTTTCCAGTTCTTACGTTTATCCAGATGATGATGATTATGCTTATCCACCGTATTAGTAAAAACAGGGAAAGTACGAACTGTGGTAAATTTTGATGCAACAAATTGAAATTTACCTGGTCGTGGAAGTCCCCACCTTCAATCAGTGGAGGCGAAGTCCAAGCTAAGGCATTTGGCCTTGAAACTGGAAGCCCAACCTTCAGCCCGTCGGCAAGGTTGGGTAGTTCACTATGGTCGTCGTCACCTCACGGAAGTCATGATAGTGAGAGATACATAAAAATTTAAAATTCCAAACTGATATGACTTCAACATTACCCTTGCCCGATCCACATCGTAGTGATTCGTCCGACATTGGCGAAAATTCTCTGAATTGGGAGGAACAACTCGATAGTGCCATTTTCACTTTTGAAGACATTCAGGCAGAACTCAACTATAAACAAGCGCGAACAGCACTGCGAAATTTGGTAGATAAGCTTGACCTCACTCAAGAGGAAAAAGACGGACTGGAGATGGAAATTGGCGATTTGGAAACCATGCTTTCGAAGTTAGAACGCATGGTAGTGCAGATAGCCGCCTTTGGTATGGTAGGACGAGGCAAATCATCTCTACTCAATGCTTTGGTAGGACAAAGCGTGTTTGAAACAGGTCCGTTACACGGTGTCACCCGCAATACTCAAACAGCAAACTGGAATATAACAGAGGAAGCAATTGGGGAAACAGAACGTGCTTTGCGAGTCACTTTACCAGGAACAGGTCAATCTCAAGTAGAATTAATTGATACTCCAGGATTAGACGAAGTTGATGGTGAAACTCGCGCTGCACTGGCTCAAAAGATAGCAAAACAAGCAGATTTGATTCTGTTTGTCATTGCTGGTGACATGACGAAAGTTGAACACGAAGCCCTTTCCCAATTACGAGAAGCAGGTAAACCTATTTTGCTGGTGTTTAATAAAGTAGACCAGTATCCTGAAGCAGACCGTATGGCAATTTACCAAAAAATCCGGGATGAGAGAGTACGGGAATTACTTTCACCAGATGAAATTGTGATGGCTGCAGCATCGCCATTAGTAAGGACAATGGTTCATCGCCCCGATGGTACTAGGGGTGTGCAGTTGCGTACAGGACAAGCCCAAGTCGAGGAACTGAAACTAAAAATTTTGGAAATTTTGCATCGTGAAGGTAAAGCTTTGGTCGCCCTTAACACAATGCTTTATGCTGATAATGTTAACGAGCAATTGGTGCAGCGCAAACTGAAGATTCGTGATACGAGTGCCAATCAGTTAATTTGGAAGGCGACGATGACTAAAGCAATGGCGATCGCCCTCAATCCTGTCATGCTAGTAGATGTTCTCGCTGGTGCGGTGATAGATATTGTCCTGATTCTGGGCTTATCAAAACTTTATGGCATTCCCATGACCGAAACTGGGGCCGTAAAATTATTACAAAGAATAGCTATCAGTATGGGTGGTATCAGTGCTAGCGAATTATTGGCAAACTTGGGATTGAGTTCGCTAAAAACATTACTTGGTTTATCTGCACCTGCTACAGGCGGTGCTTCCTTGGGTGCTTATCTTTCGGTAGCACTAACTCAAGCTGGTGTCGCAGGTGTTTCTTGCTATGGTCTTGGGTATGTAACCAAAGCATATTTAGCCAATGGTGCAAATTGGGGACCAGATGGTCCTAAAGCTGTGATTAGTAAAATCTTAGCAACCCTTGATGAAGGTTCAATTCTTAGCCGTATTAAGGAAGAATTACGATTGAAGATAAAGGGGAAAAGATAAAAGGATTTCGTCTTGTCTTTAACTATTAAAAGCTGTTTGGCAAATTTTCATCAATAGCTAACCTCTTGAAGAAATACACAGCTATGCAACCTGATTTACAAGGCTTATATATTACACAAGACGACTTGAAACAAATAGCTGGTCAACCCCTATGCCTAACGGCACGCTTGGGCTATCGGGGAATTCAAAATTCACGCATTCACTGCCTGCGGCACACTGCTAACACATTCAAAATTCAATACCCCATAAATAAATTTAGAAGCTTGAAATAAAGAACTTTTGGAGAGCAATGTTACTGCTATGCAAGCATTACAAGTCAGCCATGAGGCGAGAGAATATGCACGACGAGTTGATGAAGCCTTGCAAATTGTACAAGACGTGCAAGTAGAAATGAGAAAGCTAGAAGAGGGTTAAACCAGTGAACAGTTATCAGTTATCACTGATAACTGATAACTGGTGAATGTGTACAAAATTAACTACAAAAAAAACCGTCGTTCTAAGTAATAGTTTTCTTGGATTGTGTGAATATATTCAGATGTTTTTGTTTTGACTTGGTGATGAGAAGGGAAATCGAATTCAGAGTTATCCATGTGAGATGTCTTCTGATTTTTTTCCTCTTTTGGAGGAGGTTTGAGTTGGAAAACTAGGGCAATGTACAACATAACTGTTAAGTGACTCTCTTTGTTTAGAAGTTTTTGTTTTAAGCTTAATGACTAGCATACTACATAAACACTACAAAGCGTGTCAAGGAATTTCAGAAAATTTTTTGAAATTCTTTGAAAACTTTACTCAGCTTGTCTTTGAGCCTAAAATCCTTGTCTTTGTTGCCCGCGCTTACGAGACTGTTCTCCCGTTGGAAGAAGAAAATGAAGAGAGGTCATCTTAGACTGGGAAGGGAGTAGGATACAACAAATACGCCACTAGCCCTTTGATAGGAGTATCAATCTGTGCAGCCGGACTTATTGAGCCTGGAAATGACTAAGGGAGAACTAAGACGCTTAATTGGGTTAAATCCAGATGATGTCTTGCGACCATCTATAATGAAAAATCGCGAGAAACGATTGAGTTTTTTGAAGAATGAAATCGTTGTAGTGCTAGTGCTGACTCCAATAATTGTCGGGTTGATTTATGCGTTTATGATTCTTTTGACAATTGGTCCTTCAATTCTACTAGGCATCATTTTACTTACAAGCGTGCCAATTGCGGTCATAATTGGGCGTTGGTTTTGGCGGCGTTTCACCTGTCCCAGAAGAGTCATAGTACTTTTAGATGAAGTTGATAAATATCATGCTGTTATCAAAGCTATCGATATCCATGACCAACAGCTAACATCTGGAAATACGGAGAGTTGTATAGCTGATAGAGAAAAAGTTGTTACTGCTTTACAACTGATTAGAGAAGATTTTGTTCGCGCTTTGAAAACAGAACGAATTTTACGAGATAATAAAAAATTATTTACTAATAATCAAGAGTTACTTGTCAATAATTTCACAGATTTGCAACTCCTGCAAGTGAGCAATCAGGCAGGTGAGTATGCTCAACTCCTAAATCAATCATTGCAGATTGCAATGACTGTGCAAACAGAGATGACAAGATTTCACAAAGTCTAATCTTGGTAATCTCCAAGCCTCCTTACAAAGGAGCAACACTTGCCAAAATTTTCTGAGATCACAATTGTCCCGTTGACTTAAAGATGACCAACAAACCAAAAATAATTGTCTTAGATGATGATCCGACAGGTTCTCAAACAGTCCACAGTTGCTTGCTACTCATGCGTTGGGATGTGGAAACATTACGTTTGGGGTTGCAAGATGATTCACCGATTTTCTTTGTGTTAACAAATACAAGAGCCCTTCCCCCAGAAAAGGCAGCATCGATTACCAGAGAGGTTTGCCATAACCTGAGAACCGCTATAGATACTACCCCCTCTCTATCCCCCCTTTCAAAAGGGGGGGACAAAGGGGGGGTTCTGATTGTCAGTCGTTCTGATTCGACTTTACGGGGACATTACCCAATTGAAACTGATGTCATTGCCTCTGAACTTGGTCCATTTGATGCTCATTTTCTTGTACCAGCGTTTTTTGAGGGCGGACGTATAACCCGCGATAGTATCCATTATCTGATGATCGACGGTGTTCCCACCCCTGTGCATGAAACTGAATTTGCTCGTGATTCAGTTTTTGGCTATCATCACAGCTACTTACCTAAGTATGTAGAAGAAAAAACTCAAGGACGTATTGATGCTGAGTCGGTAGAAAGGTTTTTATTGAGGGATATTCGGGCTGGTAGCTTAGAACGACTCATGCAACTGAGTCACAACCAATGTGCTGTTGTGGATGGTGAAACTCAAGCAGATCTCAACCACTTTGCACAAGATGTACTGACAGCAGCAAGTCAAGGAAAACGCTTTTTGTTTCGTAGCGCTGCGAGTATTTTAACGGCTTTAGCTGCCTTGCCACCGCAACCCATTGCTGCAGAAAATATGTCACAGTATGTGCGAGGAGGTAAACCAGGTGTCGTGATTGTTGGTTCCCATGTTAAAAAGACGACTCAGCAGTTAGAAGTGCTGCTGCAGCAAGAGAAAACGATGGGAATTGAAGTGGATGTGACGCGGTTAGTTGATGATGGAGCTAATGAATCTGCTACACTGCTAACCGAGGTTCTACATCATGTCCGTGCAGCACATAATGCTGGGAAAACACCAGTGGTTTATACCAGCCGTCAGGAACTGACTTTTAAAGATGTTAAAACAAGGCTACAGTTTGGTGTGGAAGTTTCAGGCTTATTGATGGATATCGTGCAGGGTTTACCATCGGATATGGGGTTTTTAATCAGTAAAGGTGGCATTACTTCCAATGATGTCTTGAGTGTAGGTTTAGGGTTGACTTCAGCGCGCTTACTGGGTCAAATTTTAGCTGGTTGTTCAATGGTGATAACTTCATCAGAACATCCTCAGTTTCCTAATTTGCCAGTCGTGCTGTTTCCAGGAAATGTGGGCGATGCTGATGCGTTGGCAATAGTCTACCAAAGACTAAGTAAAAATACAGGGTGAGGAGTGTGTTTTTTAAGAACACTGTTGCAAATGGTCACTAATCTGGTATGGATGATCGCTCTATTCCGTATTTTGGCAAGTCTTACATGACTTCTGATTCTGCTATTCCTGATCAGAAGTCGAAAAAAGCTTTTTCTGATGTGGAGGAAATCTCTACGCTTTCTGATGTAGAAGCGATTTCGCAAGCAGAGGATAATCCAGTCCTCCCCGAAGCAGAGGTTAATTCTGTCCTACTTTACTTAAAATCGCATTCTTCAGATTATAATATCGAGTCAAATTCCAATGATTCCAACGTGAAGGCAAATTTTTCCCATCCTGATATAGAACAGACAGGTTCTAACTATTCCAACGTGGAGTTAGATTCTTCCCATCCTGATGGTGAGTCACATCTTATTTCCGAGTATTCCAACGTGGAGGTAGATTCTTCTCATCTTGATAGAGAACAGACAAATTCTTCCCATTCTGATGAGTCACATCTTGTTTCCAATACAGAGTCGAATGCTTATCATCCTGATGTTGAGTCAAATTCTGTTGTTCCTGAGTTAGAATTCAATCCAGCTTTTCTCAACGTAGAGTTAAGTGAATCACTGTCATTAGAAGTTACGGTGAATCCCAATATTCAAGTCCAAATAAAAACTCAGGAGGAAAAACTTTTTTTAATTTTACCAACAGAGTCTCAATTCCCTTCTTCAGAAAACAATTGGACTGAGATTTGGCAACAAATGAAGTTGCGGCTTTTGGCTTGCGATCGCTCTTTTTCACCTAATACAGCGCTACATCTGGTTGCCCAAGATCGCTTGTTAGATGGTAGACAACTCCAAGAACTTGCCGAAAGTTTGAATCAATTTCAAATTGAGCTAAAATCGGTGTCTACTAGTCGTCGCCAAACTGCTATTGCTGCAGTCACGATGGGCTACTCTGTAGAACAATTGCAGCAACAAACAACACTTCGCGCTGAGTCAAAACCGGATAAACCTCCGCTTGCAGAACCTCTCTATTTAGAAAAGACGTTGCGTTCTGGAGAAGAAATTCGTCACCCAGGTCATGTTATCCTCTTAGGGGATTTGAACCCTGGTGGTATTGTAGTTGCAGATGGAGATATTCTTGTTTGGGGTCGTCTACGTGGAATTGCTCATGCAGGTGCCCTTGGAAATCGCGATTGTCTGATTATGGCTTTGCAGATGGAACCAACGCAGCTGCGAATTGCAGATGCTGTTGCAAGAGCTCCAGAAAAGTCCCCAATGCAGTTTTATCCTGAGGTAGCGTATATTACGTCTCAAGGAATTCGCATTGCGAGAGTTAGCGATTTTTCTAGAATCCTATTAAGTAGGATGAATCAAGAGACCTAAATCTTTTTTATTGTTGTATATTTTTTAATCACTAATCGAGCTCGTTTCTATCATGACTCGCATTATTGTTACAACCTCCGGCAAAGGAGGGGTAGGAAAAACCACGATTACGGCAAATCTGGGGATGGCTTTAGCCAAAATGGGGCGTCAAGTGGCTTTGGTTGATGCGGATTTTGGTTTGAGAAATTTGGATTTGCTACTAGGGCTAGAAAATCGCATCGTTTATACAGCGGTTGAAGTTTTGGCTAGAGAGTGTCGCTTAGAACAAGCTTTGGTAAGGGATAAGCGGCAACCTAACCTTGTTTTGTTACCTGCTGCACAAAATCGTACCAAAGATGCGGTGACTCCCGATCAGATGAAATTATTGGTAAATGCACTGGCGCAAAAGTATCAATATGTTTTGGTTGATAGCCCAGCAGGAATTGAAATGGGGTTTAAAAACGCGATCGCCCCGGCAAAAGAAGCCCTGATTGTCACCACTCCAGAAATTGCTTCAGTGCGTGATGCTGATCGTGTCGTTGGATTACTGGAAGCACAAGGCATTAAACGTATTCACCTGATTATTAACCGTATCAGACCTGCAATGGTACGGGCAAATGATATGATGTCGGTTCAAGATGTTCAGGAACTTCTTGCAATTCCCTTAATTGGAGTTATTCCTGATGATGAGCGCGTTATTGTTTCTACAAATCGCGGTGAACCTTTAGTCTTAGCGGAGAATCCTTCTTTAGCTGCTACAGCGATCGACAATATTGTTCGTAGATTAGAAGGAGAAACGGTCGAATTTCTTCAGCTTGACTCACATCAAGACAACATCTTCTCTCGTTTGAGAAGGTTGTTCTGGACAAAAAGTATTTAACATATTCCCTCTGCTGCCGACTTAGCTAGCTAGCTGCAATGATTCTTGAAATTTTAGAAAGATTTTTTGTTCGTAGTGCTGACAATAGTCGCACTCAAGTCAAACGCCGCCTCCAATTGGTGATCGCTCATGATCGTGCTGACATCAGCCCTGATGTACTAGACAAGATGCGGCAAGAAATCTTAGATATTGTCTGTCGTTACGTAGAAGTTGAAACGGATGGCTTAGAGTTTTCCCTGGAAAGCAACCAAAGGACGACAGCTTTAATTGCTAACATGCCCATTCGTCGAGTCAAAGAAACTCAAGAAGAAACAATTGAGTTAGACAATAGTGAGAACCCTGAGTAGTTTTACGGTTTAATTTTGTCATTAATATAGCTAGTCAGGAAGATTTTTTATCCTGAAAAACTACCAACTTGATCGAGATTTGGGCGCTAATTATTTAAATATCGTTGTTTTTACAGCCATTTTCAAATGATTAGACCACAACAAAGTAGGGTGGGCATCAGCCACCTTACAGAAAATGTTTGTGTCTTTGAAGCAAAAAACACACCTAGCACTCATAATGGCGATCGCTAAAATTGTTATTCAGTTGGAGGAAATACAGTGCAGGTTAATTTACTTTTTATATCCTTAGAGGAATGACAATTTCAAATACCAATTCAAATACCAAAAATTATTGATATTCTTGGCTAGTAAATAAAAGTCTAGATATTAAATATAACTATTCTTGACAATAGAAAGACTTACAGCAGATTGCAAGTAAATGAAGTACAGTACTGAAGTCTAAAACGCAGACTCTAAGCCCTTTTTACTTCTGACCGGAGGCGGAGCTTTCCTTGCTCCGCTCCTGACTCCTGACTCAGGAATTGCTGCTGTAATTAATAGTATTACTGATGACATAAAATCGAAGAAAAGTACACAAATTCAACAATTCCCAAGACATACCTCTTGTAAGAGAAGAAAAAATAATCACAACTATCTATTAACTTTGACTCAAACCATCAACAGCAAGCTCGGGCATAATGGCTACATGTGCTGTTTCCCCACAAAATGGTTTCTACATGAATAGTATCCAACCGAACTCTTTTTTATCAGTACCCACTGGTCCATTGCAGATATCAGACTTGTCCTCTGTAACAGGAAACGCAGATAATGTACTCACTTTATTTTCTCTGGTGATTCCAACATATAACGAAGCAGCAAATATCCAAAAAATCATCTCTGTATTGAGCAGTTTGTTAGATGAAACAATACCAGGAAAGTATGAGCTGATTGTCGTAGATGACGATAGTCCAGATGGTACTTGGAAAATTGCACAGTCTTTGATGGTAAAATATCCACAACTGCGGGTGATGCGACGACAGGATGAACGGGGACTATCCAGCGCTGTGATTCGCGGATGGCAAGCCGCTACAGGAGATGTTCTGGGAGTTATTGATGCTGATTTGCAACATCCACCCCACGTGCTACTGCAACTATTGCAAGCGATTCAACAGGGAGCAGATTTAGCCGTCGCCAGCCGACACGTAGAAGGTGGTGGAGTCAGTAGTTGGAGTTTTATGAGGCGTTTCTTGTCTCGGGGTGCTCAATTATTAGGATTGATTCTCTTACCAGGCGTTCTCGGAAGAGTGTCAGATCCGATGAGTGGTTATTTTCTGGTACGTCGGCGCTGTGTAGTTGGTAAAATCCTCAATCCTGTGGGATACAAAATTTTGCTGGAGGTCATTGGACGTGGGATAGTGGGTAAAATTGCTGAAGTTGGCTACGTGTTTTGTGAGCGCAAAGAGGGTGAAAGTAAAGTTACTTGGAAACAGTATGTCGATTATATTCACCACTTAATCCGCTTGCGGTTATCAACAGGTTTTTTGGGACAATTCTCTCAACGCATTGGTTTCCCTATAGGTCGCTTTGTTCGCTTTGGTTTGGTAGGATTCTCTGGGGTCTTTGTAGATATGGTAGTACTTTACTTGCTCAGTGACCCAACAACCTTAAGCTTACCACTGACGCGCAGTAAAATCATTGCTGGGGAAGTGGCAATTTTGAATAATTTTTTGTGGAATGACATCTGGACGTTTGCTGATGTTAGCAGGGCGCAGCTACAAGGAAGTCAGCGCTTGAAGCGGTTTTTAAAATTCAACATGATTTGTCTTGCAGGATTGGTGTTGAATGTGTTGGTGTTAAATTTGGTGTTTAATTTCGTGATTCCCAACCGCTACGTTGCTAACCTGATTGCTATTGCGATTGCTACTGTTTGGAACTTTTGGGTTAATCTCAAGCTTAGTTGGCGCGTGACTCAGGTGAAATAGCTTTTGACTGAAAGTTGAAGTCAACAAAAGCAGATGTGTATTTTCTTGTACATCTGCTTTTTCTGTTTTTGATGATCGAGGATGAGCAGCCAATAGGACTTGCTTTGTAACGCTTTGGATATAGTTCTTCACTTGATTACATAAATAGATAATTATCACATTTACAATCACCTCTGGTACAAGCTTATAGACCCTACTGAATTCTGTAAAGATAACCGTACTTCACAATAACTCATAGAAGCGTAAAATTAGAAGATTTACTGCTTTTAACTATTTACAACTCATCTTTTGCTTGGTGTGAAAATACGACATCTAAAGTCGTGTTCTCTGTATTTTCATCACACGAAATGTTAGGGCAAGATAACTGGTGTAAGCAATTGAAACGCTCTCGGAATTGCTGAACGAAAAACACCTGGTAATTAGTCATTAAATACAGAGGTAAACAGTTTATGATGATTCGCTACTGGCAACCTTTCAGAGAACTAGAAAACCTTCGTCGTCAAATGGATCATGTCTTTGATGAACTGACGGCTCAATCTAGCAATGCGTCATCTGCTGTCTGGACTCCTGCTGTTGAGTTAATTGATGCAGGTGATAACTTGATTTTCAAAGCACAGCTTCCTGGTGTTGTGGTGAAGGACATAGATTTGCAAGTAACTCGTGATGCTATTTCTCTTTCTGGAGAACGTCAGCAGCATCAGTATGATGGCTCTAACTACTTGCACTCTGAATTCCGTTATGGTCAGTTCCAGCGCGTTATTAACTTGCCAGTTGCAGTGCAGAATGACAAGGTACAAGCTGACTACCATGATGGTATTCTAACTCTCACTTTACCCAAGGTAGAAGAAGTTCGCAATCGTGTTGTCAAGATTAATCTGGGCGAACTATCTTCCTCCACTTCTAGTCAAGCTCTAGAAGCTAGTGTTAACTAAGAAGTCAAGACTCGTTTTGCAAAACGCTACTTCTATTGCTAAGTATAGTATCGACCGACCAAATATCTAGTTAGTAAGCCAGAACATAGAAGCTCTATTTCTATGTTCTGGTATTGATTTAAATCATGACTTTTAAAAGTTTCCTCTGTCCTAAGTTCTGAAAAGAGGAGCATAGGGTGTGGCTTAACTTTAAAACAAAAAAACCCGCCAAAGCGGGCTGACACACAACAAAACTATGAACTAGAAAAATAAAATCTTGACTTAGCTAAAATACTTCATTTCTGCTTCCAGTTGGCGAATTAAACTTTCGTCACCTTTGGCTCTAGCTACTTCTAAGCGATGTTCTAAACTTCTTATGATATTCAATTGATGCGCTTTGCGTGCTTTTCTTATAACTTCCACTCTGTTCTTGGCCATTTTAACGATTTGCCTCTTTCATAACTCCATAAATATCTGATTTTCATAACATAACAAATTTTTCGTAGCTTATGTTACAGACAAAAAAAACTTAATATATGTAAATCAACCAGAAATATATTGATTACATCCAGATGCATTCTACTTATCCGATGATCACTATGCTTAGCGATTTTGGCGATCGCGATATTTATGTCGGGGTGATGAAGGGAGTTATTGCCCAAATCAACCCAGAACTTAAGGTGATAGATTTGACACATCAAATTCCGCCGCAAAACATCGCAGCAGCGAGGTTTTGCTTGATGAATGCGTACTCCTACTTTCCCGTTGGAACAGTGCATTTGGCAGTTGTCGATCCGGGTGTGGGAGGAAAGCGACGAGCGATCGCAGTGGAATTTGCGAATGGCTTTCTGGTTGGACCAGATAATGGTATCTTTAGCGGACTACTCAGTCAAAGTCCAGCACTTGCAGTCGTAGAATTGACAAACCCTGATTATTGGAGAATCCCTCAACCCAGTCGGACTTTTCACGGGAGGGACATTTTTGCACCAGTAGCTGCACATTTAGCAACTGGAGTCCCTTTCACGGATTTGGGAAATCCAATTGATTCAACAGCTTTAGTAAAACTGAATATATCTGATTGTACACTAACAGAAAGTGGTATAGCAGGTTCTATTCAATATATTGACCACTTCGGTAACTTAGTGACGAATATTCCAGGGAGTTACGTGCAAGGCAAAACTTGGTGTGTTAAAGCGGCTGGGTTAATGATCGCAGGATGTCAAGCTTATAGTGATGTCAAAATTGGGGGTGCTATCGCCTTAGTTGAAAGTCACGGCTGGGTAGAAATTGCGATCAATTGCGGTAACGCACAGTCACTGTTGCAGCTTGAGTTAGGGGATACAGTAGAATTGGTTTTTGAAAGCTAGTAGTTTTTCTGGAGATGAGTTTGGGGAGATTGTATCCTGCGGTGATGAAGATTTTTAAAAATTCACCCAAAATCATACGTCAGCAAAGGTACTTATTATGGAAATGGTAGGTAAAAAGATTTTTTGTGGTTACTGCAAGTCATTCAAAATTTAAATCTAAAATAGCTATGATTGAGCAAACAGTATCTGTACCAGAAGTTTATCAAGGTCAATTCGGCGAATTTACAATAACTGAGGGCGATCGCACAGGCGTTATCATCTACCGTACTGGATTAATGGTAGCTGCACTCAGTTTTGCGATCGCGAGTGCTTTGGTTTTGCTAAACGATAACCCAGATTTTAAACTATTGACGCCTTTGTATGCCTGCTTCAGTCTGGCTCTTGGTGTGAGTTTACTGACCATTCACATATATATGGCATTTTTGCACCGAGTTTTGCAAGTTTTTTGGGTTATTGGCAGTGTAACCGCACTCATACTCGCATTATCTAGCACTGACCCTTTAGCTGTCACCATTTACACTCAACCAGTCACCTTGTTGGGAGTAGGCTTTATCTTTGCAGCTTTGACAGGGATTTATTTCAAAGAAGCATTTTGCTTCAATCGTCTGGAAACCAAAATACTGACACCCATAGTACCGTTACTATTACTGGCACATATGCTTGGTATTTTGCCAATACAGGGAGAAAAGGTTTTACTTGGAGTGTGGGCAATTTTATTTGTGGTGTTTGCCTTACGCAAAGTCGTACAAGCAATTCCTCCGGATATTGGAGATAAATCTGTGTTTGAATATCTTAAAGCAAAGCGTTCAGAAAAGGTGTAATGCCTGCGAAAAGTCCTTATCAAAAGCGAAAATTCCCCAAAATTCGGTTTATCCAACGGCAACAAATGTGGACACTGACTCTTCAAGGATGGGTGAGTCTGTTCGTAACTGCCGTTATTTTATTAGTTTTCACGATCACTCACATACATTCATTTCTGGCAGTTACTTCTCCTATCAAAGCGGATGTGCTGGTTGTAGAAGGATGGCTAACAGACGAAGCACTACAACAAGCGTTCAGCGAAATTTCCAAAAGTTCCTATCGCCAAATTTTTACAACAGGAATTCCGGTAGAAAGAGGGTATTATTTAGCGGAATACAAAAATTATGCAGAAATTGCCGCAGCAACTTTGAAAAAACTGGGCGTTCCAAATGAAAAGCTAGTGGTTATTGCAACACCTGATGTCATTAAGGATCGTACTCATGCATCTGCTGTGGCATTTTATCAGTGGCTATCTACTTCAAATGCTGAGTTCACATCAATAAATTTGTTTACTGATGATGCCCATGCTCGTAGAAGCTGGTTAATATATAAACGAGTTCTTCCTCCCAATATCAAAGTGGGTGTGATTGCTGCTAATACATCTAATTACAATCCTACAAAATGGTGGGCTTCTAGCGAAGGTGTGCGAACAATCATTTCTGAAAGCATCGCTTATATTTATGCCCTGTTCAATTGGAAAGGCTGAAGAAAACTCAATTCAACGGTTTCGATCTCTTTCCTTGTAAAAATGGCTCAGGTCAGACTCGAACTGACGACCAAGGGCTTATGAGTCCCCTACTCTAACCAACTGAGCTACTGAGCCGTGCATTTATTTTATCTTTTTAAGATAGCATACAAAAACTCTGAAGTCAAAGGTCAAGGGTGACTCTACTTTCTGCCAATACCTATAAAAAAAAGTAAGGGAGCTAGGCTCCCTCAAAAGAATAAGCAATAATGTAGTTACAGATTGCCAATGCTTACAGACGTGCTGTTGACAGTAAGGCGATTGGATTGACTGCACCTTTGCCACTCGGATGAATTTCAAAGTGAGTGTGTGGACCTGTGCTAAAGCCTGTGCTACCCATTAAAGCAATTGTTTGACCTTGGCGTACCTGTTGACCAGGCTGCACCAAAAGCTTGCTATTATGGCCATAGCGAGTCATGCTACCATCAGGATGGCGAATATCCACAAGATTGCCATAGCCACCACTGTTCCAACTAGCCTTTTCTACGACGCCGTCGGCTGATGCGTAAATGGGCGTGCCAGTTGAGTTAGCAATGTCAATTCCCCTGTGCATTCTTCCCCAACGCCAGCCATAACCAGAGGTCAAAGTACCTTTTGCTGGCCACATATAAGCTGCAGTAGAAGTAGATGGAGGTGCTGTATTCTCGTCAATCGGTCTTGGTAGGTATCTATCCACTGCTGCTAAAGGTGGTAACTGTGGAGAAACTGTACTTCCCCGCAGAGAACCAAGGGAACGAGAGGCATCGATACCCATAGAAGGTGTTACTATCGCTCGATTTGGTAGCAGTTCTGGATTAATTGGATCGTTTGCAGGTCTTTGATTAGCCCGGTACGCTGGCCTACCTGGTTGACTACCATAATTAGGTGCTAGTGGTCTGGGAACAAGTATCGGCACTGCAGTGTTGTTCTGTCCATTCACAGGTATTTGCACTGTACCACTATTTGGTCTAGGAACAGAAATTGGTACCGCACCATGATTTTGATTGGAAACAGGAACCGCTACTGGGACCTTATTCGCTTCATTCCCCTCTGGCACAACTATACTACTACCTGCTTGCTGAGAGCGGTATTTCTCCCGCAATTTTTCAATCTCCAATTGCAAACTGCGGAGACGTTGATTGCTTTTTACCTGTTTTTCTGTTGTAGCAGTTGGTCTTTGTGCCAATTGAGCTTCTGTAAAAACTTTTGGCACTGGGGTGTCACCACCCATACCATAATAAGATGTAGTCGTACTAGAAGTTTGGGTATTTGTAATATTATTTTCTGTTAAGTTAGCGGTCGTTGATTGAATGTATGACAGAAACTGGGTGTTACCAAGTACTGGTGTCGGAACAGTGACACTACGATTGTTGGCGATGAGTGAGTGTGGATTTGTGTCGCCTACGTTAGTCGTACGACTCACTCCAACAGGACTTGATTCCATTGCGACAGCTGACGGTGTCGTATCGCTGTTTTCTGCGACAGGAATGGAGAGTTTTTGGCTAATTTGCAGCTGATGAGGGTTGTTGAGGTGATTTGCCTTTACCAGTTCTGAAACCGAAACACCATAATCACTGGCGATCGCCCCTATTGTATCTCCTGGTTTCACCTCGTATGTTGCAATTGCTGTTTGTGCGATGACTGTTGCTGGTGCAATCACTGCTACTGAGGCTGGTTCTGTTGGAAAGCGTACCTCTGACTTTTGCTTTAACTTCGATACGAGCCTTGCTCGGCTTGGATCGCTAGTCGTGGAAGACGACTGCTCAGTAGCAGTGATTGTACTTGTCTGTGGCATTTTCTCTGCCACAGCCATTGGCTGTACGAACTGAGTCGAGCTTTGTTGTGATAAATTTTTGCTTTCCTCAGCTCGCCATTTTACCAGACTTTGTCTTAAACGGTTCGATTTTTCCTGTAATCGGTTGAGCGCATATTCTTGTTGCGCTTTCAGTTGGGTATTGACTTCTGATTCTACTGTTCTTGGTTGAGCAGATACAGAGGACACGCTTTGCATGTTATTCACAATACCATTAGCATGAGATGGTGTTTGTATCCCCTGCTTTCTGGACTGTTGTAAATTATTTTTTTCCCAGGCAATGCTTTGTTTCTCTGTTGCTTTCGGTGAGTTTGGAATTCCTCCTGGTAAAGAGGTTGGCGCTGACATCTTGCTTGCTGCAACTTGCCATTTCGCCCTCAGTTCGTTTACCTGGGAAATTGCTGTTGGTTCTACGACTACAGGATTTTCCGGTACGCTCACTGAAGAGACAGCTTGTGACTCTAGTTTCTTTATGGTTGAAAACTTCACCTCAGCATCAGAAGCAGGAATTGTTGAGGCTGTCTTTTGATTACCTAACGCTTCTGCTGCACCAGCTTGATCGCTTTGTCGAGTCACCAAAAGGCTAGTTGCTCCCATTGATATTGCCAAGCCAATCATCGCGGCTGTTGTTGGCACTCGACATTGGTTAACTCTTGGATTCACTGCGTCTATCAGTTCCACTGGAACATCATCGCCTGGGGTGTTTTCCAACTCAGCTTTTACTTTTTTCTTCAATGCTCGTTTCAAAGACGACCTCCTATGAATACGCTTTGCTTGACTGACCTCAAGTTTCCTGTCTGAATACTAGTCAACGATTTAGATCACCACAAGCAATAGATAAATATCATATACGTCAGATATACTTACGCAAGATTAACCCGGTTCTTTGATTTAGACAAGTTAACACCATAACTATTAAATAGTAAATTTGAGTCAATTTGTGCCTAACTTGCCTTGTCTACCTTAAATCTTTTATTCCATAGACCATCTCAGTTTTCTGTAAATTTTGCGCCTTCATTGCTAAAGCTACCTGACTGACAATGACATATTAGCCATGCTTTCTGTTGCTTTGAGCACTTTGAGCCGTTGGATACTGCGACTTCATCGAATAGTGTGACACCCTGCTGTAAATATATTTCAGAGCTTTTCCACGCCATCCGTCTCTTCCACACGAGACTTTACGTTTCTTCTTCCCCAAAAACAACCGTATTAACGCGCAGATTTTTTTAGCTGAAATTCAAATAACACATGACTCATGTTAGCCCAAATGCTTGATATGACTTGTTTGTGATGTTTTTATTGCTGACTTCATAGTAAATTTCAATTTACAAAAATCTATCATTCAACATCAACGTTACTTGAAATTTCCTATAGAAATTTCTTATATTTAATTTTTCCATCATCTGCAGTTATGACTCTTCATTACTTGTAGCATATGTCACGATTCATTTAGAATTACTCTAACCCCAACTGACGGCGAGCTTCAAAAAGACCGACTGCTACACTCACCGAAAGATTTAAGCTGCGAACATTTGATTCGGTCATGGGAATGTAGAGAGTAACCTCACAAGCTGATATCACCTCAAGTGGTAAGCCTGTGGTTTCACAACCGAACAGCAACCAATCATTCGATTGAAACTGAACATCTAAGTACTTACAACGACCTTTGACACTAAAACCTAACAGTCTTCCGCCACGTGCCTGATGTACAGACTTAAAGGCTTTTAGGGATTCGTGATAGTGCAGTTTAACGTAAGGCCAGTAATCTAAGCCAGCTCTTTTGAGGTAGCGATCGCTAATTTCAAATCCCAAAGGTCCTACCAAGTGTAATTCAGTGTCTGTGGCAGCACAAGTGCGAGCAATATTACCTGTATTTGGAGGTATGAGCGGATTCACTAAAACGACCTGTGGCATTGGCGGAGAAATAAACAATATTGATGAAAAACAATTTCTGATATTTTATAAATCTACCTTAAGATATAATATTTATATAATTTTTATTAATGTTTTTCATCTCTGTCTATTGATTAGAAATTTTAAACATTTATGAAACAAATCTCAGAATCTCTGAGAGATATCTGAGATACATTAAGATTTCTCAATTTATGTGTCGTTATTTTGAGTTAAACTGATGCTTAGCACAAAATAGTATCGTCAGCGACGAAGAATTGATGAAGTTCTGACTAAGCAACTAGAAGAGAACACAATTTGTCTTCTAGTTCCATTTCGCGTTCTATTGTTGTACGGATAGCTTGAGTGATAACGTGTTTTTCACTCAAGCCTAGTGCATGTAGTTGCAGCCATTGTTGAGCTTCGTTACCTTCACGCAGGATTTTTTGTAATGGTGAAAGGAAACAAGCAAAGCCATGCTGTTTCGCGATCGCCCAAACGTCTTGATAAATTTCGGCAATCCAATCTCTGGCTAAAATGCTGCTACCATCTTGCCAATGGGTGAGTTGAGCATCAAGGCTAGAAGTTGCGGCTGCGGATTCGTTGGCGTAGCTTAAAAAGACAAGTTCGTCTGGCGAGAAGCTGCTTTGGGTTAATGGATCAAGATCGGGATTTTTGATAACTTGGATTAAACGCGCTTCTAATAAGGCTGTGATTGCTAGTAAAGCAATTGGATCTGTGATGAGATCGCAAATTCGTAGTTCAAGGCGATTTAAATCATAAGGGCGGCGATCGCCATTTGGTCGAACTGACACCCAAAGATGACGAACATTTTGCATCCCTCCAGCCATCAGCTGGTTTTCCACCCATTCAATGTGGTGGGCGTGGCTTTCAAATAACGGTACTTGAGAAGGCGTTTGCGGAAACACACTCCAGCGTGTGGAATGGTAACCTGTTGTTTTGCCATTGAGGAAGGGAGACGACGCACTTAAGGCAAGAAATAAAGGTGCTTCTTGCCTAATCACCCGACACGCCCGCATTAAGACTTCTGGATTGCTAATTCCTATATTGATGTGAATGCTGGCGGTCACGACTTTGGTACCATATGTTTGTTCAATGTAGTCGTGATAGGGGTTTGTTGGATCAGAGCGAAAAAAGCGATCGCCTCCACCTAAAGATAGAGTGCTTCCTGGAATGAGCGTGTAATCACCCAATTCCTTGATAAAGTTCCTGAGTTTGAGCCGGGGACGCAACAAGGCACATAAAAGCTGATCGTAATTTCGTGCTGGTGCTGTTATGTATTCTACATTTCGACTATCTGGCTCTCGGACAAATCCATCCAAAGATGCAACAATCTTGTCGGAGAGTCCGACGATATCACCACTGGGCGTGCCAGTGTACATCTCAATTTCAAAGCCTTTCAATAGCACTGGTTTGTTCTCCTCGGCTCTCCCTACTTCTAGATTGTATCGAAGGCAACGAAATTCTGCTTATGACGTTAGGGTTAATTAACACTATCCTCAATTTAAGCCCCAAGATGGTGTGTACTTCCAACAGCACAGTTTAAGCTCAGACGTGTAAGGTTGTGGAAAAATTATGTCTAGCAACGAAACGACTCCTAATCAAGCTGAAAAAACAAATCCACAAAGTGAGGAATCACAATTAAGTCCCGAAATGCGTGACTTAATTAAACATCCTCCAAAAATGGATGATGTCATGCTGAATCTGTCGCCAGAAGAACGTCGGGGGAATCCAGCTGTAGTACCAGAAATGCTAGATGAACCAAGCGATGAAATCATTGGCTTTACTAAAGAGTAGTCAGTATACAATTTCAATTAGTATCTCACTGCTGACTTCAGTTGCTCTATGTTGCCAGTCATCTATTCCGATGAGTTTCTGGATCACAAGACTGGATCTTTCCATCCAGAAAAACCAGAACGTTTGACGGCGATCGCCACCGCCTTGAAAGACGCTGCATTTGCACAACACATTGAATGGCGCTTACCCACTCCACCCCAAAAGCGTTCTGTCATTTCTGTGTTGGAACAAGCACACACCCGGCGTTACATCAAAAAAGTTCAAGAAATAGCTCTTTCTGGCGGCGGTTATTTGGATGGAGATACGCCTGTTTCTGCGCGCAGTTATGATGTTGCTTTGTTAGCGGTGAGTGCTTGGTTGGATGGAGTTGATGCTGTACTGGAAACTGGTAAACCAGCTTTTGTCTTAGCGCGTCCACCAGGACATCATGCTGAAAGTGATACGGGGATGGGGTTTTGCTTGTTTTCCAATGCGGCGATCGCTGCTCTTTATGCTCTACAACAACCAGCAATTAACCGTGTCGCCATCCTTGACTGGGATGTACATCACGGTAATGGTACGCAGGAAATAGTAGAAAAGTATTCACAAATTGCTTACTGTTCTCTGCATCAGTACCCGTGTTACCCAGGAACTGGACATCATACAGAGCATGGTTTTCATCAAAATGTGTTGAATTTGCCTTTTCCTCCTGGCAGTGATATCGAAATATACCAACCTATTTTTCAAAACAAGGTTTTGCCTTTTTTATCCAGTTTTCAGCCGGATTTACTGATTGTGAGTGCAGGTTACGACGCCAACGCTGATGATCCGTTGGCTAGTATCAATTTGCAACCGCAAGATTATGGTTTATTCACAGATTATTGTCTGGGAATAACTCGTAAAATTCTGTTTGGCTTGGAAGGCGGTTACGATTTTGATACACTCTCCAAGTCGGTTGTTGCAACAATTGAGCGCTGTGTCGCATGAGAAGTCAGTAGACTTGTTCGCAGTGCAAAATTGTAGAAAAAATCTCATGATAAACTTAATTAATAATCAAGAGTTATAAGTAAGTCGGCACAAATAAACCGAAGCATGTAACAGAATGTAAAGTACGCCAAATCCTTGTGATTGCTACCCTGCGGGAAGCCCCCTCCGGGGTCTACGTTTCACTCCGTTCCACTCGCTGCGGACATACCTTGAAATTTTTACGCCGACTTACTTATCATGTCCGCTTAAATGCTTGTCCGCAGCGTTAGCGTAGCGTGCCCGGAGGGCATACGTAGCGATAGCGGAGTGAAGCAATCCCAGACTCTCGCGATTGCTACCCTGCGGGAAGCCCCCTCCGGGGTCTACGTTTCACTCCGTTCCACTCGCTGCGGACATATCACAAGTAATTTGCCGGACATGGTATTAAACCAATAACCAAACAGATCAATCGCTCTAAAATTTATAAGTTTGTCCGAAACCAGACATTGTACATTTGTAGATTTGTTTGGATACAATTTTTTCTACAAGCTTTAAACTCTGTAAAACTGATGCACATTAGTATCGCTGACGATATCAAGAAACGCTTTCACGCAGCCTGTGCTATCCGTGGGCTGAAGATGAGCCAAGTGATAACTGAACTAGTTGAACAGTGGTTAAAAACAAACGAAGTTACTTCATCGAGTGATCCCAAAGCCTGATGAAGAAGATTTTAATTTTATCAGCCAATCCTATAAATACAAATAACTTGCGCTTGGATGAAGAAGTACGAGAAATTCAAGCAGCGTGGGAACGCGCCCTCAATAGAGAAAATTTTGAATTGATTAATAAAGGTGCAGTTCGTATTGATGAGTTGCGTCGTACATTGTTAGATCATAAACCACAAATAGTACATTTTTCCGGTCACGGTACTGGGACAAATGGCTTAGTTCTGGAAAATAACTCAGGTGAGGCGCAAATAGTAAGTACGCAATCACTCTCACGTTTTTTTGAGTTATCAAAAGAGCAAGTAGAGTGTGTTTTACTAAACGCTTGCTATTCCGAGACTCAAGCTGAAGCAATTTTTCAACATATTGATTGTGTCATTGGTATGGGACAATCTATTCCAGACAATTCTGCTATCCTTTTTTCCAAAGGATTTTATGATGCTATTTTTGGTGGCAGAAACTACGCAGATGCTTTTAAATTTGGTTGTAATAATATAGATTTAAATAATCTTTCGGAATTTAATACTCCCACAATAAAAATTAGACATAGAGATTTTAGTCCGGAAGACTCAATCACAACTCAACCATATACACCGTTGTTCTTTATTGGCACGGTAGTATTTGGTTTGATAATTAGTTTACTAGGACTTTTCCGGTTAGTACTTAACGATTATGGATTAATAACTCGTATTTTACTAGGTTTTGGTCTCATTATTTTTTGGCTCTGTTGTGCATACATCTACTATCCCTCAAGTCGAATTGCTGGTTTTAATATCAATTTCTTTAGACGATTCAAACAATACAAAAAATTACGGCGTTTGGCTCTAGCAGGGATGGTGATTATACCTCTTTGGGGTATAACTGGATTTTATATATTGGAACTCCCAACCAAAGACATTATTGTTCTTCTCGCTGATTTTGAAACTTCTGCTGAGCAAAAAAACTATCGTGTGACTCAAAATATCTTTAATAAGCTAAATGATGCCTTTCAACAATATCCTGATGTCAAACTACAACGTTTAAACAAAATAATTACTAACCGTCAAGATGCCGTTAGTGAAGGAGAAAGTCAGAAAGCTAGTATTGTCATCTGGGGTAATTATGGCGTAACAAGTACAAATACACAGTTGAGTCCACATTTTGAAGTATTGCAAACCTTAGAATACTTACCTGAAATAGGTTCGTTAGAACAGACGGCTAGCATCTCTGAATTAAATAGTTTTCAATTGCAATTACGTCTTTCAAAACAGATGAGTTATTTGACTCATTTTACTGTGGGATTAATTCGTTACAGAGTTAGTGATTGGGAAAAAGCTATAACCAATTTTAGCGAAGCTTTGGAACAGGGGGATGATTCAAACAAAGCGTTAAACCAGAAAATAATCTACTTTTACCGAGGAACTTCTTACTTCTCTAAAAAAGACTATGACCGCGCTATAGCTGATTTTAACCAAGCTATTAAACTTGACCAAAACGATGCCTACGCTTACAACAACAGAGGAACTTCTTACTTCTCTAAAAAAGACTATGACCGCGCTATAGCTGATTTTAACCAAGCTATTAAACTTGACCCGAACGATGCCCTAGCTTACAAAAATCGAGGAAATTTTTACGACGAAAAAAAAGACTATGACCGCGCTGTAGCTGATTATAACCAAGCTATTAAACTTAACCCAAATGATGCCCCAGCTTACAACAACCGAGGAGTTTCTTACGCTAATAAAAAAGACGATGAACGCGCTATCGGTGATTATAACCAAGCTATTAAACTTGACCCGAACGATGCCAAAGCTTACTACAACCGAGGAGTTTCTTACGCCAATAAAAAAGACTATGACCGCGCTATAGCTGATTATAACCAAGCTATTAAACTTAACTCGAACTATGCCGCAGCTTACAACAACCGAGGACTTTCTTACGACAATAAAAAAGACTATGACCGCGCGATAGCTGATTTGAATCAAGCTATTAAACTTAACCCGAACTATGCCGCAGCTTACAACAACCGAGGACTTTCTTATGCTAATAAAAAAGACTATGGCCGCGCTATAGCTGATTATAACCAAGCTATTAAACTTGACCAGAACTATGCCTCAGCTTACTACAACCGAGGACTTTCTTACGACAATAAAAAAGACTATGACCGCGCGATAGCTGATTTGAATCAAGCTATTAAACTTAACCCGAACGATGCCACAGCTTACTACAATCGAGGACTTTCTTACGCCAATAAAAAAGATTATGACCACGCGATAGCTGATTTTAACCAAGCTATTAAACTTGACCCAAACGATGCCCTAGCTTACAACAACCGAGGACTTTCTTACAACAATAAAAAAGACTATGACCGCGCGATAGCTGATTATACCCAAGCTATTAAACTTGACCAGAACTATGCCTCAGCTTACTACAACCGAGGACTTTCTTACGACAATAAAAAAGACTATGACCGCGCGATAGCTGATTTGAATCAAGCTATTAAACTTAACCCGAACGATGCCACAGCTTACTACAATCGAGGACTTTCTTACGCCAATAAAAAAGATTATGACCACGCGATAGCTGATTTTAACCAAGCTATTAAACTTGACCCAAACGATGCCACAGCTTACTACAACCGAGGACTTTCTTACGCCTATAAAAAAGACGATGACCACGCGATAGCTGATTATACCCAAGCTATTAAACTTGACCCGAACTATGCCGCAGCTTACAACAACCGAGGATATTCTTATTTGTATAAAAAAGACTATGACCGTGCGATAGCTGATTTTAACCAAGCTATTAAACTTGACCCGAAGGATGCCGCAGCTTATGATAGCCGATGTGAGCTATACCGTATTAAGAAAGACTATGATCGTGCTATAGCCAATTGTAAGCAAGCTATAATACTTGACCCAAACTATGCCGCAGCTTACAACAACCGAGGGTTAGTTTATAAGAATAAGGGCAATAAAGATAAAGCTATACAAGACTTCCAAAAAATCTTGCAATTAAATAATGATGTTGAATTGAACGAAAAAGCAAAACAAGAACTTAAAGAACTAAGCACAAAATAATAACAATAGATAAGGTAGGTTGGGGAACCAGCGCGAATGACGGCTTTCCCGACCTAGGCAAGTCTGGCGTTTAAGCGTAGCACAACCCAACAACAAACGTTTTGTGTTGGGTTTCCTGGCGTCAAACGCCACGCGCCTCAAGCCGGGGAACCCGTCCACGGCGGTGGCTCCCCAACCTACTAGTGTTCCTGCGGATAACGTATAATTAATTTCTGGAAATGTCTAATGTGTCTTAGCGCGAAATCGCCAAAATCTGGGAAATCATCCGGTTGGCTTGCGATAAATAACCACCTCCAAATAAATTGAAATGGTTCAAGATGTGATACAGGTTGTAGAGAGTTTTTCTTTGCTCATATCCTTCGTCTAAGCGCCAAACTTCGTTATAACCCCGATAAAACGCAGGTGAGAAACCACCGAATAATTCTGTCATGGCGATATCAACTTCGCGATCGCCATAATAAGTCGCTGGATCGAAAATCACTGGTTCTCCTGAAACAGTACACCCAGCATTTCCTCCCCACAAGTCACCATGTACCAAAGAAGGCTGGGGTTTGTGAGTGGCGAAGAGTTCTGGTATCGCCTCTAGTAACTTTTTCTCTTGGGGAAAATCACCTCGCCTGCGTCTTCCCAACTGGAATTGATAACCAAGTCGATGTTTAGCATAAAACTCTGCCCAATCTGCTGTCCAAGTATTCACTTGAGGGGTGGAACCGATGGTATTGTTTATGTTCGACCCAAAACCTTGGTTGCTAGTAGCTTTATGCATCGCTGCTAACTTGCGCCCCATGTCTTCCCAAGATTTGGTATTACTTGAACCCATCTCTAACCATTCCAAAACTAGATAGCTAGAATCAGCGGCGGTACCCCAGCAAATCGGTTTAGGAACACGGATAGTAGCTGTTTGGTACATTTGCTGTAAACCTAGCGCCTCAGCCTCAAACATTGCGATTTGTGACGCTTGATTGAACTTGACAAAATAGGTACGCTGAGCATCACAGACACTGTAACCTTGATTTATACATCCACCACCAACAGAACGCCGTTGTGACGATTGAAATTTTTCGCCAGTGACTTGGGTAATATTGGCATCAATTTCAGTCCACATCATACAAATAGCAAATAGGGAGATGAGCAGGATGAGCGGGATAGCTTTGTGATCGTCGTTCGTCTAAGATGGTTTGATAACAACGACACCGTAAGCATCTGGGGAAAGGTACTCTTGTGCTGCTTGCATTAAGCTTGTTGCATCTTGAGCTTGAATGCGAGCTGGGTAGTTAAGTGCTGGTTTCAAGTCTCCTACGATTGATTGGTAGTAACCGTATAAAGTGGCGCGATCGCTTGGTGTTTCATTACGAAAAATAAATCTGTTAGCGACTTTTGTCCTGACACGAGCTATTTCCGCTTCCTTCACCATTTCTGTTTGCAGATTGCGGATATGCTGTACGATTGCAGCCTCTGTTGCCGATAGATTTTCTATTGTACACGAAGCTGTAATGTAAAATATCCCTTGTAACTGCTGAGTCATATTGCTCACAGAAATGTGGGAAACTAGCCCTTGCTCTTCGCGCAAATCTCGCACTAGCCTTGATGTGAATCCATGTCCTAAAATTCCGGCTAAAACATCTAACGCATAAGTTTTCTCTAATTCCTTCAACCCAGGTACTCGCCAAACCATGACTAGCCTTGCTTGCTGGAGACTTTCATCAATAAATTCTTTGCGGACAATTTCTGTAAACTGAGGTTCAGGGTGAGCTGAGTGCTGAGTGATGAGTTGTGAGTTGTCAGTCTTTGCAGCTTTGCTAAAACCTTCTGTGACAATTTGAATTAACTCTTCCACAGGTAAATTCCCTACAGCCACAGCAGTTATTGAGCGAGGTTGATACCAGGTTGCATGAAAATCTCGCATTGCTTGCGATTGCAATTGAGAAATAACAGTTTCTGGTCCCAAAACAGGACGCCGATAAGGTAACTTATCAAAAGCTGTCTCTATTGCCCGTTGAAAAGTGCGGCGACGGGGATTATCTTCGGAACGTCGAATTTCTTCTAGAACAACCAATCGTTCCCGTTCAAAGGCTTCGTTTGGTATGCTGGCATTGAGGACAACATCAATTTGCAGCGGGGCAAGCTCTGCAAAATCCTTGGGAGCAGTCGTAATGTAGTAATGAGTATAGTCTTGACTTGTGGCAGCATTAGTAATCGCACCCCGCTGTTCAATTCGACGTTCAAATTCGCCGCTTGCCAGTCGCTCAGTTCCCTTAAAAATCATATGCTCAAGAAAGTGAGCCATACCGTTAATAGAATCTGACTCGGTAGCTGAACCAACGTTAACCCACAAACTCAGGTTAACTGCTTCAGATGGCATCTGCTCTACCACAATAGTTAAACCATCAGGCAATTGGTAAAGCTTTGGAGTATTAAGATCAGGAAAGTTTAGCAAGGTAATGGTCATTTGAACTAGTGGGGTAAGCCTACACTTCTTTATCTTATGTGACGTACTCCCACAAGTCATGCAAGCATACAGTGTAGACTTCTCAGCGACTCCCGGTATCCCGTCGGACATTGGTTATATTTTTATCTTTACTTATAAAAAATGCTATAATTAATACAAGTAAATTACTGATAAACCGGTTGACTTTTTCGTCAAAAACAGGGGTTGCATGAGAAATTCTTACCACACAAGAGTCGTCATGGATCATTGTACAGAGCACACTGCCCGTTTCTGTAGCGTGTCCAGAGGATATATGGCGAGCGTATGTACTAATCGACACAACTCTGTTCAGGCTTCTCCCAAGTTGAGCTTGGGAAGACTCTATGTTTTCATCAAAAGTCTGTAAAACTGGACAAGAAAAGGAACACATATGCGGAGAAATTTGTCAACAAGACTAGTGACTGAGAATAAACTGCCTATGCATACCACTACTACAGGCAACTAGGTACATACCACGATAACTCGTGGAGTTTTGCAGTTTGACACAGGTTCCACCCAAAGCTGAGTGCAGAGTCAAGAACAGAGCATTTGTGCGCTCACCCACTCGTACAAATGGAAATCTATTTCTAACTCAGCATCTTAGGCTAATATTTTATTAATGAGCAAACCCTTACACAGTCTCCTTTTTAGGAGAATAGTATTCTCATTACCTGCATATGCTGTCAGTCAATTAGCTGTTTCAATCAAGTATTTGCAAATGTCAAGTTAACTTTCACCGCTCGTTGTGCGAAATCTCATTTTTATTTCGCAAGTTAAGCATGTTTGAAGCGAAAAAATCTTTTTTCGTATTGCGAAATCTTTATCTGGTTTCACTTTCTGTTTAGCTCGTTAACGCATTACCCACAATACGGTGAATAAAATGAAGAGTGATTTCCCATTAGTGTCAGTTATCATTCCTGCATATAATGCAGAACCTTTCATCGGTCGAACTTTACAATCAGTCATATCTCAAACGTATCAAAACATAGAAGTTTTAGTTGTTGACGATGGTTCGCGAGATAAAACACCCAAAATCGTAGAATCTTTTGCTCAAAAAGACAGTCGCATCACTCTTTTGAGACAACAAAATGCAGGAGTAGCATCAGCTCGTAATTTAGCAATTGAAAATTCTAAAGGTGAATACATTGCACCACTAGATGCTGATGATATCTGGTATCCCCAGAAAATAGAAAAACAAGTGCAATGTATGTTAAAAGCAGACGAATCGGTGGGATTGGTCTATTCCTGGTCAGTGTTTATTGATGAAGAAGATGTCATAATTGGACAGTACAATCCTCATCACCATTTAAATGTTCTCAGCATAGAAGGAGAGGTTTACCCAGCACTGCTATATACGAACTTTATCAGCAGTGCAAGTGTTCCTCTGATTCGTCGAGTTTGTTTTGAGAAAGTTGGTGGTTATAACCGCAAACTCAAAGAGCAGAATGCACAAGGTTGTGAGGATTGGGATATTTACTTGCGTATTGCTGAAAAGTATCAATTTCGAGTTGTACCTGAGTTTTTGATTGGGTATCGTCAGGTCAAGGCAAGTATGTCCAACAGTTGTAAGGCAATGGCGAAGTCTTACAATCTATTTATGGGAGAATTTAAGAAAAAACACCCAGAAATTCCGACTCACATATATAACTGGTCTGAAAGTTCTTATTATGTCTATCTTGCATGGAAAAGTAGGGCAAGTGGAGATTATTGGAGTACACTAACTTGGTTTTACAAGAGCATTAGACTAGACTATAGTCCATTATTACTTCGACCAGTTCATCAATGCATTATAGAATGCCTTGTCAAAATTGCAGCTAAGCCAATTACATCTTTGATTTGGCCAGACCATAATTCTTGGTTGCAGTTTCAGGAAAAACTGAATTCCCGAAAAGATAAAGTGGCGGTTAGTCAATTAACTACAGTTTCTGATGTCCAAAAGCAAATATCTCAATCTAACGCGCTTCCGCTGAAACCGCACGCAATAATTATGTGGAAAAGATGGTTAAAAGTTCTGGAGCTTTGTCGTGAATTATCCCATTAAGTAAAGTGTTCAAAGGTTTTTCATATTTTCCTGAAACCTTCATGTAAAAAAAGGGGAACAACATGACAGAGGCAAAGGTAATAAAAACTTTATTACCAATACTGAAAATCTACCGTTGGGCAATTCCTATAATCATCATATTAGGAGTTTTGTCAGCATTTTTTGAAGGATTTGGGATTATTTTATTTATCCCTCTTCTACAAAGTAACGATTCTCAAACAACAAGTAATAGTGCTTTTGTAAATGTTCTGACAAAATTTTTTGTGAATGTTTCAGACAATGAACGTTTTGCTATTATCGCTTTTTGTATACTGGGCAGTATACTTTTGAAAAACTGCCTTTTTTATAGCAACACGGTTTTGTTTGCTTGGTTGAATTCACGAATTGGACATCGATTGCGTTCAGGGATTTTTAATCAACTGTTGAGTGTCAGCTATTCCTTTTTAGAAGGTAGTGATTCAGGTAAGTTGATAAACACTCTGGCAAGAGAAACATGGCAAACTGGTACAGCTTTATCAACTCTAGTAACCCTGACTATTACTATTTGCACAGTCACTGTTTATGTAACTCTGCTGTTGCTTATCTCTTGGCAACTCACTTTAATAGTGAGTGTCTCGATGGTACTCATTTCCCTTTTTATCCAGTTCGTGACTCGCCAAGTAAAAGTTTTGGGAGAACAAGCTGTAGAAGCTAATTCCGATTTGGCAATCCGTATGTGGGAAGGGCTCGCAGGAATGAAGGTGATTCGAGCCTTTGGACGTGAATCTTATGAGCAACAACGTTTCGATACAGCATCAAAAAAGGTCGTTAACACCTTTTTAAAACTCGACATCGTTTCTGGATCTGTACAGCCAATATCTGAAGTATTATCGTCTCTTCTCATCCTGTGTATTCTGGTAGTTGCCTTACTGAAAGGTCTAAGTACCATTACGACGTTGCTGGCTTTCATTTTTCTTCTTTACCGCTTACAACCACAGGTAAAACTATTGGAAAGTACGCGGGTTACACTGATAGGTTTGACAAGTTCTGTCCAGGATGTCATGTACTTTTTAGATAGGTCTGATAAACCTTACATTCATTCTGGTAATATTCCCTTGAAAAGTTTAGAACAAGGAATCTATTTTGAATCAGTAAACTTCCGCTACAATCCTCAAGAAGATCTGGCACTTCAAGATGTGTCAATTTGTTTTCCTAAGGGTAAAACAACTGCGATTGTCGGTCCTTCAGGTGCGGGAAAGTCCACATTAATTAGCTTGATATGTCGTTTTTCTGATGTGACATCAGGCGAAATTTATGTAGATAAGTACCCCTTACGAGAACTGAACATAACTGACTGGCGTCATCAAATTGCGATTGTTAGCCAGGATGTGTACATGTTTAGTACAACCGTCATGGAGAATATTGCCTATGGTCGGTTAGATGCAACAGAAACCGAAATCATAGAAGCGGCAAAACTTGCCAATGCTCATGACTTTATCATGCAACTGCCCGAAGGTTACTCCACAAAAGTAGGCGATCGCGGAGTCAGGCTTTCAGGAGGACAAAGACAGCGTATTGCTTTAGCCCGCGCTATCATCCGCAATCCACAGATTCTCATTCTAGATGAAGCGACGAATGCTCTTGATACTATTTCTGAACACTTGATTCAAGAAGCCCTCAATACCCTGAGTCAAAGCCGTACAGTCATTGTCATCGCTCATCGTCTGTCTACAATCGAACAAGCCGATCAAATTATTGTGGTTGATAAAGGACGAGTTATCGAACAAGGTAACCTCCAACAGTTACTTGAGCAAGACGGTTTGTTTGCTCAACTTTATCATTTGCAATATCGCAATGCTTCCATTTGACAAAGCAAGGTTAAGCGTTTTATGCCTTACAGCATCATCGAAATCGAAGTCACTCAACCTTTGCCCACTATCTCACTTTCAGAAAGTGACACAGGTATTGCGTTGATTTTACGACGTAAAGATCAGCCCATCGGCTTTTTGATGCAAGCACTACCAGCAAAAAGTGTGCTTAGCCCGGAAGATTTAGCTCAATTGATTGCTAAGGAAGTTGGAACTAAACTCCTTCAGGAAAGTATACGAGAAGAATTAATTGCTAAAATCGATTTCAAACCACTCCCTTCGGTAACGGTAGCAATTTGTACAAAAGACCGACCTGATGATTTAGCTCGTTGTCTAAATCATTTACTGGCGCTTAAAAGTGCAGACGACGCTTTTGAAGTGCTGGTGGTTGATAATGCTTCTAGTGATGAACGAACACACCAAGTTTGCAGTGCATTACCTGGGGTGCGCTACGTTCGAGAAATGAAAGGCGGTTTGGGCTTTGCCCGAAATCGGGCACTCCAGGAAGCAACAGGCGAGATGATAGCCTTTATTGATGATGATGTGGTGGTAGATCGTCAGTGGTGGCGCGGATTGACAGCAGCGATTGCCGAAAATCCTGATGCAGCAGCTTTTACTGGTTTAGTTTTACCCTATGAACTCGTAACACAAGCGCAAATTTTGTTTGAAGAACGAGGTGGTTTTCGTCGCGGCTTTGAGAAAATTCACTACGGACAAGTCTTACCAGGTAATAGTTTTTATCCGTGTGGGGCAGGAATGTTTGGAGCTGGATGCAATATGACATTTCGCACAGAGGTTTTACTCAAACTTGGTGGTTTTGACGAAGCCCTCGCAGCCCCTCGCCCAGGAGGTGATGATTTAGATATTTTTTATCGGGTGATTCGAGAGGGCTATTCACTGGCTTATGAACCTCGATATATGGTTTTTCATAGACATCGTCGGGAATATGAAAAACTGCGTCATCAATATTGGACTTGGGGTTTGGGACTTATGGCATTTATGGTGAAGTCCTACACAAGTGACGCTGCTAAACGTTCTGCGTTGAGCAAAACTATTCTCTGGTGGTTCAAAGACGAGTTGCGTCAAATCAAGCAATGTCTGAGAAATCAGCATCCCCTACCGTTAGAGATGATCCTGGCAGAATTGTGGGGTGGTGTTGTTGGAATTTTAGGAGAATACCCTCGTTCACTACGACGTGCAGAACAAATTCGGAGGCAATTTTCATGAATAGCTTTGCTCCTTGGAAGGTTTTGCACATTGAATTGAGTGAAGACATCCCTGTACTTAGGGTGGAACCAAAGTATCAAGGTATCTATGCGGTTTTCTGGTGGTGTGGAATTCCCTTAGCTCATGAGGAAATTTCAGCAGTAAATTTGCCAATGTCTGCTACGCAACTCGTGAATTTAGCTGTGCAAAAGATTACACCAGCAGTGGGCGATCGCCTCTTAAATCACGGTTTCAAAGCACCTTTGGCTGGTATGTCCCAAAACCCTTCGAGGGATACACCACCTGAGTTTCAATCGCTGATAGCATTAGAGCAACCCCTCCAAAAACTCCAAGAACACAGCTTGCAATCTGTGAGTGCTTCTGTTTCCGTAGTGGTGTGTACGCGAAATCGACCGGAACAGTTGGTGCGATGCTTGCGATCGCTGCAAAAGTTGTCGCCATCACCACAGCAGATTATAGTCGTTGATAATGCTCCTTCGGACGACGCTACACGCCAATTGGTTGCACAAATGCCCGGTATCCAGTACGTGTTAGAATCTCGTCCAGGGCTGAGTGTTGCCCGTAATACTGGCATTCGCCATAGTACCGGCGACATTATTGCTTTCACGGATGATGATGTAGAAGTTCATCCTGACTGGATTGCACGATTGCAACAAAGCTTTGAAAATCCAAAGGTGATGGCTGTGACTGGGCTAGTTCTCCCAGGAGAACTAGAAACAGAATCACAAGTTGCTTTTGAAAAAGGCTTTGGAGGATTTAATCGAGGATACCGTGTTCTAACTTTTGATTCTCAGTTTTTTGAGGAGATGAAGTCGCGAGGTGTTCCTGTTTGGTATATTGGTGCTGGAGCGAATATGGCTTTCCAGCGTCAGGTGTTTGAGCGAGTCGGGTACTTTGACGAACGGCTGGGCGCAGGTGCTTCAGGATGTAGTGAGGATTCAGAATTCTGGTACAGAATCTTAGCTGAAGGTTGGTTTTGTCGCTATGAACCAACAGCTGTCGTTTATCACTACCATCGCAGTGACTTAGATAAACTTAAACAACAAATGTATCAGTATATGCGTGGTCATGTGGCAGCTCTTTTGATTCAGTTTGCTAGATATAATCATTGGGGTAATTTGCATCGTCTGTTTGTTGCTTTACCTAAATACTATACTCGGCGGTTTTTATCCGGACTTTTCAAGGACTTGACATTGTTCAACAAAATGCTTTTTGTAGAAGTCTTAGGCTGTTTTTCAGGAGTGAAATACTACTTACAGAATAAATAGTCTACTTATCTTTGACAACCAAAAAAGACATTGGAATCAGAAAAACAGCGTTTTTGGTATTGCAATCAACTTCTCAATAAGAAGCTGAAAAAAGAAAGCTGTTTTGTCAAAATCCGCATACTTAGACTTTACATTCTTAGCTCAGGGCGTATTTATGCATAAAGCACCATTGACTGATTTTCTGTCTCATAATCCTTTTCCTAATCCCTTGACTCAGGGATTCTTTTATCGCGAAAAGATGCGTGCTATCCACCGCATTACTCCTAACAAACCCTTTCAACAAATTTTAGAAGTAGGGGGTGGTCAAAGCGGTTTAAGTGCCCTGTTATTTCCTGAGGCGAAAATTACCAATATAGATTTAAACCCTGAATACGCGCAAGCTCCATGTAACCAACAAGAAAGGGTTCGCTTTATTTGTGCTGATGCAACTAATTTACCGTTTGAAAATGAGTCTTTTGATGCTATCACGATGTTCGACCTTTTAGAACATGTACCAGATGATCAAAAGGCAGTATTAGAGGCTTTGCGAGTCTTGCGTCCCGGTGGTTTTTTGTTAATTAGTACTCCCAATGAAAATTGGCGGTTTCCCTACTATGAATTCATGAAACCTATTTGCCCTGCTGAGACAGAAGTTATGGCCGAATGGGGTCATGTCCGACGTGGCTACACTCTAGCAGAACTTCAAGCTTTGATAAATTTGCCTTACCGGGAATATGCTACATTCATTAACCCCCTAACAGTTTTTTGTCATGATATTGCATTTTCACGCTTATCTCATCGTCAGCGTCAATTATTGTGTACAGTGGTGAGTCCACTGACATGGCTGAGTTATTATCTCCATAAACCACAAGCAATAGGTACAGAAACCGCGTCGGCTTGGCAAAAGGGAGAGGAAAAGTGATGACTAATCTATTTGAGATCAAAACTAATTTGAGACGAATTTTGCAGAAAGCAAATATATTAAAACAGCCTAGGATTGCGTATGATCCTCAACTCATTCCACCACTAGATCTCATGCGTGAGGAAGGGATTGATGTCCTCGAAGAGTGGTTTCGCTGGTCTGAAGAATGGAGTATGCTCCTGCGCGTTTATGGTGGGATAACCAAGAACAGCAATGTACTTGAGATTGGTTGCGGACTGGGGCGAATCGCTTTTCCTCTACGCTATTTGCTATCTTCTGATGGCTCTTACGATGGCTTTGAAATTTGCCACGACAAGGTAATCTTTTTGCAGAAAACCTTTCATAAGGCGTATCCAAACTTCCGTTTTCTTTGGGCAAACATCCACAACACCTATTACAATCCTAAGGGTGAAGTCAATCCTGTTGACTACCGTTTTCCCTATCCCGACAACTCTTTTGATATTGTTTATGCAGCCTCTGTGTTTACTCATATGCTACCTGAAACGACCGCCAATTACTTCCAACAGGCGGCGCGGGTGTTAAAGCCAGATGGACGTTGTTTGTTCAGTTTCTTTGTGCTTGATAATTACCAACCCGGACAACCAAGACCTTTAGGATTTGCACGACCCGATTTCAATTTCGACCATCATTATGGCGACAACGGTAATGATTTTGCTATTGTCACACCAGAAAACCCAGAATATATGACAGCATACAGCCTAGATCTGATTAAACGCCTTGCAGCACAAGCAGGTTTAGAGTTAGTTCAGGCCCCTTTACCAGGACTGTGGTCAGGAAGTACGTCTACTTGGATCGGTGCGCAAGACCTTGTGATTCTCAAGGTGTCTTCTTCTTAAGAAGAAAATTTCATAAAAGCAACGTAGGTGATAGAGTAGATAGCGACAATTTTTTTATCATTTTCCTCTGTAAGTGAATCTTAACAGAGGATTTTGCTCTATCTGTTGTTAGATTATTCCATAATTAACAACTTGAGTTACGACTCAAACAAAACCAATTCGCGTTTTGTTGCATAGAAGTCACTCGAACCAGAAAACGTTGAATATCAGGGATTTAAGTCAGATGAACTTAATAACAAATACGGTACAAAATAATGAGCCACGCTACATGGTTCAGTTAGATAGTTTGCGAGCATTGGCTGTGTTTGGCGTATTGGTTCACCACTTTCTTCCACCAGAGCTTTTTCTCAATTCAAAATTACATTGGGGTCCTTTAGGAGTCAGATTTTTCTTTGTACTAAGTGGTTTTTTAATTACTGGCATTTTATTGCGATGCAGAGATTTGGTGGATTTCGCTCAACAAGATGCCTGGTTTACAATCAGAAGATTTTATGTTCGTCGATTTTTACGCCTTATACCTGTCTATTATTTAACCATATTTGTGACGACAATCATTGCTTTCCAATCTCTAAGCAAATTCTCGTTGTTGTGGCATTTAACTTATACATCCAATATTTATTATTCTTGGAGAAATTGGGATGAATTAACATCACATTTTTGGAGTTTGTCTGTAGAAGAACAGTTTTATTTCATTTGGCCACTCTTCATAATTTTTATTCCTAAAAAACGTCTGTTGACAGTTATTTTTATAACTATCTTTTTAGGACCATTATTTCGATTCATCATGACTGAAGCTGGGTTAAACAATGGAGTTAGGGAATATATTTTTACGATTTCTTGCTTTGATTCGCTTGGGATGGGTGCATTACTAGCTTTTTGTAATTACAATCAAGACAAACTTAAACGAGCTAAAAAATATTTATGTAATTTTTGTTTTTGGATTGGTATCCCTTTGTTTGTTATTTCTCACTTTATACACATCCCCAATTTAGATAATTCAATAATCATTGTCTGGGGAAGTACAGCAGCGTCTATGTTTTTTGTATGGTTGATAGAGCGTGCTGCACGAGGTTTTAGTGGTTGGATAGGAGTGATTCTAGAATTACCAGCTCTGGTATATCTTGGTAAGATAAGTTACGGAATTTATGTTTACCATATTTTAGTAGGTTATACTCTTAGTAAGATATTGACTTATTTTGGCTTACCCGCTCTTGGTTTGGGATGGAAGAAGTTTTTCTTAAGTACTGTAGCTACTCTAATTGTGGCATCTTTATCATGGCAGTTTTTTGAAAAGCCTATAAATGCTCTCAAACGCAATTTTGGATATAAAAAAGAGGCATTGATCACAACTCAACAATAAACAACGCATCACAACCAAGGAGTGTTCGTGTATGTCCACAGAGTTAATCTGTCTCCTGAAATTGAAGATTTGAGCTAAAGTCAGCGAAGCCATCGCCCTATACTGAGTCAGTTATGAGAGATGTGCAAAAGTTTAGATATCAAACACCTCGCGCTCAACCAGTTTCGCATTGCATTGCATCTAAAATAGAACTTACGCAGAAACCGGGTTTCTTTACGAAAAATCGTCATTTTACGTCTCTGTCCAGAAACCCGGTTTCTTTCGTGTCTGTGCGTAAGTCCTGTAAAATATACTGGTTGCTGCGCTGTTTACTACTGATTGTACTCTGTTGCTTTCTGGTACCCAAACCATCCCTTGCTAACAGTTTCACATCATTACAACAGCAGTCACTTGTAACCCAAGAAATTCGCTATCAAATGGCTGAGGCTGCACAGGTTTTTCTAGTTTGGGGAGTCAACGGTTGGAAGATTGTTCCCGAAGAACAGCAGCCACCAGGAACAGTATTGAAAGATGGGGTCATGTACACACCGATGACTCGACTGAACGATGTCTTTTTTACAAAAGTAAAGGTTCGCCCCAAGACAACAATTGATTATGTTTTCCAAGTCACACAAAAACGTAGTCGTCAGTTACCAGCAGGAACTACTCTTGATAATAAATTTCAAATAAATCATCCCCACAGAAGCACTGTCGAGGTTTGGGATGCAATTGGTCGTCAGAGATACAGCTATCATAGCGTTGTCGTGCAAAGTGGTGTTGTCGAAGTCAAAGCGCTTGTACAAGGTGAGATTTCTCCGAATCCTCTTGACATTGGATTGCAATGGCGCAATCTTTTACTACTGCTTGGATTTTGTGCAGTTTTTGGCATTATTACAAAACGCATACGTTTTAGCCAACTAGCTTTGACACTAAACCTGCTCAGAAATGAGACATCAAAATTAGTGATGTTTGCGCTGGTAAATCGGCTTTTTTTACTATTTATTGGTTACTTGTTCTATGTGTCATATTCAAATGCAAATGCAGAATATGTTGCTTTTAATATGGATAGTCTTAAGCAATTAGGACAAGTGATCAAGTCTTTTGAATATGGAGATGTTGGAGACTACATAAATATTGCTCAAAATGGCTATGAAGCCAGACCTTTTTCTGTGGACAGACAAGCAAATTGGGCTTTTTATCCTTTTTATCCTATAGCTTTAAAAATATCCAGCTTCTTCATTTCAAATATACTGGTTTGCGGTATCGTTATCAGCAATATTTTCTTTCTCTTTTCTGTTGTTTACCTATACAAGCTGATCTCGCTGGATTACAACAAAAATATAGCGATTCTAACCTCAACTTTAATGATCATTTTTCCCACCTCATATTTTTTATCACGACCAGGACCAGAAGCTCTTTTTATATTATTAGTCACTTCTTCACTCTATTATGCTAGAAAAAAACAATGGCTGCTTTCAGGAATTTTGAGCGCTTTATCAGTCTTAACAAGGCTACAAGGAATATTTCTATTTTTGCCGTTAATTTATCTGTACTACCAACAGTATAGAAATTCCAAAGAACATAATTGGGGTATTTTATCTGTATTGTTAATGCCTGTTTCACTATTAGCTTTCATGCTTCATCTTTATTTTTTAACTGGTAATTTTTTTGCAAGCTTTGCTATACAGAAAGCATGGAACCAGGACTTATCATATCCTTTTCGTCCAATTTTAGATTATCTACTTAATCATAGCCTTATTTCCTATTACGGCTGGGATTTAACTTTAATAAGTATTATATTTATGTTACTTGCAGTTATCCTAACTATTCTGATGCTCAAAAATAAACTGATTACTTGGGATTACAAAATTTATACTTTTTTGAGCATGTTGTTAATTGTTTCAAGGAATACGAGCCAAGCATCTCTTAGATTTATGCTTCCTGTTTTTCCTTTATATCTCATGTTATCGTTGTTAATTCAAAACAAAAAGTTTGCGTATAATTATATATTTTTTATATTTATATCTTTACAAGTCTTTTATTTTCTTTCCTTCATTTATCATTACAACTGGGCTGCAACCTAACCTATAGCAATCCTAAATCATAAGCCTCTCCTGTTGGGTAATCAGGCACTGCAGTTTTTCAGTACGAGCGATGAAACGGCGCTTTGCTTAAAGTGAAAAATAAGATCCCTGAATCTTGCACCTGGTCAAAAAATGTTAAAGTCATTACATATTATTTGACTCCGTTTTCGTCCGCCTAGGACTATAAGTCCTAGGCTAATAGCCGAAGTCCATTAAAATGGACTGGCTCTGGAAGCTATTACTGAGTATATTGAAATACTCTTTTGTGCCGGTATTAGTGGTTGACTCGTACTAAATTTAATCTTTTAGTATTTACACTTATTCTAAAATAATAATTAGAAATATTAAGAAATATATCATAAAGAGCAATGCCAGATAATCGTGTTGGCAAGAGTAAATCTCGCGTTATAGTTATCGGTGCCGGAATTGGCGGACTGACTGCTGGTGCATTATTAGCGCATAGAGGTTACAGTGTCTTGATTTTGGATCAAGCCCTCGTACCAGGAGGCTGTGCTTCTACATTTCAACGTAAAGGATTTACCTTTGATGTGGGAGCTACTCAAGTCGCAGGGTTGGAACCAGGGGGAATCCACCATCGTATTTTCACAGAATTAGAAATTGATTTGCCGAAAGCAACGCCTTGTGATCCAGCTTGTGCAGTGTATCTACCAGGTGAGGACACACCAATCAACGTTTGGCGAGATCCAGAAAAATGGAAAGAGGAACGACAACAACAGTTTCCCGGTAGCGAACCTTTTTGGGAGTTGATGGCGGCTTTGTTTAAAGCGAGTTGGGAATTTCAAGGACGCGATCCAGTGCTACCGCCACGTAACGTGTGGGATTTACTCCAGCTGACTCAAGCGGTGCGTCCTAGTACATTCATCACTGTACCCTACACTTTGTTTACGGTTGGAGATGCATTGCGTGCCTACAAGCTAGGAAACAACGATCGCTTAAAAACATTTTTGGATTTACAACTCAAGCTCTACTCTCAGGTAGATGCCGAAGAGACGGCTTTACTTTATGCAGCAACAGCGTTGAGCGTATCGCAGTTACCGCAGGGATTGTATCATCTCCAAGGTAGTATGCAAGTTCTGAGCGATCGCCTCTTAGAAGCCCTAGAAAAAAAAGGTGGTAAGTTACTCATGCGCCACACAGTTGAACATGTCAAAGTCAAAAACGGCAAAGTCAGTGCTGTGGTTGTTCGTAACCAGAAAACTGGTGAAGTCTGGACAGAACCAGCTGACCACGTTGTTGCTAATGTCACTGCGCAGAATTTAGTACAGTTATTAGGCAAGAAGGCTCCGAATGGTTATAAGCGGCGAGTCGAAAAACTACCACCCGCTTCAGGTGCTTTCGTTGTGTATCTGGGCGTAGACGAAAGCGCAATTCCTTTTGGATGTCCGCCTCATCTCCAATTTATATATGATCCTAAAGGTCCAATTGGCGAGAATAATTCCCTGTTTGTTTCTGTAAGTCATCCAGGAGATGGGCGCGCCCCAGAAGGAAAAGCAACAATTATTGCTTCTTCGTTTGTGGATACGAAACAGTGGTGGTTGACTGAGGATTATGAGGGGTTAAAGCAGCAGTATACACAAGATGCTATCTCCCGTCTGGCAAAGTTCTTTTATCTGAAGCCAGAAACTATTGTTCATATAGAAGCAGCGACTCCTCGCACTTTTGCACGGTACACAGCACGAGATCAGGGTATTGTTGGTGGTATTGGTCAAAGGATATCAACTTTTGGTCCCTTTGGTTTTGCCAATCGTACACCTATCAACAATTTATGGCTCGTTGGTGACTCTACCCACCCAGGCGAAGGAACTGCTGGCGTGAGTTATTCGGCGCTGACAGCAGTTAAGCAGATTTTGGCTCAAAAGTAGTAATAGGTAATAATAAGTAAGTCGGCACGATAAAACCAATTCTTCCGAAAGTGATAAAAGAGGGTTAATTCAAAAAAAGTGACTCAAATGCTAGTAAAATTAAAACGAATTGTTAAGTAACAATTAAATTTTATAAATGAGTCATCAGGAAAATGCATCTGCAAGAGTAAATGTCAAAATAAATGCTGATAGCTTAAGTAACAACCGTTTACTGCAACAGTTAAAGAGTACATTAGCATTAGGAGCGATCGCCTCATTATCTATTGGTCTAATTGCCATTTCTTTCGCTGCCAATTTCATCAAGTTAAGCGAATACGAACTGAGCCCAAATAGCACTATATTTAATCGCCTCTGGATTGCTAGCGTTGTCTTGAGTTTGTGGCAGGGACTCATGACAATTCGTGACCAACTATCTCAGTACAAATTCAGACAACCAAAGTCTTACACACCTTAAGATGTGGGACTATTACTGGGATTTGGGGCTTTTTTTGCGTTCTCCCAACTCTTATGGGCATGGTCGCTGACAGAAACCAGTGTTGCCATCTCTACTGTCCTGCATAATCTCACCCCGGTGTTTACTAGTCTAGGGGCATGGTTGTTATTCGGTCGGCATTATGACCGTAAATTCGGTGTTGGGATGGTTATTGCCATAGCAGGAGTGACTGCTATTGGACTAGAGGACTTGCAAATTGCTAGTGGCAAAAACATAGGAGATGTAGCTGCCGTGCTTTCTGCTGTTCTTGTTGCTATGTGCGTGCTAGTCGCCGAACAACTACGAACCAAATTGACGGCTACAACGATTTTATTGTGGGGTTCTGGTGTCGCAGCCCTCATTACTTTCCCTGTCCTCCTATTCACCCACGATCAATTTTTCCCCTCATCCTGGAAGGGTTGGGCAAACCCTCGACAAAAATGGACAACCCTTGTATTTTTGCGGCTTCCCGTCAACTAGTTTTACCCAAGTTCTGGGCGTCGTAGCCGCAAAAATACACCCAGATCTTGAGTTTTACGAGTAGACATTGTGGAGGGTTGTCCATTTTTGTCTATGGAAAATGAAGCGGGTGGCTATCTGTCATTGGTTTAGCTCTTATCTGCCAAGTTTTAGGTCAGGGACTGATTGTCCATAGCCTCAGTCGATTGTCTTCAGGCTTTGTTGCTACCGCCTTTCTACTTGATCCAGTCCTGAGCTCAATCGAAGCCTGGGCTATCTTCTCTGAACAACTAAGTCTCTCAAACTGGTTAGCATTTATCACTGTGTTGATGGGCATTTACCTAGCTGTATCAAGCCAATCTATTGTGAAGCTAAGAAACGAAGAATTCTAAATTAATGCTGTCGAAAGCCATCAAATAGGCATTGATATTCTTAATAAAACTGCCTCAATAAACTTTGTTGAAATCGCATTAATTGTTGCTTATGGAGAAGAAAAAAATAAATGAATGCAGCTTGACAAATCCTTAAATTTACGTTTTATACATGCAGTAATAAGTCAAAGTTACATCAGTTTTTATTTTTATTTTTTTTAATGGGACTTTGTAAAAATCTCAAACATGTCGTTTTTTTCCGAAATCTCATCTAATTTTGCCTAAAAAAACCAAGTAAAATCAATAAAATATCAATATTTCTAGCTATACTGCCGAGCATAACCAGTGACTGAGTCGGTGAAATTCTAGTTGAATTGATAACTTGGTCGTTAATGATTGACTTATAGCTAGTCAATGAGGTAATGAATATTTATCAAAGCAATTGCGATATAGTTTCCAAACTAAAAAAGATATAAAGATAAACATGAAAGCAATCCCATTCGTGCAACTTCGATTAATTTTGCTCGGATTGATCCCGTTAGTTCTGATAAGTCCAGCTTGGAGCTACACTAAAGCTAAGCAGGAAGTCAGTGACTTGAAGATTCGCAATTTTTTGACACAGCTTCGTACTGATACGCCAAAAAGTGATTTATCTAAAAAAGATATACCGACTCCAGAGACATTCCAACAAGTCCTTAAGGAAGCCTACGAAACCTTCAAAGGAGCGAAAGAGGGAAAGAATGCCGACTATATTCCATTTCTGGCAAAGGCAAATCCAAACTTATTTGGAATTGTGATCGCAACCGTTGATGGAAAGGTTTACGAGATTGGCGATTCAAAGTACCCGTTTAGTATACAATCGGTGAGCAAGGTCTTTACCTTTGCCCATGTACTGCAGACTCTGGGTAGCAATGCGGCTGAAGAGAAAATAGGAGTTAATGCAACAGGCTTGCCTTTCAACTCGTTTATGGCAATTGAACTAAATGAGAAGCGTAGTATCAATCCATTTGTCAACGCGGGTGCAATTACTACTGTCAGTTTCGTCCCAGGTAAGACTCCTAAAGAGCGATGGAATAAGATAATCGGAACAATGAGCGATTTTGCTGGTCGTCCGCTTTCGGTGCAACAGGAAGTCTATCGTTCTGAATCCGAAACCAACTTGCGTAATCGAGGAATTGTCCTACTGCTGAATAGCTATAAGAAGCTTGGCAGCGATCCCTTGGAGTCGCTCGATCTGTATACTCGCCAATGTTCTGTAGAAGTAACAGCACGCGATCTGGCGCTTATGAGTGCGACACTGGCAAATGGCGGAGTTAATCCAATCACTTCAAAGCGAGTCCTTGATCAAAAGTACGTCCCTAAAGTGCTGGCTGTTATGTTAACCAACGGACTTTATGAAGATTCAGGGACTTGGGCTTACCAGGTTGGATTACCAGCTAAAAGTGGTGTCGCTGGTGGAATCATAGCAGTTGTTCCAGGTAAGTTTGCGATCGCGACTTACTCACCTCCACTGGATAAAGCTGGCAATAGCTTCCGTGGCCAGAAAGCAATAGACTACATTACTAACAAGCTGGGTGTTAATATATTTTCGGCGCTACATCAATAACCCAAGTTGCTAGTGATTCTTCGAGGTGATCACGTGTGCTCCTACTGTATTAGATTGCTTGCAAAAATTTGCTTTTAAGAATATTTGGAACCGCAGATGGACAAGAGATGGACTAACCCTAAAGGTTTACCTGCTTTGCCTGCTGCGGCTTTTTAGCTTCGTGGAACTCACGTTAATTTATGGAGATGTCTACTGAAAAGTGCGATGCTCATAAAAATATGACCGTGGCAGAATATGGCTTCGTTTCATCTAAAAAAGTCGGACTTTGAGACAACTGTTTAAAATCCATACCTTAATAGTCATTGTCAGCCACACACATCCCTTTACATTGAATACCGTTCGTAGCGGTACGCTGACAATGAGAACATAGAACTTTTTCGTTTTCTGTTTCTTGGTTTGTCTTGATACTAGTGCTTGCCATAAGAAAGTCTTTTTCGGTCTGGATTTTTACACTCATAAGAGTAGTTCTTTTTGGATAGCAATTAGTTCTGTACTCACCCGAAACTTGAGCATCTCCTGTTTTGTCATAGTTTCACTCTACCTTGGTAGCAGTTCTGGATGATTTTCGTCGTGCTGACTTAGGTGGTGTTCGGTCTGTACCAAAGTATTTCTCACTACGATAACGCAACCACACTCGTAACACTTGCGGAATCTGCTGTTTTTGTTCCTTAGTCAGTGTGTTGTAAAGGGCTAACGCACGCTCACGTTCACCCCGACAAGCAGCGTTGTTGTGAGCATCCCAATAGGTACGGGCGACTCGAATCCGCCGACAAACTTCCTTAACTAGTTGTTCTCCAACGAGTGGAGGATCTTGCTTTGCCATAGTTCATATACTATCAAAACATAGCGGGAGGGTGAGAACCCCTGTGTTTTTAACCAGGGGATGAAACCCGACGCGCAGGACTTTAGTCCGGCGTTTCTCCTACTTCCCACGCTGGTTTTCAATATACCTTTTAACTACCTCAGTGCTGACTTGACCTGTTGACGCTACAAAATAGGTCGGTGTCCACAAAGCAGGTAGTTTTTTCAACTCTGGGTATTCACGTCTAAGGTGATGTGATGCCCTCCGTTTTACCCATTTAGCAATTTGAGACGGTGCTTCATCGGTGGGTGTGTTAACGAACAGATGCACATGGTCTGGCTGAATCTCCAAAGCAATCAGTCTCCAGTTATGTTCTTGCACCAATTCAAAAATAATTTCTTGTAACCGTCTAGCCACATCTCCTGTTAACACAGGTCTTCGACGCTTTGGTACAAATACAAAATGATAATTAATTGAGGATACGGAGTTTTCGGTTCTTCGGTATTCGTGGTCTTGTTTAGATAGTTTTGCCATTTCCCGGAAATTGTTGACGCAATATGTAGAAACTAAGATAATCAGCAACAGGAGGTGATAGCAAGTTGTACAAAACAGTACCTGTTAAAGCTAGATTTACTGACGAAGAAAAAGCGTTTTGGATTAACCAGTGTGAACACGCCAACAGTTTGATAAATTCGGCGATTTACCATACCAGACAAACTCATTACAGCAAGTTAGAACAACAAGGAGATGCGTTTACAACTTATTGGTGTGGTGACGAATTACTTAAGGGCTGGAAAACTTATAAGTGCAGTACGACTTATCCTGAATTAGACAAAGCTCTTAAGGATAGTCCACATTACAAAGCAATGGCTGCACAATCAGCCCAGCAAACACTTAAAACAGTGGGAGAGTCAATCACTAGTTACAACGGGTTAGTCAACGTTTTCTACAAAGGTGAAGTTGACAGACCGTCACTGCCAAAGTATAGAAAACGTGGAGGACTTGCGGCTTGTACTTTCCCAAGACAAGCGCTCAACTACAAAGATGGTTGTTTTTATCCGTCAATCAGTCGTCAGACCAAGCCGCACTTACTAACTGAAATCAAACTGCACCTACCTGAATTCATCGATTCAGATTGGGTTAAGGAAGTAACGGTACGTCCTTATTTGGGTGAGTTGTGGATTGATTGGGTAATTGATGATGGCAAAGAGCCAATCAACAGCAATCCCAACCTTGATTACACTCAAGCTTGGAGTTTTGACCACGGAGGAACCAACTGGTTAACAGGTGTTTCAACTCATGGGAAAAGTTTGATTATTGATGGTCGCAAACTGAAAGCGATGAATCAAGGTTATTGTCGTCTAGTTGCCAAGTACAAGCAAGGGAAGTCTGATTTTTATTGGGCGGGGGTCTTACACGAAGAAAATGAACCAGCCTTACTACAACGAGTACCCGACTACGCCGACAGATCAACGAAACAAAGGCTGGTTCATTTTCTAGGGGACAATGCGTCGGATGCAAACCTTGATAGAGTACAACGCAAACGCAACAATCAGATGAGGGATGCTGTTAACAAAGCAGCGAGATTTATCATCAACCGATGTCTTAATGACCGTGTGGGGAACCTTGTCATCGGTTGGAATGATGGTCAAAAGAATGGCTCTAATATGGGCAAACGCAACAATCAGAATTTTGTTGTTATTCCCACAGGACGATTGATTGAACGTTTGAAACAACTTTGTCCAGAATACGGAATAATTCTTACAATTACTGAAGAAGCGTATACAAGCAAAGCGTCTTACCTGGATGGCGATAGCCTCTACAAGCATGGTGAAAAACCCGCAGGATGGAAACCGTCAGGTCAAAGGGTAAAGCGCGGATTGTACAAAAGTCGTCGTGATGGTCACATCATCAATGCAGATTGCAACGGTGCAGCCAATATCATGAGAAAAGTAGCCACACAGCTTGGTTTATCCCTAGCCGAGGTGGGTAGGGGAGCATTGACACTCCCAAGACGAGTTGATTTGTTTAAGGGATTATCCAAATCATATCGTAAACGTTGCTCCGGGGTCTTCTAGACCCCGGAGCAACATCAGTTTAGAATCCCCCGTGTTTCCAACCGGGGGAGATGTCAAAAATTCCTAATGTCATCGTAGCGAGTCAGACTTAAGTAACGCGCTCGGTAAAATTGGAAAACAGCTTAGTACATCATTTCAATATGGGAGTATGTGACGCGACTCTGGGAATCCCCCGCCATAGCCGTTACACTTGGCGGTGGGAAAATGTCAAGCGTTCCACTCAGCTATCCTGCACAGCAAGTCATCAAGTTGTTCATTATCTTGGATGAGATCCAAATCAGGATCTGTCTTGACAAAGATTTGAAAATTCTGATTAATTTCCAGTGCTGTCTTGAGGTATTCAAAGGCTAGTGGTTTGTTTCCAACTCGGGCTGCACAGCAAGCGCTGTTATACCAAGCATACTCATCGTCTGGGTTCAGTTTAGTTGCTTTTTGATAGCTTGCAAGCGCCTCTTCGTAGCGCTGTAAATATCTCAACGTATCGCCTATCTTATAATGAGTCCAAAAATGATCCGAGCGAAGAGAAGTAGCTCTCTCATAACTTTTAAGCGCTTGTTCATAACGATTTAAATGTCTGAAAGCATCTCCTCGACGAAACCACGCCCAGTAATCATCGCGGCGAATTGATAGAGCTTCATCATAATCGGAAATTGCATCTTCATAGCGCTCTAAATGTCTAAAAGCATCTCCCCGACGAAACCACGCCCAATAATCATCACGACGAATGGCGAGGGCTTTGTCAAAATTCGCGATCGCCTCTTCAAACTGTTCGAGTTCTTCTAACAAAATGTAGCCTCGACTGTACCACGCCCAGTAATCATTGGGGCGAGATTCTAATGCGCGATCAAAGCTCTTGATCGCTTGCTCATAATCACCCAATTCTCGCAGAACACAGCCTCGGTCATACCACAGCCAGTATTCATCAGGGCAAATCTCTATAACTTTGTCATAATAAGTGAGCGCTTCTTCGTAATGTCCTTTCTTTTCCAGCCGTTTACCTTGTCGATACCACTCTCTATAGTCTTTGATGACAAGTGATGGAGTATCTGCATTTGCTGGCGCTGCTTGACTCATTATTAATTCCCCTTATTAATTCCCCAAAAAGTTACTATCGTTACAGACAAGCACACTACTTATCTTACTCATAGTACGGAGTTTAGATTATCAGGAAATTTAATTGGTTAGTTGCTATAGAATACGTTTAGAGCATGACATTGTTGACTTGTCAAATATCCTCAGAAAGCCGTTTTGACATTAAAATCATTCGTTGGCTTCTTTGATAACCGTTCTGAGTGTAAAACGCCTCTGCTTGCCCATCCTTCATGGTCAACAGATACACCATAGTCACCTCCATCGCAGTCAGAACGTCCATCAATCGGTCAAGTAGCTTTGTCCCTACTCCCTGACGCTGGTTATCAGGTCGAACACAAATTTCTTTGAGGTAAAAACCTTTACCCTTTTGCACTTGTTCACAATAACCTGCAACAAACCCCAGTAGTTTATCCTGTCGTAGTACAAATCCGACAAATCCAGGTGTCATCAGGGTTTCAAATAACCGTAATCTGGCATTTTCAAAACTCCATTGCTCGTTCCAAGGTTCACCATTAAACACTTCAACGTATAAAGATGCACATTCATCCAGATGCTTAGTCGTAAAGCTTTCAATTTCTTCTAACATTGACGAAATGTAAGTTTTCTTTACCTGCAGTATACGAGCTATCGCCTAAGTCTTGAAATTCCTGCCAAATTTGTTCTCGCGCGTCTTGTAAAAAGATTCGCCATTCACTCTCTACATTTTTAGCGCGAAGTATGGAATCTAGAAATTCTTCTACAATTGCATAAATGACTTGATTTGGCTCGCACAGCAACCCTTTCAAAGCTCTTTCACATTTAGTAATCGCTTCTGCATAAGCAATTTTAAGATTAAGCAGCACTTGTTCAGCAGAGGACGATGGGGAAAGCTTGAGCGTTTCAGGTTCATTTGGAGTCAGTCCATCTAAACATTTGCGAATCCGGTATTGTAGAAATCCTCGGTAAGAAAGCTGAAACTTAGCCAGCGTTTGGAACCCATATTTCAGTTGACTTGGTATCCCTGGTATCAGCTCATTGGGTATTTGCGTGGCGATCGCCTCGAAAACTTCTATTCCTTGAGCTTGTGTCAGTTTTCCTAACTGTCCCTTGTCTATCAGTATCTGAGCCACTTGCAATTTTACTTTCTCAAGCGATCGCTCTAAACCGCTATCTAGTGACGACAGATGTTTCGATAAATGAGCACGGATTTCATTTAAATATTTTTCGTATACTACTGCGTAGCTTTTTTCCAAACAAAAGCGCTGTTCTATCTCTTGAATTGACGGAATTCCTGTATGACTTCGACAAGCTTGGAAAATAGCTTCTACTTGCTTTTTAAAATCTATATCAACTGCTTCTCGCTTTTGTCTTAGCTCTTTGAGTAGTTCTTCTAAACTGTTTGTCAAGCTGTACCAAAGTTCTTTGAATTGTACTTCGAACAGTGCAAACCTGTAAATATCATCATGCGTTGCTAAATCTAATGCTATCATGACTTTCTCTCACTCAGCTTTGACTTGGTTTTGGAGTAAGTTTAATCGCTGTCACTGTTCAAAGATTTAAACTTCAAAATAAAAAGTTTGTTCAAAGTTTCAAATAACTTTGAATTTCTAAGCTTTGAATTTTGAATTCCTCCGCAAGACAGGTGACACTTGATATAGTTTAATACTTGTGATAATATTTTTACCCAACTAAATAAGGGAAATAAACAATTTTGTATAAAAAAACGTTAAAATTGCACAGGTTTTGATGCTGGTAAGAAGTACTGATATATATGGACAGTGCAAAACAACTTCCTTGGGCAAACGCTTCTTCCTAGAAGATGGTATAGTTTGAAATGTTTTGGATGAACAGCAAAATTATAGTGGTCAAGCCGCTACTTTTGCATCAGCACGATCTGTTATCTTCTAGCTCCATTTGTCACTTGTGCTTGTAATTGTTCAGGTGGAGAGTTTGGATCTATATATGAGTGAGCCAGGGTAGTGGTGATATCAGTACCGTTAATCACAACTCCCAACAACTCAAGGTCAAATTCGACCAATTGGTCAATCGTTTCAGCGAGCATATTTTCCTGTGTGTAATTTGGTCTTGTCACTAGCACAATACCATCGGTGTAAGGCTGGATTAACAGAGCGTCGTTAGATAAACTTAGAGGAGGTGTATCTATAATGACAAAATCAAAGCGTTCACGGACATCCTCCATGAGGCGTCGTATTTCGCTAGATTCGAGAATTGCTGCTGATTGACGCACAGGACCAGGGCTAGGAAGAATGTATAAATTTTCTATATCTGGTACTAAGCGAATACATTCGCTCAAGTTGGCGTAATACTGTAAAGGTTCAAGAGTCGCGGCGGTGTCGGAAGTCACTCTTAAGGATGAACAGTGAGATGGCGATCGCAAATCTGCTTCAACAATCAAAGTTCGTTTGCCTGCACGGGCGGATGCTATTCCTAAGTTATAAGCACTTACAGTCTTACCTTCTGCACTGCTAGTACTAGTCATCAATACAACTTTCAATTTTCTCCCGCCAATGCGGCGCAGATTACTGCGGAACTTCTCATAAGACTCTAAATAGAAAGACTCTGGAGAAAGGACGACAGGCAATTCACCCAAAGCTAACCCATCAACTGGCATTAAAGGCAATTCGCCCAACAGAGGAACTTCTCGTTGTTTGAGGCTGTCGCGGATGTCTTCCTTGGTCTTAAAGATTCCTTCCAATGACCCCAATAAAAATATAACTCCGCTACCTACCAACAATCCTAGTAAACTGCCTATACCCACAGTAATCGGTGGACTCAGACGGTCTTTATTAGCATCCATTACGACTGGTGGTCTAGCAATACCGAGGCTGCTGACTGTCTCTGCTTCTGCTGTTCTTGCGTCTGTAAGCTTGACCTGCATTTGGTCATAGACGGCTTTTTTGAGTGCAACTTCTTGTTCTAAACGCGATCGCTCTAATTGCTTATTTGGTATCAAAGAATACTCTTTACGCAATTGTGCTTCTTCTTGTGTTAAATCAAGGAATTGCTGTTGCAGTGTTTCGCGCTGAGTTTGCAAACTCACCATCTGGTTTGCTAGCTGCTGTCGGGCTGGATCTAGGTTACTTCGGGAACGAATAGCAACTACTGCCGGAAGTGGTGCTGTTCCATCTTCACCGCCTACAACTTCAGCACCACGTTGTCGAAGTAAGTTTTCATAGCCTTCTTTTTGACGCTGTAACTGAACCATTGTAGGGTGTTCAAAGCGCAGCCCTTGTTTTTTAAAAACTTCTATTTGGGATTCAGTTTGGTAAAGTTGCGCTCGCAAATTAGCAATAATTGGATCGGCACTCAAAGCAGAAGAAACATAAGCTTGATTGACATTCAAACCCAACTTTTCTTGTATGCTGCGAATTTGAGCATCAATTCCACTAACGATTAATTGAACTTGTCGTTGCTGTATTTGGCTATTAGTGACTGCGTTGAGCAAACTTCCATTTTCTGCAGCCAATATTGCTGGTCGTTCTTTGCGATCGTACACTTCTAATTTTTGCTCAGCCACTTGCAATTCCTTTTTCGCTTGTGGTAAGCGTTCATTAACTTTACTAATAACTGCTTTTAATCGCCGTGTATTAATTTCTGCACTCAGCTGTATCATCGATACCATCAATGCCTGTAATATGTCTTGTGATCGCTGGATATCAGTATCCTTGTATTGCACTTCGATCAGCATTGGCGTGAGTTGTCTATCTGATGCCTTTAAGTCTTTTTCCGGCATCTTGAGCTGGATATTTGGACGTATTTTTATTGGCGGGATATTAACCTTCGCTGCTGCTGCATCAATCACTTGGTCTGATAGCAAAATATCTCGGCTTAATTCCTGCCCTTGCAGATTAATTTCAGTGCCTGTTGCAGAAAAAGAAACTGTTGGACGATTATAGGTCAGTGCGCCGTTCGCGACATATTTAGATTGTTGTGGTTGTAAAGCCACCGCCATTGATCCCGCTACAACCAGACCAAAACTAGCTAGTCCAATCCACTTGTATTTATCGAAAGCAATGAGGTAGCGTTTAACAATTGGTGGAGTCATGGCAGCAGCAAATCAAAATTTGGTATAAATTAGGCTACAGTGTTTTTTTCTAAAATTTTGGATTTTACGAGTTTCAAATAAGAAACTATTTCATAAATTCACAATTAACAGTTTTTTACTCTTCTCCCTTTTCTCTGAGACACACCCTACAGATATGATTTATCTCTATCTGTCATACACACCGAAGAATTGGAGAAAAGTGCGAACATCGAAGAAAGGACGGGTGATTGTACCGATGATGTTAGTAATTTTAGCAATTAGACTTCGTCCTACTACTATAATATCGTTATCTTGAAGTGGTACATTTTGAGATACATCTCCTGACAGTACCTTTTTTCCATTAATTGTCTGCTTAACGGCTCGACCTCTTTCCGGGTCAAAGCGAACTAAAGCTATTTCATTGAGGTTAGCACTGTCAGTATTAATTCCTGCTAATACGTCTATAAAAGTACTACCATTCGGTAAAGGGACAGTGACTATTCCCCCACCAGCATAATTTAAAACACGAATTCTAATCTGCGGTGTTGCTAAGGTTGAGCGAGCGACCAATGCGCGGTCATAAGTCGCATCGTTTGCGAGTTCCCGACGTGGTACTATTATTGCATCGCCGTCCTGTAAACGGAGGTTAGGAACTTCACCTCCATTTTGTAATGGTGTGTACAGGTCGATAGTTTGTGAAACAACAGAACCATCTACCAGCTTTCGGCGTACTTGAACTTGACGCAGATCTGCCATCATCGCAGAACCACCAGCTAAAAACAACGCATCACTGACGCGAGGCGTGAACGAGTTCACAGGATAAATTCCAGGTCGATTGACTTCTCCACCAATGGTGATTTGAACTGGCCGTTGTCCGATGAGTGATAGTGACACAACTGGGTCAACTAATTCGCGACTCAAAGCCAAACGAATTTTTTCTTGCGCTTCCTCTAAAGTCAAGCCTTGTAATGATATTGTACCTACTTGCGGCACGATGATGTTGCCTTCAGGGTTAAGTTGAGCTGAAAAATTGAATTCTGGACGCTGTGCCAGCAATGACAATGTCACATTTGGATCAACAACGAAACGATTATAACCTGAGCGAATTTTTTCTTGTGCTTTTTCTAAAGTCAATCCTTTGAGTGACACTCTTCCCAGCAATGGCACTATGATGTTACCATCTGGGTTAATAGCAGCTTGAAAGCTTAAATCTGGGAAGCGTAAAACTGAAACTCCAATCGAGTCTCCTGCTCCTAAACGATAACGACCGGGGGGACGCTGAACCAAAACGTTGATACTATCTCCTGGTCCCAAAAGGTAGCGGTTCAATTGCGGTGATATCCCTTCTCGCAAACCTGGGGCTACAAAGTCAGTACTACTGGGAGGTGCAGGAGGTTGTTGTTGTTGTGGTAATTGTCCTGCTGGAGGACTAGGTACAGGCGCGGGAATTTGTCCTGGTGTTTGTTTTTGGGTTGGTGTTTGAGCAACAACAGGTTGGATAATAGTTACCAAAAAAACTCCTACGTAAAGACCTGTAGAAGAGAGGGCGTTAAACAAGCGCATACGACAACCAGGAACTATAGACATTGGCACTATAACTTACTTAGACTATAAAGCGCCGATACAACAGAGTTATCACTTTACTGTAGTCAAGACGCTAAAAGCTACCTTTTTGTTTGCAAAATTGTACTTTTTTTATACAAGTGTATTTCTGAAGCACCCTAGTCAACATCAATGAACAATGAACAGTACACACTAAACAGTAGATAGTGAAGGAGTCAGGAGTCAGGAGGAGCCAGTGCGGTGGACGGTGAGACCAGTGCTGCGGGAGGGGAG
>NZ_QMEA01000150.1:0-8893 GCF_012912105.1 Brasilonema sp. UFV-L1
CTCCTATTTTCTAATGACCGTAAGCAATACCACTAAGTGCTTCGTAGCACACTAACTCCACCTTGCGGCGTACCCTCAGATGTTGAGAACAGCGATTTGCCGTCCTTCACTCCTGACTTAAGCCATGCTTTTAATTGTTGGCGTAGTGTCGGGAATGTATTTACTTTTGTTAGCAGTGCTTCATGGTCGATTTGGTCGAAGCATTTGGAAATATCCGCATCTAGCACAAATTTATCTTTGTACCGGATTTGGTTGAATATTGCTCCGATTGCATCGTGGCAGGAACGCCCTGGTCGAAATCCAAAGGAATTAGGCTCGAACTTGGCTTCCCATTCAGGTTCCAAGGCTAGTTTAACTAGCGCCTGCAAAGCACGATCATGCATTGTCGGTATACCGAGTGGTCTTTTTTCATTTGTTCCTGGTTTTGGTATCCAAACTCGCCGTGTTGGTTTGGATTTCTGGGTTAATCTCAGTTGTTTTACTAAGGTTAGACGAGCTACTGGGGTCAGAGCTTTTACTCCATCCACTCCTGCTGTTCTTTTCCCTTGGTTATCCTGAGTGATCCTTCTGACCGCAATGCACTTTGCTGACCTAGACCTCATCAATGTTTTCTGGAGTCGGCGAACTGCTTTGACATCTCCACGAGTAGAGGCTTGATACAGCAGCAATTCCTGAGTCAGGAGTCAGGAGCGGAGCAAGGAAAGCTCCGCCTCCGGTCAGAAGTAAAAAGAGCTTTCTATCTGCCTTTTAGACTTCAGTAGTGTACTTCATTTACTTGAAATGTGCTGTATATTCTTTTTTGCAGCTTAAAAATTTGACGTTCTAGCTTTCGCCAGTTTATCTTATTCCATTCCACCGTAGTCTTTAAACTCGTTTTAGACATGTTTACTGCTACTAGAAACTATATCTTCCAAGTCATCGTAAGTCTGTTGGCATATCCTTGGCATTACCCAAGGCTTTCGCTTCTGACTCAATCTTTTCCTCTTATTGTTTATGGATGGTTTCCTACTCAGAAATCGACCCTTCTGAGAACAAATTAAGAGGATTAATTCGTTCCAAATAACCATTATTAAAACCCTTAGAGCGATGCTGTCCACCGGGTTTGGAGGCAGTGCTTATTGGTCAATATAACAATTGCCAATGCCCCATTATCCTTGCCTTTTTGGCTTGGGCTTAATCAGCCGTCGTATACCCATCAGACCTAACGATGGTTCGACACATCTTCACTACTAGGTTGCTCATAGGTTCTTACTAGGCAGGTTGCCAAGTACGGCTCTTGGAATTCTGCCATTTAACTATCCCAGCATTCCACCGTTTGATAACCAGTCTCTCAGTTGGGGATAGCGTTTTCACTGTTGCACCTACAGGGTAGGACTTAGCTTTCTAGGGTACTTACTTTCACCTACATGGTCATTTAGTTGTCATGGTTTTGAGACCATGCTAACCGTCCCTGAGTGTGTTATTTCACTCAATTAGGTTAAACGAATCGCACGCTAATGCGCTCTTTGTGTCTATGTCCTGCGGACACGCTGCGCTAATGCGGTTCATTTAAATAGGTAATCTTCCGGCGGAAAGGGAGTAATCATTCTGTAAAAGAATAGCAAACGAAGGATGAACCATCACCAGACTACATTCTTCATCGCATTTGTCCCCAAAAAAATGGCACGGTGAGAGAACCCCTCGATTAATCGTGTGGGAGTCGCGCTAACCCAGAAAGCCTGCCCATTTTTTTCCGTGTTAGACCTCGTCATGTTTCAAAACTTTATGTTCTGACTGCAATTCTTCTTCTTCAACGGTGAGAAGGTAAACAGGAGATTGCATGGTTTTTAGCTTAGCAATTCTTAATATAATAAGCGAAGTAAGATTTATTATTTTCTCTATTTTCCTAGAACCCATAAAGGGTGGCGACGCGCTCGTCTATTTCTTTTACGCCTCTATGTTCAAAAAAGAATTCTTACAGACCAAAGAGAATTGCTATATTTTTTTAAGCTAAAGTATTGCAACTCTCTATCACTGATTATTGCAGAGAATGTAGATATATTGCCAATGAGAGCTAAGGAGAAAATGAAGAACTAAAGTAGAGATGTTAGAAGATATATCGCAAGTGAAGCGATAACAAAAATAGGGGTCTTATATTATGGTTATCTCCGAGATGCTTGCTAAGGTCACACAATACATTTCTGAAGCTGCCATGCGTATTTTTGGACCATCAGATGATGCATATCCCAATACTGGCGTACAACCATTTACAGGAGAGCCTTATAACGAAAGGACAGCTGACAATTGGTGGTAGCCCTAGGTCGTGCGTCTTTCGGGAGTTCCCTCAAGTATGCAAGCTACCATTCTGTGAGGCGATTCCCAAGGCACCATGCGCGGGTGGTGCCTATTGTTAATCGAAATTAACTTTACAAATCAGATCTAAAAATTTCTTGGTAATATTAGTTTTTGCGATACCAACCGCTGATATATAGCGGTTTTCAATTGCCTGCAATACGGTAGAGACATTGCCCTCCGGGTATGCCTGCGGCACGGCTGTTGCCTATCGCGCTCCGCGTAGCGTGCGCCGCGCATAGGAAGAAAAAAGAAGATAGGTAATTTGATAGCGCGAAGGGAGTAGGACTGCTATAACTTGTTTTTTAAAACGAAAGACTTAGAAATTCATCAACTATATTATCTATATTATTGTAGTTCTTAACAAGACAACTCAACTCAAAATTGTCTCTGGTATATTTCACAATTTATTGGCGGCAAGATGTATTTTTTTCAATTATATCCACAAATGAAGCAACAACCTTTTTTTGATTTTTTGGAATAGTTTTAATTTAAGATGTCATCTGGCAAAATATAATAAAATCTTTTGAATGGTAACCGTTCACAGGAGTTGTTTCGCGACAGCAAAAAATAAGTACATATAGATGGTAGATTTAGATGGCATGGATGAAAACTGCCTAGCTTAACGTTAGCAAAAAAGTATCGGTATTACTATCTATGACCCATTTTGGTATGATTTGTCCCTCCGCAGTTGCCCATATCAGTACTATGACATCTCTGGGCTGGGAACTTAAACAACGAGGTCACCAAGTCACCTTATTAGGTCTGCCCTATGCAGAAGCTAAGGCTGTCGCATTGGGATTAGGCTTCCGTACACTCGGGAAGTTTGATATTACTAGCGAGAGGACAGTCCAAAAGCATACCAAAGCAGGAGAGATGGTTGGTTTAGCAGCCTTGCGATCCAACCTCAAGATGGTCAAAGAGGATGTGGCTGTGCTGCTTCGGGACGCCCCAGAAGCAATCAAGTCAGAAGGAATAGAAGCCTTACTAGTAGACCAAACTTCCTATGAAGGAGGTTCTGTTGCACAATTGCTGGATATTCCCTTCGTTAGCGTATGCAGTGGTTTACTGCTCCACCCTGAAGATAGCATTCCTCCCTTTTTCACTTCTTGGGCTTATAATCCATCTGGGTGGGCACGTCTACGTAACAAAGCTGGTTACAAGTTAATTAATTATATTGAGCAACCTATTTTGGAGCTAGTCAGAGAGTATCGCCAAGAGTGGAAGCTGCCCTGGCTGTCTCACCCTAGCGATTCCTATTCACAATTGGCTCAGTTGAGTCAACAGCCGATTGAGTTTGAGTTCCCTCGTACTGAGTTGCCTAAATGCTTTCATTTCATGGGAACTTTAGCTAATGAGATCAGTAGAGAACCAGTTTCTTTCCCGTTTGAAAAGTTGACTGGCCAACCACTGATTTACGCCTCAATGGGTACCTTGCAAAACCGTCAGATGAGGATTTTTCAATGCATTGCCGAGGCGTGTGTGGGGCTGGACATCCAACTAGTCATTTCTTTAGGTGGCGGAAATAGTCCAGAATCTTTGCCAGAACTGCCCGGTTCACCTTTAGTTGTCAGTTATGCACCCCAATTAGAACTGCTTAAAAAAGCGACTCTCGTGATTACTCACGGGGGCGCTTCTACAGTTTTAGAATCCTTGAAAAATGGGGTGCCGATGGTAGCAATTCCAATTACCTATGATCAGCCTGGAGTGGGGGCGCGTCTTGTGTGGACGGGAGCAGGTGAAGTTGTATCTTTGTCTCGTTTGAATGTTGCTAGGTTACGAACTGCTATACAACGAGTGCTGAATGAAGATACTTACAAAAAGAACGCCTCTAAATTGCAAGAAGCTATTCAGCGAGCAGGTGGAGTCACTCGTGCAGTTGATATTATTGAAAAGGCAATATCTACAGGGAAGCCTGTGATTAATAGCCAATTAACTTAGAGTTTTTTATAAAGTAAACATTAAATTCTTGTAAGATGTGTTACGCGCATACTTTCGGTGTGAGTTGTTACGAAAAACATGTGAAAAGCATCTAACGCAGCACCACATAATACCAATTCAAAATTCAAAATGTGCTGCGCACCGCTGCGCTAACAAAATTCAAAATGAAGAAAGCCGAGACTAAACGCCGTAACGCAACGCTAATCAAGTCAGAGGAAGATCCACACCACTTTTTGCCTTTCCTACTGAAGATTTACTTTAAAAATCAACTCTAAGCTCAACTTTATGGATCAAGTCGAGCTAAGAAAAATTATCATGAAAAAATTTTATGTACCAAGTGCGTTATTAACTGTAAAAGATTCTCAAGTCGTGGCAATATTTGACACTAATCGGAATAAAACCCAAATTATTGCTAACAAATCTTGGTTGATTATCCTAGAAATTTTTATCCATGAACAATCTTTAGAAGCTGCGTATCAGCGCTTCCAGCAGATGGATTCTTCACTCATTTCAGAACACCTATTAAACCAATGTAAACGAATACGTTATGACTTGGAGGAATTGCTGATTCTGTTAGCTCATAAAACATTAAAGATTTCCAAACAAGGATTGTCTGGTCTGATGAGTGCAGATCAGCACAGTAATTTTAGTGCTATTAGTCAAGAAAATCCTTACGTACTTCTGTGCTTATTTGACCAAGAAAATTTGATAGCAGACGAACAAAAAATTAATACTTTTGAGGATTTTAGTCAAACGGTAGAATATTTAGAAACACTAGGTCTGCTCTCTCCAGCAGTAAATACTTTAGATTGGGGTGATTTAAAACGGCGGTTTCCTATATGTCATAAGTTTGGCTTTACCAGAGGAACTCCTGTTGATAGATATTACTTAGATAAATTTATTAGCGAGATTCGACATCAAGTTGTCGGTTCTGTATTAGAAATAGGTGGTGTGCTACTGAATAAAGAAATTTATCAGCTTTCTGTTGCAACTGAATATCAAACTCTTGACCTAGTATCTAGACCAGGAGTTACTGTAGTTGGGGATGCTCATGACTCAACAATAATCATGCCAGAATCTTTGGATACAGTATTGGTCTTTAACGTGTTAGAACATTGTCATAATCCTTGGGTGGTTGTTCAGAATATTTATAGTTGGCTGCGAGTTGGTGGTAAGTGTTTTTGTATGGTTCCCAGTGCTCAAAAATTACATAGCCTTCCTAAAGATTATTGGCGACCATTGCCAGATGGAATGAAACAGTTATTTCAAGATTTTTCTGAGTCCAATTTGCATATTTACGGTAATCCCTTAACAGTTTTAGCAAGTTTTATGGGAGTTGCAGCCGAAGAGTTATCGCCTCAAGATTTAGATGATTTTCATCCAGATTACCCAGTGGCAACTTGTATAGCTGCGCTGAAATGAGGAACTCACTATCATTTGCCTTGTCTCACCATTCTCCACGTGTCTAGGTTACAGGCTGCGGTTTCTTAACTTTTTGATGTATTAAGATTTTTTTTAAAACAAAGTAAGGTAACGCTCACCAGGAACTCTCTTCACCTTGCTGTCGATGGTATTGCATTAATAGAGGCTTTGTTATCCTTCAGCAGAATCAGCCTTAATTTTTCGTTTCACTGCGTAAATCCTTTTTTCAACCAAAGTCTCACAATAGACATTCCCTAGTTTTGCTAGGGAACGAGAAATGAGGAGCATGAAACAATGTTTTGGAAATTCATAGTTAGTGCTTTAGTGTTACCCAGTTACCTTGGATTAGAGGTAGCTACAGCGTCAGTCCAAAAAGAAGTTCAGACACAACCAAACTATGAGGAATTAAAAACGCAAGTTGTTCAGATTGAAGATGATTCGTTAACTCAAGCAGATTGGGAGACTGATGTTGAACAACTAAAACATCATAAACGCCGTCACCATTACAAAACTCGTCGATATAACCGTCATCATAAACCTTGCCCACAAGACTACGGTTCTGATTACCGTCGCAGATACTATCCACAGCACATTCATTACCGCAGGCGGCATTATAATGACAACAGATATTATCATCATAGACACTACCATCCTCAGTACATCTATGATCGCGAGATATATCGTAATCCCTACAGATATTACCGTCACGGGCGCTACCACTACTAATGACGTGTAAACATTTCCCCACTTTTCATTACCCATTTCCCATCAACTGGCTTAGAACATAAGCAAGTGCTGCACTACCTAAAGGAACTGTCAAATTATCAATACCAAGAAACGAAACAACTTCTAACCCACTAGCAACTAAAGCAACCGTCAAAGATATCAGCCAAGTTTGCCAATGGTTTCCTTGTACACTCACTAAAATCAAACTATTGATCAAAAAACTCACAACAGTCATTGTCAGGGAACCTTCCCAACTTTTTTCTCTGCCAAATACTTTATATTTATGTTGTCCAAATCGCTGTCCAACCAAAGCTGCTAATCCATCTCCCCACGTCATCACTAAGATTCCTAGTACAGCATACTGAGGTTGTTGCAGTGTCCAGAAGCAAGTGATTAAAATACCAATACTCACGGCATAGAAAAATGTCCCGAAACTTTTGCGTCCAACACTATTAATACCAGGCAGAATTGGAAATCGGTAGGACAATAAGGTCACAGCACTCGCTACAATTGAAGCTGTAACGCCCACAATTGGAGGGACATCTAGCCACCAAGCTAGTAGAATCACATTACCTGTGCCAATGTGAACTATCTTCCGTACAATTTCTGGATCTTTACTACCGAAGCGATTGACCACCCCTGCAATAATAAGCACAAACACAACCCAAATTGCAACGACAGCAATTTGTAGCCACAAAGAGAAAGTAGATTCTAAATCAAAAAATGAACTCAGCAATGATGCCACAAAATAGATAGTTATAGCCCTAAATACCACTTTATTAGATTTCGTGACAGCAATGAAACTATTATTGATTTTGCTGATTCGCTTCTACCGAATGTTTATCTCGCCGCTATTTCTTCCAACTTGCCGTTTTCAACCAACTTGTTCAATGTATGCTATCCAAGCAATTGAACGTTTTGGAGTCTGGCGCGGTAGTTGGTTAGCAATTCGGCGTATCTTGCGGTGTCATCCGTTTCATCCGGGAGGTTATGATCCAGTACCAGAAGCGTTAGGAACAGCAACAAAACAATCGTCTTGCTGTCAACATCACGAATGAGACCTTATCATAAAATACCAATCGTCGAGTGTGGTGAACCGTTAGTAGAGATTCCTTTGGAACTGTTCGCGGTGGAATCTCCTCATCCTTATGAAAAATTGGGTGCGCCTTATGGTGAACACTCTCCTTATTTTCTTCGTCAAAGCGTTGTTGACAGCCTCATAGCAGCTCAAAAAAATCTCCAACTGCTATATCCTGACTGGCGTCTCCAAATCTTTGATGCCTATCGCCCTGTCGCTGTGCAAAAGTTTATGGTAAATTACGCTTTTGGCGAAGCTTTGCAAATGGCAGGACTGACTGAGGCTGAGTTATCACCAGACAAAAGCCAAGTACTCTGGGAGGAAGTTTATAAAATTTGGGCTGAACCAAGTTTGGATGAAAAAACACCGCCTCCTCACAGTACGGGTGCTGCTGTGGATGTGACATTGGTAGATGATGCGGGGGAAATTGTCGAGATGGGTTCGCCGATAGATGAAATGTCAGAGCGATCGCATCCACATTACTTTGCCAATTCTTCTCATCCACTCGCACAAGAATACCATACTAGTCGCCAGCTATTGTGCGATGTTATGGAAAAAGCCGGATTTAGACGTAATCCTAGAGAATGGTGGCATTTTTCCCTAGGAGATCAGATGTGGGCTTGGCTGAATAACGAAACCAATCCAAATCATCCCGTGGTTGCACGCTACGGACGTATTTTCTAACGCATCTACGCATCTTGAGGATTAAGCTGGATTAATTCCTCAGTCGTATAAGTTCCCACTGGACTCCAAGCCAAGTATGGCAGAAGTAGCAGCGCTGCAAATTTAGAAACTGGCAAAACAGAGAGTGTCAGCAGCACACCTAAGATAACACCAACTGACCCAAGAATTTCTCCTATTCTCAGGCTGCGCCACCTTAACATCACCGGGATGTAGGAGACAGTAATAATTTCTAGCAGAAGATATAAACCCATTAGCACCCAGGTTATCAAACTTCCTGGATTTTTTTGCCAAACAATATTGGCAGAAGCTGCACCGCAAACAAATGTAAAAGTCCAGATAAACGGAATCAGCGGTTCAAAAACCAACCACCTAGGGCGAGTTAACTGTGCAAACCACTTAACATCACGAGGCGTGATGAAAAAACTACCAACTGCAATCACAAAAGTGACAGCCCCAATTACCATCCAAGATTGAATCATAGTTAACGCACTTTTTGATAATTTTGTCAATCTATTTAAGGCAATTGTGACAATTTAGGACATCAGTTTAATCAACCGTAGGTTTGAATATTTAAACCAGTTACCAGTTACCAGCTACCAGTTACCAGTTACCAGTTACCAGTTACCAGTTACCAGTTATCAGTTTGAAGAAGAATTCAGCAATTGTGAATTCAGTATTCAGAAGAAATAAATAAAGAATTGCGACTCCTGA
>NZ_QMEA01000150.1:8984-23836 GCF_012912105.1 Brasilonema sp. UFV-L1
TCCTTCACTGTGTACTGTTCACTGTTCACTGGTTCAAGCATCTTGAGGATTAAGTCGAATCATTGCCCAGGTGGTATATGTACCAATTGGACTCCAAAGCAAGTAAGGAACGAGGAGTAGTGCTGCCCAAAGCGAAACAGGTAAAACAGCAAGTGTTAATATAATGCCTACAATAAAACCCGCACCACCAAGAATCGTACCTATCTTAAGACTGCGAAGCCGGAACATGACAGGGGTATACGCAATCGTCAGAATTTCCAGAAGTAGGTACAATCCCATTCGTACCCAAGTTGGGGTGGTTCCTGGGTTCTGTTCCCAAACAATATAAGCAGACCAAGCGGCGCAAATAAATATAATAGTCCAAATAACTGGAATTGCTGCTTCAAAAGTGAGCCATCTCGGTCGTTGCAGACGTTTGAACCACTTGCGATCGCCTGGAGTAATAATGTTAGCACCCAACGCTACTACAAAAGCGACTCCCCCAATCACCATCCACGATTTAATCATGCCTGTTCATCCTTTGCATGGCTTTATTATCACGCCATATATTGCGATTCTGTCAGCTTAGAGGCAGATTGCTCATCATACCTGAGTGGGAACTGGTTAAATCAGTGAACAGTACACAGTAAACAGTGATAACTGATAACTGGTAACTGATTGTTGACTGAGAACGAAACTTGGTTTGTCAGGAATCTTCAATAATGAACTCCCAAGGTTGACTTTTTGTACTACCAAACTTTAACTTCATTCCTGATTCTAGGGGGATTTTTTGGCGGTGGATCTGTTGCCAACCATTAGCACGGAAAACCCAGGTTGTACCATAGGTGGACAAATCTTCCAGGTAATAAGTTCGTACCGTAGTACCTTTGAGAGTATGTAGACATAAGATTTCGGCATGGCGTCTTGAAACGGATGGCTCTGGAATCACAATATCATTCTCTGACGTACGCCCGATACGGGTGACTGCTGGTCGCAGTTGCAGGGTTTTGCCTTCTGGTGAGAGCGATCGCAAGTAAGCATTGGGAAGCAAAGAAGTTATCTCAGGAATAGAAATTTCTGGGAGTTCTGTTATCCCCTCATCAAAATTCTTTATCAGTTCTCCATTGTAGTCTGGATGTAAGTAAAGAATCGGCAATGTCCAAGCGGGTTGGTTAAACCTGTAAACTATTAACAGTTGTTGCCTTGCTTCAGTAACTGCTTCGTCAATTGGCTTGCGCGAGCGCAAAGCAGCAACAAAAGCTTGAATAAAAGTGTGGCTTTCATGGAGTGCAATTTCATCACGCATTGCCAAAACCGCAGGTAAACCTTGGCGTATGAGCACTTCTGCTAAACTGCTATGAGGCACAGCCTGGTGATTAACAGCAGCTGGTTGTGCTCCCCAACAAGCATTGAAAACTGCCAGTTTCACACCTGTACTCGTCAATACTTGGGCTAATTCTATTCCATTGAGGGTCATACCCGGTCGCAAAAATAACAAACCTCCGTCTGGTCCTTGCAGACCGTGACCGGTGTAAAATAAGACGTTGTATGCCTTAGTTTCTAGCTGTTGAATCAACTCCTCTGGAGTTGGTTGCAGAAGTGTGTGTACCATACAGAGTGCGTACTCACTGTAGTTGTTAGCTACAACAGAGCTATTGGAAAGGATTTGTTCTAAAATTCCTGCTTCTTGTTCTAACTGAAGTGTCTGATCTTCACCGAAAACTAACAGTATGTTTAATGTCTGGTCTAATTGTAAATACGGTAGAGGTTCGACTTCACTGACGGTACGACTAAACAGCACATTTTGAGAAAGAGAAATAGCAGATTGCCCAGGTTCGCGCTGCATAATTTCCCAAGGTAGAACAATCAGATCTGGGTCACGAATTTCCAGGCGCATACGCAAACGTGTATTCTGACTCTTAGCGATACCGCCACTACGTTCAAAGGTATTGAGAATCTGTTCGTCAAACAACCAACTCCACAGGCTAATTCCCAAGTATTGCATTAGACGAGCTGTATAACTGCTCGGTTGACTGGAAGCTGGTACAACAAAATCCAAAGGGAGAGGATTTGCTTGTTGGGAGGTTGCTCCTGGGGAAATATCCAACCGGCTATAACCGGCAAACATTTGCTGCCACTCAACCCATGCTTGAGTTAAATGTGGAAGCCATACACAGTCACGCAGAACATTGCCACTGGGATAGGGAGCGTTTACCACCCAAATGGCGAAAGTGTCAGTACCAACGTTAACAAGACGGGCGATCGCCAGATTCAGGGATGGCAGATCGTACAACGGTTGTATGAAATTTTCTTGATTAAACGGCTCATCAGAGCTTTCACTAGAAACACTAACTCCCAGTTCTTGTCTTATTTCGTCCGAGTCTACAATTTCCTGATTATCTTCTACTGAAACATTTTCCTGTAACTCTTGTGCGGAGGTTACTGTCTGACTTACAAAAGTTTCTTGCTGATATTCTTCAATAATTCTCAATGGGCGATTGATTTGTTGCCTAATCTTCACATCATCTAAACTCAACACTCGAATTGGCACTCCCCACCCATTCACGAGTGTGATCCTAATTTCCCCTTCCATCTCCTCCTGTGCTGCTGTCAGTAAAAACTTAGCAGCGCCATAACTTCCGCCAAAACGGTGCATCACAACAGCTGGTTCACCCACAGGCTTGTTACTGAACAGTGGAGAAGTTTCCAGCATACAGTAGATAGGATACTCCTCTTCCTCATATTCCCACTCATTTCCAGACGGTTGCAGGTCAATTGTCATCAGGTAAGTTTTACCCACCTGCGCTTCTCGCGGGTATCTAACAACTGGCTGGACAGATAGAGGTAGATGTTGAGTCTCAGACATTCCTTTGTGCTTCTGGTGGAGTCAGCCGGAGTACTGTCATCGGATTGCCGTAGTAGACATACATGAATGTATATATGAAGGGTAACAGATCGGGGGTGGTTGGTTCATCGGGTAAATTTTTCACTACCTTTAACCGAAGTTTTCTTAATAGTGAAGCAACAGAAAGGTTAGGAAAGCGCAAAGACTCTTCTATGAGTTCGCGTGCAAACTTAGCCGCATGGGAATCTCCCACTGCACCCAAAGTGCCAATCACACCCCGTGCTCCTTTTGCTAGGAAAAGCTCTATAAAACCCATGCGGTAACTGTGGGGAATTGAGGAATGAGCTTGCTCGCGCCCAGAATGACAGGCATTAAGAAACACTATCCCCTGAGAATTTTTGACAAGATGAAGTTGAGACTTGCGTAAAGCAATTAATTTTAACTGTTGCTGTTGGTCTGATTCTGAACCTAAAGCAATTTCTCTCAAATTATTGTTAAAAGCTCCATGACAAGAAATATAAACGAAACCACAAACATCATCGTTCTGCTGTAAATACTTTTGAAATTCTTTAATATTATGCTGACTGCTGCGATAGACAACTGCCTGTAATTGTTCTAATATTTCAAGTTCTGGTCCGACTCCTTTTAACTCTGTATCAAGTACATAAGCAACTGCCTTACCGCAACATTCATCTGCTTGAAACTCCAAAACGACATAATCATCTCCTCTAATAACCTGTCGCCAACGCACTGTTGTAATCAAAGCACCCAAATATTCGTTTGGCGATTCATAGGGCGATAGTTCCAGCATTTCCCAAGGAATTTCAAAATCTGTGTGGTCAGCAATAACCAGACATAACTGCTCACCAAACTTCCGCAAAAGAAGCTTTAACCACTTACGAATTTCCAGATTCACATGAGAAAAATAACTCATATCATCCTGAATATTTTCAGGAAGTTCTCCTTGTTGAACCAACTTTCCTAAAGAAAGATAAGGCGGTTTGTTTGGCTGAGTTTGCCCTAGCGTCGTTACTGTATTACCACCCCACACAGAATATTCATCTGCTCCATTTTGATAAATATGTAAAATTGCCACTTCTTTTGGAAGCTTCATCGTAATATAAAGTTTATTCGGCGGAAATATTGTTTCTTCTGTTGCAGCTTCTATATTTTCTGGTAAATCCGATACAGCAAGTGTCGCTGTTGTAGTTTCTTTTGCCTCAAAAGGTAACTGTTTGGTTCGACTCAAACCTGTGGGCGAGGTTATTGCACGTTGAGTCAGTGAAAGTTTTGATTTAGCAGCCATCATTCCACCTCCACTTGCTCTAGACGCGGAATCATAACCACAGTTGCACCCAATACTCTAGCCAGTTCCAATGGCAGATCCGCATATTGCTTTGGCTGCGGATTCAACAAAACCGCCTTCACTCCATCCAAGCCCCGAATGCGTTCTGCTACTTGCAAAGCATCATCAACTCCCTTACGTCCCACAGGCGGTGTTATCCTACCCAAGCGACTGGCTTCTAAAGGCACATTGCCTCGCCCATCACTAATCACCACCAGTACCGCCCGGTGAACTCTACTGCGCCCATGTTGCAAAGCATGGCGTAAAGTCTGCAATGCCAAATCCAAACCATGAGCCAAAGGAGTCGCTTTGCCTGATTCTGCCTCAATTCCTGCACTGATGCTAGGTACCAAAATATTTTGCGCTATCACCTGAGAAGCTCGTAACTCGTGGCTTGCTTGTGCTGCTCCTACCTGAATTAAGCAAACACTTGCTCGTTCCACATACGCCCAGTTCAGGTAAGGTAACAACTCCTCCTGCCAGTTACAATCCAATAAACAGGTGTGATCAAGTACCAGCATCAGCATTTGCTCAGCTACAGGTGCTCTGCGATAGCTATGCAAGTCCGTCAGCGATAATACCAATCGCCCTTGCTCATGAGTTTTTGCCTGTTGACGAATCGGCTGAAACTTTGCTGCTTCCAGTAACGTCCTCACCAAAGCTAAATCCCCCATACTTGTTGCTTTCTCCACGCCAATAATCGCGCCACGAGCAGCAGCAGATGCTCGAAATCGACGAGGTGGCGATCGCAGCGAAGACACTTCCCGCTCAACAGGTGCTTCATCCTCTGGGTAAGGATTGACAGGAGTCGCATTAAATGCTATTGGTGTAGCGGGTAGTTCCTCTGGTTCATCCGACTCATAGACAGGGTTTTGTTCTGGGGATGACTCTGGTTGTTCTGATGAAGATGTAGAGGTCGATGTTGACTCTGTAGGTTTGGCGAGTTCAGGCTGTGGTTCCGAGGACTGAGTTGAGCGTTTTGCTTTCTGTTTGATACCTATTGTCAAACCAATCATCCCAGCCGCAGCATCAACGTGCTCTGTTGTCATCTGCTTTGCACCCACTAGCCGTGCATTTGCTAAAGACAGTCGTGCCAGAGCAATCTCTCGACGGGGACTATAAACTTCCAGTTCTAATGTATAATCAAGAATTCTGGCTAAGGCTTTAGCTGTCATTTTGGGATGGACTTGCAGAGCTTTGATAAGTTGCTCGCTAATTTCAGTTGACAAAGGTTTCAGCTTGTGCGCCTCTAACCTCCGCTCGTCAAGCAACTCTAGAATAAATTCTGCTCTGTCTGCTGTTGTTGTCACCTGTCCACTTATCCGAAGAGCAAAGCGATCGAGCAGGTGAGGAGAAACCATTCCCACTTCACCACTAGCACAGCCTGCCATCCAGCAGATATTGGGTTGCCAATGCGCTTGCTGCCCATGACGTTCCAAATGCGCTACATCAGACCCCATCAGTACCACACAAGCTCGTGCTGCTGCTAAACTCAGCTTAGTCAAGTCTGGAATGACGACTATCCGCTGTTGGAATTTATTTGGAGATTCGTCTGGGATATCACGGAAATGTTGAGACAGCAAACCTGGTTTCCATTGCAACAATTGTTGCTCGTCATCACCCCCTAACCCCCAACTACCCCACAAATCATCTTCTGCTTCATAGGTTCCCAATGTTACCAAAGTAACTTGATGCCCAGTCACAATTTCCAGCATCTGGGCTGTGGTTTGGGCTGCCAACCGCAAAGCATCAGGTGTCGTATCGAACATCAAAATACTACGAAGACCTGGACTGATAGCAGCACAGGCGAGCGATCGCATCACCAAATCATTCAAACTCAGTTGCGATAATTTTGCCGAATCAGTCACCGTTCATCATCTTCATCACTTGCTGATCATCTTCATCACTCCACGGCATTTGGTTACTCTGGAGGACTTCAGGGCGACGATGCTGAAGTGCCAATCGAGCAACCTCTGCTACATGGTCGTTTGTGACTTGTTTTGCATCAACAAGGGCAGCATAGGCACGAGCTGCCAATGCAATAATGTAGTCACCCCGGTTACCTTCTGCCTTAAACTCCATTGCTAACTTAACGCAGTTTCTGGCAACGTTCACGGGTACCTTAACGTTATAAAAATTCTGCCGTGCTTTCTCAAGTAACGCTTTGCGTTTCTTATCTTTTTCCAGGGCTTCATTAATGTAAGCTGACGTTTCTCCCGCTTTTAACTGGGATACCGCTTCATCAAACTCCAAAACTGTTTGCAAAATCATCGTGCGTTCAGCTTCATTTTGTTCTGCTTCCACACTCACCATCAAACCAAACCGATCCAGTAACTGTGGTCGCAGTCCTCCTTCTTCCGGGTTCATAGTACCAACCAAGGTAAAGGAAACAGGTTTTTGAAAACTTTGCCCTTCCCGCTGTACCACCAGCACCCCAGTGGAGGTGACATCAAGAATAATATTCACGATGTGGTCATCCAGCAGATTGACTTCATCGATATAAAGTAAGCCACCATTTGCTTCTTCCAGCAATCCTTTTTGGGGAACAGCCTTACTCTGCATCAATTCATCAATCCGCCAGCCCCCAACCACTCGGTCTTCTGTAGCATTAATAGGTAGAGTGACTGGGAAACGCTCATACATCATCTGAGCAAAAGCACGCACTGCTGTAGATTTCCCTGTTCCTCGTTGTCCACTAAGCAAAACCCCTCCAATTCTTGGCGCAATGTATGCCAGTTCCAAAGCCAGCTTGATTTGCTGCTGACCGACAATTAGCGTATAAGGCAAGATTTGAATCGTTGTTGTTTCGTTCACGACTCGCCTGTTGACTTCCACTTCATTGTCACCTCTAGTTGCGCCCCTGTATTAACTTTGGCAATAACTGCACCAACTTCTGAATCCAGTTTGATAGCAAGCTTAACCTCTAATTCATCCGGTCGTGTCTCCTTTTCCATGTGCTTGACACTTTCTACAACCCGCTTCGCACAACTACGGGTTAGCTGCATTGCTTCCCCAAAAACATCACGAGCCGCAGCTATAACTCCAGTTGCTTTAACACTCCGTACATTTTCGTATGGGCTTCTAGTCGAAGGAATACTGTCTACCTCAATATAGATAACGACTTCTTCCCCGTTGACGACATCTTTACTTTCAATAATGGGCATGGTATCGCACTAACTTATTTATTGTCTTATACAAAATGACAATATGGTTTTCCTGAAGTTCTAAAAACTTCTTAAGCGATGCTCCACTCCGAGTCGCTCTTGCGCCAGCGCTCCCTTCGGGTACGCGATCGCTATATTTTTATTCTTCCACTAGAGCTTTTAGACTATAAAGCAAGCATTTTTTGTTGTCTGATTTAAAAAATCAGAGAAAAAGCGTTGTCATGTAAATTTACATTCTTTCTTACAATCTCTCTACTTTCAGAGGTTATTTATAAACAAAAGTAAACGTTTAAAAAAGCAAGTTTCTCGAACTGGGCAATCAGCGTATTTGGTTTACACTACTTAATTAAAAGAGTTGATTGTGTGCTTAACAAGTATTTACAAACAGTCTCTAAAATATTAAAAGGCAGCAGACCGAACTACGGGTAAATCTTGAAACAGAGAACAATACAAGCAACAAGTCAAGACTCATGCAGTGCAGAACAATATTAATTTTTGTTCATGTATTGTTTTAAATTCCTAATCCTTAATCATTATCAACTTATAACTCAATATATGAAGTTTTTAATAACACTTGTGTCAGACTCTACATTCAGACCGGAAGTCATTACCACAATTGTGTATCCTGAAAACAGCTAAGCTCATGTTTAATGGAGGTCTGATGACTCCTAAGATTATGCGTCAGCTTTGGTCTGTAGTGGAAACTACACAAGCTAAGACGTTATTGCAACTCGATGATGCTAGTTTGGTACAGTGGTTGGTCAAACAAATCAAAACCCAAGCCTTGCTAGATTGTCATGAAACTGATTTCCTCAGTGACTACGTTCAATCCCGGCTGGCGTTGATTCGTGATCTTGCCCATGAACGCTAGTATTTTTCAAAGTCAAAGCTCACTAGTCAAAAGTCATAAGTGATGACTCATGAGCCATTGCCTTGTCAATTATCGATTTGATAATTGTTCATTGTTCATTAATTCTGAAGTTTGGTGGTAATTGTTCATTGATAATTGTTCATTGAACATTGATTCTTGACTTATGAGTCGGCAAATAACCCTCTACCAAACAGTCAGAACCAACGACTCGTATCTCTACACGTTCCAAGGATAGCGCCTCAGTCATGTTAGTAAAACCTAAGTCACCTACAGGTGTGGGAGCGTGAACACCACCAACGATTTTAGGAGCAATAAAGGCAAAAACTTTTTGCACAGCTCCCGAGGCGATCGCACTAGCAGCTAAAATGCCACCGCACTCCCATAAAACGCTGCAAAATCCCCGTTGGTATAAGTACGCCATCACTTTATCTGGTGCAAGTGGTGTTAACTCCACCACTTCCACCCCCAGCTTCTGTAACAGTTCCTGAAAATCGGCATTCGCTCCTTTTTCTGTGAAAACCAAAGTAGGAGCTTCTGCAGTTTGCCAGACGTGAGCTTTTTGAGGTAAATCCAGACTGCGGCTCATCACCACCCGCAGGGGATTATGTGCTCCTTCCTGATGGCTAGTCAAATAAGGATTATCCTGTCTGATTGTGTTTCCACCCACAATCACTGCATCGCAAGCTGCTCGCAATTGATGAACTTCACTGCGAGCATCCTTATTTGTCACCCAAGCGCTATGACCAGTCGTTGTTGCTATTTTGCCATCTAATGTCATGGCATATTTTAAAATACCAAAAGGTCGATGATGAAGAATGCGATGAATAAAACCTTCATTTAGCTTCTTACAAGCTTGTTCTTCCACTCCTACCAACACTTCTATGCCTGCAGCACGTAGACGGGCGATCCCACCACCAGCAACAAGTGGATTCGGATCAACCATACCTACTACCACTTTGGCGACTCCAGCAGCTACCAAAGCTTCTGAACAAGGGGGAGTACGCCCGTAGTGATTACAAGGTTCCAGGCTAACGTAAATGGTTGCTCCACGAGCGTTTTCACCTGCTGCTTTCAGGGCAAAAACTTCTGCATGCGGCTCACCAGCACGCGGATGAAACCCTTCCCCAATAATCTCGCCATCTTTGACAATCACCGCCCCCACCATTGGGTTTGGAGAAGTGCGTCCTAAAGCCCGACGGGCGAGTTCTATACACCGCCGCATTATAGCACGGTCAAAGTCAGTTCCTACTGTTTGCTTTGGGTTTGAATCATCCTGAAATTCTGACCTCACGATCAAAGCATCTGGTTGAGCGACCATTGGCAAATTATCCATAATTTTTAGCAACTTGGAACTCAAGAATGCCACTAGGACTCTACGAGGGAAACTCCCAAAGGCGCAGTGGTTTCTCAGCACTAATGAATTAACTTTAGCTTGAATTTTAGCTTAATCGAGTAGAAGCCCCACGTCTGGTCCGATGAAGAAATTCGCTGTGAGCAAGAATTCGTCACAGACACGATTGAAGTGTTGTTTTCGTCTCTCTCCGTATAAGGTAATGACAAGACCTTAGAAACTGAGTAGTTTGTATATAATGCTACTAATTATGGAGAGCGCAAGTGCTCCCACCAGATGCTGCGCGTTAGCCCTTTGGGCGTGCGCAAAGCGCATACGGAGGAAACCTCCGCTCCAACTTCTCTCAAAATGCAAAATTCAAAAAAAAGATTCTTGTTCTTAATTTTGAACGAGCGAATGAGCGTTAGCGCAGCGTGCCGTAGGCATACTTTGAATTGTTTTGGCGTCCTTATTTCAAGCCCCCAACTTATGTTATGGGGTTTTTAACAAAAGAACTCAGGAGTCAGGAGCCAGGAGCGGAGCCGGAGCCGCTCCGCCTCCGGTCAGAATGGCTCCTGTGCGACTGGCGGACTCGTCTTGGGGTTCAAATCCCCACCGTCTACAGGGGAGCCAGCGCCGTGGGCGGGTTTCCCGACTTGAGGCGTCTGGCGTTGTCTACAATTGGTTGGGGTCACCAATCCCCATCCATAAGATTGCTGAATTCACCAATTCTGTCTTCTGACTTCTTCTTCAATTTTGAATGTTAGCGCAGTGTGCCGCAGGCAGCGAATGCGTGAATTTTGAATTCCCCGATAGCCCAAGCGTGCCGTTATTGACAAACTGTTGTCTTTTGTGAAAGAAAAAACCCCTGCTAGCGATAAGGGAGGACAATAGCAGGGGGTAAGGAGAAGTTCATTAGTGTTGCTAATTTCATAGTGTTGGCATTTAAGACAAAGTTCTCCACCCGATAGACAGGTCTAAATGTAAAATTTTCTAGTATTTATCACTACACACCTAGCTAAATCTCACTTTTCTTTCCACTCTCATTTATTTGTATACATCAACACGCTAATTCTTAATATGAACTTAGACTTTGAGAAGAGCAAAAGCAAGTTTAATCTGGGTAGTCTTGTACATAAGGTTACTAATTGTCGAATCACGATGCACCTATAAAATTTACACTACACCCTAACTGGGTGTTTTCATTAGGTAGCAATTGAAAAATGTGCCTACTCAATTTTCCTTTGCATTACTGATATCTCATACATACCTCCATCTTGATAACCCCTCCGGATTGCTCTGTGAGGGGTTTTGTTATTAAGGGAAGGAGAGAGGAAGAATTTTCCTTCACTCTCCCAAATTCCCGGTTTCTCTCATTTTTCTATATCTTCATGACTTCTTAGGAGTAGGATTGGTTTGCCCGGAAGGTGCTGAAGGTACTTTAGGCAATATAGGAGAAGTTCCTGGATTAACTGGGGTTACACCTTGGTTAATTTGAGGTGGATTGGATACTGGGGGAAGATTGAAGTTAGGGCTAGTTTGTGGATTTATGGGAGCAATGGGTGAAGTGTTTGGGACAGATGGTGTTCCTGGTGTAGAACCAGAGTTGGGTAGGGGCAAAGTTGTGGGTTGATTAGAAAAAGATGGTGTCGTCACAAAAGATATGCGATCGCCTCCCACTTGTCGCCACATATCTATCATTGATATGACATCATTGTATGTTGCAGTTTGACTGACTTTCAAAGCCAAAATAGCGTTGGGAGTTTGTTGGATATATTTCTTAAAAGATTCTTTGAGCTGTTCCCGTTTGACTTGATCATTCTCTAGATAAGTCTGACCAATTGCATCAATAGTCAAAGTTAATATTTGCCGTTGACCTTGTACGTTAGCTTTAGCAGTAGTAGATGGTGTACTGGTAGTTGATTTCGGTAAATTAATACTAATTTCCTCTTGGCGAGTGAATTGCAAAGCTGCCAAAAGAAAAAATGTCAGTATACAAAAAACGACATCTATTAAGGGAACGATTTGAATTTGAACTTCTTCTACTGGAGTCTGCAGGTTAATTTTCATGGTTTTGCTCTTATACCTGAATTAGGAACTTTTTTTGTTAATTATCTTCTGGTTCGGATACATCAGAATTTGGGGGAAGTTCAGGGGTTTCAGAAAACCTGGATTTGCCTCGTTTTCGAGGAGAATTCAACTTATCTGGAGAATCCCGTATGATTGTCGCTGGTGGTAACATATTTTCAGTTGTGATTTTTGTGTAATCAGGTGGAGACTGCCGATACAGCAACTCCATGTCATTCCCTGCCCTGCGGAAAATTTTAAGTTGGTTAATAACAATAGCTTGAAATAAGCGGTAAAATGCCAGACTGACAATAGCAACGATGAGTCCGGATGCAGTACTAATCAAAGATTCACCAATACCAGTGGTGACTCCAGCGGTAGATTCGGTTCCTAAATCACCAATGCGAATAGAACGTAGAGATTGGATTAACCCTAATACCGTACCCAATAATCCCAACAAGGGCGCAAGAGCAATCACTGTTTCTAGGAGTTTCTCACCCCGTCGCATTCCAGACAATTCGTCTTCTGCTGTTGCTTCCAGTGCTAGTCGAAAAGTTTCTGCATCGCTTTTGGGAAGACTCAGAGGGGCATAGAGAAATCGCCCGATGGGCTGCTTTGTTGCTTGTCTTGCCAGATCAGCCGCTGACACCCAATCTACACGGGCAGCATTCAAAACACGATTAACTATTTCCTTTTCCTGGCTTAAAATTCTTAACCAGAACCACAAACGCTCAAAAATCACACTTAAAGATAAAATCGAGAGAGCAAGCAACGGCCACATTGCTGGTCCGCCCTTTTTAAACAAATCTACGATATCCACTGTTGTAGGTTCCCTCCTTTCATTTTTAGTACAAATGTCCTGAAGTACTTTAATTTTAGAGATTAAAGCACAACCATCATAATCGTTTCACATTCGGTGGGTTGGAATGAGTGCAATAACTTGGGAGTCGCATCTTCCAGACCAACTAGGGCGGTTATTCCCACAGGAAGTGTAGGTCATAATTTGTCAAAATTAAAGGCAAATGGAGGTCAAAATCTATGAAATTTTCAATTCAATCACTTTATACTTGGTACCGCAACTTACTACGTAACCCTAAGTACCGCTGGTGGATAATTTTAGGAACACTTGTTTATTTTGTCAGCCCGATTGATATTGCTCCGGACTTCTTACCGATTGTAGGAGAAGTTGATGACATCATGCTGTTGACACTACTGGTTACTGAGGTATCCGGGCTATTGATTGAAGGCTATAAAGCACGTAAAGGTAATGTTGACACTACAGTGACCGATACTACTAGTAGCTCTGCTACTACAGAGGGTTCTGCCTCCAAAACAAGCACAATCGATGTTGACGCCGTTTCTGTCAAGTAGTATTTACAACAGTATAGAATATACTAACCCCCTCCTTTTTCTGGCTGCTGACAAATGCAGTTTTTAGGAAGGGGGATATTTTTTTAGTCATCAGTTATCAGTTATTTAGCAATTTTTAACAATTAATTTTTATTGACTTATGAGCGATCGCCAAATTATTGGATTGTTACCTGCTGGTGGACAAGCAACGCGAATTTCTCCCTTACCAATTAGCAAAGAATTGTATCCAATTGGCTTTCAGGATTTTGGTGTTAAATCTAACTGGCGTCCGAAGGTTGTTTCTCAATATCTGCTTGAAAAAATGCAACTAGCAGGCATTGATAAGGCATATTTTATACTTCGTTCGGGAAAGTGGGACATACCAGCATATTTTGGTGATGGCACGATGCTTTCCATGAGTTTGGGCTATCTGATTATGGGCTTGTCTTATGGTGTGCCTTTCACGTTAGATCAGGCTTATCCTTTTGTCCAAGATGCTGTTGTAGCCTTGGGTTTTCCTGATATTTTGTTTCAGCCTGAAGATGCTTATGTAAGAATACTGACACGCCTTGAGGTTAGCAACGCCGATGTCGTCTTAGGATTATTCCCGACTGATAAACCTCAAAAAGCAGGTATGGTTGACTTTGACGATCAAGGTAGAGTACGGCTGATAATTGAAAAACCTCGCCAGTCAGATTTGCATTATATGTGGGGTATTGCAGTTTGGACACCTGCTTTTACACAGTTTCTGCACGAGTATCTTACAACTCTTAAGACGAATAGTAACCTATCGCAGCTACCAGAAATACCCATTGGCGATGTGATTCAAGCTGCGATTAATAAAGGTTTTCATGTGGAAGCAGAAGCATTTCCCGATGGTACTTACCTTGATATTGGCACGCCAGATGATTTAGTGCGAGCTGTGCAGCATTTTGCTGCTTTGGCTGGTGAGGAAGATAAGCTTAGATAATTTGCTTTAATTCATCCACAGTATTGACAGTTTTAATTGCTTGCTGAATTGCCTTTAATCGCTCTAAATCAGAAATTTGAGAGATTTTTGGCATTAATTGCAGTCCCTCGCTAGCGAATTTTAACTCTAATCCCAGTTCAATACCTGATAATATTCCTCGTGCTTCTCCTCGTTGCTCCCCTTCTCTCAAAATTTGCTGATAAAAGAAAGATTTCTCTAACATTGACATATCCCACGCTATGATTTGTCAGACTCATGAATGTTTCCATAGTTCAAATGAGTTGTCGTAATTGCTCTATACTGTCTACAGTCTTAACTGCTCGCTGAATAGTATTTAAGCGCTCTAAATCGGAAATTTGAGAGATTTCTGGCAACAGTTGTAATCCCTCAGTACCGAATTTTAGTTCCAAATCCAGTTCAATACCCGACATTATCCCTCACCGCTCACCCTCTCTCAAAATTTGCTGATACCAGGGAGATTCGCTTAACACTGCCATATCCCACCTCATGATTTGCTGAACTAATGCACTGTCTAATACGAAGCTAGCAAAAAATGCTAGGACGGTTTCTAGTTGCGTTCAAAGAAATAATTTCAGAAACGAACCGCAAAGACGAGGCAGTGCGTTGCCAAGAGTTGTTTGAGCGGAGGTTTCCTCCGATCAAAGCTATGCCCTACGGGCACGCTGCGCTATCGGGGGGTTCCCCCCGTTGTAGCAACTGCCGTGCAAAGAGCGCTTTAGCGCAGCGTGCGCCCTTGGCGCATAGGAAGAAAAAAGAAGATTACCTGTATGAATGCAACTTGGTATGAGCAGAGGTTATAAGGCTAGCTCATCATACGTGTCAACAATCACGTTCAAACCTTTATGCGACGTTGATTTGACCCCTCCCCTTAATCCCCTCCCCTTAGTAAGGGGAGGGGAGGTTTTGGCGT
>NZ_QMEA01000151.1 GCF_012912105.1 Brasilonema sp. UFV-L1
GCGACACCAACACCTTACCCGACTATGGGTCTGAGGTGAAAGCAGAAAAGCTTGCACCACTAGTTAGAGGGTGGAGAAACTACCACCGCTTCTGTAGTATGGATGGAGCACGGTTTTCACTATGGCACATCAACCACAGAGCATTCAAGGTATTTAATAAGGAAGCAAAGAACGACCGAAAATCTAGCAGGAAACTAATAGAAAAGGCATTCCCAGCAGTTCCTTACTCCGAAAACAGATTCACCAATGTCACAGGGGATAAATCACCCTTTGATGCGGACATACCGTACTGGAGCGAGCGCAATAGCAAGCTCTACGATGGTGAAACCGTTCTATTGCCTTAAAACGGCAACACCATACATGCGGACACTGTGGGTTAAAGATACTCAGTGAAGAACGAGTACATCTGCACCACGTGGACGGCAATCATAACAACTGGAAAACCAAAAACCTTCTAGCGGTACATGAAAGCTGTCACGATTACATCCACATGGGCAAGGGGAAACCCTAGAACATCGGGAGCCGAGTGCACAGAAATGGGCACGCTCGGATCGCGCCAGAGAGGGACGGAGGATAATACCTCCTCTCGACTCTACCAACTGGGGTCTGGCTACCTGGGGTAGTTTATATAAACATGGGTATAAGCCTAACAAATTCATTCTTAAAAAGTTTTTTAATCACTCGGTAAAAACCAAGTTAGAGTGGATTAAGGAGAAAGGAATTTGTCAGAAAATCACTCAATATGCTTTCGACCAATTAGGTGCGGCTTTCGACCGATTCTTTAAAGGTAATGCTGGATATCCGAAGTTTAAGAACAAGGGCATCAACGATTCCTTTACGATTGACGCCAGTGGAAAACCGATGCCGATGGGCGGTACAAGTGTTAAGTTACCGACGATTGGATGGGTGAAAACTTACGAGGGGACGACTACTACAACGACTACCAAATTAACAATATCTCGGATAGCCGATGAGTGGTACATAGCATTTGCGTACGAAGTAGATTGTGTCGAATCTCATTCGACTCATGAAGTCGTAGGCGTAGATGTTGGGGTGAAAGAACTAGCCACGTTAAGTACTGGTGTAGTGTTTGCCAACCCTAAAGCCTACAAGAAAAACATTCAAAAACTTAAGCGATTGTCTAAAGCCCATGCCCAAAAAGCAAAAGGCAGCAGCAATCGCCATAAGTCAAAAATCAAGTTAGCAAGGCATCACGCCAAAGTCTCAAATATCCGCAAGGATTCGCTCCACAAACTAACCAATCACTTATGCAAAAACCACGCCGTAATAGTGATTGAAGATTTGAGTGTTTCGGGCATGATGCAAAATCATAAGCTCGCACAATCTATTGCTGATTGTGGTTTTTATGAGTTTAAGCGACAGCTAGAATACAAGTGCAAAAAGTACGGTTGTACTTTAATTGTCGCAGACAGATGGTATCCATCATCTAAAATTTGTAGTTCTTGCGGGCACAAAAAAGAATCTCTGTCGTTAAGTGAGCGCGTGTACGTTTGCGATAAATGCGGACACACGTTAGACAGGGATTTGAACGCTGCAATTAACTTATCGCGCAGGGCTTTGGCGTGAATGCTTGTTGAGGGATAACCGCTCCTATGCTCCCGATGAAACAAGAAGTCAAGTCTAGGTTTGTCTAGGTTTTATATAGCAGAATGTTTGAAATGTAGTCAAGGCAATAAACTCATCCCCCGGCTATGAAACTGAGCGACTGCGATAGTTTCATAGCCGGGGATTTCAACTATTAGTAGTTTTTCGTTCTGCGCGATACGCACATGCTATCAAGCTCCGGCTTATCGCTCTTGACTAAATACCGTCTGGACGGTACAGTAAATATCATAATTTATATACCGTCCAGACGGTAAAAATTCTAGATGGATGGTATGTTGCTTTAAACTCTGTCTCACTTACCCACCTGTTCTTATGGTTCCTACCAATAAGTCAAAAGCACGATCATTGACTCGTGAGACGCTGCTACGAGCAGCAACTCAGGTTATCCTTGACAAAGGAGTCGAGGCATTAACCCTAGATGCGGTGGCTCATCAAGCAGGAGTCAGCAAAGGCGGATTGCTCTATCATTTCCCCAACAAAGATGTCTTAATTGTAGGCATGGTTGAGCAACTCATTCAGGATTTTGAAACAGCCTTGCAAGAGGAGTTTGATCGCGATGATGCACCGGGTACACCAGGACAATGGCTCAGAGCTTACATTCAAGCGACTCTAAGGATAAGCAAACAATCACTAGCACTGATTGCACGGCTCTCATCTATCGGGGTTGATAAGCCTGAGTTACTGGAATGTGCTGAAGCTTATGAACAGCGGTGGCGACAGCGTTTAAAAACGGATGGACTCAATCCCCGGACAGCAACCATCATTCAGTTAGCAATCGACGGTTTGTGGTTCTCTGAAGTCTTTAAGCTAGGATCGCCGGATGAACCCTTACGCACTCAAGTTGTCCAATCGCTGTTAGCAATGACACGAAAACCTGAGTAAAGATTTTCATCACAATTATTTCACAATTATTTGTTGATACAGCCGATGACAAAACAATTCAAAGTTCAAAATGGACTGCGTCCATTTTGAACTTTGAGTTTGAGCGGAGCGAGTGACAGAACCAATGAACGTTACTGGATGTTGCACTCATCTGGTTAATTTGACCTGCAATTTTTTTGTTTAACAAGGAGATATTTTATGCAATTGAATCACCAGGTAATCGACCAAAAGCGTATTTTTCAACTTGCTGGCGATCGCCATGTTTGGTACGCCAAAATGCGACAAGAATCACCCATCTTGTATCATCCCGAACATCAGGCTTGGACGGTGTTTAGATATGAAGACGTGAAGCAAATTCTCAGCGACTGGCACACTTTTTCCTCTAAAGTGCCTCATCCACCAGAGCAAACAGACTTCACTCAAAGCCTTAACTTCACCGATCCACCTAAGCATCACTCACTCCGTACTTTAGTCGCAAAGGTGTTCACACAGCGGCGGGTAGAGTTACTCGCTCCCCGCATGTTAGAGATGACTCATGAACTGCTTGATCGTGTTGAAGCACAAGGACGGATGGACTTTATTCATGATTTCAGTAGTCCTTTCCCCGTGATTGTCATTGCCGAGATTCTTGGAGTTCCCATTGAGGAACGCGAAGATTTTAAACGCTGGTCAAATGGCATTATTGCAGAAGACCTGACGGCTTACCAAGCGATGGGTGATTACTTCCGCCAACTGCTGCAACAACGGCAAGGCAAACCAGGCAAAGATTTGATTAGTGATTTGATTGCTGCTCATGAAGGAGGTGACAAACTCACCGCTCAAGAACTTGTGGATTTTTGTATTGTCTTACTTGTAGCAGGTCATGAAACGACGACAAATTTACTTGCTAATGCGATCGTTTGCTTCCATGAATACCCAGAAGCATACAAACAATTGCAAAATGAGCCGTCCCTCCTGCCACTAGCAATTGAAGAGGTACTGCGTTATCGCTCACCTGCCCAAATCATTCCTCGCTTTACAAAGGTTGAAACCCAAATTAGCAACCAAATCATTCCAGCAGGACAATTGATCCGAGTCTGCCTTGGCGAGGCAAATCGAGATGAACAGCAGTTTGAGGAGGCGGATAAGTTTGTGATTGATCGTGATCCAAATGAACACGTTGCCTTTGGCAATGGCATTCACTTCTGCTTGGGTGCGCCCTTGGCTCGCCTGGAAGCAAAAATTGGGCTAAGTACAGTGCTGGAACGATTGCCCAATCTGCGAATTGAACCCAATGCAAAATTAGAGCTTGTTGCTTCTGCTGATGTGCATGGGTTTAAAGCACTTCCAGTTTTGTTCTAACAAAGATTACAGAACGGATCGTTTCTCGCAAGCCAAAGCTAAATCTACAGTTTGCAGCAACTGGCGTTAGCGCAGCGAGACCGGAGGTCTTCCCCGCAAGGGCACAGGGGTTAGGAACTAGCCTCTTAAGCGTGGATGCCGAACCTCTTTCTAAAATCACACAAGATTGTGGAGGATTTAGGAAAGTGAAGCAATGGAGACGCAAGAAACCGTACGACTAGCGAAGCGAAGTCCGTAGGTAGTTCATAAAGAAGATTTCAAATTTCACTCAATCACTATAAAATCAACAGCAGAATCTAATATTTCGTCACTTTCTTCAAAACAAGAGTGCTCTCTGGTTTATGTTCTTCTGAGGAATTGTAAAGAGTTATGAATTACCATCCTCTTTTTACCAATCGAGTAGCAGTATTAGCGACAATGCATCATAAGGAGAAGGTCATTGCTCCTATCCTTGAACAAGAGTTAGGGATAAAAGTTCTAGTTCCAAAAGATTTTGATACTGACCGTTTTGGTACATTTACGAGGGAAATTAAACGGGTAGGAACGCAAATCGAAGCAGCAAGGGTAAAAGCAGAAACAGCATTAGCGATGACAAGTGAAACTTTAGCAATAGCTAGTGAAGGTACATTTGGTCCTCACCCTAGTAGCCCATTTCTTCCTTGTAATCGAGAAGTTGTTATCTTATTAGACAAAACAAATGAACTAGAAGTTATTGGTCAAGAAATTTCGACTGCAACTAACTTCAATCATAGGATTGTGAACAGTTTAGAAGAAGCACAAGATTTTGCAGATGCAATTGGCTTTCCCGAACACGCTTTAGTCGTCATGCTGAGTTCCTCACCCAGAAGTCAAGATGAAATTATCAAAGGTATCAAGACTAGAGAGAAACTTATAAAAGCAGTTCAATTTGCTTTAAACAATTCCAAAAATGGCAAGGTTTATATAGAAACGGATATGCGGGCTTTATATAATCCCACAAGGATGAATAATATTGCAAAAGCAACTCATGACTTAGTCAGAAAAATAAATCATGCTTGTCCCAACTGTTCTTGTCCCGGTTTTGAATTAGTTCAAACAATCAAAGGATTGCCTTGCGCGTATTGTCACGCACCCACACAATTCAGTATTGCAGCAATATATAAATGTCAAAAATGTGGATTTTCTAAAGAGAAGTTATTTCCAGATGGATTAGAAAAGGCAGACCCAGCACACTGTATGTACTGCAATCCTTAATCAAAAGTGACTCACTAAATAATGACTTATGTGACAGTCAAATAACTGTCTACTTTTTCAAAGAAATTTCCGGAACAAAAAAAGATAGTCTGTAATTAGAAATGTCTTATTTTTAGAAAGAATTTACTTGATATCTTCTGCATTAATAACAACAGATAAGGAAACTTTTTTAGAAAAATCCTGGAACATTGTAGTGATTTTTTCGACATTTATTTAAAATCAATACCTACCAAATATCGGTAAAGATTATGAAACGGTTGCTTAAGTCTTTTGTGACAATTTCTGCATTGTCTTCTGTTGTCGTTGCTCCTATTTTTCTCTCGGCTGGTGAAGCTTCTGCTTTTCCTCGACCAGCGCAAAACGGGACTGATGCTAGCTATGTCGGTGGTGGTATTTCTGCTGGTGTAACCAATGGCGGACAAGCTGGTGATGCAGCGACATTTGGTGGAAATGCAACAGGTCGCTTAAAGTTAGGAGATACTCCTTTGTCTGCACGTGGTACAGTCACCTTTGGCGATCAGACAAGTGCGATCATTCCACACGTCTCTGCAGATGTGGGAATTGCTAAGAATACCAATGCTTACGTGGGTGTTGGTTACCAGTTTGTGGAGTCCAATGGTAAACCAACTCCAACTGGTAACAAAGACGGAGTTGCTGTCGTCGCTGGGGTAGAATCTGAAGTTGCTAAAAACTTCCTCATCTACAGCAACGCAACTGTAGGAGTCAATGCTTACAAAAATAGCCCAGCTTCTGCTGTCGGTATTAATAGTGGTGTTGGCATTCGCTTTAAGTAAAGCTGTAGTTCATGTCGGGTGAACATACAGCTAAACTAAGTGCTCCTAAGAGCTATGTTGTCTTGAATTCATGAATTATAGACAAATCATTTGCCTATTTTAAAGTGGCAATTGATTCGTTATAACTCATAACTATAGTATAAGTAATATTGCTGGGTTTATCTAAGTGTGAATCACTGAAAAACCCGGCTTTTTGCCGTGTTAAAATTATAAAATTGCTCTTAATTCCGACCGGATTATCGGTAATAAATAAGCCGAGAGGGTGCTTATAAGTACATGCTTCGGCACATTGAGATGATTTCTTGAAAAAACTTTGTACCACTCCAATGGTTAAATCTGCCCCTCCCGTAACTCCAAGCCGTAAGCCTTCCAAAGTAGAAGCAATAAAGGAACGCAGCAATTTTTTGCGTGAACCTGTGGCTAGTGAAATACTTCAGGATACAACTCATTTTAGTGAAGATGCTGTACAAATACTAAAGTTTCATGGCTCTTATCAGCAAGATAACCGTGATCATCGAGCCAAAGGACAGGAAAAAGATTACCAATTCATGTTAAGGACGAAGAATCCGGGTGGATTTGTGCCGCCACAGCTGTATCTGACTTTAGATAAGCTGGCTGATGAATATGGTAATCACACCTTAAGAGCAACGACTCGTCAAGGGTTTCAGGTGCATGGGATTTTGAAGAAAAATTTAAAATCAGCAATTGCCGCTATTGTCAAGAATATGGGTTCAACGCTGGGGGCTTGTGGTGATTTGAACCGTAATGTCATGGCACCTCCAGCACCTTTTAAAAATAAGCTTGAGTATCAGTACGCTTGGGAATATGCTGACAATATTGCTAACTTGCTCACACCCCAAACAGGTGCCTACTACGAAATTTGGCTAGATGGGGAAATGGCAATGAGTGCTGAGGAAAACCCAGAGGTAAAAGCGGCGCGAGAAAAAAATGGCACTGGAACAATCTTTCATGACAAGGAAGAACCTATTTACGGCACTTACTATATGCCGCGCAAGTTCAAAGTTTGTGTGACAGTTCCAGGAGATAATTCAATTGATTTGTATAGCCAAGACCTCACTTTGGTTGTCATAACTAATGACTTGGGCGAGTTAGAAGGATTTAATGTCTTTGCTGGCGGTGGTTTAGGACGAACACATAATAAAGAAGAAACCTTCGCCAGAGTCGCAGATCCAATTTGCTATGTAGAAAAAGATGACGTTTATGATGTTGTCAAGGCAATTGTTGCGACTCAAAGAGATTATGGCGATCGCACTGACCGCCGTCATGCTAGATTAAAATATCTCATCCACGATTGGGGCGTTGATAAGTTCCGCTCTCAAGTCGAGGAATACTTTGGCAAATCACTCGCACCTTTCAAGCCATTACCAGAGTTTAAATATCATGACTTCCTCGGTTGGAATGAACAAGGCGACGGTAAACTATTCCTGGGCATTTCTATCGACAACGGTCGAATCAAGGATGAAGGCAACTTTCAACTCAAAACCGCTTTGCGGGAAATTGTCGAGCAGTTCAACTTGCCTATCCGCCTGACACCCAATCAGAATCTCATCTTCTACGATATTGAACCAAAAAACAAGCAAGCGATTCAAGAAATTCTTAGCAGTCACGGCGTCATTTTTGAACCAGAGAAAATTGACTCTCTCGCACGCTATGCGATGGCTTGCCCAGCTTTGCCCACTTGCGGTTTGGCGATTACCGAATCAGAACGCGCAATTCCAGGAATTTTAGACCGGATTCGCACCCTTTTAGATAAAGTTGATTTACAAAATGAGCATTTTGTGGTAAGAATGACAGGCTGTCCCAACGGCTGCGCTCGTCCTTACATGGCAGAACTTGGCTTTGTAGGAAGTGCTCCTGAATCTTATCAAGTTTGGCTGGGAGGTTCGCCAAATCAAACACGATTGGCGTTACCTTATATGGAGCGGCTGCACCATAATGATATAGAAACCCAGCTAGAGCCGATTTTTGTATACTTCAAACAGCAGCGCCAGCCTGAAGAACAATTCGGGGATTTTTGTGACAGAGTTGGTTTTGATGCCATTCGCGAGTTTGCAGCCAAGTACGAATCTCAAACTGTAGCGCCCCCAGAAATCACAGACGATGCTGATGGTTTGGTGGAGACAATGGCAGATTCTACAACTGCACCAATCACACAAGAGAGTGAACGTCAGGAAGTGGCGATCGCCAACACGACAACAGCAACAAGCAAAAATCGCCATCGCGTCACCCTTCAGGATGAAGTTTACAACAGATTGAAGGAAATTTCTCAACGTCAAGGTAAGGCAATGACTTATTTGGTGAATGAGGCGCTTCTGGATTATTTGAAGAATCTGTAGCATCGCCATAAAGTAGGGGCATAGTATGCTGTGCCCCTACCTGTGGTTTATTTACTTGAAAAACGCTGGAATTAAGGAAAAATTCTGTATATTTCTTTGCGATGAGCTACACGCTGACAAATTACTGAACTACCCCACGGATAAATCCGGGGGGTTCCAACTCACTGCGTAAGTTTCGTTTACCCTTACAGGTTCCGACTCCTCACAAGCTATTGAATCGCTGAACATCCACTCTGTCCCACTATTGAAAGTAGGAGACTTTGGACTAGCCGCAGTTCTCGTAGATTGATTTGATCCATTGTGCCAACCGTCCAGCAGGGATTGTTCCATCCCTAGCCAGCCATCTCTGGCTAACTGGATTGACAGAGTTTCTGTTTTTGGATCGACGTAACGACTCAGGTAAGCAGATAAGATATCACGTTGCATTTTCAAACTACATTTAGAGCAGTTATGCACACGTTGAGATAGTGACTTCTTCTGCGTATTTCCACACAAACAAGTTTGAGACAGCGCGGTTTTCCGAGTCGAAAACATTAGAACTGTTCCACCAGCATTTTCAGCTTTGCGCTTCAGTTCGGATTGGAAACTTGATGGGGACTTAACGCCAATAGACTTACCCCATTTTTTCTGCCAAGCAATGACCGCGACTTTTTCGGTTTTGATATTTGACCCAAGCTTTAATGTTTGGTTAACTAGCTTGCCATGTAATGACTTACGGTGAGCGGCTTGTTTGCGCTCAATTTCTCGTTTTTTAGCCGCAGTTTTTTTATATCGGTTGGATTTATTCCAGCGTTTTTTATCTTTCTTGAGCGTGCCGTTACTATTGAAATTATCAGGATTACCAGCACGGCGTTGTCTGTCCATCTGACGCTGGAGTTTTCTAACCTCTTTTTGTTTTGAAGTTAGTTCTACAACAAAGGGAGTCCAAATTGTTTCAGAATCCCCAACAATTGCAACAGTTGAAACACCCAAATCAATACCTACATTACCATCACCAATAGTATTTTTAGGTTTTTGATAAGGTTTGCCTTCACAAACCAGTTGAGCAGACCAATAGTTTTTTTGATTGAGAATACGACGCACTAAGCGAACATATTTAATCTTTGAGTTCAATCCGTGCAAGATTACAGGATCGTTAGTCATGATGGCTTGTAGTTTTAATCCTGACCACTCAACAGCCTTGCCAGTCCAGCGAATACCTTGTTTATTGGTTTTGCCTTCTAAAGATGCGAATTGACCTTTTTGCTTAAATCTGACTTTTTTCGCCTGACCAAACATCATTCGTTCCAAAGCCTTAAAAGCTCTAGTCGCTATTTTTTGGATGGTATTAGCGTCAAGGTGAGATTTAATCCAAACACTTGCAATAGCTGTTTTGTTAGCAAAAGCTTGTAAGTCATAGTCGCTAAATCTGTAAGCTTCACGAGCTTTTTGGAATGCTGTAGAACGCGATTTTTTATCTGTTTTGGTAATCGCCTTAGCTTGTTGGTAAAGTTCAGAGTTTCTTATTAAAGTAAGTCTATTTTTACCTTCAGACAATACAGCATTATAAAGCTGCCTTCCTGCTTCCAGTCTGACAGCAAGTATGGCTATGTCCTTAGAAGTCGCTACTAATGGTATTTCGCAAACAAAGCTAGATGTTCTTGCTGCCAAAACTGAATCACCTCCTTGATGTTTTTCTTAGTTTTCTCCACTCTATCATATAGATACAGTTACTGTTTGTGTTGCCATTGTTCAATTCCTTCATTTTTTCCAGATATCCTAAATCAAAAGGATTGTCTGACTGTATTTCTTCAAATACTATTGGTTCAATGTGAACTTGCATATCTTCTGGTAAAGCTACCAAGTCTTTGAGAAATCTTTTATCGAGCGATTGAGCTGGCGGACGTTAGTCCGCCAGCTCAATTACTTTCGGCTTTTGTCTGTTCCTAAAATTAGGCTCACGCAGCATGAATGAAGCTTGAGAGCCAACAAATTTAGTTCCCAGTTCCATGAACTGAGCTTTGCTCTCTATAAATTTCGCCCGAATTTCACGAGATTCCTCTCTAATTATTTTAGATTTCGCCCGAATTTCACGAGCTTGCTTTATCACCTCCGTAATCTTAATTTGAGACGTTTCATTACTGGTAAGTCTACAATTGCCTGGAGCGCTTATCAAAAGTTGAATAGAATTTGATTTTTCTATTTGCCCTAACTCTTCAGGTTTGACAGTCGAATTATAGATAGTACTAAAGAGTGTTGCTAAAGTTTCACCTATAGGCTTTTTACTGACCAAAACTTCTTTCACTAATTCTTTTGCTTCATCAAGTGCTAGCCACGGTGACTTAAGTGCAGCATACAAATCCTCATTTGTATTATGCAACTCTTGCTCTATCTCTTGCAATTCTAACTCCTTGTGGTACAGCAGCTGCTTGAGAGTTTCTACTTGCTCGCACAAAAGCTCTACTGTCTCTTCCATTTCTGTTCTTTCACTATAGTGAAGGTCAAGGGATTCTATAACTTGACTATCTTTGTGTTTAGTATTTTCTAGTTGAGCAACTGTCTGATAAAATTGACTAATTTTGCTGATAATTTTTTCTCTAATTTCTATAGTATCGGATAATACGGTAGAATTCCGAATGTTATCATGTTCGGTATTATTCAGCCCTGACTGTAACTCTTCTACGAATGTTGACTTAAAATCGCCGTTTAAAAAGTCCATGCACTTCGGTAGCAACTTTCTTAAGTTATTCTAACCACAAAGTTATTCTAACCACAAAACTTGTAATTTAAGTCCAGTCTGGAGAGTTATCAACAAATGCGCTCACTTTCTCGGCAAATCGCTCAAATCAAGCATCGTGAGTTACACTATCGTTATTTCAAAATCTGTACAAAAGCAGATTGACGACTTGCCAAATGATGTTATTGAGCGCGTTGTTGAGAAAATTCACGCATCTTGCAGATGAACCGCGTGTCAGCTAACCGAGATTTTTTAACCCTGTGAAGCTTAATATTATTTATGTCACAATTGAGGAAAATAATATATACCCTACAACCCGGCAAGCACTTATGTGTGTGATTATTTGCCAGTACTTGTCTAATTTCTACCGGGAAATTCAGCTATTTCATTTTAGTGACACAACTGGCAATGTGTTTATATTGGCAGGTGATGAACTGCAAATCCTTGTATTTCGTGATGGAACTTGGAGATTTGTAAATGAAACCTAATTTTGCAGAGATGTCCACAAAAGAATTGAGGGCATATGTGCTAGCTCATCGAGAAGATATAGAAGCATTGGAAATCCTGTTTAGTCGCCGTACCCCCGACTCAGAAGCAATTATATATCCGTCGATGTTTACTGAAGATGGTAAACCTATAGAAGAGAATCATCGGATCATTGAAGAAGCGATCGCTCAAAGAGTTCAGCAACAGAAGAATAATCAGGATTAATAGTGCTTTTTGAAATGTCATCTGTTTATCATTAAGCTCTGTAAGCATGAAGCGACTTGAAGTCGTTGCTGATAGTTGAACCCATGAGCTTCATAAATGTGTTTCGTAGTGTCACACCTAAAGGATTATCTAATTCACCCATTTTTCCTGCGCGCAAGGATTGCTCAACAATTAACTTCGTGCGAGGAAACCGCAAGGACTCATACTCTTGAAAAGCAGCTGTCGGATTTGCTTGCTCTTTCAGACACTTAGCGACTACAAAAGCATCCTCTAATGCTGTACATGCTCCCTGTCCCATAGTTGGTAGCATTGGATGTGCAGCATCACCTAACAGTGTAATATTCTGCTTGCTCCAAGATTTCGTCGGGGTACGATCATACAAATCTGTCGTCAGAATATTGGCTTCATCCGTCGTTGTAATTAACTCAGGAACCGATGCAAACCAATCTTGAAACATGGTTTCAAGCTCTTTTTTACGACGAATTGGGGCATCCGGCTGTGCTAAGGGTGCAGTTGCTGCTGCGTACCAATACATCCGTCCCTTACCCAGCATCATGAAACCGAAGCCTTTACCACGCCCTAAGAATTCCTGAATGTAGCCGGGACGATATTCTCTAGGAACGTAATCTGTTAAACCACGCCAAGTTTTAAAGTTACGATAGATGGGTGGTTGATCACCGAGAAGGGCAGCTCGTACGCGCGATCGCAAACCATCAGCCCCAATCAAAGCATCACCCTCGACTGTTAAGCCAGAACTGAAGTAAGCGCGAACTTTCTCTGCTTCTTGCTCAAATTGCTCAAAGGTTTGTCCTAAAACAAATTTTTCATGCGGTGCATTACGCCACAATAGCTGATGTAATTCAGCCCTATGGATTCCAATAACAGGCAACTCAAAAGTATCAACGGTTATATTAACCAACTCCTTGCCGCTTTGCGAATTAAATTGGTAGTTTGTTGTGAGAGAACCAATCTGCAGCGCCTCCTCCAACAAGCCTAAATTTTTCAAGATGTGTGTCGCATTTGCCCAAAGTGCAATACCAGCCCCTACTTCCCGTAACTCAGGAGTTCGCTCATAGACAACTGGTTCAAAACCAGCTCTATGCAAAGCAAGTGCAGTCGCAGCACCGCCAATTCCGCCGCCGATAATGATGATTTTCTTTGCTGTTTGCATTTTTCTTTTCTAATCGACCGACTTGTCAGTTGATTAATTTCTATCAGAACAGATTTTTGGCTCTCTTGTCAACTGACTTTTTGGTCGATAAAAGCTTATAATGAACTCGGCAAAAGCAATACAGGCTATACTAACTGACAACTCTGTTGACGAACTAATGACGAACTAAAAACCGTGGCACGTCAAGCAAAAGCTGCAAAGTCTTTGAATACTAAACAAGTCCGAGATGCCGAGGCAACTCAAGCTATGATTTTGGCAGCAGCCCAAGAGGAGTTTGCTCAGCATGGTTTAACCGCCGCCAGGACAGAAGCAATTGCTGCTAAAACGGGTGTGGCAAAGTCAATGATTTATTACTACTTTAAGGATAAGGAAGGTTTGTATCAGGCGGTGTTGGAGCGATCGCACTCAGACCTTGTGCAAACAAGTCTTCAATTAGATTTAGATCATCTTTCTCCAGAAGCTGCTTTGCAGACATTTCTCACAGCATTGCTCGATTGTGTATCGCGCAATCCCAAGTTACCGATGATTATGTTTCACGAAGCAGTGCAAAACCAAGGACAATATTACAAACGCAGTCGTTCTCTTAGTATTGACAAAGTGTTGGTCAATATTTTAGAACGAGGAGTCACCACAGGTGCGTTTCGCAAACTCGATCCCTTCCAATCAGCCATTAATATTATGGGAACTTGCTTGTTCTACTTTATTGGCATTGGAAATATTCAGCATTATCCTCAAGGCAATAAGCTTTTGAGTAAAGCAATGTTAGAACAACATTCTCAAGAGGCGATCGCGTTAATTTTGGCTGGTGTGCGAAAAACCTGAAACGACCTATTTGCGTAAAGTCTGCCGAGGGAAACTTCCCCCGGCGAGCTTTACGCCAATACATACGAAAATGAATTTGTATAGTGCGTAAGTTTTAAAAACATATGGGAAAATGCAAGCGTATTGGCATTCTTACTAGTGGAGGAGATTGCTCTGGTTTGAATGCGGTGATCAGAGCTGTTGTCCATTGTGCTTGTGGAAAAGGTTGGGAAGTGCTGGGAATTCGTCAAGCAACTCTGGGATTAATGGCGCGTCCACCCCAATTTACAAAACTGGAAATCGACCAAGTTGACCCGCTGTTAACTTCTGGTGGGACAATGTTAGGAACCACCAACAAAGGCGATCCTTTTGCTTTTCCTATGCCTGATGGCAGTGTATGCGATCGCTCAGAAGAAATTATTGCAGGCTACCATCAACTAGGTTTAGATGCCTTGATTGGGATTGGTGGCGATGGTAGCTTGGCTATTCTCCGTCGCTTGGCACAACAAGGTGGTATTAATTTGGTGGGTATCCCCAAAACGATTGATAATGATATTGGGATTACTGAACACGCCATTGGTTTTGATACGGCAGTTAATATTGCAACAGAAGCACTCGATAGATTACATTTTACTGCGGCTTCTCACAGTCGAGTCATGATTTTAGAAGTCATGGGTCGTGATGCAGGACACATTGCCATTGCTGCGGGAATTGCTGGGGGAGCAGATGTCATTTTAATTCCAGAAATTCTCTATACAATTGACCACATTTGCCACAAAATTAAACAGCGTCAAGACAAAGGCAAAAACTATTGTTTGATTATTGTTTCCGAGGCGGTTCGTACTCAAGAGGGTGAAACTCTCACCATGACAAATCGTTTGGGGCAATCTCGGTATGGTGGTATTGGTCAATACTTAGCTGATCAACTTAGCGATCGCATTGGTGCAGAAACGCGAGTCACAGTCTTAGGACACATCCAACGGGGTGGAACCGCTTCACCACTAGATCGACTCGTAGCAGGTGCCTTTGGTGTCGCAGCAGTAAACCTCATAGATGAAGGTAAATATGACTACATGGTAACATGGCAAAATCGCCAAGTTTTTGCTGTGCCCATTGCTGAGGCGATCGCTCAGTATAGAGCTGTTAATCCAGAGGATACTTTAGTGAAAACTGCTCGTGGTTTGGGTATTTATTTGGGAGATTGAGAGTGAAGTACCCGCCACCAAAACGGAGTACCGTTTATGGTGGGGGCTTCCAGTTTC
>NZ_QMEA01000152.1 GCF_012912105.1 Brasilonema sp. UFV-L1
ACCTCATAAACCTGCAATACGCTGTAACAAACTTGGCTCTATCCGAGGTCTGAGCATCCAAATATGCTCCTATACCAAACTGTTCAGCAGCATCGCGAAACGCATGACGAAAAGCATTGACCACAGGAGAACCAATGCTCTTTCTCTTTCCTTCATCATTAAGTTCAGGGTCTGTCAAGTTGTCTGCTACACCCGTACGAGTTATACCGCAAATTGTTAATTCTAAGTAAATAACTGTGTAGTCCCCACTAATAACCGTATTGTTAACTTTGGTATGCCACTCTCCAGGACAAACATCATTTAACCGTTGTGTAATCGTTTGATGACTTAAATAAAACCATTTGCCCCCTCCAGGCAGTTTTCTTTCTTTGTGCAGATCAGGAGGAAACCACGCTTGTAACTCTGGAATGATAGACTCTAGTGTAATTGCCATAGGATTCATTTGATTTTGTCGCTTAACTCTATTTTATCTATAAAATGCATATTGTCAATATTCGGCTTGACAGTTGATGAATGTGTTGATTACAGCAGTCTTGATTCAAAAAAATTCTTTTTTTTGAGGGGGTCGGGTGGTTGACTTTTTCCCTGAAAACCTTTATATTAATAATGGGATATAGTGTCTATGTGTAATTATAAAAAAATAATTAAATAAATACATCAACACAAAAGCTGGTAGAACCCTTAGAGGAGAAGAGCGATCTCAGTTTAGCCACAGTAATTGCAAAAACAAAACTTGACTACTATCACGAATATTACAAGCACAAAACAAAGGTGAACCACACGAGTTTGGATAGAAACAGTAGTACTGGAGAACTATATATGTATTATTTAAGACTATACTAATACTCCAGTACTATAGTTCTCCTTTCTGAGTGCAGTTTTAAGGTTCTTGACTACTATCACGAATATTACAAGCACAAAACAAAGGTGAACCACACGAGTTTGGATAGAAACAGTAGTACTGGAGAACTATATATGTATTATTTAAGACTAGGCTAATACTCCAGTACTATAGTTCTCCTTTCTGGGTGCAGTTTTAAGGTTCTTGGCACTTGTTTTTCAATAAATAAGGAAAGGTGCTAGCAGCATATCAGAGGGGCATTCCTGCCCCTTTTAGATGCCTCTACTTAGAATTCCATGTTATCGAGGAGTTGCATGTCAGATGGTTCTGTATCTCCATCCTTGGCATAGCGAAGAATGATGTTGTCTTGGCTTTTTGCCCACGCGATCGCCTCCCGCACCCAATCAGGACGACCAGAAAGCAACATCTGACGCATGATTTCAAACCGTGTATTAGGGTTGGTCAAATTTTCTCTCATTCTTTGTTGTTGAGCTTGTTCCATCCTGTAATGTAGTTTTCTCATACTCATCTTTTCAGCAAGCTCTCTCATTTTCTTGATGTTGTTCAAGCATTCCTCAGCAGTCATGTTCTCTACGATAGACTCAGTGGACTGTAAGGTGGGTCTAAAGTAGTTTCCATTGGCATCTGTCATGCTTTCACCGGGAAAACGTTGCCCATTGCCCAATTTGAGTAAATCGTCAGCGGAGGGCATGAAGTTACAAGAGCAAACTGCTTCCTTTACTGAGTCAATCAATTGTTCTTCAGACATTAATTTCAATCTGTCATACCATGACTCCTTAACAAACTTGCTCAGTTTTTTGTTGAAATGAGTTTCAAGTTCAGCAAGTATTTCACAAAATATGTCCCATTCAAGTCTCATTACTGTTTTACCCCCGCTCTGCTCGCTGCGCCGCTTCTCTTCTTTCCCTCATGATTCTTTCCAGTCTTGTCTCTGGCTGAATCGCTTCTTGATATTTCTGACTGATATTGATGTTGCGATCGCCTGTCGCTTTGCTCGCTTGCCACTTAGTTACAAGTATCGCTAGTTCTTGCCACTTCCTTGGTGTCCAGTCAGTTTTGTGATATTCAAGCTTGTGAATTCGTGCGATCGCTGTATCCGCGTCCTTGCCCTTCCATTGGTTCGCAACGTAAACCAAAAAATCAGAGCTGATGTCAGTAGCACTGGAACTCATCAAATGACCACTCTTGCGGTACATCTGAATGTACTCTCCAATTTCCTCTTTGGCCCATTGATTAATCTCACGAATATCTGTAGGTAGCTTTCCCTCAGTTTCCCACTTCTTTATCATCGCTAGTACATAAGTACTGTACTGCTTTTCACGATAATGATTCTCACTATTGTGCGGCGCAGCGCCGGAATTTTTACCTTCATGAGTTAACGCGGTTGAAACTGAGTTAACGGGTAATTCTTTTTGGTCAGAGGGGGCAACTGTAGAGGAAACTAGCGTTGTTTTTAACTCCGTAACGGGTTCAACTGCAACGGGTTGAATGATGGGTGATTTTGATTTTGGTGTTAACGCTGGTTGTTCTGATTTAACATCAACTGATTTTTGAGAGTGAGGGGCTGCTTCTCTCTCTGTTTTGTAGTCTATGTTCGTATTCTTTGTATATAGGATAGTTTGTTGACCGTCAGCAACACTAGTTTGTTGACCGTCAGCAACACTAGTTTGTTGACCGTCAGCAAACTTACTGTTGTTGACCGTCAGCAAACTTGAAGATTGTTGACCGTCAGCAATCTTGCGAGTTTTCCGAGGGTTAGGGCTTTTTGGTCTTGAAGCTTGAAAAGTACCATCTAGTACGGCATCCAGAAACTCGTCTAACTTCGCGTTATTAACTCTGTAGTAAAGTTTTGCTGGCTTGCCCTTCTTCCAGGTTTCAATAATCTCCATATTTTCTAGATGGTGTCTAATCTTGTCGAGTTCAGTTCGGTTAAGCGCTGTTTCTCTCTCCCAGTCAGCATAAGTTTTATAAAACCATCCCTCTGGGTCGCTTGTACGTGTATCCCAAAACTTTGCTTGACTCAGAAACAAGCCACCACAGGCAGAACCACTAACAGTTGCATAGACACGACGAAAGCCAACAACTTGTTCAAGAAGTTTTTCGTACTTGCTTTGTTGTTTAGACATTAGCGAGCCTCCTTTGAAGTTTTGAAGAAGCTACGCTTAAGCTCTCTTTCCTTTGACATTGGAATGAGCTATGATTGGACATGATGTCTCCTTTTGTAGTTAATTGATTGTGATTGCATTGGAGCGTCTTCGCCCCCTCCCGCGAGCCGTAATCGCTTGGGGGTTTAAAGTTATGCGGATTTCTCTTTTGCTTGTCTTGCCACCTCCTCTTGATGTAACTGAATTGCAATCGCCTGCAATTGTGGCAGTAGGTAAGCCGGAAATCGCACAGTTTTAGTTTCAACTGGTTGACCTTCAATGTCCAACCATTTGCCTTTAAACCTTGTGGATTCGTTGGGGTTTGGATTAGCCATCTTTGTTCACCTCCTGGAAGTACTATAACTCTTTCCGTGTCACACGGAAAGAGAAAAATGATTTGTATATTCATGAGTTATGCACCTCATCAATAAGAAAGCATTATGAATTTGCTGTCAAATGCCTTTGACAGCTTGCTCTTAAGCAGTTTCTTTCGGGTATTGTATCAGGGAATTTATGAAGAATAAAGAGTGCTGTAGTTACAACACTCATCCGAGCGCTAGAGATTTCAAAATTGCTCAACTTCCTGAACCATGTGTTGATGAAGAAAAAGACAGTCATGAATGTTCTCTGTTCAGTTTTAACCAAAAACTCTTAATTCTTTCTTAATTCTTTGATTTAGGCTGCCTACGCGCGAATTAGCAGCCGCAATCTTAAGCCTTAAGCAGATTTTAATGTTTTACCAACAATAAAACCTTTTAACTTAGAATTGACAAGATCTGCCTGCATTTGGCGTCTGTTGAGAGCTTGTTCAAATTCTCTTCTGATACTGTCGCGATCGCGTCCCTTAGTATTGATACTACGATTACTTATTGAAGAAACGAATGAGGTAAAATCACGCCAAGACAACTTATCAACTGTTTTTACAATTTCTACAATTTTGTCTTCTATCGTCTCGTTGTCAGTCTCATCTAAAGATTCTTCATTGGTTTGAATTTCTATTTGATTTGCATCAATTGTAATAACTTCTTCTTCACTCTCTTCACTATCATCTGTGGGTGGCTGTGGCGTCGGTGACGGCTCTTGTACAGCTTCTTCCTCTTCAACGCCTGGTTCTAGTCGTGCAATCGGAAAGGCAAATAAGCTTGTAATGACTTCTTTGTAACCTGCTAGCTCTTCCGGACAAACTTCTCCAATTTCTGCGATCGCCTCCTCCAAAAGCGCAGCAGCACTCTCCATTTTACTTTCAACGCTTCCAAGACGCTGTAGGTATACTTGGATTTGGCGTTGTTGCTCTTGTAATTCGTTGATTTGCGCTTGGATATCGTTGTAAATGTTGGTTTGTGTTTCGATTGCTTGAGATAGTAACATCGTTCAATTCCTTGTAATTCTTTAGAGTTCTTGCGGTGAGAGGTGGTATTTTGCTGTCCTCTCATCCATGAATCTACTTTATTTACTAAATGCATAAAATAGAAATAGAATGTGACAGTTCTAAAACTGTATACTAAGTCAATAAAATAGTACTGCAGTACTAATAATTTCTCAAATTTCTAGTGACTAGTCGAAGTTATAGTACTTCTGTTCTTATAGAAAATTTATAGGTTGGCAAAACTTAATATAGTTAATTTGTTTTTCCAAATACCTTAATATCGCCTTAATTAAGCCGACATTGATAACATAAGCTTAATCAGTATTATTTTTAGAGGGGCATCAATTATTTATGGGCGAGTTTTTCAATAATTTTCTCTGCATTCAATAGACAAGATAAGCAAGTAACTACTAATTGAAAGCAATGCATAGCATTGTTATTTCTGTACTGCTCTTTTGAATTGTTTCATGCTGTTACTTGCTAGTTTATTGCTGTTGCAGCTATTTATGTACACCTTCATGTACACCTTCAACAGATCTTATATGGAAGAACAAGACCTGAATACCTTTGCAGGAAGTGATGAGGATAAGGAATTACACATCATCATATCAACTAATAATGACGGTGACATTTACCTTTCCCCATCCCGACCAGTTAACAGACATCGCCTTATAGGTGTTGTTATGGACGCTCTAGCCGTGCTGACATCGACTTCCACACGTACAGTTCATCCAGATCAATGCAATATGAAGATGCTCATTGCTTTATCTCATCCTGATAAGAGTTGATTCGAGAGTGGTGCAATTGCAGCAGTCTCAAAAGTAGATCGCAAATTGTAAGAGTAGTGCTCAGAAAAGTAAGGCGTTCATGGGCTACTTTTGCAGTCTGTGATCTGAACAACTTTAAAAGATAAAGCTTTGGGTAATGTTTTCTGGTGCTCAGCATTCATCTGAGATGTAACGCATAATAAAAACTCTTTATCTGGGTCATACTGATTCAGTGCGTTCAGTATGGTTTTCTCTAGTGGTGTTTTATACTCTTGTAGCCATTCTTTAGAATTGGAAGACAAGCCATAGGCAACAGAAATTTCGGTTTTTTCCCCTTTGATAAGCTCTGACCTTAACCACTGATGAAAGATTAAGCTAACATCATACAGCACTGCACCTCTACCATACTCACTAAAGCTCTTGCTAGCTATTTTGTATGCTTCATATAGCAAGTTCTTTTCATTTACAAATGATTCAACAAACTCTTCAAACCACACATTATAATAACTTGAATCAATTTCCATCATTTCCTTGACACTTACTATCGAGAAAGTGTAGCATCTAAGTATACAAGATTGGAGTATAGTAATATGGGACTTAAAGGAGTTGGAACTGGGAATAATCCTAATAGTATAAGAGCTTTAAGAGAAAGCGTTAGTCAGAGAAAACCTGAGAGAGTTCGTCTGGTGGCTTATGTTGAGCATCCTTATGAGCAGATGCTTAGAGACTATTTTGAGCCAGGTGAGAGGAGTGAGGCAGTCAATCAGGCTCTAGCGATGATTGTAGAACGAAATTTGTTTCCACTTGTCGTAGAGCGTGTTAGAGCAACACCAGTAGGTGCAAGAAAGTTCGGTAAGAAAGAATCTGATAAGTAATAAACCCGTGTTGATGCACGGGCAATAAAGCGACAAAATCAAGACGGATGAAGCTTACGACTTATTAAGGAGCAAGCGCAAGCTTAGCAATCACGATCTAGATTTATTACTACGATAATAGCTCATGTTAACGATTTGTACAGCATCATTTTTTGAGCCAAGTAATCATACAGGAAAACTTTTAGGAATTTCTTCAAGTTCTCCAAAAGGATATGAGAGTATAGAAAAATTTACTGAACTTATTCCAAGTCCTGATTTGCTGGTTTACTGGAAGAATAATTTAAAAAAGTATAAATCTCAAAAGATTGGAAGAGCGGATTTAGTTTATTGTTGGGAAAAGTATACAACGGGGTATCATAAACTTTTAACTAGGCGCAGAAGGGCTATAGAAATTGCTATAACTCGGTTATCTCAAGCTCAGAAGGTTTGTACCTTATTATGTTGGGAGAAAAGCAACATAGAGATACCAAACTGTCACCGCAATTTAGCAGGTGTTTGGTTAGCTAAAGAGTTTAATTGCAAACATTATCAAGATAAAATTCCTCCTGTTGTTACTCCCAAAAGAAAAAAAACAGAAGAGACTTTACGCGATTGGCTAGAGAAAAAGAGTGATGAGTTTGCACAATTAGGCATTTTTGTAAAAATTGTTCAAGCGTTGGAGGATGAAGAAGATTTCTTTTACCTTTACCTTAATGACAAATATTGTGGACTTTGGGGAAGCATCGGGCTTCCTGGAGTTTTAAGTCAGCTTATTAGAAAACCATCAATGTTAGAGTCACTGGAAGAACCATGATCATTACAAATACCGCTACTGCGCCCTCAATAGACTTTTACGAACAGTACAAAAAGCTATGTCTGTACTTTAATCGCCCTATACCAGAGTCTGATATTTTGTCGGATATACAAGAGTATATCTATTCGCGATTATCTAGCAAAGAGTTGGCTTGTTCTGTAAAAACTGCAATTTTGACTTGTTCTGAGATGCCAACACCGAAGCAGCTTGTTGCTCTTATCAAGGGGACAGAGGAGGAAAACGCGATTCATCAATGGCACAAGATTACTACTGCTTGGGAAAATTCTAGATCAGGCTCAAGATTTACACTTCATAGCTTTGCAGCTGGTGCGGGACTTGATGATGAGGCGATCGCAACTCTTACCATGCTCGGTTTTGAACGCTCTTCTCATTGGGTCAATCTTTATGAGAATAGACAAGAATTTGTCAAACTTTACTCAATATTGAGGAGAAAATGAATATAAATGAAGTCAAGGGATGAATATGGATTTAAAACACTTAGTCAAAAACGAAAAAATTGATACGCAAGGTGCTGTGCTCGCTCAGGCATTCATAAACGCTGGATACGAGGTAGATCAAGATCGTGGCAGTAAGTCTTGGAATGTGGATCACAACAGAGATGATATACCCCCAGGCATAACATTTTGGTACGATTTTGAACAACGGTTATGGAAAGGATTGGCGCTAGAGTATAGCGATCGCCTCGGTGTAAAACTTCCAGATTTCATAGAGGTTTAACAAGATCTCAGCGCCGTAGAATTTCGTAAGTTTTATTTGTCACGCGCTTAATTGTTTGTCATTCTTCCGCTGGAGTATTGAACTAGCCGAGACTACGGATAATCTTAGTAATCAAGTGAACAAACTTAGTTGTTTAGGAGTGTTGGACCAGCAGGACTCGATGGACACAACGATAGAGTCTTGCTGATCTACCTCTGTAGTGATGACTAAAAATAAGCGATCGCTTTGGTTCAAAGATGCAATTAACGGCTGTATCTCAGGGTGAGAGCGTGAAAGTTCAGACGCACTCATTTTTTGCTCTGTGACTCCTCCTAGCATTCCACTAACTTTTTTAATAAAATGTTTCCAGTCAGGATCACGATTTGCAATCTTGCTGTAGCCATGAGTTGGTTTACTTGACGAGGATAGTTTCTTTACCATAGTTAGTGCTTGAAGGTGGCGAGGCGCAAGCTTCAATTGCTATTATGCCTGAATATCTGGATGTCTCCAAGACCAAAAAATATTTTTTTGAATATCTAGCGAGCGGATGAACTTTAAAATGTCCGACTATATCATATCTAAATAAAGTTCTTTCAGTCTCACTCAAACGACATAAAAAAACATAAAGAAAGAGTGTACTTATCGTAACAGTCTTAGTTGAAATTCCAGTACAGACTAAAAAAGTCAACGTCGATTGCTCTGAGTGTCCCGGTTGTGACACTTGCAGCACGATAGATGTGATATCCAAAAGCAAGAGTTGTTGATGGGATATTGGCGGTTAGTGTTTGTACCAAATTGCCATTTACATAGTAGGTGACACTATTGGCAGCTTTGTTGATTTCCACAACTGTATCGTACCAAGCACCTGCCACAATACTAATACCGCTGGAAGCTTCGGTTACGTTCCCAGCGCTCACATTTCTTGTCCAGATGCCTCTTGAATTGTCATGAATGAATAAACAGCCGTTTTGAGGAGGAGAAGCGGCACTAGAGTCAAGGAAACCCCAATAACAGTTAAACCCATCTCCAGCCGTGGCTACTGTTGGAATTCTAATAATGCTTCTGAATCTATAAATTCCGCTACCAAAAATAATTGCTTGGTTAGCGCTTTTTTGCACTGTATAAGTTCCAGCATTATCGCATTGGAACTGTAAGATTCCTGGATGTCCAGCAACAGAAGGCTGGTAAATACCATTTTTTGAACCTGATGTCGCAAACAACTGTAACGTGTTGGTCATGAAATGGTCATGAAATATACCTTCTTTTGCTGGGTCATATGCGTTGATTGCAGTGACTCTGCCTTTTGTATCAACTGTGACAGAGGCTAGAAAGTTAGTACCAGCAGTGACACCTGTTGTTTTAAGTGTTACAGAACTTGGATAAGTACCTGTAACATCGCCATCTGCTACACCTGTGGGGGTACGCGCATTTGTCAAGCGCGGATCATCACCAGCTGCAACGGTTCCCGCAGTTGTGCCTGTATTCTTGGTTGCAGCGTCTCCTAAGCCCGTTATTTGGTTTGAAGGGTGAGTATGGGGTAGGGGCGATCGCGCATCAGATAGCCTTAAATCTCCCTCACTAATGTAATTCCCCGTATTTTGCTTGGTATTAAGTCCAGTTTGAATCTTGCTACTTGACCATGTTTTATCTAGAACTGTTACTGAATCGTCGATTGTCGCACTGCTACTACCAGGCAATTCAATTCCAGGTAAATCTTCACCTTGATAATCTTCGTCTGGAATGAAAGGAAAAAGTTGTCTCAGTATCCGAATATAAACAAGTAACTCTCGTAGTGTGACACGAGAGCCAGAATGTTCTATAAAGGCAATTCCATCATCATCAAAAGTGATGCGGTGTCCAAGGGCAGCGATCGCCAGCTTTGTCACCTGCGAATCTTCTGCCTCAATCTCAATGATTTTATTAAAGATATCTATAAATCCATCATGAGCATCTTTGACAAGAATTGCATTGGTTAAAGCATTTATTAGTTCTTTCATAAATCATATACTAAGAGTGTTGAAGTTGAAGCACTCTTAGTATATGACAACGATTAATGGTAAACTAAATGCTTCTATCAATGGCGTAATTACTGTTACCCCATCTCATCCATTTATTGATACCTCTACTAATCCAAAAACTGTTGTTTTACTTCCTTATGAAGCACCAATTACAAATGGTGCTTTCACAATTACTGTGCCGCAGTCGCAAAACCTGAGTGGTACGCCCGGAGTCACGACAGAAGGTATAACTTATAACTTTCAACCTAAACAAACTAAAACGACAACAACTTACTATTTTTTAGATGGAAGTGTTTATAAAGGTGCAGTTCATTTACATACTGATAGCAAATATTATACAGGTTCAGTTCATTCAGCACAAAGTCAACTGCTTGATAAAGTAGATGACACAAGTTATCTCATTATTCCGGATAGTGGGATTTATGCGGTTGTACCTGATTCTCCTACACCAATAGACTATGCAAATTTGATTGCCATCCCTCAAGAGCAACCCTACTTAAACATTACTCTGTATCGGCTTGCAGAACTGTTAACTACTGTCACGACTTATAAAGATAGGATATCAAGTAAGTTCACAATCAAAGGGCAGTATGATCCAAATACCTTTTATGTGTTTGGTGATCTTGTCAGATTTAACGGCAATGGCTACCTTTGGCGCAATGCAGCAAGTCTTAAAGGTCAGCAACCGCCAATGACGGGTGATGATGCTAACTGGTTTATGATTGTGCAAAAAGGAGATCCAGGAGGAACAGGAGCGCAAATTGTTGGATATAGTCCTACAACTTGGGCAGGGAGTAATCAAGCAGCTGCAAGAGAGGATGTCAGGGCTGCGATCGCATCTCTTGGAAATATTGATTTATCTCCATATGCTCTCAAGGCAGATACACCGACAAGACAGAATCCAGTTTTTACAGGGCAATCTGCAAAGCGTTCAGTCATGACATATCCTGTAGCTGATACAGAAAAACCGAGCGAGATAGTCACGGCTGATTATGTTGAAGATGCGATCTCCGCTTTAATTCCTGCTGGCGTGCTTCCTCGTCCTCTGATTTATGCTCGTCGCGTGGCGCAACAAGATATCACAACATCTGGCTACACAGTTATTGCTTGGGATAATAGAGTTATAAATACAGGCACTGTTCTTGCGACAAATGGTGATATCACGATTCCAGCAGATGGAAATTACCTGCTACATGTCAATCTGCTTTTTGAGGTGGCTGGTAATATCGGGGCAAATAATACCAGAACAATTTTTGATGTTGTTGTGTCCAAGTATGCCAACAGCACTTTTACAGACTTTGGTAACTTGATTTACGAAAATGAATCTTCTACTGCTGGGGCTTGGCGATCGCGTCGTATCGGTTGGAGGTTTCTAGCTGGAGTATTTGCAGGTGATACTTTTAATGTACGCGCCAAAATGGGTGGCGGTGGTGTGGATTCTAGTGGTAATTCTATTTCACCTGGCGGCAATACTGGACAAAATAATTATTTTGTGATGTGGAGAATCGCTTAAATGGTAGATATTGTCAACTTGGGTCAGGTTGCCCAAGACTCAGATATTTTAAGAGCAGCTTGGATTAATGCCGCTTCCCGCAAGCTTGCAGACTTAGAACAAAGTTTAGCAGTTGCTAACGAAAAATTGGGAACACTACAAAGTCAGTTAAGCCAAGCTTTTCAAGTCACTCGTAGTGCTGGACTCACTGCTAATGTAGCAGCTGGAACTATTAAAATCGGGGGAATTGTTGCTAGTATCGCAGCACTTTCAATAACTTGTCCTGACAACTCCACAAGCTACGTTTATATTGATAATAATGCTCAAGTACTTGTTGCTACGACACGTCCATCAGGAGGTTATGAAATAGCGCGTGTTGTCACTTCCGGAGGTCAAATCACTGAAATTCAAAACTATCCTCTTTTTGAAGTGCGTCCACCAGCTATTAATACTGATAACTTTGCAACAATTGAATATGCAAATAGCCGTGCTTGGCAAAGAATTGCGCTTGCTCGTAAAACACAAGACTTTCCCATTCCTGCAAGAGACACCTATTACCGTATTCCATTTGAAGCATTAGAGGGGAACGGATTTAATACATCTGGACTTTTTACAGCACAAACGGCAGGTGACTTTGTTTTTCATGCACAAATCCGTGTCACTACGACTGCAACACAAACAAGTCCTGATATGTCAGCAAAATTATCTCTGTTTACTGCTGGGCAAGAATATGCGATTCTAGGACAAACCGAAAGCGCCAGAGGTGATTTAACAATCAACGCTTCTAACGCTCGTCCTTTGATTATGACGGCTGGGCAAACAGCCGATTTAAGGATTTACCTTACCAGAGGTGTTCAAACTAGTGTCAGGTCTGATTACTCTTTGGTTCAAGTATGGAAGTTACCTTAACCCTTTTCTATCATTCTAAGCAGAGAAAAACAACCTCATCTCATTATCTGAACCTCAAGCAGAATCATATATTAGGCGATGTCTGACGACAAGCCGCTAGGCGTCTACGCATTCTGTTATTTGTCATATTGATACTCTTGTTGCGAAAGTACGTAAAAAGAGGGTTAATGTCAACTATTCTATTAATAACATCTCTTTGTAAAGTTTTTGTGTTCTTTCGCCATTCTCATATCTTCTAAGTAATGGCTAGAGAAATTACTGAATTTTTAGCTAACTTCGACAAAAAATGAAACTCATAATCATTACAATAGCAAAACTGCAAATAGCTGGCTAATTCAAAACTATTAGCAGGACTATGTATTTCATATCACAATAAACACTATATTAAAAAATCACAAAAATAGTCAAATTTTGACGGCAGACGATGAAATATTGCTGAAAATTTTTACCGAAATTGTAAAAAAGCTTTGTGTAGTAACTTTTGTCTGTTCTTAACGATGTAAGTATAAATGTTCAATCAGTTGTGTGCCAGTGCTGGAAACAGTTACAGGCTTACATTCACGCCGCTAGATTGACAGAATTGCTTTTCAGAGGGAATAGGGAACAGGGAAACCCACGCTTTAAAGCGTGGGATTGTAATAAGGACGCCGTTTTTCTCGCGCTTTGCGTCTTGAAAAACATCTTTTTTAAAGTGGGCTTTATACCCACAACTAAAGTTTTTATCACTGTTCCCCGTTCCCTCTTGCCTGTTCCCTACCCCGAAAGGGTTTGTAAGCTTCCAGATTTATACAAGACAGTTGAAATCATGCAAGTTGATAAACAAGGAGGAAAAATGATGCACGCTGATTTGATTGATGCAACTTGTAAAGAGGTTCTACGCCTGATTCGCAATCAGAATGATCTTCTAGATGACTTACTGGAGATGCCCGACTTACTTAAGGAAAGTAGTGAGGATGGACAACAAAGAACCGACAGCCAGACAGTGAAGAACTGGCAAGCGATTCTCAATAACGAAGTGCAAAAGGTTGACAAGCTAGAAATGGTTTTGGCAGTGGTAGGCACTATGAAAGCAGGTAAATCAACTACCATTAATGCCATTGTAGGCTCAGAGATATTACCCAATCGTAATCACCCAATGACTTCCTTGCCAACATTAATTAGGCATCGAATAGGGCAAAAAGAACCTGTTTTATCTTTTCCTAAACATCAGCCGATTAAAAAGATGGTTGATGACATCAAGGAAAAGTTATCTGATTTGGAACACAAGAACCAATTAGAGTCAGTAGAACTATATAAAGATAAAGATGGAAAAGAACTAATTCAAAGCATTCTTCAGGGTAAGTTCCATCAATTTCAAGACCACTATGAGCGGCAAGAGAACATATTCAAATTCTTAAAGTTTCTGAATGATTTGATGCGGTTAGCTATAGACTCCCGTATTAACGTTGAGCTTCCCATAGAAGAATATGAAAGTATAGATACTTTACCGATTATCGAAGTAGAGTTTTTCCACTTAGCCAGTGAAAAGGAACTAACCAAAGGAAGCTTCGCTATATTAGATACGCCTGGTCCAAATGAACTTTTTCTAGGTGAAAAGTTACGCAAAGTACTAAGAACTCAAATAGAAAGAGCATCAGCAGTATTAGCAATTGTGGATTACACTCAATTAAAATCTCAAGCAGAAGGTGAAATCCGTGAAGAACTAGCAAGCCAAATTGATCAGCTTGATGATCGCTTATTTGTCCTCGTCAATAAGTTTGATCAGCAAGATTCTAACGGCATGACAGAGGATGAAGTGAAACGCTATGTTGCAGAAAGCTTCATGGATGGTCGAATTACACAAGAGCGAGTATATCCAGTATCTGCTCGCTATGGTTACCTTTCTAACCGTGCTTTGTATGAAATTGACCAAGAGGGATGTTTGCCAGATTATAAAAAATATGGTTGGGTAGTTGACTTTGGTAAAGAAGCTATAAGATTTCGTTGGAAAGAGAAAATTCACGAAGTAGAAACAGTTAGAACTGCTGCACAAGACCTTTGGGAGAATAGTAATTTTGACCAGCCTATTGAGGAAGTTATTGTAAAAGCAGCCAGTACAGCTGCGTTGATAAGTATGCAATCTGCTACTTACAATATGCTTAAATTTGGAAATCGTCTGGAGAATTTTCTAGAGTTACGCCGTGGTGCTTTGACTAAAAGTGTAGAAGATATTCTTCAACTGATAAATGGTTTTACACAAGATATAAAAGAAGTTGAAAATGCTGAAGCAAAAGCCGATAAAGCGTTAAAACAGTTGATAAAGAATTTTTTAGAAGTTATTCAACAAGAGTATGAAACAATGAAGCAGGAGTTGAGAGAAGCTCTGGAATCTTACTTCAAGGAGGGGAAAAAACAAGAAAGGCAGGAGCTAGAGCAAAAAGAACAAGAAATACTTGAACAAGAAACTGAAAAAGAAAAAATTCAAAAACTACTTCATGAATATTGGCTCACTCCATTAAATAGAAAATTACATCTGATAGAACGTCTGCAAACAATACCGAGTGATAATGTACAAAAATATTTTCGATTTGATCCGAAAAATCCACAAATTCAATTCGATTCTAAAATCAAAGCAGATAATTTATTAGCAAAAGTTAATGATTGGACTTTGGATAAAAAGCTGTGTTC
>NZ_QMEA01000153.1 GCF_012912105.1 Brasilonema sp. UFV-L1
TACTCCGAATCAGTGTGGGTAGTTTACTTGCTGAATATCCAGTGTGAACTTCTTGTGGATTGAGAACAATAAGAGCGCCAGCAGGGGGTCGGTTTGCTGTAGTTCAGCAGCTCTTGCCCAAAGGGTGATAAGTAGGGTTTCTTGTACGATACCTAAGTCAACTTTGGTTTTAGTCGTCATGAATACCTCAACTGGCTTGCTTAATTTGCTGTCTCTTATTATAAATAGAAAAAAATCTCAAAAAAGATAACTAGACAGCAAGTATAGTGGTGCTTAAAAATCTAGAAAATGTTTTCCTCAATTGCACACTCAAAACTCTGAAAAGCTTTTGCACTGAGCACTACAGTGTGCCATCTCACTACAGGTTAGTATAGACGTGAGAGTTGCTTAAGGCGTCATATGACAAGTGCCGTGAAATCTCCCTATACCAGCGAACAAATTGCTGCTTGGCTACGTGGACTCCTGACGATCGCTTGGGCTGATGGTGACTTCGATGCTCAAGAACAGGAATTAATTACCAACATCACCGAGAATGAACTTGCTCCTGGCATTAAGATAGAGTCATTAGAGCCAATAGAACCAGATGAATTAGCCGCTGTTTTGGGCAAAGGTACAAAAACAGCAGAGGATTTCTTACGTACAGCAGTTTTAGTGGCGATCGCAGATGGTACATATTCCTCTAGCGAAGACTATGTGTTGCATCAGTTATGCAAAGCTCTAGAACAACCAGAGCATCTGTTAGAAGCCCTCCGCCACACACTCGAACACCCACAACCGCAGGTTTCTACAACAACTCCAGTTCCCTTACAAGCCCCACCAACAAAGCGTCAAATTGATGCATTGCGTCCGATGCGCGACTGGCTTGACAAGCTAGACATCCAAGACCCCAGAGTCGCTCGCTTTTTATGTAAGATGATACCTTCACAATGTCCTTTCGAGCGTGATGTCAAGCTGTTCGGACGTAAAGTTGTTCACATTCCGCCATTGTGTAAACTCAACCCACTTTATGAACAACTAGTAGGCTTGCGTTTCCGCGCTTTATCCTATCTTGCAGATGATTGTGGTGAAGATGTTTCGCCATATATTTGAGTATTGAGTATTGAGTGGTGAGGCATGTGAGTTACCTTTTGGTCTTTCCCAAAAACAGAGGTGAGGAGTTCATTAACCACTTATAATTTATAACTCATGACTAATCACTCAGGACTCAAAGCTCTAGTATGCAATTCATTGATCAAGCAAAAATTGAAGTGGAAGCAGGAAAGGGAGGCGATGGTATTGTCGCCTTCCGCAGAGAAAAATATGTACCAGCCGGTGGCCCCTCTGGTGGGAATGGGGGTAAAGGTGGTTCAGTGATGTTAGTTGCTGTAGAAAATCTGCAAACATTGCTTGACTTTAGATATAACCATCGCTTTCAGGCAGAAAACGGTTCTCGTGGTGGACCAAATAATCGTACAGGGGCAAATGGTAAAGATTTGATTATTGAAGTTCCCTGTGGAACCGTTGTTTATAATGCCGAAACTGATGAGATACTGGGAGACTTGGTTGAAAGTGGACAAACTTTGCTCGTTGCTGAAGGTGGTAAAGGTGGACTGGGAAACAAGTATTTTTTGAGTAACCGCAACCGCGCCCCTGAGTATGCTTTACCTGGACTACCAGGAGAAATCAAATTACTTCGTCTGGAATTGAAACTTTTGGCAGAAGTTGGGATTATTGGATTGCCAAACGCTGGAAAATCGACTTTAATTTCAGCTTTATCTGCTGCACGCCCCAAAATTGCTGACTACCCCTTCACAACTTTGATTCCAAATTTGGGTGTGGTGCGAAAACCCAGCGGAGATGGTACTCTTTTTGCTGATATTCCCGGACTTATTGAGGGCGCTTCCCAAGGAGCAGGACTGGGACACGATTTTTTACGTCACATTGAGCGTACACGCATACTGTTACACTTGATTGATGCAACGAGTGAAGACGTGGTGAATGATTATAACATAATTAAGCAAGAATTACAAGTATACGGACGAGGTTTAGCAGAACGTCCACAAGTTTTAGTGCTGAACAAAATTGATGCTGTAGATAGGGAAACAAAGGATTTGGAAGCACTAGCTACGCAACTCAATCATCTGTGTTACTGTCCTGTTTTTCTAATTTCGGCGGTTACAGGTACTGGTTTAGAACCGATGTTGCAGCACATTTGGCTAATTCTTGACCAACTCAATGCTGTGGAAGTTAGCGAAAAGATATGATGAAGATTCACATGACCGTAGAAATACTCATAACCAGAAATGAAAATTATCGGATGAACAATGAGCGGTGAGAGTGGATGTTAAAATTAACGAAACAAGTAAAATTACATATATTTTTCAAAAAAATAATTTTTTCATAGCTTGAACACTCAAAGTGAATGACAAAATTGATATTTTTATCTGATAGTACAAGTGTCAAAATATCTGAAGATACTAAGTTATTTGATTAAGTCAAAGATGTTACTCCATTGCCACAGAGTACGAGTCTTGTACTGTATGAAAAACAATTGGTTCACATTTGAGTCGTCTGTTGGGTAAATGCATAAAAGATGTATAGTGAATTGACAGGCACGTATAAATTAGAATTAGTTGGGCTTTCGTTTGCGATCGCACTGATTTCTTCCTACACAGCCTTAGACTTATCAGCAAGAGTGCAGCTTGCTTGGAAATGGAGACCTTTGCTCTGGTTGTTTGGGGGAGCGATCGCTATGGGGACAGGCATTTGGTCAATGCACTTTGTTGCGATGCTGGCCTTTGAATTACCATCACATGTGACTTACGATGTATGGATTACCCTGCTGTCTCTGCTATTTGCAGTGCTTGCTTCTAGCATTGCTTTATCGTTGTTAAGCCGTTTCATCTCAATACCAGTTTTAATCGGTGGTGGCGTTTGCATGGGAATAGCGATCGCCTCAATGCATTACACAGGAATGGCTGCGATGCGACTTCAAGCAAAGCTTGAGTATGACATCACGTTAGTCAGTTTATCAGTGATTATTGCCATCATTGCCTCTTTTGCAGCTCTATGGTTAGCGTTTCGATTGAAAAAAAATCAAAACTTAAAAGGGGCGATATGGCAAAAAGTTGGCAGTGCCTTTTTGATGGCAATTGCCATTAGTGGGATGCACTACACTGGAATGTGGGCAACTCACTTTGTGTCTAGTGAGAATTTTTCTAAATTACAATCTCCTGTGATCAATCAGTCCTGGTTGGCTGTTACTATTGGGATTGCAACATTATTTATATTGAGCTTAACCTTATTAACTTCTCTATTTGACCAATACCTCACAGAACAGTTATTACAACAAAAAGCTTTAGAGGAAAGTGAAAAACGTTTTCGCACGCTGATTAAACAAATGCAAGTGGGAGTGTTATTGCTCAATCGCGATGCTGAAATCCTCATCAGTAATCAAGCAGCAAACAACCTCCTCAATATTAATCCTGAGGATAAACAGCCTCAAGTCTTTGGTGCAGATTGGTTATTGTTACGTGAAGATGGTAAACCTCTTTCAGAAGAAGAACGACCTGTACAGAAAGCAATAGTCCTACAAAAACCTATTCACAATGTAGTCATAGGAATTGAGCATCCAAAAAGCCAAAATCAACACTGGCTGTTAGTTAATGCAGATCCCCAAATCGGAAATGATGGTCGTGTCGAGAGAGTGATCTGTACCTTGAATGATATTACAAAAAGAAAGCAAGCAGAAGAATTACTCGCCAAAAGTGCAGAACGAGAAAAAACAATTGCTTTTGTGATTCAACGCATGCGTCAAACTTTGGAAATTGAGCAAATTTTCAGTGCGACAACACAAGAATTACGACAAGCTTTAAGCTGCGATCGCGTCATTGTTTATCGCTTTCATCCTGACTGGAGTGGAGAAATTGTCTCTGAGTCAGTTGCAGAAGGTTGGAAACAACTGATGAGCGTACAAGAAAATCAGCAGCTTCAATTGACGCAGATTGCGGTCAATCAAACCGATTGTATCATTCAAAATTTAACGGATGCAGATAAAATTATCCAAGACACTTATCTGTACGACACGCAAGGCGGTGATTTCCGTTCTGGTATAACTTATCGGTGCGTTTCGGATATTTACGAAGCTGGATTTGAGTCATGTTACCTTGAATTCTTAGAACAACTTCAAGCACGCGCGTACATCACAGTTCCTATTTTTTGTAGCAATCAGCTGTGGGGTTTACTCTCGACGTATCAAAATTCTGCTCCTCGTCAGTGGAAAGAAGCAGACATCAAAATCGTTATTCAGATTGGGGCACAGTTTGGAGTCGCAATCCAACAGGCGCAATTGTTCGCACAAACGCAACAGCAGTCTACCGAACTCAAACAAGCCAAGGAAGCCGCTGATAGAGCCAACCGTGCTAAAAGCGAATTTTTAGCAAATATGAGCCACGAACTAAGAACACCACTCAACGCAATTCTTGGCTTTACCCAACTGATGAACCGTGACACCTCCATTAAAGCAGAGCATCGGGAATATCTAAAAATCATTAATCGTAGTGGTGAACATCTGCTGTCGTTAATTAACGACATTTTACAGATGTCTAAAATCGAAGCAGGAGGTGTTTCATTTAATAAGAATAAATTTAATTTATTTCATCTACTCAAGAATTTAGAGGGAATGCTCAAACTCAAAGCTCAATCCAAAGGCTTAAACTTAGTCTTTGAGTGTACTCCTCAAGTTCCGCAGTACATCACAACTGACGAAAATAAACTACGTCAAGTCTTGATTAATTTACTAGATAATGCTACTAAATTTACCGAAAGAGGAAGTGTTATTCTTCGGGTATCAATCGAACAAGGGGAAATAGACAAACACAACCCTAACTCCCCAGCATCCCATCTACTGTTCAAGGTAACAGATACAGGTCCTGGTATTAACCCCAATGAATTCGATAAATTATTTCAAGCTTTTGGACAAACTGCAACAGGGTTAAAATCTGGTGAGGGTACTGGCTTAGGTTTATCCATCAGTCATAAGTTTGTGCAAATCATGGGGGGAGAAATTAAGGTTAGCAGTACCTTAGGAGTAGGAACTGAGTTTAGCTTTTCTATCCCTGTGTGTCAGACAACTGAAGCGAAAACACAAACTCTTGAATTCGTCACTCAGAAAATCATAGGCTTAGCTTCTGGACAACCAGTTTATCGAATTTTAGTTGTCGAGGACAAGCAAACCGACTGTATGCTATTGGTTAAACTCTTAAATAACTTAGGCTTTCAAGTACGCGAAGCTACCAACGGTCAAAATGCTCTCACTATCTGGGAAATATGGGAACCGCACTTAATTTTTATGGATATACGAATGCCTTTGATAGATGGTTGTGAGGTGACTCGCTTGATTAAGCAAAGGCAAAAAGAAAAGTTTCCCGATTCTCATCAAACCATTATCATTGCCGTAACAGCAAGTGCTTTTGAAGAGGAAAAACAAAAAATTTTAAGTGCTGGCTGTGATGATATCTTGAGTAAACCCTTTCAAGAACAAGATTTATTCCAAAAAATAAGCCAATATTTGAACGTACAATATCTTTATCAAGAAAAAACTCTAAATACAGATATCACTTCACCGATTTCTAAGGTTGTTAGCAATTCTCCTAACTTGGATTCTCAGATAGCAACTATGCCCACTGCGTGGATACAACAGCTTCACAATGCTGCTTCTGGTGGCAACGATTTACGAATTCTTCAACTTATGAAACAAATTCCAGCAGACAAAGTAGATTTGATTGAGTATTTGACAGTTTTAGTTGAAAATTTCGACTTTGAGCAAGTCATAGCACTTACTAATACCAAGTTTGAATAAATGCTATTAAAAATCCAGACAACTATTGAGTGAAAAAAAGGTAGATGCTGCCTTAACAGGCTTATTGACGATGAAAAGAAGCGACTTCCGCCTCAAACCTGATAACCTTGTTAAAACCTACATCCTGCAGGTGCGATCGCCTCTTTGATTTGCAACTCATCTTGTTAAGTACGTCAACATAGAACTTACAGACTGCTTGTCACTGCATCAGATCTTTGTCTTCACCACACAGTATTGTAAGAATCTTGAGAACTGAGGTGAACAGTCAAGTTTTCTTTGTACTCAGAGGAAATTTCTACTATGTCAACTTGGCAACCCAGGCGCTTACGCGCTGCAAAAAATGCTTCCTCCATACTTTGAGTGTAATTCAGCAAAAGCGGCTTGTGTTCTGGTTGCAGACGGTTTTCTATTTCATCTGCTAATAGTTGTTTCCATTTGTTCGTCATTTCCCATTTCACTCCCACACTCTGCATCACCATTACACATAATGGCACCAGCTCCTGTTCGATAAATTTTGGGCTTTCTTCTAACACGCAAAGCCACAAGTAAGCCTGGAACATGTCTAAGTCACGAAGACAAGAGTGAGTTACCTCTGGATTACCCAATGAGCCTCTCTTGCTATAATGATTGGGCAATAATTCTAAAAGCCGACAGTAAACTATTGAACTAATCTCAGAAGTTAGAGGCAACATTTCCTTAACTAGAGTAAAAGTTGGTGAACTGAGCTGATGCTTCACAGCAGCTGCACAAACTCGCACCCAGGGAATAGCAACATATTCTTCAATGAACTTGAAATAAGGACACAGCAACACTTTCTCAGCTAATGTCAATTGAGTTATCAATGACTGGTTAGTGAAATTGAGCAGTGTAGTCAGAAAACCAAGCACACGCTGATCTCTTGTCATGACATGTTGTTCTTGATATTTGAGTATCAAGTCTTCCATTTCACTAACGAGTTTTTCGATGTTTGGTATCGCCCATAATAAAAGAAAAGTCTGCTGATCATGACTTGTTGTTCTTCCTCCTTTAGGAACGACAACCATACCAGACTCCTTTTGGTAAGCTTCCAGCAACTTTTGATAAGCTTTGTAAGCAAATTGAGTGATTCGCTGCTCTGAGCGAGAATCAACAATATCAGGAATATATTCGTAGAGAGATTTTCCCTGTACACTTGCTTGATTAGTTGTACGGTACAGTACTCTGTTCAACAATTTAGCTGCAGTCAAGGCTCTAGCTTCCGGGTAAGCAGCTTTAATCAATTCTCCGTAGAATTGAGGATTTTTGGATACAGAAGACACATCAACTGTATAACGTTCTGCCCAAATGCTCATCAAAAGCTCAACGGAAGGAGTTTTAGAAATATTGGTAGGTAACAGCATCAATTAATTTGCAGGTGGAAACTTGGTACAACCGAAAGAAAAGGATACCAGTAATACTTACTTTGTTCAATATAGCTAAAGTACTAAATAGTAGTACTAAAGAGGTATAATTAATATCTTTATAGTAAATGTCATTTCCGAATCAAGCAAAAGTCTCAGTGCAATGTTGTTTGAATGTTAGTTGAATGTTAGTAAGTTGTTATTTGGAAATTGGGACGACAAGCTTCTGGATATAAAGCTTTTCAAAAATCTCTCAATCGCATAGCGATCTGCGCAAAGCGCAGCAGCGTTAGCGTAGGCCCCCTAAGGGGCTAGCTATCGCTGCAAGGTGAGTGAATTTGTTCAGTATGTCGTCTACTGATCTTGTCGTCTTTGCAGTCTAAGGCTAAGCTACCGCAAAGTACCGATACTAACTCATGAGCAAGCTAAAATTTCAATTCACTATCGACAATTGCAAATTAAAAGAAACACTAGACAACCTTGAAAAAGGCTTTGCAGCAACGCGCGATCAAATGCAACAAGAGTTTGCGACATTCAACAAAGACTTTGCGTGTGCGCATCAAATTAGTATTGCAATGACTTACAGCTTGTTTGCTAAGGGATTTCAGGATCAACAAGCAAGACAGTCGGCTCATATTTTAGCTAATACATTTTCTACGGAGACATTGGGCGACTGCACCTGCAAATACAACGCTCACTCCACTTATCTCAAGTGTGCTGTTAATCCAATGAGTGATTGCAAAATGTGCCCAGACTACGAAAAGCATGTCTGATATCATTTTGCGCCCACCTTCTTCTTTTACCTCCATCGCGTTTTGAAAAAGCGTGCTTCCTGAAATATTTTTTTAGGAAGCAATATTTCCACAGAATTTCTACTTGACACTCCCCTGCCTGAAGGCGAGGGGATTCTTAAGACATCGCTGCCTTAATATCCTGTTTGCACAGGTTAAGCGGCTCAACACGTTTGCCACAAGGGCGTGCTGATATCTCCTCTGTGAATGTTTTGGGCGTAGACTTTCCCCCAGTCCGGGGGTAGGTTTTTAAATCTTGTACTGATGTAAATATTTTAGCATCCTTGACTCAAGCCTAAAGGCTTTCATGCAGCTTTCATGAGCCACTGCCATGCGGGGGCTCCCCCCGTTGAGGCATGTGGCGTCCCCTTGCCTGAAGTACGGAATTCGCAACTACGTTGCTGTTCCTCAAGGGTTTTCAGCCAGCCATCCTTATAATTTCTACCTCTAAACTCCAGCACTAAAATACTCTCGATATAATCCACAGCTAACCGTTGCCTGTCTTCCTGAAAGATGTACCAATCCCAAACTTTTTAACTGAAACGCTATCTGTTGTTCTAAGGTAATTGGTTTAGTTGTCATTATGACTTGCTGAAAAGCATCTGCTAAGTCAGTATTTTGCTGGAGATAGGACAATTGTTCTTGTAAATGATTGCTGAAAATAGCAGTATGATTTCTGGCATTTTGCAATAAATTTTCTAAGAGAATCTCACCATGGACAATCTGATACAACGCTAGCCGTACTAAGTAAGGAAATCCTCCCGTGAGTTCGATTAATTGTTCCAGTACAGAATATGTCATCTGGAGTCCGTGACGCTGTGCTAAATCCTCTACCTGGAATCTTGTAAAAGGAGGTAAATCAATTACTAATCCTATGTTAAAGGGAGATTTATTAATGTCCAAGGCAATATAAATATCGGTAGATTGAACAATGACAAGCCGAATTTTTTGCCAAATCGAAATATCTCTTGTTTCCTCGTGCCATGAGCGTAATAGTGCGAGAAAATCACGAGCTAGTTTCGGATATTCAAACAACTTATTCACTTCATCTAATGCCAAGATAACGGAACTAGAGATTTGCTGTAATAGATATCCTTGAAAATAAATAGTGCAGTTCATCAAAGCACCTATTTCCTCATCCCAGTAATCCTCTAGCTTTGATTCTAGTCCCAATTGATGAGTAACATTGGCACAGAACCAGCGCAGAAATTTTTCTAATGAGGTGAAAACTTCTGTCTCAGCACGATGTAAACTTAACCGTACTGTATGATAATTATGTAAACGACCATAAGCAAGAATTCTTGTCATTAAGGAAGTTTTCCCCATCTTTCGAGGCGCTTTGATGCGAATTAATGCACGAGGTTGGAGAATTTCTTGATAACAGATTTGTTCTAAATTCCGCTCAATATACAAAGTAGAAGAAAGAGGAACTTGTCCTTCTGGAGATTCTAACGCTATCTTTCGTTGCATCTGTGCAGGCTTGGATGTTGTCTGCAAAGATGAAGTGTTTAATCGTTGCTCTAGTACAGCACGACAATTCGTTCTATTGACTTTCTCCCCAAGAGCTTCAGAAAGAAGTTGCCATAATTTAGGAGCAACTATTTGTTTAATGTAAGTTTCTGAGTAGTTGTTTTCTGTCGCTATTTGTGCATAGGTTTTTTTCGTCTCAGAGATGGATTCTGACAGGACAATTTTTTGGATAAATGAGAGCGATTTTCCTGTCTTGTCAAGAATTAACGCTTCTGTTGATTCGATGATTTGTTCAATACTCGTCATCTATCTTTACAAGTCACAGATATTTAAAGCTCCATTTTCTTTGAGCCATTGTTTTTGTTGAGCGGTTAAGCCAATCACATCATTAAAAAGCGCTCCCTTAACACGGGAACCAGAAAAATCTACTCCCTCAAGCTGGGTATTTTTAAAATTTGCATGTCTTAAGTCAGTATTTCTCAAAATCGCCTTTTCTAGCACTGCACCTTCTAAGTTAGCATTAAATAACGAAGCTTGTTCTAGATTAGCTCCACTCAAGTCTGTATTTAACAAAGTGGCTAATTCCAAGGAAACTTGCACTAAGATTGCATCAGTTAAATCAGCATGACTCAAATCAGCACCAATTAAGTCAGCTCCACTCAAGTCAGCTTCGTTCAAAATTGTTTCCTGTAATTGTGCTTTCTCCAAGTCAACCCGCCGCAAGAAAGCCGCACGCAGGATAGCACCTTCCCAGTTAGATTGGCTGAGAATAGCATCATCGAAATTCGCGCTCGTGAAATCAGTTCCTTTGAGAATTGCTTTGAAAAGATTCGCTCTACTTAAATCAGCATGAGCTAAAATTGCTCCTTCCAAGTCAACCTCTGTTAAATTTGTATCTCTTAATTGAACAAACTCTAGCTTGGCATAATTTAATCGAGCGCCACTGAGGTTGGCTCCGTTTAAAATAGCCTCATTTAGATTTGCCCATAACAGAGAGGCATGAAATAGATTGACTCTACTCAAATTTGCTTTATTCAAATTAGCTCGATTCAAATCTGTCCAAACTAATTGACCTCCACTCAAGTTAACTTTACTAAAATCAGCACCATTCAAATTGGCATGACTAAAATCCGCGCCACTGAGATTCGCACCACTCAAGGAAGTTTGACTGAAGCTCAGGTTCTGAAAATCTCTTTCCATTGCTGCATAACGTTGGAGAATTTCATTCGCGTTCACATTATTTCCTAATTCTTGATTCCTCATTTTCAAGATAGACGCCTAGGTGATAGACGCCTAGGTGATTTCAACGCCTATAGCTTGCGCCACAGCGATCGCCAAAGAGCACCCGATGATGATCACACGCCAACATAGACTAAAATTTAGACTAAAATTTTCATCTCTTGTGCCACGCAAATGAGCGCCAGTGGGGCTTCGCTGTAAGGACGCTGTAAGTATACTTATCCACATGAGTAGCTCCTCTGCTGTCTGCTTTGCTTTCAAGATAATACTATCAGCTATGGCTCACAACCTGCTTCTAAGCATACGTGGAACGCCCATAGTCATGAAAATACTCTTTGCTACTTACAACTTACTCTTTCTCACTTCCCATCTCTAACACAGACACCAACACAGACACCAGAGCGGTTTTAATCAATGTTATTTTCTCACAATAACAATGCTACTTAATTTAACAAAGAATGATGATTGTGAAAAGCTTAAGACTTTCTATAGTTTTAACTTTAATTGGAATTAGGAGTTTAGCCTAATTAGGCTTATCAAACTGCCAAACCCTTATCCAGACAAGCTTTCCTAATTTCTAGACTTTTTGTGATGATTCCTCTAAAATGCCTGCTGCACAAGGACTGTAGCCGGAAAAATAGAATTTAGTTTAAACTCCAGCTCCAAGCAAGATATTATTTTGTTTAATATGTTAATTTTATTTATTGACAAAATTAAATTAATATGTTACTAGCCAAATGAAATGAAAAAAAGATATATAAAAATCTAAAATATGTTTATTGACAAAAAACATAAATAGGCTATGGGAGATCAGAAATAAGAGAATGTATCAAGAAAAAAAGGATATGAGATTTATGTACTTTTTACAACAATAAAATCAAGTACTCTAGTATTCAGTAATCTAAAAAACTTACTCACTTACTCAAGCATTTCTTGCATTCCCCGAATTATGTTGTCACGCAAATGGCAGGAACTCAGGGCATTTGAGCAAAAACTCAATGCAAGCATCTCAAATAATGTGTAAATTGTAAATTTCCGTTTGATCAGCAAGCGAAAAATCCTCTCAGCGCGTTAGCTGCGCGCCCTCTCCAGGGCTAGCATCTCCCCGAGTCAGCTTCTTCATTACACGTTAACGGGTTTAGAACCTACGAACAAGCGCGGAAAAACAGCAGACGAAATTAATAGAAGGATCTGTTTTTCCTGAAGCTGCCGGATTTTTACACCTTTTAGTCCAACCCTGAAACAGCGCATGCACTCGCAAACAGACTGAAAGTCAAGCCGCCTGTGGCGGCAAGGCAAAAGGGAAACCGCATACTATAAGTTGGGGGCTTGAAATAAGGACGCCTTATTCCTCGTGCTATATATCTCGGAATAAACCTTATTTCCTTTTCCATACCATAAGTTGGGGGCATCAAACCAGAAGGCAGGAAACAGAGTACTAACTTTTTCAAAAAAATTCTTAATTTCTTCAGCATACCTGCCCTGGAGTCCTCTAGCTTTGTTCAGTCACCGACGGTAGTTTGCATGCGAAGGATAATCCTCCTAACGTGCAAAGTGGACGCAATTAGACGCAATTAGGCGTATGGACATAGTTTGGAGCCTCCCGCGCACCAAGTTGCGAATTGCGCTCTAACATTCCTCCTTTTGCCAACGCACTTGCCTTGAGCTATCAAACTTTTGCCTATGAAGTTCAAACGGGAGCTGTATGAAATTATTCGCTTTCAACCAAAAGAGAAAAAAAGAAAAAAGCATGAGTAATCAAGCACGCTCAATACCTTCTGTTGATTTAGTGATCGTCATCGATACTAGTCCTTCGATGAAAGATGAAGCACAGGCTTTGAGTAATGCTGCGGCTGGTGCGATCGCCAAAGCTAAATCCAGTTGTCCATCAGATTTAAGAGTCGTTTGGTTAGGTATAGAAGGTACTTGGAAAGGGACAAACTTTGACCAAACCTTGAGAGCCTATTTGACTCAAAAGAAGGTGCCTGAATCCAAACTGCGAAGTCGAAAAAAAGGACAAGTTGCAGACGCAGGAGCTCAAGAAGATGCAGCTCGCGCCATTGAAGATATCTCAGATTACTTTGACTGGCGTGAAGGCGCTTCCCGCGCTATCTTTTATCTCGGCGATGAAGCACTCGAAGGAGGTGGAGATAAAACAGAGCAAGAGGATATCAAAGCTGCTAATTTAGCTATCCAAAAAGCCCAAGCAGTAGGAGTGACTGTTCACACCTATTTTGGAACTTCAAAGAGCAAAAATCAAGAAAGTATCAAAACTGAATACAAAAGACTTGCAACCTCAACAGGTGGACAATCTTTTACAAATAAAGATGCTATCAGTGGTTTTAGTGGAGTTTTAGAAAAAGTTATCTGTGGAAGTCGCACAGCTAAAACTATTAAGCTCAAACCCGGTGCAGTTTATATCCAAGATTGTGTCTCCAATGAATTAAGCAAACTTTATACTCTGGATTTAGCTAGAGGTAAAGCGACTTTTATTGGCGAGATAGTAACAGAAGTTTCTGACATTGCTTTTGTCGGTTTCCAACTATATGGACTTGATCAAGAGGGTGACAAAACTCAATTAGTTAAAATCGACCTGAATTCAGGTGATGCTACTGTAGTTGGTGATGTTGGCTTTACCTGTGCTGGCTTAGCGTATAATCGCCAGCGTCAGATCCTCTACGCCACAACAGCTAAACAACTGATTGCTATTAATCTCAAAACAGGTAAAGGGACGCCAGTAGTAACGGTAGCAGATAAAGACTACAACTGTGGCGAAGTTGCTTTTGATGCTAATGGCAAAGCTTACATTACCTTGATTGGTTACGACAAGAAGAAGTTATTAGCAAGCTGCAATCTTGATACAGGTGAAGTCAACACTATTGGCGATACTGGCTTTGCTGCTCTTGCCAGCATGGAATTTGTTGGCGATGTTCTCTATGGCGTCACTGGTAACTTCTTTAACTTAGGTAAAGACGGTCAATTAATCCGTATTGATACTACCACGGGTAAAGGAACTTTAGTTGCCACAACCGATCCTATCGGTCGTTGGGCAGGTATGACTCTTTATGAACCAGCGACGGTAGTCACAACAGAAACCACCTCACAAGTCAACTCAACAGTAGTCACAACACAAACCACCTCACAAGTCAACTCAGACGAAAAATCTGAAAAAGCAAATATTTCTCAAGAAATTAAAGCTATCAACGAGGAAGGTATGAGCATCTTAACCATTGATTCCAAAAACAATTGTTATGTTATCGACCCCAATCAAATGAATAATTTGCAACAAAAGGTTGCAAATTCTTATACTTTCGACAAAGGAACTTTTGAGATTAGAATTACTGGTGGTCGCTACAAATATGCTAAAGCGAAAACAGAAGGAGAACCATTTGTTTTACTTTGGATTTATGGAGTTGATGGTAGTACATTTATCAATCAAAACACAGGTTTCGAGATAGGTGCAACCTGGACAACATTAAATGGATATAATGACAGTCTGAAGTTAGAAGTTAAACAAAGAACAGTTCTCAATGCCTTGTTCTTTGATGTTAACAATAATGACAATAGTGGCTCTATTGACCTTTTGATTACCAGTAAAAAGCCATTTTTCAATCCTCACATCTTAACAGTAGATAGCAAACGCAATAGTTATGTGTTGGATGAAAGTTACCTATCGAGTTTGAAGCAATCAGGTGGTAACTTCGTTGAATTAAATCCCGGAAACTATCGCATCAAAATTCGTGAAGGTAATGCTAGCTATTGGTCAGATAACAAGAAGTTCAACATAGAACCTTGGGCTTTAATTTGGGTCAAAGGCGGAAAATTTATTACAAAACTGACTGGCATTGAAACTGAAGAAAGTTGGTCTTCATTGAATGGTCTCAAAGATGAAGTCGTTTTAGAGGTCAAAGAAAAAACGACTTTGACAGGTTTATTTTTTGACACCTACAAGGAAAATAATGAAGGACAAATTATTCTGGCAATAGAGCCAGTGAGTGCAACTGAACTGACCGAGAAGAAAAAACAAAAGACTACTACAACCGAGACTGTTACAACTAGGACTGTTACAAATCAACAACCGACTACTACAACCGAGACTGTTACAACTATTCAAGGTACAGGCGGATCTGTGAGTCGTGAACCAGTGGGTGCAAACAGCTCGACGGAGACTGTTACAACTATTCAAGGCAGTGGATCTGTGAGTCCTGAAACAGTGGGCGTGAACAAGTTTACCTTACAGATTAACGAAGCCGAGTACAAGAAGAAGTTAGAAGACCGATTGCAGCAGATTAGTGCATCTTTCAAGGTAGTAGATGAAAACGATGCAGGGCTGGAGGCTAAGTATTGGGATCAGCTTGAACATTGGCTTTTGAAAAACTACGAGAAGCACTTTAAGAACCTGGCTATAGAAGTGGAAAAAGTCAGGTATACGATGGATGCTTATGTAGAGCAGATGGAGTTTAGTGTAACCCAGCACTTGCAAGACTGGTCTAGCTACATAGACAGGTTTGTGCAACAAAAGATTAACGTTGAGATATCGAACAGAATTAACCAGCAGATCAACCAGTACTTCAACCAAACCTTTGAGCAAAAGATACGTGACAATATCGGATTAATTGTCAACAATCTTCTCAATAAGCAGGAACTTAATCAGTACATCGATCGCCATGTCGATAGGCAAATCGACCAAATCTTTGACCAAAAAATACGTAACAACATTGGATTAATTGTTAACAACGTTGTACGTAAGCAGGAACTCAACCAGTACATCGATCAGCATGTCGATGGGCAAATCGACCGAAGCTTTGAGCAAAAGATACGTAATAACGTCGAATTAATAATCAACAACCTTGTCAATAAGCAGGAACTTAATCGGTACATTGATCGCCATGTTGATGGGCAAATCGACCAAACCTTTGAGCAAAAGGTACGCAATAACATCAACCTAATTACTCAGAACATTGTCAATAATAATACTGAACTTGACCAGTACGTCAGCCAGCAGATTGACAACACTTATGAGCAAAAGCTCCAAAATCACATCTCTGCGATTACTCGCAACATTGTGAATAACAATGAGCAATTAAATCAATACTTCGATCAGCGCTTACAGCACAGTGTTACCAACAACACTGAAGTCAACAACCGAATTGTCAACTTTGTTGCCAACAGTACTGAAATTAACAACAAAATTTCAAACCTGCGCAACGAGTGGAATCAAGCATTCATCAGTCTGGCTACACAGCACGGAGATGAACTAAGCAACATCATCGGCGGTAGAGAGACATTCAACAGACTGATTACTCAAAACCTTGTCAATAACAATCAGGAGTTAAACCAGTACTTCGACCAGCGCTTACAGCACAGTGTCACCGACAACACTGAAGTTAACAACCGGATTCTCAACTTCGTAGCCAACAGTCCTGAAATTAACAACAAGATTTCAAACCTGCGCAACGAGTGGAATCAGGCATTCATCAGTTTGGTAACACAGCACGGAGATGAACTGAGCAACATCATCGGTGGCACAGAGACATTCAACAGAGTGATGACTCAGAAGATTGTCAATAACAATACTGACATTGACCAATACGTCAGCCAGCAAATTGACAACACTTATGAGCAAAAGATCCAAAATCACATCAAAGCGATAACTCAGAACATTGTCAATAACAATGAGGAGTTAAACCAGTACTTCGACCAGCGCTTACAACACAGTGTCACCGACAACACTGAAGTTAACAACCAGATTCTCAACTTCGTAGCCAACAGTCCTGAAATTAACAACAAGATTTCAAACCTGCGCAACGAGTGGAATCAGGCATTCATCAGTCTGGTAACACAGCACGGAGATGAACTGAGCAACATCATCGGCGGTACAGATACATTCAACAGAGTGATTACTCAGAAAATTGTCAATAATAATACTGACATTGACCACTACGTCAGCCAGCAAATTGACAACACCTATGAGCAAAAGATTCAAAATCACATCAAAGCAATTACTCAGAACATTGTCAATAACAATGAGGAGTTAAACCAGTACTTCGACCAGCGCTTACAGCACAGTGTCACCAACAACACTGACGTCAACAACCAGATTCTCAACTTCGTAGCCAACAGTACTGAAATTAACGACAAGATTTCAAACCTGCGCAACGAGTGGAATCAGGCATTCATCAGTCTGGCTACACAGCACGGAGATGAATTAAGCAACGTCATCGGTGGTACAGATACATTCAACAGAGTGATGACTCAGAAAATTGTCAATAACAATACTGACATTGACCAATACGTCAGCCAGCAAATTGACAATACTTATGAGCAAAAGATCCAAAATCACATCAAAGCGATAACTCAGAACATTGTCAATAACAATGAGGAGTTAAACCAGTACTTCGACCAGCGCTTACAGCACAGTGTCACCAACAACACTGACGTCAACAACCAGATTCTCAACTTCGTAGCCAACAGTACTGAAATTAACGACAAGATTTCAAACCTGCGCAACGAGTGGAATCAAGCATTCATCAGTCTGGCTACACAGCATGTGAATGAACTGAGCAACATCCTAGGTGGTACAGATACATTCAACAGACTGATCATCCAGAAGATTGTCAATAACAATACTGACATTGACCACTACGTCAGCCAGCAAATTGACAACACTTATGAGCAAAAGATTCAAAATCACATCAAAGCAATTACTCAGAACATTGTCAATAACAATGAGGAGTTAAACCAATACATTGACCGACGCTTACAGCACACTGTAAACAACAACACTGAAGTCAACAACGAGATTGTCAACTTAGTTACTAACAGTACGGGAATTAATAACAAGATTTCCAATCTGCGCAACGAGTGGAATCAGACATTCATAAATCTGGTAAGACAGCACGTCGATGAACTGAGTAACATCCTAGGTGGCACAGATACATTCAACAGACTGATCATTCAGAAGATTGTCAATAATAATACTGACATTGACCACTACGTCAGCCAGCAAATTGACAACACCTATGAACAAAAGGTACGAAATTATATCTCTGTGATTACCCAGAACATTGTCAATAACAATGAGGGCTTAAACCAGTACATCGACCGACGTGTACAGCAAAATGTAACCAACAACGTTGACATTAATAACGAGATTGTGAACTTGGTTACCAACAGTACGGAAATTAACAACAAGATTAATAACGTCTACAGAGATATTGACATCAAGATTGACAGCATCCGCAACGAGTGGAATCAAACATTCATAGGTCTGGTCAGACAGTATGTTGATCAAGTGATCAATATAATAGGTGACGCAGACACATTCAACAATCGGGTTGCGAATATCATCAACGTCAAGGTGGACGAACTTCTCAACCAAATCATCAGAACCAAGAACGAATTGACTGTGCTGATGAACAATTCAGACAGACAACTTTATGAGTGGACTCTGGGAGAACTCATGGCAATCAAAGGCTGCTTAACCGACCGTGAGGTTCTTGTCGAGATGCTAGTCACCTTTAGCGCTGAACTCAGAACCAAGCTGGATGGAACCACTTGCGTGGACATCAAGACCATCAAGCCGTTCAAACCTATCTCGATAGATCAGAAGCAGCAACCGCAGCAATTACCAGGAAGCTAATCACTAGACTTCTGTTCTGAAAGCTCAGTTAACTCAAATTTGATAATGTAGAGGTTGCGTTACTGCATTGCTTTAACGCACCCTACTGCAATAAAACAAAGCTGAGTACCGTCAGAAAATAACGAAGAGTCAAATACCAGGAATTAAGTGTTTTAAATCTGCACCTCTGGTCAATAAAAAATTACTTTGCGTGGGTCGGACATACTACAGTTATGGCAAAAAAAAGATATTCATATGTTGGGGTATCAGTTTTATTAGCTCTGTTGATTCCAACCCCCGTTTTGTCTGATGCACCACCTCATTTAATTAAACAACCATTCAGGAATTTAGACACTGAAGAATACTCTACAAAGAAGCAAGAAGGACAGCCTCAGGGAGGCTCTAAGAAAAAAGCTAATCAAGTACAAGGGATCAATGATCCTTCATCTCAAAAAAATAATGTTCGAGATGGAGGTACTGAAGGAGGAGGGTCAAAACCAGCAGGAATAACTTCTATCCAAGAACAAAAAGGAAATCTGGGAAGAAACAACCCATCATCTGGAGTGTTGACTGATGAAGCTACACAAAATTCTACAAATAAACCCTCTAGGGAGTCTTCTGGAAGAGGAATAAGTCCGCCCTTGCCTATACCTGGCCAAAACAATACATCGCCTTCGCAAAGAAAATTTGACTCAGGGAACTCGACATCTTACCCTGTAGAAAAAACACAAAATGGAGCGACACAAAATTCTACAAATAAACCCTCTGGAGAGTCTTCTGGAACAGGGATGAGTCCGCCCTTGCCCATACCTGGCGCAAACAATACATCGCCTTCGGGAAGAAAAGATGACCAGATTCCAAGAAACAATCAAAGTCAAGACACCGGGAAAAATAATCCTTCTGTACTTGATAGTGCCGTATATTCAAGTGCCTTAGACTCCTTTTCCAAAAATCCATTTGCATGGCTGCCTCTGTTGCTCTTGCTGGGACTGCTGCCTTTGCTTGTGTCCTGGTTCCGGAGACGTCGTCGGCAGCAGATCAATAAGTACGTTGACCAAATCTTTGAGCAAAAGATAAGTAACAACATCGGATTGATTATCAACAAGATTTCCAATAAGCAGGAATTCAAGGATTACATCGACCAGTATGTCGTTCAGCAAATCGACCAAATCTTTGAGCAAAAGATACAAAATAACATCCCATTAATAACTCATAACATTGTTAATGATAATCAGGAATTAAACCAGTATATTGACCAGCGCTTACACCACGGTGTTATCAACAACACTAGAATCAACAATGAGATTGTAAAGTTCGTTGCTAACAGTACTGAAATTAACAATAAGTTTAATAAACTCTCCAGAGATATTGACATCAAGATTTCGAGCATGCGCAACGAGTGGAATCAGACATTTATAAGTCTGGTTAGCCAGTACGCTGATGAACTGATCCATATAATAGGTGACAAACAAACATTTAACATCCTGATTGCGAATTTGATCAGTGTCAAGCTAGATGAGCTTCTCAACCAAATCATCACAACCAAGAACGAACTGATTGTCATAATGAACAATGCAGACAGACATCTGTATGAATGGACTCTGGGAGAACTCATGGCAATCAAAGGCTGCTTAAGTGATCGTCAGGTTCTTGCCGAGCAGCTAGTTTCCTTCAGTGCTAAACTTAAAACCAAGCTCGATTCTACACCCTGCGTGGACATTAAGACATTCAAGCGGTTCAAACCTATCTTGATTGCTCCTCAGCAGCCAGAGCAAGTTACTGGTTCATAACTACGCGCAAGACGAGCAAGGCTATGTTATTGCCCATGTGGCTTTAACTAACCCACAATCTCCGTCCTGAGGCTCCATTGAGTCTACTATGAGTATCTTGTAATAAAACTGGAATATTTAACTGTTCTGGACATCGGGGGAGACAGTCGCCACATTCTGTACAACGATTCCCTTTCATCCCACCAAACCAGTGACCAGCATTTTCAAACATTCTGTAGCGGTATTGCCCAAAATCTATCATGTCATATGCGACTGCAAGATTGCGTAACCGCAACACTTCTGGAATATTGATATTTTCTGGGCATGGTAAGCACGCGTAGCACTGACTACATTTGTCTGTTCCTAAAGCAGCCTTTTGATGATTTTCTAAACGTTGAAAAACTGTCGTTTCCTCTGGTGTGAGTGTTTGATCACAGTCTGCAACCCGCAAAGGTTCTGTTAATTCATCTGGGTTTGCTGGTCCCACACTTAGAGTCGTGATTCGAGGATCACTCAGTAAAAATCGATAATTTAACTCTAAGGGTGAAAAAGGATAACACAAATCTTTCAAAGTTTGGGATGGTGTATACAGGCGTCCTCCCTTATCCGCAGGAGAAATAATAAACACACCCATATCTTTCTCAAAAGCGCGCTGAATTGCCTTTGCGTTGCGTTGGAAAAAATAGTAATAATGCAGATTGACAAAATCAAATAAATCTGTATCTATAGCTGCCAAAATCACTTCTAAAGGTGCATGGCTAGAGAAACCAACGTATCGCACTCGGCCATCAGCAACAGCTTCTTGCACCGCCTGCATACAGCCACCCTTGGCTTTTACCCAGTTAAGATGTTCCCATGTGTTTAAGCCGTGAATCCCCAGGCAATCTAGATAATCCAACTTTAATCGTGCTAGAGATTCATCGATAGACCGACGCATAGTATCAGCATCAGGTGTCGGTGGAATTTTGGTGGTGATGTGAACTTGGGAACGAGAAACTGGTAAACCAATAGAAATCGCCTCACCAAGATACTGCTCACTCTTACCGTATCCTCTGGCAGTTTCTAAATGATTAATCCCTAACACTATGGCTTTTTGGATAGTCTGCCATGCATTTTCCTCTGAAGCTAAGTAACGCATTGTCCCCAAAGAAAATACAGACAAGCGTAGATTGGTTTTTCCAAAGCGTCGGTATTGCAAAACTTAACTCAAATTTTAGATAAATTTAACTCCTCACTTATACCTCATAACTTTTCTGTCAGATTTCGCTACTGCCAAAGCGCTTAATCAAATCCTCAGGTCGAAGATTGGAGATAAATTCTCGGAAGGCTTCTTGTTCTGCTTCATCTGCATCACGATCTACAGGGATAGAAGCATCTGCAACAACTTCTTCCATAACCCAAATCGGAGCATTTGTACGCAGGGCGATCGCGATCGCATCGCTTGGGCGTGCGTCAATTTCTTTTTTCACATCTCCTTGCTTCACAATTAAAGATGCATAAAATGTATCCTTTTGCAACGAATGAATGATAATACGTTCTACAGACAGGTTCCATGCTTCTAAAAGATTTACAATCAGGTCATGGGTTAAGGGTCTAGGAGGCTTTTGATTCTCCAGTGCGCCCATAATTGCTTTAGCTTGTTCTTGACCAATATAAATCGGTAATGCACGGCGGTCTGAAGCATCTTTCAACAGTACAATCGGGCTGCGGGTTATGGCATCTAATGCTATGCCAGCGACTCTCATTTCAAGCATTGGCTAAGCCTCTAAAATCCTTTGAGTGCTAGGGTAACATGTAACAAATGGTACTTTTTTTTGACCAGTTTTGGGATAAGGATAAACATAACTCTTCATTCTCTATAATTGCTTCTACTTTAAATACTAAATGGATGTGAACACCAGAGTAAGCCAAACAATTCTAATTCGACAATAATCTACTTTTCTAAATGTGCTTAGTCTGTCAATGTAAATGTTTTGAGATGTTGACATCAATTTTTGTCTAAAATCATACTTAATTTTTCGAGTTTTTTGTGTAAATTACTAGCTGCTTTTCCGCAAAAATAAGTCATAAATAGAGTTAGTTTTACAAAAAAGCCGTGTTTACAGGAATCATCCAAGCGTTAGGAACCGTAAAACCCCTGGAGGGGGATTCTTGGCAAATCACTTGTGTGACTCAGCCATATAATGTCATTATGCAAGATTTAGCGACGGGCGACAGTATTGCTGTAGACGGCATCTGTCTAACGGTAGAAAAAATTTTAAAAGATGGATTTATCGCTACGGCTTCACCAGAAACGCTGCGCCGCACGACACTAGGACAAGAAGAAACACAACAGAGATACGTTAACCTAGAAGCATCCCTAAAGGTGGGAGGTAAAGTTGGCGGCCATTTCGTCATGGGACACGTGGATGGTATGGGTCAACTTGTGTCAGCACAAGCGACATTAAGCTCTTGGGAAATGATATTTACGGCTCCAGATGCGATCGCCCGCTATATTGTTCCTAAAGGCAGTATTGCCATAAATGGCATCAGTCTGACAGTTGCTGATTATCAGCCAGAACTTTCACAGTTTAAGGTAGCAGTGATTCCCCTGACCTACACCGAAACCAATCTTCAATATATAAGTCCGGGCGGTTGGGTGAATTTAGAGGGGGATATTCTTGGCAAATACGTAGAAAAATATCTTTCTGTCGGTAATCAAGACGTGAAACAAACTACACAGACAATTCCAAATGACATAACACCCGCGTTCTTGGTTGAACACGGGTATTTGTGAATTGAAAGTAGGGGAGCTGGGGAGATGGAGAAGTGGGGG
>NZ_QMEA01000154.1 GCF_012912105.1 Brasilonema sp. UFV-L1
AGTACTCGTCTTACCCCACCGATCAATCAAACAAAGGAGCCACTGCGTTGGGCGGGGATGCCGACTTGTAGCATGTGGCGTGTTGCCCAAATTTTTCGTGTTAGACCCCCGCCAATTTTTTAGGGGACAAATGCGTCGGAACAAAACGGGTGCGAGTGATGTAAAGGCGGCTGGCTGTCTGGTGGAGGGGACAATGCGTCGGCAGGCTTTGTTTGTTTCACTGTCGGCGTAGTCGGGTACTCGTAGTTATAAGCCTGCCCAAATTTTTTACGTGTAAGACCCCGTGACATTCAACTCCATACTCTTGAGTCATGACTGATATCTTGTAGTCTTCTCAACAAGACTCAAAAAACCGAGTTTCTATAAGTAAATCTTCTCAAGAAACTCGGTTTTCACTTCATGCAAAATTTGAGATGACCAATGACCAATGACTAATGAGCAAATCTAAAACCAAGCTTAATTACCCCGCCTAGTAACTACAGGATGGGTTATTTTATCCTAAAGTGTGTATGTGTCACAATTATTAACAGTTCCGACAAATTAGTCAAGAATTCTAAAAGTAGGCGTCAGTGATGGAAGTAATCTATCAGTATGCCTGGCTGATTCCGGTATTACCTCTTCTTGGGGCAATGCTGGTCGGTCTAGGGTTAATCTCGTTGAATCAGGTGACGAACAGCCTGCGACAGCTTAACGCGGCATTTATTATCTCCTTAATGGGAGTCGCGATGGGGCTGTCGTTTGCTTTGCTGTGGAGTCAAATTCAAGGACACGCTCCTTACACTCGCACCTTGGAATGGGCCGCAGCAGGCAATTTTCACCTGAGCATGGGCTACACTATTGACCACCTGACAGCCCTAATGCTAGTGATCGTAACAACTGTAGCTTTCTTGGTCATGGTTTATACGGATGGCTACATGGCTCATGATCCAGGTTATGTCCGGTTTTACGCCTATCTCAGCTTGTTCGGCTCCTCTATGTTGGGTCTGGTGGTTAGCCCCAATTTAGTACAGGTTTATATATTCTGGGAGCTGGTCGGGATGTGTTCGTACTTGCTCGTCGGCTTCTGGTACGATCGCAAGGCGGCAGCAGATGCTTGTCAAAAAGCATTTGTGACAAACCGTGTGGGCGACTTTGGATTGCTGTTGGGTATGTTAGGGCTTTTCTGGGCAACAGGAAGCTTTGATTTTGATGTGATGGGCGATCGCCTAGGGGAACTTGTCCAAACAGGTTCCTTGAGCAATTTGCTCGCCATCCTGTTTGCAATTCTCGTCTTCCTGGGTCCAGTAGCCAAATCCGCTCAATTCCCCCTGCACGTCTGGTTACCAGATGCGATGGAAGGTCCTACCCCCATTTCCGCTCTTATCCACGCAGCAACAATGGTGGCGGCGGGAGTTTTCCTAATTGCTCGGATGTACCCAGTTTTTGAACACGTTCCAGCAGCAATGAACGTGATTGCTTTCACTGGGGCATTAACAGCATTTTTGGGCGCGACAATTGCCATTACTCAAAACGACATCAAAAAGGGCTTAGCTTACTCCACCATTTCCCAACTCGGTTACATGGTGATGGCAATGGGAGTAGGTGCATACAGCGCCGGACTTTTCCACTTAATGACCCACGCCTACTTTAAGGCGATGCTCTTCCTGGGTTCTGGTTCGGTCATTCACGGAATGGAAGGAGTTGTCGGTCACGATCCCAACTTGGCGCAGGATATGCGCTTGATGGGTGGACTGCGGAAGTATATGCCAGTTACGGCAATCACCTTCTTCATTGGTTGTGTCGCAATTTCTGGTATCCCGCCTTTTGCTGGTTTCTGGTCAAAAGATGAAATTCTCGGAAAGGCATTTGCAGCAAACCCAGTTCTGTGGGCAGTTGGTTGGTTAACTGCTGGAATTACCGCTTTCTACATGTTCCGGATGTATTTCGTAACCTTTGAAGGCAAATTCCGGGGCAATCAAAGTCGAATGTGGCAAAAACTCAAGTCACCAGCAGGTATGGGTATTGTAGCAGGTTTTGATGCTGCTCCTGCTTTTGGTCCTGGTGCAATGACCAAGGGAGAACTAGAAGCAACTGAGGAACATCACCATGATGACCACAGTCACGGTCACGGTCACAGTGAATATCCTCACGAATCACCTTGGACAATGACTTTGCCATTAGCGATTTTGGCAATTCCTTCGATATTGATTGGTTTGGTTGGGACTCCTTTTGCCAACTACTTTGAGGAGTTTATTTTCTCACCCAACGAAACATTAGCCGAAGTCGTAGAAAAAGCTGCTGAATTTAACCCGACAGAATTCTACATTCTGGCAGGCGCTTCAGTTGCAATTTCCTTAACTGGCATTACCCTGGCTTCCCTAATGTATGTTTGGGGCAAGATTAACCCAGTGGCGATCGCAGCAAAAATCCAGCCGCTTTACGAGCTATCCCTCAACAAGTGGTACTTTGATGACATTTACCATCGTGTTTTTGTCATCGGCTTGCGGCGATTAGCAAGACAAGTGATGGAAGTTGACTTCCGCGTTGTTGATGGTGCTGTAAACCTTACAGGCTTTTTCACTCTCATTAGTGGCGAAGGTCTGAAATACCTGGAAAACGGTCGTGCTCAGTTCTATGCCTTAATTATCTTTGGGGCTGTGTTGGGCTTAGTCATTGTTTTTGGTGTGACCTAATTTAGTGATTGTTTTCGGTGTGACCTAATGTAGAGACGTAGCATGCTACGTCTCTACACAACACAAATGCTTGGCGGTTACTAGTTAACCAGAAAAGTATGTGGTCATTAAATTAAGGATGAAGGATGCATTTAGCTCTCTTCATCTTTCTTTACTTTTATTAAATAAACCTAAGAATAGAGCCAGAGCAATGCAAAAACTGCTAGTAAATAGCTAGTAGTTGATAGCCGAACATTATTATTGCTGCCGAACAACTTGCGATGAATACAGCAAATTTTCCTTGGCTGACGACGATTATTCTGTTTCCGATAGCGGCGTCACTGCTAACTCCCTTAATTCCAGATAAAGATGGCAAAACAGTGCGCTGGTATGCTTTGAGCATAGGGCTGTTAGATTTTGCACTGATTGTGACTGCTTTTTATACTGGGTATGATTTCTCCAATCCGGATTTGCAACTGTTTGAGAGTTACAGCTGGCTTCCACAGATTGGTTTGAATTGGTCGGTAGGGGCAGATGGCTTATCTATGCCCCTGATTATTTTGACAGGATTTATTACCACGCTAGCGATGCTAGCAGCTTGGCCCGTGACACTCAAGCCCAGGCTGTTTTACTTCTTGATGCTAGCGATGTATGGCGGTCAAATTGCCGTTTTCGCCGTCCAGGATATGCTGTTGTTTTTCCTGGTATGGGAACTGGAACTGGTACCTGTATACATTCTGCTTTCGATTTGGGGAGGCAAAAAGCGGCAATACGCAGCGACCAAGTTTATCTTGTACACTGCTGGTGGTTCGCTGTTTATTTTGCTTGCTGGCTTAACGATGGCGTTTTCTGGCAATACCGTCACTTTTGATATGCAGGCGATCGCAGCTAAAGATCTCAGCCTCAATCTCCAACTTTGGCTGTATGCTGCCTTCTTGATTGCCTACGCTGTCAAACTCCCCATCTTCCCCTTGCATACTTGGCTACCAGATGCCCACGGTGAAGCCACAGCCCCTGTACACATGTTACTGGCAGGTGTTCTGCTGAAAATGGGCGGTTACGCTCTTATTCGCATGAATGCTCAAATGCTTCCCGATGCCCACGCTTATTTTGCCCCAGTGTTGGTGATTTTGGGGATTGTCAATATCATCTACGCCGCCCTCACATCATTTGCCCAGCGCAACCTGAAACGAAAAATTGCCTACTCCTCAATTTCTCACATGGGTTTTGTGGCGATTGGTATTGCTTCCTTCACCGATTTGGGATTAAATGGGGCAATGTTGCAAATGGTTTCCCACGGTTTGATTGGGGCAAGTTTGTTCTTCTTAGTAGGGGCAACTTATGACCGTACTCACACCCTCATGTTAGATGAAATGGGTGGTGTTGGTAAGAAAATGGGCAAGATGTTTGCCATGTGGACAACTTGTTCTTTGGCGTCTTTAGCCTTGCCAGGAATGAGCGGTTTCGTTGCTGAGTTGATGGTGTTTGTTGGATTTGCTACCAGCGATGCCTATAACCCCACCTTCAAAGTTATTGTGGTGTTTTTGATGGCAATTGGGGTGATTCTAACTCCGATTTATTTGCTATCAATGCTGCGGGAGATTTTCTACGGTGAAGAAAACAAAGAATTAGTTTCTCACCAGAAACTCATAGATGCTGAACCCCGCGAAATCTTCATCATCGCCTGCTTGTTAATACCAATCATTGGTATTGGTTTGTATCCTAAAATACTGACTCAGGTGTATGATGCGACAACTGTAAGTTTAACAGCACGGCTGCGTAATTCTCTGCCTGCTTTGGCGGATCAAAAAGCGCCTGTGGTGTCGTTTAATGCGCCAGAGATTGGGAATTAGGTTGTTGATTTTCAAATCAATATTGCTTGATGAGCGGGTTTTGTACCTGCTCTTTTTTTGTTAGGTTTTTCCAATCTGTAAAAGGAACTCAATGTTAAGCTGTTCAAGCGCTGCGTCACAACCCTAACCAGGATCGTAAGGATTGCTCTAACTGCTCGACATCGGAATTCGCCAACTTACCAATCGTTGTCAAAACTAAGCTCTCATGTACTGTGTACAAACCCCGCTTGACTGCTGTAGCCACGTTAAGCCCTGCTGCAGCACAGTCAGAAAGTACAAACTCACCCTCAAGTAACGATCCTGTTTTACTTGTCAGTGGCGTGATGATAATGTCTTGAGAAATATGGGGTGCATTAACCACAACAGCAGGTCTTACCTTTGAACTAGACAAATCCGAGAAGGGATACCGAACCAAAATGATATCATTTTTGGAGTAGCTGGGCATAAACATCATCCTCGGCGTTATCCCAAATTCCATCAAGTGATGTTTGGCTGGCTTGAAGCCAAAACTCAGCTTCATCATCAGGAAGAAGTGTTACCAGCACTCTTGTTCCTTCAGGTAGTTCCGCTGATTCCAGCAGTTCAATTTTTCCTTGCCGAACGGTAGCCCAAAGTGTTTTTAACATATTCATCTTATAACTGGTCATGCTTTGATTTTAGGCGTTGATGCTGGATGTGCGATCTGCGCGGAGCGCAAGCGAAGCTATCGCCCTTTGACGAATTTCTGTTGGTGCAGTCATAGAACACCTGGATTAACTTATGCCTACCTTGATTGTACTCAATGGTATGAGTTGAGTTTTTGCCCCTGTCCTTTTTTGTATGCAGCGATAAGCGTTTGCGTAGCGCGCCCTTCGGCGCTAGCTTGCTGCCAAAGGCAGATCGCACTCATTGTTTTGCTAGTTTGTTCCAATCCGTTGCAAAAAGCTTATATTCAACTCTAGTTTTTCTCCTAGCCACAGAGCATGTTCTGTGTGATCTTTCACATCATCGCCCGTCTCAGGGTGGATTAAAATATCCAACCCTTCATGATTGAGCATTAACCAGGGAACAACTTTCTCAAACTGATTCGGTAAGAACGCAACTTGATACATCGCTTTTGGATGCGGACCAATCGGTTTCTCATGCCAGCGCCCAAGCCGCACGTCAAATCTTGCACCTAATCCTTCGCGTACACGTTCAGCTACATCACGGGTTGCAACATCAAAGTAGACATGAGCGTGAAAACCAGTGATTTCGATAGTATCTTGTGTCATTGCCCGCGCTCCCATTTTCGCTTGTAACTTTATTTTGACGGATTAAGCTGCTTGGAAATGCTTTAAGAGTGGGTTTTGTACCTGCCTTTTTTCATAGCGTGGTTGTCTCATTCTCTTATTGTCTAACAGCACAACCAATATTCAGTTATCTAAGTAGGTCAACATTAAAAAAAACATAAAACACGATTGTTGCGATTGCTTCGCTCCACTGCGTTTTGCTCGCAATGACATTTTACATTTAATTAGGTTGACCTACTTATCCATCAACAACATCCGCTCCTCAATCGCTTCCCAGGTTTTGGACGGCATCTCCACCGCTGCTTGTTTACACTGGATAATTAGCGAATTAGCATAAAGATAATTTTCCAGTCTACTGATTTCGTCCCGAGATAAATCAACTTTTTCCCGTGTAAGATTGAAGGCATTGAGCAAAGATTCTTGGAGAGATTCAGCAAATTTTTGACTTTCTTTCTGTTGCTGTTTCTCATCATAAATGTGAGCATAAATGTGAGATTTTTGTGCTTCGAGTTGCTTAATTAGCTCAGTAGAGTTAAAACTATTGAAGATTTTTAATTTTTCGAGATCACGAGTAAGATCTATGGCGTCAGCGTAGCCGTTGGCAATGGCGTCGGCGACGTCGTAGGGGTCGGGCATGCCGGCGTCGTAGCTGGCGCCGAAGGCGTAGACGTTGAAGCCGGCGAGGATGATGGCGTCGGCGTAGGCTTTGAAATCGGTGTTGCCGATGGCGTCGGCGTAGGTGTTCGCGTAGGTGTTGGTGTAGTCGTAGTCGTAGGTGTAGTCGTAGTCGTAGCCGTAGATGTTGGCGTGAGTGTTCGTGTAGGCGATGGTAAGCGCCAACGCACGTCTACCCACTGGTTTTACATCTCCAGCCGCGCCAGCTGTGACTTCATCTGCCCAGCGTAATAGTTCTTGTAATTTAGGTGTGTTAATGTACTTTTGCGCTTCCTTTTGCATTAACAACAACAAATCACCTGCACTTTCACCCATCAAATCTGCTACGAGCAAAAACACCTCTCGCCAGCGTTCATGTGTGAGGTGTTCTGCAACCAAGTTCTCAACTTGCTGATGGTCAATAATGTATTGGGCAGTTAAATATTCCTGAAATGTCAGATGGGAGAAAGAGTAAATGCCCTGCGCCCGTTCAATGAATAATCCATGCTGTGCCTCTATCGCTTTTAGCACCTGTTTACTGTCCTCAGTTGAAATATCCTTCAGATACTCAGCGATGTATGTTTGAAGTTGATTTTCTTCAAACAACACATATTGCTCTTGCTCAAACTTACGATGAGCCACGTAACTCAGAAGTTTTTGCTTTTCTTCAGATGACAACTTTCGGTAACGTTCACTGCCAAATTCTCGGTTGATTCCCCTTTTTTCATCCCACTGCTGCAATAACAAATTGAGTCCTGTTGTATATAATTGAGAACGCTTAGAGGGTAAATCTTTCAACTCACTAAAAACCCAGCAAGTCAAACTCAGCAGAATGGGGGTGACGGCTAGGTCAGCTATTTGCTTGTTTTGGCGTAGCTTTGCCATGAAATCTTCTTTTAGCTTTTCCCCCTCCTCAGATGTCTGAACTGATGTAGCAAACCAGTTTTGAGCAAAGCTTTCCACTTGCTCTTTATTAAAATCAGCAACCTCAACGAACTCGAATGCTGGTAAAGTGTACTCTGTTGTTTGCGTCCGGCAAGTCAGGATAAAGCGATTTTTGTAATACTGCTGGGAAAACTCAGAAATATGGTTTTGGACATCTCGCCGCGACTGACTAGGCACTTCATCCAAACCATCCAGTAAAACTAAGACTTTACCCTGCTTCAAGATTTGTTTGGTTTGCTCCTCATCAGATAAATCAAATTCTTCATGAATGTATTTCAGTAGGTCGAACTGACTGGCGGTTTTGATGGATCTCAATTCAATCAAAATCGGGATGAGATCAGGCTGAAACTCCCCCTTGCAACAGTCAACAGCCAAGTGTCGTAAAAATGTGCTTTTGCCTGAGCCTGGTTTGCCTAACACCATCAATCTGGAATATTTGTTTGCAACTTCAAATCCGGGCGATCGCTTTCCACGCTGTCCCAATCCAAAGCGGTCAAAGTCATCTCGTAAGTTTGAGCCTTCCAGTAGTTTAGGAATGGTGGCAAAAGACATACTAGAAAGCTTCTCCAGCACGTAGACATCCACGTAAAGCTTGTCTACATCAATCTGCTGGAGATTCAACAAGCGAATTTTGCTGTGGAGGTATTGGATTTTTTCGCAGCAGTGCTGTCTCACCTGCTGGACCAATTTATTAATATCAGAAATTTTCTCAGAACTCTTTTCCTGGTTCTTTTTCTCAGGCTGGGATTCGTTTTTTGGGGCTGACTCTGCGATTTCTTGCCATTTCAGTCCTAGCGCTTCACAAATACCAATGAAGTATGGTTTATCAACTGTCTTACCAGTAAAAAACTTATGAACTGGCTGGAGAGTGATGCCTTTATTTTTACTGTTATTCGTTGTGCTTACTTCGAGTGCTAAGCTTTCCCGACTTCCCTTAAATTTATTGTTCAACGCGGAATTTGCTTTATCGATACCTGTTTGGGATGCGTTGAGCGATCGCCCCATCATACCTTAACCACAAGATTTGTCCTCATTTTAGCGTTTGCAGACAAAAGTCATATTGAACTCATTCCAAACTCATAGTGAATGAAAGGCTTGCTCAGACTGAACTTTAAATAAATTTACCAGAACATGGAGACTGTAAACCAAAACAAAAAAATTAACGATGAAAACGCCTAAAGTTTCAGCTTTCCAATTAGTCTTCTCCACTGTTCTGTCTTTAACTATCCTTTCTGGTGGTACATCCTTATGGCTGGCTTCTCAACCTAAATTATCTGAGTATCAGGTGCGAGTTCTAGAAAACAGCACTGCAACGTGGCAAACAGGTGTCGGTGCTATCTTTGGATTGCTAGGTAGCAAAGCTACTGACCTTTTAGAAGCAGAAGAAGAAGAAGAAGAACAGAAGAGTCAAGAGCAATAGTGCTAGTTATTGGGTTAGGAGAGAGGAGGGTTTGATCTAGTTTGTTTTTCTCGACTCACGAATCAAGCAAAACTAGCTTCTACCTCTTCCACTAACTCATTTTTATCTGTAGGAGTCTGTTGGCTCTAAGGTAGTGTTAGCCTGCTGGTAGATACCGTGCAGTATTAGGCAGCTCGGCAAACGCTATTTGCTGCTCGTCTAAGTGCATAAAATAGTGATAGTAGAGAAAAATTCAGCAATGAGCATCATTATTCCTGATGAAGTTTTAACTGCAACCCGAATGACTGAAGGAGAACTCAAGCAAGAAATTGCGGTTATGCTCTTTGAGAAGGAGAAACTCACTCTTGCTCAAGCCAGTCGATTTGCAGGTATGAACCGTATTACTTTTCAGCATTTACTCGCAAGCCGCAAAATTCCAATCCACTATGGTGTAGATGATTTTGAGCAAGACATCAAAAACTTGCGAGATATGGGCAGGCTGTGATTATAGTCAGCGATACATCGCCTATTAACAATCTTGCAGCAATCAATCAACTCACTCTGCTACAGCAACTTTATGGAACTGTCATTATCCCTGAAGCAGTTTACCGAGAACTGACTGAGCCTGATTTTCCCGTAGCAGGTGCAACTGAAGTACAAACTTTTGACTGGATTCAAACTCGTCAAGTCATCAACCGTACAGTTGTTGAGGCGCTTGGAAACGAACTGGACATAGGTGAGGCTGAAGCAATTGCCCTGGCACTGGAGATAGAAGCAGAACAAGTTCTTGTGGATGAGCGTCGTGGGCGCATGGTCGCTAATCGCCTCAAACTTAAATATATAGGAATTTTGGGCATCTTGGTTGAGGCTAAAAGCCAAGGACTGATTTTGGCGGTGAAACCTTTATTGAACGCTCTGATTAATCAAGCAGGTTTTTGGGTTGCCGAACCTTTGTATAACCGTGTTTTACGACTGGTTGATGAAAATAACGAAGTGTAATCACAATTGCCTATCAGCGCTGGCGATTTAGCAATCACGCATCCCACTAGCAACGTTAAAAGATAAGTACGAATCGCTTCTTTACTTGGGATTCTCAGTTCTAACGTAGTGTTAGCTTGCTGGTAGATACCGTAAGATAGAACCAAGATAGAACCAAATACTAAATCTTGTTGTGGAAAATTGAAATGGATGCTTTAGTCCAAGAACTTGACACAAAACTACGCCAATGGCAACCTGACATCGCCCAAAAAGTGCGGCAATGCCTTGCAGAGATTATTGAACTAGCAGATCAGGATGCTCTAGATATTCTTCGTTCCAGAATTGTTGAACAAGAAGTATTGGATTTGATTGATGAACCAGCCGAAACCAGGTGAAGTATGGCTGGTAGATTTAGGACTCGCAGCCAAGACGCGTCCTGTTGTCGTTGTATCTCGCTATGATCCCACTCCTCCACGGACTTTGGTTCTCTATGTACCAATAACCACGCAACATCGCGGTAGTGCATACGAAGTTGAACTGCCTAACCTGCCGTTTTTGCGACAAGGATCTGTTGCTAACGTTCAGGGTTTGGGTTCAATCTCCACTGTGAGACTGGAACGCAAATTAGGTGAATTGCCGGATGAAGCGATACTCAAAATCAAACAAGCTTTGATATTTGCTCTGGAATTGGAAGTTGAGGAACCGCAGGAAGATACTTCAGAAGTATGACGACAAAATTCAACGGCGGTAAAGAGCCTCTACATTATTAGCAAAAATGTCATGGATGGTATCCCAATTTTATTACTTACTGCGCGGTCGCCAGCTGATTTTCTTCAATCACCTCATACCCATTCGCCAGTTGTTCTATTGCCCTATCAATCAAATCAACACCTTGCTGGACATTTTCTATCACACTCAACTGTCCGCGTAAATCAGCAGCACCAGCAAAGCCTTTCGCATACCATGTCATATGCTTACGTGCTTGACGCACTCCTCTGTCACCTTTGTATTCGTACAAAGCTTGTAAATGTTCTCTAGCACATTCCAAACGTTGAATTGGTGTCGGTGGTGGTAATTTTTCCCCAGTTTTGAGGAAGTAATCAATTTCTCCTGCCAAAAACGGATAACCCAAAGTTCCACGAGAACACATTACTCCATCAGCACCCGTTTGTTCCAAACACTTCAGTGCCGCTTCAACCGAGAAAATATCTCCATTACCAATCACTGGGATGGAAAGAATTTCCTTCACACGAGCAATCCATTCCCAACGAGCATTGCCATTGTAACCTTGAGCGCGGGTACGTCCGTGTACCGTAATCATTTGCGCCCCTGCATCTTGCATCCGCTTGGCAAAGTCGAGAATTGTGATTTCCTTGTCACTCCAACCAATACGGGTTTTCACTGTTACTGGTACATTAACTGCCTTCACAACTTCTCTAACGATTGCCTCAGCTACTTCTGGCTGACGCAACAGCGAAGATCCACCACCATTCTTGGTAATTTTATTTACTGGACATCCCATATTGATATCAACGGTATCAGCTCCTTCCTCAACTGCTTTTACTGCTGCTTCGGCAAGAAAATCTGGGCGACAGTCAAACAACTGAATACTAATTGGTCGCTCGTTGCGGTCTACCTCCATGATTTTCGGCAACTGTTTGACGTAGTGCAATCCGGTTGCGTTCACCATCTCCGTGTACATCATCGACTCAGGTGCATAGCGACGCACCAGGCGACGAAAGACCATATCCGTAACTCCAGACAAAGGCGACTGCAGAACCCGACTTTTCACCTCGAAAGAACCAATTTTTAGAGGAGTCGAAAGTTTGGCTTTTAAAGCAGGAGATAGCATAAAAAATTCGCTCATTCAAAATTCAAAATGGTCAATCTGAAAAATGGTGTGGATGGTGGTTGAGCAACCCATGTTAGCGTATCACATACAGAAACTCTGGCTTTTTCCATTGTACGAACCTTTTTTCTTTTGCTTTCTTTGGTTTTTTACCCAACAAATGCGTTTTTTGCGTCTTTGTCATTCATTAAAGACGGCAAACACCACTTTGATGATACGGTTCACCCGAATTACTCCCAGTATTAATTCTCATACATTAGACGAAGTGAAAGCAATTCAGTCCATGAGCAAACAACAAGAAAATTTTACAGGTATAACCGTCCTAACTAAGGTTCGGAAAACCACCCTTCATGGACTGGCTATACAGCATCAGTATATATATCAGCATACCCTGGGGTTTTAACCCTAGGAGAACTAAACCAAAGGTATTCATGCTGAACTGGCTGCTTTCTAAATCCAGTTAGTTCAAAAATTAAGCCCTTTATACTCTCTTTAATTCATTTGTAGTTATACGGAGCCAGCACCTACAATGGCAAAAGTAGTTGGAATCGATTTGGGTACAACAAACTCCTGCGTGGCAGTTATGGAAGGTGGTAAACCCACGGTTATTGCCAACGCAGAAGGTTTTCGGACAACGCCTTCAGTAGTTGCGTTTGCAAAAAATGGCGATCGCCTGGTTGGTCAAATCGCTAAACGCCAAGCGGTGATGAACCCCGAAAACACCTTTTATTCTGTAAAACGTTTTATTGGACGTAAGTTTGACGAAATTACTCACGAAGCGACGGAAGTTTCTTACAAAGTTCAACGCGACAGCAACGGTAATGTAAAACTTGATTGTCCGCAAGTTGGTAAGCCTTTTGCTCCTGAAGAAATTTCGGCACAAGTTCTCCGCAAGCTTGTAGAAGATGCAAGCAAGTACATTGGTGAACCTGTAACCCAAGCTGTGATCACCGTTCCCGCGTACTTCAACGACTCCCAACGCCAAGCAACCAAAGACGCTGGTAAAATTGCTGGTGTTGAAGTTCTGCGGATTATCAACGAACCGACTGCGGCTTCTCTAGCATATGGTTTTGACAAAAAGAGCAACGAAACCATTCTCGTCTTTGACCTTGGTGGTGGTACATTCGACGTATCCATCCTGGAAGTTGGCGACGGTGTGTTTGAAGTGTTAGCAACTTCTGGTGATACTCACCTTGGTGGTGACGACTTCGACAAGAAAATCGTTGACTTCTTAGCTGAACAGTTCAGAAAAGACGAAGGTATCGACCTCCGCAGAGACAGACAAGCTTTACAACGTCTGACTGAAGCTGCAGAAAAAGCGAAAATTGAACTTTCTAGCGTTACCCAAGCGGAAATAAACCTACCATTTGTTACCGCTACTCAGGATGGTCCCAAGCATCTAGATACAACGCTGACTCGTGCTAAGTTTGAAGAACTCTGCTCCGACTTAATTGATCGTTGCCGAATTCCTGTTGAGAACGCGCTTCGCGATGCCAAATTAAGCAAGAACGATATTGATGAAGTTGTCTTAGTTGGTGGTTCCACCCGTATTCCCGCTGTACAACAAGTGGTGAAGAAGGTGTTGGATAGAGATCCTAACCAAAGCGTTAACCCCGATGAAGTTGTCGCAGTTGGTGCAGCAATTCAAGCGGGTGTGCTTGGTGGTGATGTTACTGGTATCTTGCTGTTAGACGTAACACCACTGTCCTTGGGTGTGGAAACCTTAGGCGGTGTCATGACTAAAATTATTCCTCGCAACACCACAATTCCTACTAAGAAGTCAGAAGTCTTCTCCACCGCTGTGGATGGTCAAACCAACGTGGAAATTCACGTCCTCCAAGGCGAACGTGAGATGTCAAACGACAACAAGAGTTTGGGTACCTTCCGTCTTGATGGAATTCCTCCAGCACCACGCGGCGTACCTCAAATTGAAGTTGTGTTCGATATTGACGCCAACGGTATCCTCAACGTTACCGCCAAAGACAAAGGTACTGGTAAAGAGCAGTCCATCAGTATTACTGGTGCGTCCACTCTCGATAAGACCGAAGTCGAACGGATGGTGAATGAAGCTGAGAAAAACGCCACAGCAGACAAAGACCGTCGTGAGAAAATCGACCGCAAAAACCAAGCTGATTCCTTAGCATACCAAGCTGAGAAGCAGTTGCAAGAATTGGGTGACAAAGTTCCCGCTGCTGATAAGAGCAAGGTGGAAGGTTTGATCAAAGACCTACGCGAGGCTGTTTCTAAGGAAGACGACGAGCAAATCAAGAAGGTCATGCCAGAATTACAACAAGCACTCTTTGCTGTAGGTAGTAATCTTTATCAACAAGCAGGTGGCACTGAAGCTTCTGCAAGTGCTGGTTCTAACACATCTGGTGGTGGCAGTTCTTCCTCCTCTAGTAGTGGTGGTGGTGATGATGTGATCGACGCTGATTTCACTGAAACTAAATAGTTATTCTTCTGGTGGGTAGTACCCACCTGACAATCAAAATTCTCATCCAGAACAATTCTTGGGTGGGAATTTTTTTGTAAAGAAAAGATGATTTAAGAAGTTTTTTGTTTATCCAGAAACTCCTGTTTTTGTTTTGCTTGTTATAATAACCTCTGTGTTTTTTTCGTAGATAGTAGATAGATGTACAGATAATACTGACTCTGTGCAATCAAAGCACTTATTGGGAAAACTGCTAGCGTCAAACATTGCAACAAAGCTAAAAAATCATATCGACCACTGACTAAGATCACACACAAAGGTAACTACTTGATTGCAAGTCGTTAAGAGTGTTTTCAGAATATTACCACTTAGTTAAAGAGAGTATGAATCAGCTTTGCCACAGAAGTGTCCGAAATACAATAGGAATTAAGACCGGGGACAGATTGGATGAAAAAATTTACTTATTGTATTATCGTATTGCATTGTTTGTTTTTAGGTATACCAGCTTCTAGTGCCGAGTCGAAGGCTATCAAGATGACTGAAGCTGAGAAGTTTGCTGACAAAGAGATGAGGAGTAGGGAAGCAGGGGGCAAGGGGTCCCCTCTGGGGTTG
>NZ_QMEA01000155.1:0-25238 GCF_012912105.1 Brasilonema sp. UFV-L1
GGTTGGTTCCAACATTGTGGTTATTGTATTGCACCCAACTGAGAACCGCTATATTAGCATTATCACTCATTGACTTGGATACAATGACACTACCCGACTCATTAACTAAGTCGGGTTTGTTAGTCGGAATTATTTTTCATATGGTTTATGGTTTTCTAGCAGAGTTTAGTTGGGTGGGATTGGTAAATCATGTGAAAATGGCGATCACAGGAGCAGTACTGGGGTTATGGCTGTTTGATGCGATCGCCATCATTGGTTCAATGATTTTTGGAAAAACTGCTATGGGTGGAGGAGACACAAAATTAGCAGCCATGATCGGAGCATGGCTAGGATGGAAGTCTTTGCTCCTTACTAGTTTTCTCGCTTGTCTAATGGGAGTGATAGTCGGTGGAAGCACTATAATGCTATTGTGGCACAGCCGTCGCACAACGCTACCTCAAAAATGGGGACAACAGATACCTTTTGGTCCTTTTCTCGCTTCAGGAGCAGTGATTGCTCTATTTGGTGGTGAAACTATTTTATCTTCTTATTTACGATTATTTTTTTCAATTCACTAAAAGTATTAGATGATACCCTTAGCTGTGCGTCTTGATTTCTTGTTACACTGTAATTGTAAATTTGGTCACCCTATCTACCTGTAAGCTTTTGATAATATCATTTTGTGAGTCCAGCCCGGAGAGGGGGTTTCCCAGGGTCTCCGGGGACTGGCGTCAGTACAAAATGTGCTGTGGCTAGTGTGCTTTCCGCGTTTGAGACAAATCTCAAAAGTGACTCGGATTCCCCTTATTAACAACAAGTAACCTTTGGCAAGCAGAGTTGATGCGACAACTGCTTGCCTGTTGTGATATACCAACAAAAATATTGATTCGGGGGTGAAATCCTTGCAAACTAGGACAATACGGTTTGGATAAGAAACTTGCTCATCAAAATAAGTACAACAAGCGCACAAGTTCGTCGTCGTTGCGTGCTTGTTGGGGTGTGGGCACCTCAAAGCGGCAAAAGGCAAACAACCCCAACTACAAGCTTTTATTGCGATACGAATTTATGAAATGCAGTACAAAGTTTCCTAGAAGATGAGCAACAGACTTGAATTGGTTTACGTATTTTCGTTAAGCTGGCAACAAAAGATGCAAAATATGGTCTGATTTGCTGATAAAACAAATTTGAAGAATATGTAGTCATCAGTGATGGGTCATTAATCCTTAGTATGGACAAAGGAGTAATGATAAAAGCTTAAGACAATTCAAAGCGGCTTGACCTATTTTCGACATACTATCCACAAAAGATAAGATACAAATGGCGAACAACGAAGAATCACGCGGTTTAAAGTCTCTATTAGATTGGTTTGCAAATCGACGGAAATCAGGATCTACTATCCTTGAACGCCAAGAACGTGAAATTGCTGATGGACTATGGCACAAATGTTCTCAATGTGGTGTATTGACTTATACAAAAGACCTGAGAGCAAACCAAATGGTTTGTGTTGAGTGTGGACATCATAATCGAGTTGATAGCGATGAGCGCATCCGTCAATTGATTGATGCTAACACCTGGAAAGCGATGGATGAGCATTTGCGTCCCACCGATCCACTACAGTTTCGCGATCGCAAACCTTATGTTGATCGTCTGCGGGAAACGCAGGATAGACTAGGCTTAGTAGATGCTGTGAAAACTGGTTTGGGTCAAATAAACGGTTTACCCATTGCTCTTGGCGTTATGGATTTCCGCTTCATGGGAGGAAGTATGGGTTCCGTTGTGGGAGAAAAACTGACTCGCTTGATTGAGCAAGCCACTCAGCGACGTTATCCTATTGTTATTGTTTGTACTTCCGGTGGAGCGAGAATGCAAGAGGGGATGCTTTCGCTGATGCAGATGGCGAAAATCTCTGCGGCTTTGCAGCGTCATCAAGAAGCACGGCTACCTTATATTCCCGTTTTGACAAATCCCACCACGGGTGGTGTGACTGCTAGTTTTGCTATGTTAGGGGATATTATCTTGGCAGAGCCAAAAGCAACGATTGGTTTTGCTGGTCGGCGAGTCATTGAGCAAACCCTAAGGGAAAAACTACCAGATGACTTTCAAACAGCAGAAGATTTGCTTAAGCATGGTTTTATCGACGATATTGTTCCTCGTACCCAGCTTAAACAAACTCTAGCACAGTTGATTGCTTTGCACCAGCCACCTGCACCAACGGCAACTCATCATAGTATGGATAGTATGGTCGTTTGGGAGACAAGGACTTTGAGTTCTACCGCTGTTGAATAATATCAGGTTCGGCTAAAGACTTATCATATTAGTAGGTTGGCTCCTTGAAACGAAACCCAACATGAACTACAAGCAAATAACTAGTTTGATTTCGTTCAAATGCCACTTTGCTCAAGTCGAGAAACCCGAATTGTGTAAGTGGCTCTTTCCAACCTACATTAATAGGTTCTACTATTGAGTCGTCACTCGAACTTGATATTACTCAAGAGGAACGAAAAAGAACCCGACCTGGAAGCACCTCATCGTTAATCTTGGCATAAACCCGCAAACATGCAGACACTTCACCCCGTACTCCACCAATATCTAATTGCAAATCGTCCTTTGACCAATTAAAAACATCCGCATAAGTTCCCCATAATGGGCGAATTTGCACATAATAACCAGCATAACGCGCCTTTTCAACCACTGAGTCAAGAGTACGCCGTGCTTCTTGTTGCAACTTACCCCACCAAGAGTAACGGTCAGCACATGGTAAATACACTAAAGAGTGTATTGCTTCATCTAAATCAAGTCTGGCACGTAAAGCGACAACAGGATCAACATTATCAGCAGTGGTTTGTACTCGGCGAAAACGGTCTATCAATGCAGTTATATATTTAGATTTTTCTCGTTCATCGTTTAACGACCTCACACCAAATCTATCAACACTTTTGAGAGCATGGTGCAACGATGAATCTAGTTCAATAAATTTAAGATAAATTGAAATGACCCCAGCTAGCAAATAAAGTTCCTCATCTCGTTTTTCTACTATTAATCGCGGCTCAAAATCAACTTGGTTTGACAGGTATAACCCAGTCGCTTGTATTTTTCCTATCAAACCAGGATAGATATGTTCATTGCGGATGAAAGGTAGTAATAAGTGCGCTTGCTCATCTTTTCTCGCACCAATTTGACTCGCGTCTATCAATATTTGTTCTTGCCAAACGTGAGCTATTTTTTCAGGAACGCGCAGTAATAAACGTTGCATCTCGTTCCACAAATCGCTATCGTTAGTACTGAGAAATTGGTAATCACCGATATAGTTTGAAAGTTCTCGGTCAGATAGCAAAGCCTCACTCATTTGTTTTAATTCGAGTTCGTCTTTGAGTTCGTTTTTGAATTCGTTGGTCACTGGTTCTAAGATATCTTCCCAAGAGGAATTCTCCTTTGAAGACAAAACAGTCTCCTCACTCAAAGTCTCTTGTGGAAATGCTTCTTCCAAAAGAAGATCTAATTCCCTCAGCAATTCTTGACAAGCAGTGCTTCCTGGGTCTGGTGTTGCTGTTTTTAAAGCTTCTTGTAATTGAGTCCGCAGTCCTTGCAAACTCAACCGCAGTACCCAGGCTAAATTTGAGTTGTCAGTTTTTAATAACTTGCTGAGGTGCTGCATAAATCCTCCGTTTTGAGTTTGAAATTTCTCTGGTTCCCAATCTCTGCGTGGTACTGCGTGTTGGGAGGTAGAACCTTCGTAAGTCTATCAGAGGTCATAGTCCACTGGTAATACCCTTTCACTTTAAGGTTAGAACATGGTGGGCAAGCAGGGGTCAATCAGAGAAACCCAGTTTCTTGAAAAAACCGGGTTTGCGGTCCAGTGCTGATCACCAATCGTATTGATTCCTACCCACCTAATACTCATTGCTAGCTATTTTGAGGCTGTTAGGATTTGATCAGGTGCCAGGCGATCGCCTAAATACAGCGTTTATACTTTGTATTTAAGTATAATTTTTATCTTTTTTTAAAAAAATATGAGTTCACTAATTGTTTGATTTTTATCAACAGAATTCGTTTAAAATGATACTCGTAATTATAAATACTTATGCATTTATAGACTAAATACATAAGTTAAGATTGGATAGAGGCTAGAGAGCACAGACCCAAGACTTTTTGCTTTGACTTCCGTTTAGCTTTTTACATGACGCTTAACAGACAGTATCTAACTGCTGTGATTGCGTTAGCCATATTTGTCATTTCTCAAGAGTGTAGGTGTAACTTAGGTGCTAAAATCAACTATCGCTCCATCTACGTGCAGTAGTCTAGTTTTCATTGACTCAGCTGTTGAAGATATCAATACTCTTGTGTCTTATGTCAAACCTAACACAGAGGTCATGATCCTCAACCCAAATGAGGATGGAGTTGCCCAAATCACCTCTGTCTTAGCAGGACACAGTGGAATTAACAGTATCCATATCGTTTCTCACGGTAGCCCAGGCGCTATCGAACTGGGCAAAACCCAATTGAGTTTCGAGTCCCTAAGCCAGTATCGCAGCCAGTTGCAGCAGTGGAGAGATGCGCTTCAAGAAAATGCTCAAATTCTGTTGTATGGTTGCCATGTAGGCGCAACAGCGCGGGGGGAGGCTTACTTAGAACATCTTAAGTTTCTTGTTGGTACAGAAATTGCTGCTTCCAATAACCTCACTGGGAGTGCAGCCAAAGGTGGTGATTGGAATTTGTCGGTAAAAACCGGGAAAATATTGGCAACTTTGGCGTTTGAAACAGAGGTGATGCAAGCTTACCAAGGGGTTTTCAGTCAAATTTTTATTGATGAAGATTTCTCTGACGCCAGTGGTACCACAGATCCTTCAGGTTGGACGAGTATTGTTATTGAGGGCAATTCTACCACTGATATTTGGCGTTTTGACAATCCTGGGGGAAGAACAGAGTTTGAGGAATTTCTTTCCAATCCTTTCGCCATATACGATAGTGATTTCCTTTCCAAGGATAATGTTGCAGAGAACATTGCTTTGGTGTCACCTGTGTTTGATGCCTCAAGTGCGTCGCAAATTTTCTTAAAATTTGACCAGGATTATCAAGGAGTTACAACGAGTAACTCGCCTGAAAATGCCAGCAAGGCATTTGTAGAAGTCTATAACGGAAGTGAGTGGCAGTCTGTTTATTCATTAGTTGAAATTGACAGCGCAGTTGGTTCTCAGATACTGGACATTTCTGATGTTGCTGCTGGCGTAGAAAATGCCCAAGTACGGTTTCGCTTTGAAGGTAATTGGTCATATCTGTGGGCTGTGGATAATATTCAGGTGACTGATACCCTGACTCCAGGTGTAAGAGTGCTTGGTAGTCCTCGAGTTAGCGAAGATAATGTCCCCGATTCTCAGCGATTGAAGTTAGTGCTTGAAAAGCCGCCGAGTTCGGATGTCACTATCAATTTCACCACGGACAACAGCCAACTTCAGTCCATATCACCTCTGACTTTTACTCCCGATAACTGGAATATCCCCCAGATTGCTACGGTTGCTGCTGTCGCTGATGGAGTAGAAGAAGGCAACGACCAGACTAGCGCGATTAGCGTCACGGTGTCTAGTGCCGACGATGACTATAACGGGTTTGCTGTCAATGATATTATCGCTAGCATTACTGACAACACCATACCTGGTTTTCCCAGTTACCGCACGGTTGAAAAGACCTATAGTGACCTGTCACAACTGGCTGCTAACAATCCTGACATCGCTACTTGGCTGGATATTGGAGATAGCTATGACAAAATCACTCCTGGTGGTTCCGATGGCTATGACCTGCATGTTCTAGAACTCACGAACAAGAATTTCCATGTACCTGGTGGTAAGCCGACTCTTTATGTGCAAGGTGGTATCCACGCGCGCGAATACACAACAAATGAAGTCGCTACTCGCTTCGGGGAATATTTGGTGAACAACTATGGTACAAATCCAGATGTCACCTGGCTGCTTGATTACTTCAAAATTGACATTAATCCTGTAGTCAACCCAGATGGACGGAAGTATGCGGAACAGGGTTACTCGTGGCGTAAGAACACCAACCCGAATCCACCTGATGGGGCAGATCCAGCCCCCTTCCCATCGTATGGCGTTGACTTAAATCGCAACTGGGATTTCGGGTGGGGTACAGTTCCTGGTGGTTCGAGTGGCGATCCGACTTCAGATGTGTATCGCGGTAGTTCACCTGCTTCTGAACCAGAAGTGCAGGCGGTGCAAAACTTTGTCCAAACTTTGTTTAGCGATCAACGCGGACCTGATAAAAATGACCCAGCACCCAATGACACTACTGGAGTTTTTATCGACCTCCATAGTTTCAGCGAACTCATTCTCTACCCTTGGGGTTCAACAACTGACCCAGCACCAAATGAAGAAGGTCTGAGAAACCTAGGACTTAAGTTCGGTTACTACACTGATATTACAGGCAAACCTTATGATGTTGCTCCGGATGCAGGTCTTTACCCAGCAGACGGAACTGCAGACGAATGGGCTTATGGTACATTGGGTGTCGCAAGCTACACCTGGGAATTGGGTACGGCGTTCTTCGAATCTAACGACTATTTTGAGAATACAATTGTCCCACAAATCATACCAGCATTGTTGTATGCTGCTAAATCCGCACGAGTTCCTTATCAAACGGGTGGTGGTCCAGATTCGCTGAATCTTTCTTACGATCCACAGACATTTCTACTCACAGGGATTGCTGACGATACCCGCTACGCTGACAATAATACCTTCACCAATACAAACGGTGGGAACCTCGGAACTGAACTACCAACTTCGCAGGCGATAGCTTCGCTGCTGCGCTGCGCGCAGATCGCCGCAGTTCGTTACAGCATCGACCAACCGTCTTGGATTCCTGATGTTGAACTCTACTCGCTTTCGGCTGCTGATGGTGTGTTTGACAGCCCAGTAGAATCCATTCAAGGTATGCTTGACACAAGCACTTTAGCATCAGGTCGTCACACTCTTTTTGTCGAGAGTCAAGATGCTGCTGGCAATTGGGGTGTTCCTAGTGCTGTGTTTATCACAGTTCCTCAAACCTGTTTTGTCTAAAGTTCAATGGCACGTTCGTTAACGTAAAACCCTTTGAAATTAAGCTTTTTTTCCGTTACAGGGCTGCTGCCTTGTAACGCAATTCCTAAAGGCTGTGCCTTCAGTGCGGTGCTACGCGATTATTGATGGGAACCGTTCTTAACCCCTACACCCTTACACCCTGATACCCTTACACCCTGCCCGTAGGGCACTGACTTTTCAATGTTCTCCAGAAAACGGGTCACGTTCTGCCTTAACATCATTAGGTTGTGGTTGTAGAGTGTCTCGAAAAACATATCCTTCTTGCTTGAGACATTCTGGATTTGTTGATGTTAAATAGGGTACCTCAAATGCATGCACTCTCAAAATACCTTTTTGGTTGAGAGAAACATAATATCGGCAAGGATATTCACTTTTCGCTTCTGGTTCCGGTAATTCACCAATGAGTTCCCATTTATTCGATTTTGGGTTGTGAAATTGAAAGTAGAATGTATGTTTTCTACTAGTCGGAAATGCTGGTAATTCAGTTATTAACCCCAGATTTTCTGGCTGGATAGCACCATCATCAGCTCGAAACATCCTCAAATCTTTGCTATAGTCTTTATTGGCATGAAATAAAACAGTATGAGCATCTGTTTTCAGAGCATTTGCTGATTCAGCAACATTCACAGCGATATCACATACGACCTGAGTTTCATCAGAAATAACTTCTGGTATTCCGATAACTTTAGCTGCGTCAAGACAGGGAAGATTCACAGGAATCAAATAGTAGGGATTACCTCGACAAAGAAGTAAATCAATATCAAGCTTTTGATTGATTTCAAACTGGACTTTGATGGAGTTTTTAAAATCTTCCTCACTCATTTCCAGTTTCTTTCTCAAAGCATCACCGTTATAACTACCCCAAAGTTGAGGTTTGATATTTTCAAAATCTTGACGTATAATGTTATTAGTTAATTGCATACCTTGCCAACTACTGCGGAATTTTGCCATTGCATCATCAGCTTTGAGTTGATAAAGTTCTTGACCAGCTTGGAAAATCGGATCTAAAGTTCCCCCAATCACCTCTCTTTTAAAAGAGCAAGGTAGGAAATAGAAGAGATTTTTAACATCAATATAAAGCTGGTTGGCTCCTCTACGCAGCAATTCTTTGGATTCTTTAGGTGCAAAACCTAATTGTCTGAGTTTCTCTGCAAAGCATGCTCCGGCAGAGGTTGCAAGCTTGGTATACTCAGGCTCAAAAGTGACTCGTTCCTCATTCCAGACAAAATAATCAGACTTACTAAAAACTCGATAAAGTTCACGCTCAACCAATTCAAGATTGCAAGTTTTTCCAGACAAAATCAACCAATCGACTTGCTCTTTGCTATCTTGGGAGTTTAGAGTATAGGAAGGCTTGTTTCCCAAAGCATTTTCTATCAATCCTTGAGCAATACCAACGGCTTCTCGAATCACTGGCAAAACTGCTCTTTCAAATTGCTGCACTGTGAGCGTTACACTCAGATTATCTACAACTGAAGTTGATAATTCAATATCGTTTTGTTGAAGAAGTTCAGAGATTTTTTGTCCATCCAGAATGAAAGTGGCTTCGGGTGCATCTTGTTGACGCTTTTGACCGAGTGTTATTTTTGCATTTTCTGCTTGTTCCCAAAGGGTGTAGAATGTTTGTGCGCGAGATGATGAGTATTTCCAGCGCGTGGGAAGGACTTTTTCTGCTGCATTTAAAGCATCTTTGTAAGCATCGCCTTCTCGAATTTCTTTGTCTACACAAGCCAAAAGGCTACCAGGTAGGAATTTGCCATTATCAAGAAAGCGATCGCTCAATTCTTCTGGCTGTACCTTCAACACATCTTTTGGTAAGGATTCTTGAGTGACGGCTGTGAGTAAACAGTCTGCGATCGCCGCCTTCAACAACAAAAACAGCCGCAGAGTAATCAATTCTCCACCCAACTGCAAATGGCCTGAAGAGCCTAACAGTTTAGGAGTTAATTTATAATATCGTCCACCGTCGCCTCGGTCTTCCCCTGGTTCAAAGGGATTGATTTCTTCTAGCGCCAGACGAATGAGTGCTAAATCAGTGGTTCCGCCACCAATATCCAAAACAAGGACATTTTGCCACCACTGATCACCATTGTAACGGCAACGGGTTTTGAAAGATTCAATTCCCACATTTAAATCACCACCAAACTCTCGCCACAAAAAGAAGATGGCTACTGATATCGCTTCGTCATAAGCCATTTGGACATCTTCGACATCAAGTTGTTTCACCAGCTTCTCAATTTCGCGACGGACAAATGGTGAAGCAATAGTTGGGTAAGTCACGACTGCACGATAGAATTTACCCTCAGAACATTTACCAGGGTAGCGTTGGCGATAATTCTCTGTCAACTCAATTAATTCAGCATAAGCCGCTTGAAGAAGCTTATTGACTTCAATGATATCTTCTTGATCATCAAGTGTAATTTTAAAAGAGCGTTCTTGACCAAAATAGCGCTTAGGTGAGTGGAGGAATCTCCCTTCAATTTCCTCTCCATTCCTAATAATGTCTAATCTGTGCTGTTTAGATTGTTCACCCAAGGTGACTTTTACTTTTGCTGGATCATCTTTTGGTAAAGAAGGTTCTAAACTAATAACTTCTAACTCACTGGGAATTTCATTAAGACGACGGTCTTTATCTAATTCTACAGATATCAGACTTTGCCATTCTAGAGGCGGTACGCGAAAAACTTCGTGATAAATTTGATTCAACCGTTTGCTAGCAGCGCGACGAAACCAACCTAAGCGTTTGCTCACACAAATTTCTATTTGTCGGATAGCTTCCAACAACTCAATACTATCAACGCCTTGAAAAAGTTTTTCCCCTAAATTTTGCTGAACAGAATGAGGAGTTGAAACAAGATTTTTACTCAGTTCAGTTAAAAACTTTTGCCATTCTTGTTCCCAAGCATTACGACTGATACCTGGTACATCATCCACAGGACGCTGATTTAACCATATTGCCATACGTTGGCGTAGCCGCGCCTCTTGCTCGCTAGGTAAACTATCAGGAGTAACAATAACTTTAGGATCGTAAAGTGTCACTGTAGAATTAGAAGTACCGAAATCGATAGCAAACCAACCTGGATATGTAATTTCTGGCTTTCTGCTTTCTTGAGGTGATTCGGGTTTATGAAAAGGTATTGGTAGTGGCAATGGTAGCGTATCTTTCACTGACATTTGTGTTGTGGTATTTTCGACGCTTGCATAAATCCATATATTGCACTCAGCCGTAGAGTTTTTGCTTTGCGATAAATTTGGTTTACCTATTTCATCCGAGTCAAAATACTCTACAGTGACTTGCAAAGTGCAGTTCACACCTGCTGGTAACGGTTCATTCCACCTGCACTCAATTTGCTTTAATCGCTGTGGTGTAGAAAGTCTAAGTAACGTAGTTGTACTAAAGTTAACACTTTTATATGCGGATTGTATTTGTGCTGCTAAGTCTTCTGGAGTTCCGCTGACAGAAATATCAATTCGGGAGATATGAGGTAAGTTAAAACTTTCAGTCGGCTTGATTTCAATAACAGGTAGGAGTAATAAATCATTATCTTTTTTACGCAGCTGGTAGCGGTTTAAAAGCTCAATTTTAACACCCATTTCATTTATCCCTTGAAATGAAATTATATAGCAGAAGTCAGGAGTCAGGAGTCAGGAGTCGTGACGTCAGGAGTCAGGAGTCAGGAGTCAGGAGTCAGGAGTCAGGAGTCAGGAGTCAGGAGTCGGAAGTCAGGAGTCAGGAGTCGGAAGTCAGGAGTCAGTCGTCAGGAGTCGGATTCATTCCTAGAGTTCTTCCGGATTGAATTTTGTTTTTGAATTCAGGGAAAGTGCTGACTAAATCTCCTGTGGATAAGAAATTGTCGGAATTTGAGAAAGAGTTTCTAACCAAGGCGGGATCGGGGTGGAAGTTTGCTCTTGTTCAGATGATATATATCTTAGTAAAGGTTCGTGTTTCGATTTTAAAAGTTCTTGAAGATTATCTACAATCTCTTTCAAAGCTCTAGAAAATGAAGATTTGACTTGTTTCGTTAACTGACTCACATACTGCACAAGATGCAATCCTGCACTCGCGGTGATTTCGTCTCGCAGACGTAAAACGGCAATTTGATGATTAAATGGTCTAGGAGGAATAGGAAATTGTTTATCAGGACTCCAGTCAAAGATTTGACCATTCTGGTGCTTGTCGTCCTTGCGTGCTAGAGGAAATAAAGTATCAGCATGAATAGGAGCAGCACTACCACCAAGTCCACTATGTTGAATGATGAGATTTTGCCATTTCGTCGCGGGATCAACAGCACGCAGAAGGTTTCTGAAAATGCGAACTTGACTTCTGCCAAATTTTTGTTCGATTTGCTGTTCTTTCTGTGGTAGCAAAATCGCACTGAGTTTTTCGCGTTCTAGTTGTACATCAATAGATAATTTGCTGAATAAGTCTGTGACAGCTTCTGTTGTTTGCTTATGGGCAAAAGTTTGCATTTCTTGAATCGTGTTGACAAATGCTGTATAAAAATCATCGCTTTTTGTCGGAATCGAATCGTCCACTTCATCTTCTTCAAAAAAGCTTTCATTTTTTGTCAGGGATATTGTTCCATTTTGAGTTCTATCAAAAAGTAAAGTCCATTCGCTCCAATCAAAGAAGATTTTATTCGTTAATTCACTCTTAACAACATCACTGACTGCTACACTATGACGATTTTTTAAAATCGGCTGCTTCTCTAAATCTTCTTGAAATCGTCTGTATGTCGTGACAACATTTTCAATTGCTTCGCGCAAGGTGAAAAAAGCAGAACTTTCTTCTACTGGTATGTAAGCTGGGATTTCCTCAAGTAGAGTTCTCAGGTGATTCTGCTCTTTGCGTAAAGCCTCAGCAGATTTTTGAGTGTCTTCTACAAGTTGCTTCATACCATGAAGAGCAACATGTTCTTTGAGTAATGAACGTAAAGAACCAATCCCTCCATCTTCAACATAGTGACTCAATTGTTTGTGCAGTGTACTAGAAGAAGGTATCATCTCACTCAATTGCTGCCATTTGTTCCGCAGTTGTGACTCTTCTGGTTTGTTTGGTTTTTCAAGTTCGCTCAAAAATTCTGTTGAGCAAACTTGTACAACAGAAGAAAGTTCTGCGAGTTTCGTCAATCCATACAGTTGTGACAACAAAACAATATTCTTTTTTTCTGTTGTCAAATTGTTCGCACTGGCGATCGCCAGTTTCAGAATACTCAGATTATCCAGAACAGTTTCTTCTGAAAGAAGCATCTCATACAAAAGCTCATCAATGATCCGTTCGTCGCTGCTTGTCAGGGGAAGTTGATTGAAGCGCCCTACACCAACAATAATACGATCTCTCAGGTCTTGTCCTTTGTACCGTTCCAGCATACTACGGATTTTTGCTGCGGTTGCACCGCCAGGATATCTACCATTGAGCAGCAATAGAATAGTTTGTACATCTGTGAGTTCTCGCAAAGATAAAAAAGCATCTCGCACGCCAGAGTCAGCTGCTCCCAATCCTGGAAAATCTAAGAGAATAAATTCATTCGTTCCTTGTAAAGAAGACAAATCCCAAATTTCTTTTGACACTTCAACTGTGACATCTACACGACGAATCAGCGAGAAGCTATTTTGCAAGTCTTGAGCTGATGGCTGTATTAAAGTTTCCCAGCGTTTGGGAGAAGGCGGCAGAACCTCAAAGCTGAGTTCTAAGATATTGATAGGCGGCTGTGCAAGTCTTAGACCTTTTTGAGCAGTCGCGTTGTCAACTTGGTAACTTTTCCCACAGAGGTCTTCTTTGTAAACGTTGTACGTACGAACGAAACTCACTATTTCTCTGATGAGAGAACGTAGTTCTAAACTCTGGGGTTTCCACGCTTGCTCACACCATCTCAGGATACCATAAATATCAACTTCTGTTGTCGGATGTAAACTTTTGAGAACTGCAAGCTGTTCTGAAGGAAGTTCTGCGACTTTTGCTCGTTGTTGCGCTTCTTCTAACATGAAGCGCAGGCACTCTTTTACCCCTTCATTAGAAAGATATTCAACTGTAAACTTACCAATTTTTGTTGTTTTAAAGTCGCTTTGTTGAACAAGGTGAATCGCAGTCACGTTTCCTGTGGTGGGGGTTTCACTGACTGGTAAAGCATCTGCGTAGCCGATCAAACTACCTAAAAGTAAAGTTTTTCCACTGCTAAATTCTCCCATGATACCAATTTTCACTGGTGAGGATGCCAGTTGCACTGTTCTTTGAGCAGACTGCTGAAGACGCTGGATACTTTCATGAAGACTATTCGGAACCCAATTTTCTTGAGGAGGTGGGTTTTGTGAAACCCGCTCAAGACTCTGGATCACAGATTCCCCATATTCTTTATAGCGGCGCAATTTCTCTACTGCTATGTCGCTGTTCATACAATTTCCACAACTCAAAATAAAATAATTTTTTCGTACTTCGATGACTACCAAACTCTAGCTGAATGTCTGTAAACACTCAGTAAACTCTTAATTTACAGCACCTACCACATGAGGATGTATTCTGTCTGATGCACTTTACATATCTTTGTTTTTTTTAAAGTCTTTATTTCCCTTGTTTCATCTTTTTTTTACATTTTTTTAACATTTTCTTGTTTTTTAAGTAAAATTGCTGATATATTATTGAGTAATAACTAATCTATCATAAGTAAAACAGCCGAAATAGTGCTGTTTTTTTGTAAAAACCAGAAGCTGGAAATTGGAAACAACTGGGTGCAACTTCCAAGAGAAAATAAGTAACTTTTCATTAAGGAAACTTGCGTAATGCAACCAAGATCTCCAAGCTTTACAAATATTGCTGAAAAGTTAACAGGATTAAGCAGAGCAAGAGCCACGGGAGAGCTGATTTTTTCATTAGGGACTAATCAGTGGCATCTGTATTTCTTCTTAGGACGTTTGTTATATGCGACAGGAGGGAATCACCGTGTTCGGCGTTTGCACAGAGCAGTCATGCAAGATGTCCCTGGCTTAACATTTGATGCTCCTGATCTGAAAAAGAATGAACTATGGGAATATCATTTACTCAACCAGGGCATCAATCAAAATCAGTTAACTCTGACGCAAGCAAAAAGTATTATTGAAAAAGTTGTTCAAGAAGTTTTATTTACTCTAGTCGTTCATTCTGACTTGAGAGCCTTTTGGTTACCAAAAAAACAGTATCCAATTGCTCTGATAGAGGTCAATCAATCGTTACACGCAGCTCTTGATTTGTGCAAGCAATGGCAAAACATGGGTTTAGAAGCACTTTGCCCTGACATTGCACCAATTTTTAAACAGCCCGTTTCTGACAGTTTTAGCCAGCTACTTGATGGCAAAAATACGATTTGGGATATTGCTTTACAGATGAAACAAAGTCTGATATCTGTGGGAAGTACCGTACAGAATTTAGCACATCAGGGTGTTCTAGAACTTTTAACTATCCCAGATTTACCTGTTTCAGTTGCGCTGACGATATCAGCGCCTTCAAGCAAACAACAAACTCAACCTTCAGATATTCCTATTAATCACAAAATACAAACTCCCTTACCTGAACACTTACCCAACCTTTTAACAAAAACTTACTTCCACCCAACTCCACAGTCTCCACAATTAATAAAATTCACCAACCATAAGAAAAACGAGTTTGTTCATTCACCTGCAACCACTAACTCTGAGTTCATTTTGGACTCTCCAAGCATAAGCTTACAATCTCAAGAAACTAGCTCTTTAGTCGCCTGCGTAGATGACAGCCACAGCGATAGCCTGATAATGGGTGACATTCTTACTCAAGCTGGTTATAAGTTTATCAATATTCAAGATCCGGTGACAGCACTACCGATCTTGCTTGAGTATAAACCAAGTCTGATTTTCTTGGACTTGCTGATGCCGATCGCCAACGGTTATGAAATCTGTACTCAAATTCGTCGCGTGTCAACTTTCAAAAACACACCTGTCATTATTCTTACTAGCTGTGACGGTATAATCGACAGAGTGAGAGCAAAAATAGTTGGCTCTTCTGGCTTTTTAGCAAAGCCAATCACTACAGAAAAAGTACTCAAAATTTTACAGAAGCATCTACCAAATCCCACACCTGTACAATCTACTTCTCTACAAACTGTTTGAGTTTAGTTTATAGATGAACAGATTACTATCCAAAGTCAAGTTCACACAAGTTAGTTATGCATGATTGATGTGAAAAAGTAATTTCGCATAAGCACAATGAAGAATCATAAATTCTGAGTTCTTATTCAGATGCTCATGATTGATTCAAATTTCACAAAATCAATTGATAAATCTACTCTTGTCTACTGGAATGTTTTTTATGACAACAGTCCTTTTAGTTGAAGATAGCTTGACAGAAACTGAAATGTTAAGCCGTTATCTTAAGCAAGCAGGTTTAACAGTGTTCACGGCTTTTAGTAGTGAAGAAGCACAGCTGAAATTACAATTTCAGACGCCTGACTTGGTGATTATCGATGTCATTTTGCCAGGACAAAGTGGGTTTGAATTATGCCGTCAACTCAAAACCAATGTCAGTACCCAAAAAATTCCAGTCGTCATATGCTCAACCAAAGGAACTCAAGCTGATATACTTTGGGGTACAATGCTCGGAGCTGATGCTTATATACCTAAACCTGTCAATCAGCAACATCTGGTTCAAACAATTGAGCAATTGACTTCAGGGTTTCAACATTGGCGCGGATCGACGATTTAGTTATTCGTAATTATTTATTAAATTGTTCATCTAGTAGTCATAATTAATGACGATTTATCACTAAAGAATTTATGCAGACAGAGCCAAAATCTGTACTCGTAGTGGCTAATCTTGAGCCCCTAGACTTAGATCCACTTCCTCCAGAAACCAACCTTTCTAAACTCCTTCGCTTTCCTCTCGGACTTGAAGATAGTGTACTCTTACCTCTCGAACAAATTGCAGAAATTATCAAAGTTAATTTAGGAGAAATTCTACCTGTTCCTGAAATGCCAAGTTGTATTTTAGGAATTTGCAATTGGCGAGGACAAATGCTGTGGCTTGTAGATCTAAACTATCTTGTTGGATATCCTATGCTGACGAGTGGAGTCACTCCCATAGCAATCATTATCATGGTTAACGAACAAGCTATGGGTTTGGTAGTACCACAAGTTGATGACATTGAGTTACACGATTTGCAACAACTGCAAAAAGCGTCCCCTGGCTTATTTCCTCCAAAACTTCTACCTTTTGTTCTTGGGGCTTTACCTAATGGCAATACTGTGTTAGATATCGCAGCTATTACTCAGTGTCGCCTGTGGCAAAGACACCAAATAGCAGCTTCTTAACAATCAACTGATAACTGATAACGTAAAAATCATTCGTCAGAATCCTGGAGGGTTCCCCCTGAGATTCCGGAGCTTTGGTCACAACAGTTAAAGAATCAGGAGAACTTTTGATGAATTAATGTATCAATCATACTATAGCGCTGGTACAAAGCGTCAAAATAAGCGATAAAAAACCCGAAATAGTCGTCGAAAAAACTAATTTTTTGTTGAACGATCTTATAAGAAACCGGGTTGCGTGGGATGACTGTACCGATGCTCTAGACTCCCTACAAATTCACCAATTCTGTACGAGAGCAAGACCGCAGCGCCTCTACTGGGTACAGCAATTCTTACTTGATAACTGATAACTGATAACTAAATAATCTCTAAGGATTTAAATATGGTATTACAAAATTTTGAGCAAGCCAAGCAGATCTTTGATTCTCACAAAAATGGTGATGTCAAAACACTAGATTTCATCAGTCATTTTGAGCTACACCAAGCTTTTGAATTAATGAATGCAATTAAAGCAGATCTCCAAGAAATAGGAGATACGCTCAAACCTGAGTCTCATCAAAAAGTTCTCCAGCTTGAAAAGTGGGTTCAACATTTGCAAACACAATATCAGGCTCATCTCTCTTTTGCTTGTGAGCAACATGTGAAGCAGACTCGGCAAAGGTTATTTACTATTTTGGCTCAGATGCGCCAAGCACAAAATGTTGACATCTTGTTGAGAACGACAGTGACTGAGGTTCGTAAGCTTTTACAAGTTGATCGAGCGTTGATCTACCGTTTTCAGTCTGACAAGCATGGTACTGTGATCGCTGAGTCTATGGTAGCGGGTTATACTCCAACTCTAGGTGAGTCTTTGAGTGCGATCGCCTTTGGTTGTGAAAATCAACAAAACTACAAACAACAGCAAGTCTTTATCCAAAACGATGTTTACGAAAAGGCGATCAGTGCGTATCAACACCAATTACTGAAACATTTTCAAGTCCAAGCCAGTCTAAGTTTGCCCATAATCATAGACGGACAAGTATGGGGCTTGCTTGTAATGCAGCAATGCTCTACTTCTCGTCAATGGGAAGAAGCTGAAGTTAGCCTGCTTGATCAAATTGTCACTGAATTGAGGCTCCATCTACAAACGGTAGAACTTCTGACTCAACAAAAACAGGAAGCTAAACAAGAAAAGGTTTTAGCTCAAATCCTAGAAAAAATACCACCATCTTCTGATGCAAGCGTTACCCTTAACAACATAAGCCTTGAGGTGCGAGAGTTTCTCAAAGCTGACCGAGTCGTTGTTTATCGCTTCAACCCTGATTGGAGTGGCGCATTTATTGCTGAATCCGTCGCCTCAGGCTGGGTTGCTTTGATGCAAGAGCAAGAAAAAGATGTCAGTTTAAAGTCAAAAGATAAAGTCAATTCTGACCGTTGCAGCGTCAAGATGCTAGACAATTCTCCTAGTTTTGACACCGATACTTACCTGAAGGATACACAAGGAAGAGATTTTGTCAAGACTAAGGCAGTGAAGCGTGTAGATGACATCTATACTGTTGGTTTTTCTGAATGCTACATCAAAATTCAGGAGAAATTTCAGACTAGAGCCTACATCATTGCCCCAATTTTTGAAGGAGAACAACTTTGGGGTTTACTAGGTGTGTATCAGAACTCTGGAGCTCGACGCTGGCAGGATTCTGAAGTTGCTCTGTTGTCACTGGTTAGTCATCGTCTGGGCGCTATTCTCAAGCAGGTTGATGCTGCGGCTATGCTCAAACAAAAATCAGAGGAACTGGCGGCTGAACGGGAGCGAATCGTGGCGGATGCGATCGATAGAATTCGTCAGTATTCTGACATTAACACTATTTTCAAGACGACAGTTTATGAAGTCCGAAATCTTTTAAAAGCAGAGCGTGCTGTGATTTTTCGCTTCAATCGAGATTGGAGCGGTGAGTTTGTTGCTGAGTCGGTATCGGGTGAATGGAAATCCATAATGCAGGATCAATTTGACAACCCCAGCCTGCCACAAAACGTCAGCGACTGCAGCGCCAAAATTCTTGGTGGAGGAAAAGCCAGTATCACAGACACTTATCTGCAACAAACTCATGGGGGACGATTTTCCACAAAAACAAACTTTAGGGTTGTCAGCGATATTTACCAAGCAGGATTCCTACCTTGTTACATTGACACTTTAGAGCGGTTGCAAACAAGAGCTTATGTTATTACTCCGATTGTCAAAGGAGATAGGCTTTGGGGTCTATTAGCAGCGTATCAAAACTCTGGTCCGCGTGATTGGGAAGAGCATGAAATTAAGATACTAACCCAAATTAGCAATCAACTAGGGATAGCCATACAGCAAGCAGAGTACCTTAAACAAGTACAAGAACAAGCCACTGTGATAGCTAAAACTGCAGAGCGTGAACGAGGCACAGTCAAGGTTATCGATAAGATTCGCCAAACATCAGATATTGACACTATTTTCCGGACAACAACACAGGAAGTTAGAAAACTTCTGGGTGCGGAACGAGTGACTATTTACAAATTTCGCCCAGATTATTTTGGTGACTTTATCATGGAGTCTGAGTCTGGCGGATGGCCAAAATTAGTCGGTAGTGGTTGGGAAGATGCTTATTTAAACGAACACGAAGGTGGTCGGTTCCGTAACAATGAACCTTTTGTTGTGGATGATATCTACAACGCTAATCTGAGCGATTGCCATATAGAAGCCTTGGAGGGATTTGGTATCAAATCCTGCGTTGTCGCTCCTATCTTCAGAGGGCAGAAACTTTGGGGTTTGTTGTCAGCGTTTCAACACAGCAAACCACGACACTGGGAAGAGGGTGAAGTGAAAGTCCTAACACAGATTGGTTTGCAACTAGGAGTCGCTCTACAACAAGCAGAATATATTGAAGAACTGCGTGTGCAGTCACAGAAGTTAGCTAAGTCAGTTGAACAAGAAACACTTTACAGCAAACTGGTTTATAGACTTGGGTTAGCTCTGATTCAGGAAAATTTTTCACTTGATAACCTACTCAAAATGGCTGTTACAGAGTTACGGAGACTGTTGAAAGCTGATCGAGTCATCATCTTCCGCTTTGCTCCTGACTGGAGTGGTGAATTTATCGTTGAGGATGTTGGTAGCGATTGGGTCAAGCTTGTGGGAACTGACTTATCTCTAGCCGATGATACTTGTCTTCGAGAAACAAATGGCGGTCGGTTTCGCCGTAGAGAAACTCTCAGCACTGATAATCTCAGAGCTTCTGGATATAGTGAATGCTACATGAAACTTCTGGAACGGTGGCAAGCAAAGGCTAATATGGCTGCTCCCATCTTCAAAGGCGACCAACTTTGGGGATTATTAGGAGCTTATCAAAATGATGCACCACGTCATTGGGAACAAATAGATGTCAACTTGCTCGCTCAAGTAGGAGTGCAAATTGGTCTTGCTCTTCAACAAGCAGAATACTTGGAGCAACTGAAAACTCAAGCACAGCAATTGACTGCAGCAAGCGAAAGGGAAAGAACAGCTAAAGAACAACTTCAACAGCAGGTTATTCAGTTATTGTCAGCAGTGCAACCAGCATTACAAGGGAATCTTACTGTTCGCGTACCTGTGACGGAAGGTGAAGTCGGCACTATTGCTGACGTCTATAATGTTACCTTACAAAGTCTGCGAAAAATTGTCATACAAATGCAGACAGCATCCAGGCAACTTGCTCAAACCTCTCAAGCAAATGAATCTTCTATCGTTGGTTTAGCCACCCAAGCACAGCAGCAGTTTCATTCCCTCAGCAATGCTTCAAAGCAAATCGAAACGATGGTGAGTACCACCAAAGCTGTCACAACAAATGCCCAAAAAGTAGAAGAAGCAGTGCAGTTGGCAAATCAGACCATTCAGCAAGGGGATACAGCAATGAACCGCACTGTGGACGGAATTCTTAACATTCGAGAAACAGTCGCACAAACCAGCAAGCGCCTTAAGCGTTTTTCGGAATCTTCTCAGAAGGTTTCTAAAGTCGTGAGTTTGATTAGTAATTTTACCACTCAAACCCAACTGCTTGCTTTGAATGCAGCAATTGAAGCAACCAGAGCTGGACAGTACGGACGTGGTTTTGCTGTTGTCGCTGATGAAGTCCGTTCTTTAGCACGTCAGTCTGCGGAAGCTGCAACTGAGATAGAGCAGCTGGTTCAAGAAATTCAAAAAGGTACAGCAGAGATTTCTGTCGCAATTGAAAATGCTATTGAGCAAGTCGCGACCGGAACAACCCAAGTACACGAAGCTCGCCAAAATCTGAACGCGATTGTAGCAGCCACGACTCAAATCAGTCAACTTGTGGAAGGTATTACCGAAGCAACACAAGTACAAGATGAGCAAATTCAATCAGTGACACAAACTATGACAGAAGTCGCAGCTATTGCTAATCAGACTAAGGAGGATTCGATTGAAATTTCCACATCCTTTAAGGAACTTCTAGCAATGGCTCAAAATCTCCAAGCTAGTGCTGATCAGTTCAAAGTTGATTAAAACACTTATCAGTGATCACAGTTATCAGTTATCAGTGAATATTGTTTACTGATAACTGATAACTGTTATAAGTTCTAAGTGCTTACGATTAAAAACTAATGATTAACGACCCAACTATTCAAGAGCAAAGCCACCGCTACTTTCTCCAAGAAGCACCAGAACTGCTGCAAGTTATAGAACAAGAATTGTTAAGTCTTAGAGAAGACTTTAGTCTCAACAAAGTTTATACGTTAATGCGTGCTACTCATACTCTCAAAGGAGCAGCTGCCTGCGTCGGTTTGGAAACAATTCAAACCGTGGCTCACATGTTGGAGGATATTTTTAGAGCAATCTGCAAACCTGAAGTATTGATTGACCAAGAAGTTGAAGCTTTACTCTTTGAAAGTTATGAGTGTTTACGCTTACCCTTAACTGCTGAATTGACACAAGGGTCGGTGAATGATTTTGATATTCTCGACCGAATCGCTAGTATTTTTGCCCAACTGCAACAGAAGTTAGGAGACTGTTTTGATCACAAAGCTCATATTCCCAGTTCGCAAGAATTGGGTTTTGACTTGACACAATCCATTTTTGAAGTTGGAGTTACCCAACGGTTAAATCAGCTAGCTACAGCTATAAGCAATGGTGATTCAGAACAAGTTGCTACGATTTTAAGGGTACAAGCAGAGGTTTTTCTTGGTTTAGCTGAATCTTTAGATTTACCTGGGTTTGGAGCGATCGCTCAAACAGCACTGACTGCTTTGGACAATTATCCCAATCAAGCGATGGTTGTTGGCAGCGTTGCTTTGGCAAACTTTAAAGAAGCACGTATAGAAGTACTAAACGGTGACAGAAGTCAAGGCGGTCAAGTCTCTCTAGCCTTACAACAACTGGGCGGAGTCCTCCACGATCCACCCCAAGCATACCAAAATGAACCAATCCAAACTCAAGAGTCGCAAACTCAAACCACATCTGACACTGAAGCATACACTGAGGAATCAACCTCTGATTATCAAACGACACTAAGCGAAGATTCCTCCGAAGACTTAAAAACCAACGACGACGAACAACTTAAGCTTTCCGAAGAAGCCTCTACACTCTGGGACGAAGTCAGTGAACATTCACAGACTTCTCCCCACCTGATCATCTCCTCACCTTCTGTCAAACCTCCCAACTCCTCAACTCGTACTGTACGGGTTAATGTTGAGAATTTAGAACAACTGAATTACTTAATCGGAGAATTACTCACAAACCAAAATCGCCAATCTCTCCAAAACAAACAACTGTCGGCTACTGTTCGAGTACTTTTGACAAAATTACAGCAACATCAGCAGTTACTCAATCAGTTACAAGATTTATCTGAACGTCAGTTCAGTGTTCCAGAACAACAGTGGTTATTTCACAATCACCAAGACAATGGACATTTCGATTCTCTGGAACTGACAAGTCGTTACAGCGAGTTTCATAACCTTATTCAATCACTTTTAGAAGACATTGTGCAATTGGGAGAGACGACTGACGCAATTGAAATGTTTACTCGCCAGTCTCACCAGACTTTGGAAAAACAACGTCGGTTACTGACTCATACTCGTGATTCTCTCATAGAAGCGCGGATGTTGCCCTTGGGACGTCTGTTTGAACGCTTTCCCCGTATATTACATCAGGTAGAACTTATACACAAAAAGCAGGTAACACTGAATTTTTGTGGAAGTGACACTTTAGTTGACAAAACAATAGTTGAGAAATTATATGATCCCCTACTACATTTACTTCGCAATGCCTTTGACCACGGAATTGAATCCCCCTCAATCCGACAACAACGGGGCAAGCCAGAGAAAGGTCAGATTGAAATTTCTGCTTACCATCAAGGAAAGTACTTGGTAATTCAACTTCGGGATGATGGTCAAGGATTAGATTTTGAAAAGATTCGCGCTAAAGCAATAGAACGTCAACTTGTCTCACCAGAAGAAGCTAGTAGTTTGAATGAAGCTCAACTAGCAGAGTTCATTTTTCAACCAGGCTTTTCTACAGCTTCTCAGGTTAATGATCTCTCTGGACGAGGAATTGGTCTCGATGTTGTTCGCATTCATTTGCAAATAATTGGAGGTTCAATTACCATTTTTTCGCAACCAAATCAAGGCACAACGTTCAGACTGCAAATTCCTCTCAGCTTAACGATCGCCAACTTACTACTCTGTCAAGCTGGTGACCAAACCTACGCCTTGTTTACCAATTCTATTGAGGAAATCCTTATTCCAAGAGCAGACCAGATTCGCTCCTGGGAAGGAGGCAAAGTTCTTCGCTGGAATAAAGGTGCTTCTATGAAACTGATTCCAGTCTACCAACTCACGAAAGTCCTGAATTATTTCTCATCAATCACTCAACCCTCAGTTTTTAATACTCAGGCAAACCGTATTTTTCAGGAACTGCACAAGCCAATAATTCTTATTAGCTCTCAAGATAAGCTTTTTGGTTTGGAAGTAGACCAGCTCATTGGTGACCAGGAATTGGTGATTCGTCCATTAGGAGCAATGATTGTCCCTCCTCGCTACATCTACGGAAGTTGTATCCTGCCTGATGGTCAACTGACATTGGTACTTGATGGGTTAGCGTTGATGGAATATTTATCACAACAGCAAAAAAAACATGAAAGTGATTGGATAAACAACAGCGCCCTGACAGACAATTACAATTTCGTCAGTTCAACACCCCTCATGTTCACATCCAGGATAGAACAGCAGCGACTACTATCCCAGGCTAGTACTGCGTTACCAGAAGCAGCAAATCTTAACAATCACAGAGCAAGACCAAAAAAAACAATCCTCCTTGTGGATGATTCAATTACCGTGCGCCAAACTTTAGCTTTGACCCTAGAGAAAGCAGACTATCAAGTGCTTCAGGCAAAAGACGGTTACGAAGCAATTGAGATCATGGGGCGTCACACAAATATTCATCTCGTGTTCTGTGATATCGAAATGCCACGCATGAATGGGTTTGAGTTTCTCAAAAACCGTCAGCAAGATCCAAGTTTAGCAAATATTCCTGTTGTGATGCTAACTTCTCGAAGTAGTGATAAGCATCGCATGCTTGCTTTCAAGTTGGGAGCTAACGGGTACATTACCAAGCCTTATCTGGAACATATGTTATTGAACACATTAGTAGATGTTCTTGAGAAGAATACTGAAGTTGTTGCTAAAAGAGGTGATTAATGCAGAACAACGAGTCAGAGTTACACAAGTTTATTGTTTTTACGATTGCAGATTATCTTTTAGCCCTCCCGATGAGTCATGTGGTGAAGGTGGTGAATCTTTCACCTACAGATAGCAAAAGGCTGCCAAAAATGGGACTACTGCAGATAGGCAAGTACATGATTAGAATTTTGGATTTGCATCAACACTCCGGCTTAGATGCTTACCCTCACTCATCTGAACACCCATCTTTTTTGGTGCTGACACACGATTCACAACGAGAACTTTATGGAATTTTGGTGGATGAACCGCCTGATATAGTTGAATTATCTAAAGAAACGATTCGCCCATTACCAAAATTTAGTCATCACACAAAACCGCTGACAGAGATGGTCAGCCATGTCGCTATTCTATCTCAGCAAGAGGTTATAAAAACAATCTTTTTACTTGATTTGCAGCGTATCACACAGACTGTGTAATTGACGAAGAACTCAGAATAACCGCCAGAATCCCCTGATGACAAATCAGGGGAGTGACTCATTGACGTACTCCCCGGCATAAATGCGCGGGGATTCTCAAATGATGTTACGAGGCAGTAACGCCAGATACCTGCGGCGGGAGACCCGTCCGCAGTACTGGCTCCTTAAGACGTGCCTCTTCACCATTCTTCCTGTTTCGTTGACTCTTAACTAGACGGTTTCCCGTCCCCGCCAGACCGTCTCCACAAGCATTTTCTTCCAGGCTGCGTCCCAGCCCAGAAACCCACGCCAGATGCCTCAAGTCGGGAGACCCGCCCACAGCACTGGCTCCTCTGTTTCGGATCACTTGTGCGGCTGCCACATCTCGATGTGTTGTGTAGCCGCATTCATGACAGACGTGAAGCCTGTCACTTAAATCTTTCCGTCCAGTATGTGCATCACATTGTGGGCAAACTTGGGACGTGTAGTCCTTGTCCACTTTGGCAAAGTACACTCCGCGTTTCCAGCACACCCATTTAAGGATTTCAACGAATTGTCCAAACCCAGCATCAAGGGTATGTTTGCCCAGTATTCCTTTAGCCCATGTCCGAAAATCAATGTCTTCAACAAACACCATCCCAGCACCATTACAGAGCTTGTGAGCAAGCTTAAAATGCCAATCTTTACGAGTATCTGAGATGCGTTGGTGAAGTCGGGCGATTTTGCAATTAAG
>NZ_QMEA01000155.1:25325-39531 GCF_012912105.1 Brasilonema sp. UFV-L1
AAAGTGTGCATCAACTCAAATTCGCAAGAATGGGAAAAAGCAAGGTAAACAAAATTACATCTGTGTTCAATGTAGCCGTCAGTTTATTGATTCTTATCAACCGAAAGGTTATTCAGAAGAATTTAAACGTGAGTGTTTGGAAATGTATGTGAACGGTTCGGGGTTTCGTGCAATTGAACGAGTCAAGAAGGTACATCATACAACTGTCATAAACTGGGTTAAAGAAGTTGGTAATACATTACCAGATACGCCCGAATATGATGAAATACCTGAAATTACTCAAGTAGATGAGCTGGAAACTTTTATCGGCTCACGCATTTGTCCCCTAAAAAATTGGCAGCCTTTGTTTGATTGATCGGTGGGACAAGACGGGTACTCGTAGTAGTAAGGCTGCCAATTTTTTTCGTGTAAGACCTCGTCAAAAAAAACAAAATTTGGCTGTGGACAGCGGTAAATAAACATTTTCCGGGGGTGATAGCCTGGGTTTTAGGCGACCGTAGTTCAGAGAGTTTTAAGCTTTTATGGCAAATTATAAGCTGTTGGCATTCTTATTTTTATGTTACCGATGGTGAGACAGCCCTGCAGGCGGGTTTCCCGCCGTAGGGGACTGCGAACCCGTTAGGCGCAGCCGTGGCGTCAGCCATAGGGTTATCCAGTTTATCCTTGTTTTATATCTGAGGAAGATCATATTGTCAGCAAAACCTATATGACAAGAGTGGAAGGAGAAAATAGTCGATTTCGGCATTATCTTGCTCGGCTACATCGTAAAACTTTCTGCTACTCTAAATCAGCACAAATGCTGGAATATTCAATTCGATTAGTAATATAACAACTAGGTACGGTTCCGTGGCGCTGCGGGCGCTGTGCGCCCGCAAGCTTGAAGCGATTCCTACGGAGAGCTACGCTTAACGCCTGATTCATACTTCCATTCAGCAACGCCTAAAAAAAGGATGTCGCTTCAAAACGTCGGCTTACTCTTCTAGTTGTAATAGGTGTAGCCGCTAACTGTATACAAGCTGATTGCCGTGACAGCTTATTAAAAATATAGTGCAAGACTTCTTGGCAAATTACTGAAAGAATATGAACCATTTTTGGTTAAGATACGGTTATGTGATTCATGGGATTTCACTTATATATAAGTTCATGCTTGAAGTTTTGAGTTGAGGAGTGCCATTGACCCCAAAGTAGGAGACAAAGTTCTGATTCTACGCCCAGCATACGTAGCCGGGAAAGTCGGAGTTATCTGTGATCAAGAGATGCTCTTTTGCGGTCATCTCAGCGGACGGTGGCTCATTCGGTTAGATTCTGAAGATATTGTGGTGTCGTTGACCCCAAAAGAGTTCAAGGTGGTCAACGATGATTTTAAGATGTTTTAAGTCACATCTGGTGATTCTGACTCGCCTGGTGGCTCGTCGCCAATACCAAGCTCTTTTTTGCTATATTTTAACTTTTTCCACAGCGCTTTAATCTGGTTGTAAGCATCTAACGGAGAGATTTTCCCAGACGTTTCTAAAGACGTGATGTAGCTGACTTTTTGAGCGAAGATTTGAAGGTTGGCATTAAAGACTAAGTTCTCTGGCTTAACCTGACCGTAGTAGCGACCACGAGGGTAAAGAAAGTTATCTTTGTCTCTTTGATTAGGCTGTTCCATCGGCTCATCCTTATTCATTTAGGAGTATTTAACCTTTTCTTAAATAAAGTGTTGTTTTTAACAAAAAACTTTTTTCTGATTACTCATCATCTTTCTTAAGACATAGTTTGAACAATATCAGGAATTTATGAGTAAAAAAGGTGCATCACATTTAAGCGATGCACCCAAGGTATCTCAGTCCTAAACGAACTCATCTAGTGTTGACACGAACCTCCTTGATGTTTGTGTTCATGTTTATGAGAGCAAGTTTGCAGATCCTGGTTCATCAACTTTTCACTAATTTCTTTGAGAGTTGCATCCTTGGGTTTTAAGCCAATCCAAGCATCTATTTTTTCCACCTCAAAGCCGACTTCACGGCGATCGCCTACTTCAATCAAAGGACGGCGAATCAACAGTGGATCTTTTAGCATCAGCATTAAGGCAGTTTCACCGTCTATTTGTTCAGGAATGATTTCACCTGATTGTACCCGTGGGGCGGCACGGTTAAACCATTCGACCACAGGGCGATCGCCAAAAAACGAGCGTAAACGTTCAGCACTCCAAGGTTCTGTGAGCAAATTGTACGCCACAACTTCATGACCTGCGGCTGTTAGCAGAGTTTTTTGTTTAGTACCACCTTTACAGCCTGGTTTTTCATAAAAAATGACTCTTGCCATTTCAGTCTCTCCGTTATTAGTTAATAGTCATTAGTCATTTAGCGATTCTCTTCTCTACTCTTTTAACTCTCCTGCCTACTATTTAAAAATTTTTCGCCGTATGTGTCACAGTGTCAAACTCAAAACGCTCTCGCATATGAGTTTCACCATAAATATTGAAAGTCACAGTTGGTTGATTACCGACTGCTTCTACACTGTGAATTGCATCAGGAGTATAGCTAATAATATCTCCTGGAAATAAAGTTAACTCTCCTGTTCGTTCAATTTTGTCTTTAAATTCTGAGTGAGGTTGTCGCTGCCAAAATGTATTTCTCTCTTCTCCTTTTAACACAGCAACAACACCCCAAGTTCCATGATTATGAATTTTTGATAACGTTCCTGGTGCCAGTGTTACCGTTTGCACAGTAAATGGAAAACCTAACTCATCATAAAGGAGAACAACTGAGATTCCTGTTTGAGCAGAAGGCTCTAAATATCGACTTTGTACCCAGTAGGAATTAACAATTAACCGCCTGACAAGCATCCGAATTTCTGGAAGATGGCTGATTTCGTCTTCAGTATCACTGAGGACATCTTCTACTTCAGTTAGAAATCGATGAAATCGATAATCATCTCTCAGTAAGTCCCATGCTCTGACAGATTTACAGGTTTGATACTGTCCGTCTTCTGTAACAAGCCAATCTCTTCCTTTCATATGTTTTAAATTGTAGAATAAATGATAATTTTAGCCTCAGCTTCATATATAAATCATATTTTATTTTTGTCGAAAGGTTGAGTTTTCCGACTGCTTTAAGAAGTTGAGAATCTTGTTGATCATGAATAGCTTAGAATTGCTAGAATTCATTCTTCTTCGATTGGACGTGTCAAAATATTGTATACAATGCTTGCTCCAAACTCATTTTTGTCATCAATTTCTTTTACTTGAGTACTGATAATTTTTGCTTTGTCTATATCTCCTAACTTTGCTAACACTAATCCATAAGCCGCATAAGTATTTAGATATAATCTAATGATTGCTTCTTCTTTACGACTCATTAATATTGGCTTAGCTATTTCCCATTTATCAGATAGCTGCTCTGATGCTTTGATTTTAGCTAGAACTTTTCCTGCTATTTGCAACGCCATATAATAATTATTTTTATAGAAAAAGTATCTATAAGCAGCGACTAAGACATCTGTAGATTCTTCTGTTATGGCTAAAGCTTGGTTAATATACTTTTCTGATTCTGAAGTATTTTCCCAATGTTCTGCAGCTAATCTCAATAACTGTTTAACGTCTTCTGATACTTGAAACCATGAAAATTTTTCGGCGTCGATTTGCATAATAATTCTCCTTTCGGAATGGGGAATAGGTTTTACCAATTTCCTATTCCCGATTCTCAAATTAAAACCTGGTGAGAATGTACAGCAAGGTGAAAAGAACAATCCAGATGATGTCTACAAAGTGCCAGTAAATTTCTGCCATTTCAATGCCAGTGTGTTTGGTGGCAGAATAGTGACCAGGACGACGGGAACGCCATACCACACCTAAAATTAACAACAGTCCCACAAAAACGTGCAAACCGTGGAATCCTGTCATTAAGTAAAAACAGTTGGCAAATACATTAGTTGTCAGACCGTATCCTAAACTCATGTACTCAATAATTTGACCCAGCAAGAAAATTGCGCCCATGACAGCGGTAATTTTGTACCACTTCCGCATACCTTGGACATCATTCTTTTTGATTGCTGCATCACCTAAGTGAATGACAAAACTACTTGAAACCAGAATAATAGTGTTAATTGCAGGCAACAATAACTCTACTTCGGTTCCTTCTGGAGGCCAAACTTCAGCACCGCCTCGAAAAAATAAATAAGTGGCAAAAAATCCACCAAACATCAGAGATTCAGAAACCAGGAACACTAATAGCCCTAAGACTCGCAAATCTGGATGATGTTCTTCGTGATGGTGTTCTACACTCGTCGATGTTGCTATAGCCATATCGTCTGCGCTGTGAATAAGTGTCAAAACGGGTGAAGCAAAGACCCCTTACCCGCCCAGAAGTTCTGGGCTATGTAGTGAAAGTGCATGCTAGGTCTCTACATTAGAACTGAAAAGCACCTTGGTAAGCCTTTAATCCTCTTGAGAAGACTTTTGTTATGAACCAGGGATTTTAACCCCTGGCAATAATTGTGAACTAAGCACTAGCCTCAGTTGCAGCAGATGGCTGTATTTCAGCACTGTGGTTCAAGCCGTAGTCGTAAGGACCATGAGTAACAACGGGCAATTGTTCCCAGTTTTCAATTAATGGTGGTGAGCTGGTTGTCCATTCTAAGGTGAGAGCATTCCAAGGATTATCGCCTGCTTTTGCTCCAGCAATCCAACTCCAGAGAATATTGATGGTAAACGGAATCACCGATGCTGCTAAGAGGTAAGCACCAATGGTACAAATCTCATTGAGGTGGGCAAATTGCGGATCATACATCGCAACTCGTCGGGGCATTCCTTGCAAACCCAACTCGTGCATGGGTAGGAAGGTGAGATTTGTGCCAATGAAGGTGAGAATAAAGTGAATGCGACCTAGAAATTCATTCACCATTCGTCCTGTCATTTTGGGGAACCAGTGATAGATTCCGGCGTAGATGCCAAACACGGAACCGCCAAACAAGACGTAGTGGAAGTGCGCCACCACATAATAAGTGTCGTGGACGTGGATATCAAAGGGGGCTGTTCCCATTGTCACGCCGCTTAAGCCACCCATGACAAACATGGATAACAAGCCAAGTGCAAAAAGCATGGCAGTTGTGAAGCGAATTTTACCACCCCAAAGGGTTGCAACCCAGCCAAAAATCTTCACACCAGTGGGAACGGCAACAATTAGAGTGGAGATTGTGAAGAACATCCGCATCCAACCGGGTGTACCGCTGGTAAACATATGATGTACCCAGACAAACAAACCCACGACGCAGATTGCCAAACTAGAATAGGCGATCGCCTTATACCCAAAAATTGACTTACGGGCGTGAACTGGAATCACTTCGGACATAATGCCGAAGATAGGCAGAATCATCAGATAAACTGCCGGGTGAGAATAAAACCAGAACAAGTGTTGGTAAATAACAACGTTACCGCCTGCATCTGGTTTAAAGAACGATGTCCCAAAGTTGAGGTCAAACAACAGCAACACTAATCCCGCTGCTAACACAGGAGTGGAGAGAAGTGCAAGCACCGAGGTTGCCATAATTGCCCAGCAGAACAAGGGCAATTGGTCCCATTTCATACTGGGAACTTTCATCTTCCAGATGGTGACCACAAAATTCAGCGAACCCAGAATTGAGGATGTTCCTACCAAGACAATGGCAAGTATCCACAGCGTCTGCGCGGTGTTAGCTGTCACTAAACTTAAAGGTGGGTAAGCTGTCCAACCAGATTGCGAACCGCCGAAAATAAAGCTAGCTGCTAGCAGTAAGCCTGCGGGTGGGTTTAACCAGAAGGCGATCGCATTCAGCTTGGGAAAAGCCATATCTCTAGCACCAATCATTAATGGCACTAGATAGTTCCCAAATCCGCCAATTGCACTGGGTACGATCCATAGAAAAATCATGATCGTGCCGTGATTGGTCATGAAAGCGTTGTACAAGTTAGGGTCGATTAAATCTGCATCTGGTGTCGCCAGTTCGGCACGCATGACAACAGCCATGAGTCCACCAATGAGATAAAACACGAACGCCGTAACCAGGTATTGGATACCAATCACTTTGTGGTCAGTATTAAATGTGAAGTAATCGTACCATTTCCACGCTTTATGCTCTGTATGAGCAACCACGTGAATATTGGATTGATTGTCTTCAGGCGGAGTGTTCCGTGGAAGTTCTACTTGGGTCATAAGCTGCTAAACATTTAGTTTGCTCGTTTAGGCTGATGGGGAGACCCCCTCCGGGGGAATTCAAAATTCAAAATTCAAAGTTCAAAATTAAGAGTCTTTTTTGAATTTTGCATTTTGAATTTTGTTCGCGTAGCGTGCCCTTTGGGCATATTTGAGCGTTAGCGCAGCGTGCCCGCAGGGCTCAGCGAGTGGGGAGGTGGGGAGAATAATAATTATTAACTCCTGACTTGGTGACTCCTGTCAGCTATTTTTGAATTTGAGCCAGAGTTGCAGATGTGACTCCCATTTCTTGCGCGTGGGGAGCAAGAAACTTTGATGTGGATAAGTCTGCTGGATTAACTGCAACGGCTTGTTTCAGGTCTTGCTGTTGGGCAATGCGGTTTTCAGAGAGCCAGCTTTCAAACTCTTCTGGTGTGTGAACAATAACTTGTGACCTCATTGAGCCATGATAGCCGCCGCAAAGTTCTGTACAAACAACCGGATATGTACCTGGTTTGGTGGCGACAAATCGCAGTTGTGTTGGAATACCAGGAATGGCATCTTGCTTCAGACGGAATTGGGGCACCCAAAACGAGTGAATTACATCTGTTGCAGAAATGTTGAGTTGCACGTCAGCACCAACTGGAACGTGTAATTCTCCAGCATTCACTCCACTCTCAGGATAATCAAAGAGCCAAGCAAATTGCATTCCTGTGACGTTGACAACCAAATCGGCACTTTTGCCTTGTTCTTTGGGAGTTGCGCCAATACCAATTTTAGGAGTTTCTGCTGGTGCTGCTATTTCTGACTCATCCGGTGAAGCGTCACTTAAGGTTGCAGCAATGGCACTTCCTGGCATTTGGGCAACATGAGTTGGGGAATGGCTATGAGCCATGTTATGAGGACTCCCCGCTTCAAATCCTCCCATGCGGTTAAAAACATCAACGCTGTAAATTCCTAAGCAGAGGACGATTATAGATGGGATAGCCGTCCAAAAAATTTCTAGAGGAAAGTTGCCTTCAACGTGTACGCCATCTGTATCATCGCCTCGACGGCGACGAAACTTAACCAAAAAAATCAGGATGGTTCCTTCTACCACTAAAAACAAGGCGGTGGCAATGGAGACCATAATGTTAAAAAACCCGTCTACCAAAGGCGCTTGTTGTGATGCTTGTATCGGTAGTAAACCGTGGTTTTGTCCAACCCAAATGCTGACAATTGTAACTAATATCCCAGCCACTAGAGTCCATAGTGAAACAGGAATTTGTTGCATAAATACCTGCTCTCGTGAAACGTCATTGAAGGTGTAATTTTCTGGGTTTTACCTCAGTACACCGCATCCTACGCTCTTGATATATACTCTCAGCGAGGAAATAGAATAGTTGTGTGTGTCGTGTTCATAGCTAATTGCTAGAAGTCTCCTTAGTCATGTGTTTCTTGTCCATAGATTTGGTTGTTATGACGTCGTACTCATGACCAAGAAAGAACGTAACGGTTCAGGAACTGTGGAGCTTAGGGATAACCTTACTCCTTCTTATTCATAACGCAATTAGCTATTGTCTTAACCAAATTTATTTTCTATGTTTTTTCTGGAAAACTTGGGGGAATTTTAAAATCTTTTAATCCTTTTCTCCCCCAAAAAACTTCAAACTATCTCTTAACTGCTGGTACAGAGCTTTGCACTTCAAGATAACTGAGTTGCAGAGGAGGTCGCTGTTAGTTCTAGTGATTCCTTAGGCTATCTTAGCAGCAAGTTTTTATTTGTTTATAGCTGACAATTTCAGATTTACGGATTTGTTTACTGTGAACTTTTTTCTATTATGTTCCTGTAACTTTTAATATTCCCCTCTCGTTACCCTGCTACTAAACTGAGAAGTTGTTCTCTACATACACAGACTTCACACTTTTCTCAAACAGCAGTTTCTTTCACCTATCTCTGAACAACTCAAAAACTCTAGTTATTTAATGCAGAGTGAGTATAGCAGTTCTTGGAACAAATTCTCGCGCAAGCTTCACAACCCACACAGTTTTCCTGATGAGCAACAGTCATCACTTTCTTTTCAATTTCATCATCATCTTCATCTTCGACAAATTCTCCTTCTTCGTTCATTGCTTTTAACAGCAGTACATTATGCCCACAGATTTTAAAGCATCTGCCACAGCCAATGCATTTCTCTTGGTCAATTTCCTGAACAAATTTAGGTGTCCAAGTTTTACCACCAAATGTTAATCCTGTTAGCGTTGCCATGAATTTACTCTCTACTCTGCATCTGTTTGACTTTTACGCTCATCTTAACATAATCTCAATTCTCTGTTTTTGAAGTTTGGCTAGTTTTTTTATTAAATGAAAATTTGATGACTTACCAAAAAACATGAAAACTCATATTTAAAATCTAAAAGATAATTGTTTGCAAATAGTTTTTAATAGTAACTAGATAACAAAATTAGGAGCATACCAAATTTGCACAAATACTTGACCCGATACCCACCCGATTCGTGTGCAGCGTTGTGCGTACTAAGTTTTAACGTGAGAGGCAGTTGCTTGCCTTTGGTAACCTCAAAGCAGTATTCGTCTGACTATCTGCGTGGGCTAAAAAGTTTTTAGGTTATAGTGTTTTAAAATACATAATGATGATATTTTTTAGCTTGTTAAAAATATCAAACAACCACTTATTACACAGAATAAAAGATAAAACTTATGTGTCTTATTGTAGGCAGTTAATGACGCTGACTCAATGAAAATGAGGGAATTTAAATTTTGTAATATAAATAACTAAACAACAATATATAGTAATTATTAATATTTTCAATAAAAAAAATAATGTTCAAGAGTGAAAAGAGTCAGTGTTCTTGACTAACAATTGAAGAAAATACTTGCTTAGCCATCAGAAATGTTATGGAATGACTTATGAAAGATAATATTCACCAAACCATGTTTAGCTCATTAGGAACAAATTGATATAAATATTTATGAAATCTTAGAGAGTAAGAAATATTAAAGATTAGGTTCGGGTTTCAAGCCTTCAATCAGTGAACAGTTAAAAGTGAACAGTGACCAATGAAGGAGTCAGGAGTCGTGACGTCAGTCGTCAGAAGTGGGAAGTCGAAAAACTCAATTCTTTATTTCTTCCTTCTGAATACTAAATTCAGAATTGCTGAATTCTTCTTCAAACTGATAACTGGTAACTGATAACTGTTAAATAGCATCTAATCGGATGCGCGGTCTGAATAAGGATGTGGTTCAGTAGTACGGCAAGTAAAATTTCTTGTTGCCAAAAAAATAATGTGGTAGTAAGTCGTGAATTAAGAGGACACATCCAGGGGAGACTTGAGCCAGACATCTCAACGATTAAAGTAGGAAAAAGCCTTATGCCTTATACAATTCCTAATAACAGTTGCGTTGGATGTGACAACTGCCGTCCCCAATGTCCTACTGGTGCAATTAAATTAGAGAACAATGAATACTGGATCGACTCAAGTCTATGTAACAACTGCGAAGGTTATTATCCCGAACCCCAATGTGTAGTTACTTGTCCGATTCATTCACCCATACCCATGCAGGCGAAAAGGGGCAGATGTAAAGTTGATCTCAGAGATGTGACTAGCCCAGATTTATTTGCCAACACCAAAAGCAATCCATTTGCATCGGCAATTGTGATCTGGGAGGCTTGCAATGTACTGTCACAGAGAACTTCACTACCTTGGGAAATTGATGAATATGGAAAGGTGTGTTATCGCCGACAAGTTAACCAGGGGCGAGGGGCGATCGCATTTCATCTGATGAAACCATGCAATGGAAGCGAACTAGCAACAGACTTAGGAATCGTTGAGACGCTGGATATCAGGGCGGCTTGTATACATTTGATTTTTGCAGCTCATGCGACTGCTTTAGATCAGCCTTGGCAGCAGGAGTTTACCATCGACGATCGCCAAATTGAAAGATATTTGGGGTTAGAAAAACGCAAAGACCTAAGCAAAACTGCTAAGTTGGCTTTAATGAAAAACTTGGTGCAGCAAACTTGTTCACTCGTCACCTCGATTAATTGGCCCCAACAAGGTCTTGTCAAAGGATTTTCATTGCAAGGAAGTCGTTTGTGGCACATAGTCAAAATTCAGCATCACTTTCAAGAAGATGATCTTGGTTGCAAATATTTGGTTGGACTCACTTTTAAGGTAAAAGCAGGTCTGTGGGCGCAGCATTTCCTAAACAAACAAGGATGCAAAGAACGAAGTACATTTTATCAATATGGTAGTTTGCCAAAATCTCTGTTAACAACAGTCATGAGTATTTGGCAGCAACACGAAGGAGCAGCGCGACTAATGTTGTGGTTGCTGTTTAAGACTAAAATGGGTAAAGAACAGCGGATTACAGTTCCCACTTTACTGCGTGTTGCTTACGGCGAACACAAAGTCAGCCTTGCTTGCAGAAAACGGGAAGAACGCAAGCGACTACTACGAACTTTTGAAAACGATTTGGAAGTCCTCAATCATTACGGTATGAAACCAAACTTCGACCCAGTGACATACCCAAGCGCGATTCAACCTTTATGGGCGAAGTTAGTCAATATTCCTGAAGATCCAGACGATGCGTTAGAGTTTTGGATCAAAGACGCAAGCGGAAAAACACGCCTAACGGATACTGGTCCTCGTGGTAAGTGGAATATGCTCATGAACGCTCGAATTCTGTCGTTTACACTTCCTCCAGAATGGGAGCATCAAAGTACTGAATCTGAAAAAAAGCAGCGCACCACAAAAAACCGGATAAAATCAAAAACCACAGCAGGTTACCTCCTAGGTGAACAAATTTTGCAGGCAAGGAAAAACCTGAATCTTTCGCAAAGAGAATTGGCAAAACTGGCAGGTAAAAGTCAAAGCTGGATTCGAGATTTGGAAAATGGTCGCCTCAAAGCCAAATTAGAAGACCAAGCAGTGCTAAGAAAAGTGCTGGGAATTGCTAGGTAGCTATGTTTGATTATTAGTTACAATGCAGCTGTTGTCCTCGTTAATAAGCTCAACAGAGGGCACATGAGGCGCTTATGCATGACTCCTAGTCATACCTGTCGGCATAGCGCTTTCTTCGCACTGGCTCCATCCAAAATCTAAAATCTAAAATCTTATGAGGTAAATTTGGTGCAAAAATGGCAGGGTAGTCAAAACAGGTGAGTTATTCACTCAGTTTAATAACTTTTGTCAACAATCTATAGACAGGTATTTTTAAAAGTCATATTCTAATAGTTCCTTGATTCAAGTTCACGTTAAAGCACTGGAAGTCGATAAATGATCCAGTGCTTTTTGCTTTCAAACTCTATGTTTTGGGTTCGTCCTTGGGTTTGGGTTTAGGTTTGGGCTTGTCTTTATTAAAGGAAGTATTGTCCTTATTAGAACTATTGTCCTTGTTAAAGTATGGTTTGCTTCTTGGCGCTTTGGTATCCTTGCCCGCAGCCCTGAGAGCAGCTTTCTTTTCTGCCATTGCTGTCGCCTTGTCTTCCTTGCTCACCTTGAGAAATTTCGGTGCTTTTTCTACAGGTTCAGCCAGCTGCTCAACGAACCCAAAAACATCCCGCCCAGGCAAGAACTTCGCTTTAACCTGTACAAAAACGGGGCGTCCTTGTTCTTCTTTGGTAGCTTTGGGATTGAATCGAAATGGTCTTGCTGGGGCATCCTTCCAAATTAAGGGGATGTGGCTAGCTTTCATAAACTTGACTTTTCTAGCTACCTCTGTGGTTTTTATATATTCCAATCGTTGCTGATTGAAATTTCGGAACACAGAGATACATGGAGTTTGGCAGACAGGAATAAACTGCCACAAGCCACAAAGTTTAAACTCCATGTCTTGAAGTTCGCCTGAAACCACCTCTTCTTGGCGTCCTTTATCAAAACCGACTAACTGAAAACTAACCTGAGGAGGTTGCTCTCTTTTAGGGAAATGAATAAATTTAGGATAAACAACCAGTCGTTGGTTGGATTGACTCGTCGCTTCTATTTCTTTCTTGAGCGCTTCAAATGCTTTCTGTTTGCGTGGAGCATAGAAAAGTGGGTATTCTTTACGTCCTATAGTGACGCTGCTTTTACCCTCATCAGTAAATCTGACTTCCCCAGTAATCACCCCAACAGCTTGAAATATTGCGGTTGATTGTTCCGATTTCGGTTCTTCTTCTGCTTGTTTTTCAGCATCTACTTGAACTTGTTCTTGATTAGATATCGTTTCAGGCTGTTGGGCCTGTACGGTCTGATCTGTTTGTTCCTGTGTAGCTGGTTCAACTGGTTCTGCTGATTTTGATTCTTGTGGTGGGACTGGTTCTGGCTTTGGTGCTAGTTCAACTAGTTCTGCTGATTTTGATTCTTGTGGTGGGACTGGTTCTGGCTTTGGTGCTGGTGGGACTGGTTCTGCTGATTTTGATTCTTGTGGTGGGACTGATTCTGGCTTTGGTGCTGGTTTGGGTTTTAGGGGAAGAATCTTAAGCAGTTCGTTACGAGGGGGTTTTGGATCTGGCATAATTGGGGTTTAGAGCAAAAGATCAATGTTCTTAATATGATACAAGGCACTGGAAAAACTCGGTTCTCCCAGTGCTTTTTAATTATCTACTATTTGAATTCTCGCTCCAAGTCATCAACAAGATCACTAGACCATGTTTTTGTGATGATCTCGATTAACCAGGCGGCGTGCTCACGCCTAACTGGGAGCAAATGTCATAATATTTATAATATTTCATGATCGCTGTTCAACTTTGGCGACCTCCAGCATAGTTTTTAAAACCGAATCTGGATTTAAACTCATCGAATCAATTCCTTGTTCAACTAAGAACTGGGCAAATTCTGGGTAATCGCTGGGTGCTTGTCCACAAATACCGATTTTACGATTGTGTTTTTTGGCGGCGGCGATCGCGAACTTCACCATCCGCTTAACACCCTCACTACGTTCATCAAACAACCGCGCTACCAATCCTGAATCTCTATCTAAACCAAGTGTCAGCTGAGTCAAATCATTAGAACCAATCGAGAACCCGTCAAAAACTTCTGCAAACTCCTCAGCCAAGATGACATTATTGGGTAACTCGCACATCACATAGACTTGCAAGTCATTCACACCCTGCTTCAAACCATTTTTCGCCATTTCTGCCAACACCAGACGCCCCTCATCAGGAGTACGACAAAATGGAATCATTGCGATGACATTTGTCAACCCCATTTCATGCCTGACTCGCTTGAGGGCTTGGCATTCCAGAGCAAAAGCTTCTTTGTAGCCTTCATCATAGTAACGCGCTGCTCCTCGCCAGCCCAGCATCGGATTTTCTTCTTCTGGTTCAAACTGTCTACCGCCCAACAAGTTAGCGTACTCGTTACTCTTGAAGTCGGACATCCTGACGATAACTGGTTTGGGATAAAACGCAGCAGCAATTCTACCAACACCTTGAGCTAATTTATCAACAAAATACTGGGGTTTGTCGTCATAAAGCGCAGTGATTTCAGAAATCTTAGCTTTCACATATTCATCATTTATTTCGTCATGATGAATCAGCGCCATTGGATGAGTTTGGATATGATTGGCGATGATAAATTCTGTCCTAGCTAAACCAACCCCATCATTAGGAATTGCAGACAAACTAAATGCTTCTGAAGGGTTACCCACATTCATTAAAATCTGGGTACGGGTGCGGGGTAAGTCTTCTAGCGGAACTTCTTTAACTTCAAAAGGCAATAACCCTGCATAAACCCGCCCTTCTTCTCCTTCTGCGCAAGAAATCGTAATTTCTTGACCATTTTTTAGAATTTCTGTTGCGTTACCACATCCCACAATTGCAGGTACACCCAATTCTCGTGCAATAATCGCCGCGTGACAGGTGCGTCCACCTTGGTTGGTGATAATCGCACTAGCTCTTTTCATTATCGGTTCCCAATCGGGATCGGTTCTATCTGTGACTAAGATTTCCCCTGCTTGGAACTGTTCGATTTTATGCGCATCTAAAATGAGGTGTGCTTTACCTTGACTGATAGCTTCTCCTATAGCACGCCCGGTTAGAAGAGGATGGGGGGATGAGGAGATGGGGGGATGG
>NZ_QMEA01000156.1 GCF_012912105.1 Brasilonema sp. UFV-L1
CTTGAGGTGCGCGGGTGGGGTATTTCTGTACCTCACGAAGTTGAAATCTGCTGTATCACAAGTCATTTACTGGACATGATCTCAACGCACAGCACAACTATTAGTAGATGTTTGCGTATCCCGTTGTACACCAGTCTTGGTAGGATCATAAGCAACCAACACCACCTCACCTTTTTCATTAAATATCCATCCTCGTGCAGGAACTATCGGTTTGTCAGTTGCACTTGTAGATGGCTGTTGCTGCTTAGTTGTACTTGTTGAATTATTAGACGTTGTACTGGCGACAGGCTTGACTAAATCCACACGCGCATTGTCAGTGCTGAGGACTTTATTCGGATCAGCTGGAAAGCCGCCACGTCCAACGATGGTGAATTCACCTCCTCCACGTAGACAGGGATTTTGGGCAATTTGCTCTGCAGGATCGATGACAATTTGTGGTAATCTAAACAGCTCATCACTGGGGTCGGTGTTGAGAGTGATGAGCGTGACTGTTCCAGTCGCAACGATATCACTTTCTGGAGTCAGTTGTGGCTGATACTGAATGCCAAAGATTCCTCCTGATGCATTCACTTGAACATTACTCCCGACGGTACGCCCAAAGCCAGTCGCAACGATGTCACTATCTTCTTGAGGGAAGGCGATTAAAAATTTAGTGTTGATAGTTATATTGCCGTCTTGTCCATCACTTCCACGAGTACCACTGGTGGCAGAAATGAGGCTATTACGGCGTAGCTGTAGTAAGTTAGCAACATCTAGTGTGATATTGCCACCATTGCCAGAGGTACTGTTTGCATCTATCAAACTCTGATTATTAAGCCTAATGGTGTCTGCCACAACGTTCAAAGTACCAGCATCCCCACTACCTGTACTTGAAACTCGCAATCTTCCGTCGTTGTCAAGAATTACGGTTTTTGCCCGTACATTCAGGTTTCCTGCATTGCCACTGCTTATGCTTGTATTGCTGGTACTAATTGCACCACTATTACTGATTTCCAAAGATTCAGCACTGACAGTGATTTGTCCTGCGTTACGCGTGCTTTCAGTATTGCTATTGATACCTGAATTTTGCAATATCAAAGGTCCTGCGACATTAACAATGATTTCTCCACCAAGACCAGTGCTATCTTTTTTTGTATCACTAGTGACCCCCGAACGGTTTGAAATCTGCAAAGAATTTGCCGTCATGCTGATTTTTCCAGCGTTACCCCTACCTCTTGTGTCACTATATATAGCTGATGAGTTTCGTACCACCACAGGTCCTGCGACATTAAGATTAATTTCTCCACCAAGACCAGTGCTACCTTGTTCCGTAGAACTAGTGACCGCCGAACCGTCTGAAATCAGCAAAGAATTTGCCGTCATGCTGATTTTTCCAGCGTCATCCCTACCTCTTGTGTCGCTATATATACCTGATCCTTTTTGTACCGCCACAGGTCCTGCGACAATAAGATTAATTTCTCCACCAAGACCAGTGCTATCTTGCTTCGTAGAACTAGTAACCCCCGAACTGTCTGAAATCAGCAAAGAATTTGCCGTCATGCTGATTTTTCCAGCGTTACCCGCACCTGAAGTGCTGTTACTTATGGATGATCCATACTGTACCGCCACAGGTCCTGCGACATTAAGATTAATTTCTCCACCAAGACCAGTGCTATCTTGCTTCGTATAACTAGTAACCCCCGAACCATCTGAAATCTGCAAAGAATTTGCCGTTATGTTGATTTTTCCAGCGTTACCCGCACCACTAGTGTCGCTACTTATAGCTGATGAGTTTTGTACCACCACAGGTCCTGCGACATTAATATTAATGTCTTGAGCTTGACCTGTGCTACCTCGCTGTGTAGCAGTGGTGAACCCTGCAAGATCTGAAATCAGCAAAGAATTTGCCGTTATGTTGATTTTTCCACCATTACCTGTGCTCTGGTTAGCATAAACTCCCAAGCCAGACTGATTACGGACTACAAAGTCGCCGACTACAATCTTGATTTCTCCAGCGTTTCCTTCAGCATAAGAAGAAGCACCAAAACCAGATTGACTTTCAGTCAGTAGAGAATTAGCTTGAATTTTTATCAACCCACCATTCCCTGCACCATAAGTATAGCTGCCTAGCCCACTGTTATTTCTAATTTCAATAGAATCAGCTTTGAGGCTAATTTCTCCAGCTTTTCCCAATCCTAGTGTGCTTGTACTCGCCCCACCGTAATTCTCAAGCAAAATAGATTTGTTGGCAATCAGCTTAACTTGTCCAGCATTTCCTGAACCGAAGGTAAAACTCCTGATGTCAGACTCTTTAAAAGATATCTCGTCCCCGACAATGCTAATTTCTCCTCCATTGCGATCGCCAAGTGTATCAGCTAGTAGAATCGACTCTCCTGTGAAATTGATATTTTTACCAGCAACTGCAATCGAACCACCGCCATCTCCTTTGGTATCCAGCAACGTTCTACCAGAAAACTGAATGTCTCCAAAACTAGCGATGTTTTCATAACCAAGCTTCCAACCTTCTTGTATCGGGACGAGACTTACAACTCCATTGCTTGCAACACTGCCGATTTCAATACGTCCTGATGATGAATTGAGAATCGCACCTTCAAGGGATACTTTACCTCCAACTAGTGCTAAAGTCTTCCCGGACTCAAGCTGCAATCCTGAAACGCTATTGTTAACACGCACAGGAAGTTCGTCGTCTGGTTTTTTGATATCGTCTTTAAAATTGATATCGTGTCCACGTCCTTGTACTTGAATTTCCCCTGGATTATCCCCATACCTCAACCCAATCGGAAGATTTATAGTTAACAGTGGCGGTGCTTGTAGATTTGTCGCACTAAACTCAAACCCATTCTCAAAGATAAAACTATTGGCTGTACTCCCCAAAAATGAACCACCAATATTCAATCTGGCATTTGCCCCAAAAAGAATTCCTGCTGGATTGAGTAAAAATAGATTAGCTCCACCATTGGCTTTTATCAAACCATCAATATTAGATTTCAAACCACCAGTCACCCGGCTGATAATATTTTGTATATTCGCTGCATTATTGAACTCAGCCGAACCACCTGTGGGAACAGAAAATTCTTTGAAGCTGTGAAAAAGGTTTGTTCCTCTTGTTGTACCATCATTGATGGTGAAATTTTTTCCATCAGGGCTGGTGACGGTGGTAGATACAGTTCCATCCGCAGAAACTTCTTGTGCTGTTGCGGTGGACACAGGCGCTAAAGCGCTGAGCATGCATAAGGGTAAGCTAGCTAAAAACAGCAGATGCACTTTGCCTACGTTACGCAATGCTCTCACAGGGAGTGAAAGTCTTTCGGACGGCGATCGCCTAACCTGTGTCATTTTTTATTCAAGTTTTTTTTATTTTTTTTATTTGATCATAATTAAACCACAAATGCTTAGAGATAATTGATCCAAAATTGTTTCATTGTTCCTTAATCCGTTAACAACTCAAGTTCTTGGCGGATTTCGCTTAAGTCGCTGAAAAACCAATACGGTTGCTGTTAAGAAGAATTGTAGGTTGGACCTTTGGAACGAAACTCAACACCCACGATAGACTTCGCACGGTCATAGTCTGTTATTCTGTTCGCGTAGCGTGCCCAGAGGGCATACGGAGCGATAGCGGAGTGTTAGCGTTAGCGCAGGCCCCCTTAGGGGCTAGCGTGTCTGAAAGACATAGAATCTCACCAGATGCTTCGCTGCACTCCGTTCCGCTCAGCATGACAAAAACTCAGTTTGTGACCGCGTACAGTATAGTTTTGTTGGATTGCGACTATTTAAGCCTAACCTACTACTCGACCACACAAGTTTTGACAGGTTATCACCAAACCCGGTTTCATCTCAACGCACAGCACAACTATTAGTAGATGTTTGCGTATCCCTTTGTACACCAGTCTTGGTAGGATCATAAGCAACCAACACTACCTCACCTTTTTCATTAAATATCCATCCTCGTGCAGGAACTATCGGTTTGTCAGTTGCACTTGTAGATGGCTGTTGCTGCTTAGTTGTACTTGTTGAATTATTAGACGTTGTACTGGCGACAGGCTTGACTAAATCCACACGCGCATTGTCAGTGCTGAGGACTTTATTCGGATCAGCTGGAAAGCCGCCACGTCCAACGATGGTGAATTCACCACCTCCACGTAGACAGGGATTTTGGGCAATTTGCTCTGCAGGATCGATGACAGTTTGTGGTAATCTAAATAACCCACGACTGGGGTCAACATCGGGTGTGTTAATATTGACAGTACCACTTAAGGATGGGTTTTGTTGCGAAAAGGCGGTGATGTCACTTTCAGGCGTCAATTCAGAGCGAGGCTCGATTCCAAAAAGACCTTGAGTCCGAATTGTGATTTTCCCACCGCTACCGCTGAAAGCATTAGCAGTGATGTCACTATTCTCACTAGGGAAAGCGACGATTAATGGAGAGTTTATCGTAATGTTGCCGCCATCTCCACCAGTACCAGTAGTGCCTGCACTTGTAGAGATGAAACTTTCACGGCGTAGCAGCAGTAAGTTAGCAACATCTAATGTAAGGTCACCACCATTGCCAGAGGTAGTAGTTGCATTAATCTGGCTCTTATTATTCAGCCTAATAGTATCTGCCACAATCTCCAAAGTACCAGCATTTCCACTACCTGTACCTGAAACCCGCAATCTTCCCTCGTTGTCAAGAGTTATGGTTTTTGCCCGTACATTCAGCTTTCCTGCATTGCCACTGCCTAGGCTTCTCAGACTAATTCCACTATCATTACTGATTTCTACAGATTCAGCACTGACAGTAATTTGTCCAGCGTCACCCGTACCCCAAGTATTGCTATCAATACCTGAGATCTTTCGTATTACCAAAGGTCCTGCGATATTAAGATTAATTTCTCCGCCAAGACCAGTGCTACCTTCCTTCGTAGTACTCTCGAACCCGGAACTGTCTTCGATCAGCAAAGAATTTGCCGTAATACTGATTTTTCCCGCGTTACCCGTACCCGAAGTATTGCTATCCATACCTCCGTTTTTTCGTGCTACCAAAGGTCCTGCGATATTAAGATTAATTTCTCCACCTTGACCCGTACTACCTTGCTCTGTACCATTACCAAACCCGGAACTGTCTTCGATCAGCAAAGAATTTGCCGTAATACTGATTTTTCCCGCGTCACCCATGCCTGAAGTGCTGCTATTTATACCTGAGTTCTTTCGTACTTCCAAAGGTCCTGCGATATTAAGATTAATTTCTCCACCTTGACCCGTGCTACCTTGGTCCGTACCAATATTGAATCCCGAATTGTCTTCGAGCAGCAAAGAATTTGCCGTAATACTGATTTTTCCCGCGTTACCCGTGCCTTTAGTGCTGCTATTTATAGCTGAACCTGAGTTTTTTACTTCCAAAGGTCCTGCGATCTTAACGTTCATTTCTCCAGCTTGACCTGTGCTACCTTGGTCCGTACCAATATTGAACCCCGAACTATTTTCAATGACTAAAGAATTCGCTGTAACGCTGATTTTCCCAGCGTTGCCTGTACCTCCCGTGTTACTACTCATATTTGCGTTATTTTGTAGCACTAAAGGTCCTGCGATATTGACGCTAATTTCTCCACCAAGACCTGTGCTACCTTGCGTTGTACTACTAGTGAGTGCCGAATTGTCTGAAATCCGCAAAGAATTTGCTGTAATGTTGATTTTTCCACCATTACCTGTGCTTGTGGCATTAACTGTCAAGCCAGAAGAATTGCGGAGTACAAACTCGCCGACTACAATGTTGATTTCTCCAGCGTTGCCTTCAGCATTAGAATCAGTACCAAAACCAGATTGATTTTCAATCATTAGAGAATTAGCTTCAACTGTTATCTGCCCACCATTCCCTGCACCATAACTATTGCTGCCTAGTCCACTGTTATTTCTGACTTCAATAGAATCAGCTTTGACGGTAATTTCTCCAGCTTTTCCCAATCCTCGTGTGTTTGTACCCGCGCCACCGTTATTCTCAAGCAGAATAGATTTGTTGGCAATAAGCTTAACTTGTCCAGCATTTCCTGAACTGAAGGTAAAACTGCTGATTTCAGACGAAATTACAGATATCTCGTCCCCAACAATGCTGATTCCTTCTCCATTGCGATCGCCAAGTGTATCAGCTAGTAGAATCGACTCTCCTGTGAAATTGATATTTTTACCAGCAACTGCAATCGAACCACCGCCATCTCCTGAAGTATCCAGCAACGTTCTACCAGAAAACTGGATGTCTCCAAAACTGCCAATGCTTTCATAACCCAGCTTCCAACCTTCTTGTACTGAGGCCAGACTTACAACGCCATTGCTTGCAACACTACCGATTTCAACACGCCCTGATGATGACTTGAGAACACCACCCTCAAGCGATACTTTACCTCCAACTAGTGCTAAAGTCTTCCCGGACTCAACCTCCAATCCACGTACAGTACTGTTAACAGGGTCACGAGGTTGTTGTTTGATATCCTGAAAATTAATGTCGTGTTTTGGTCCTTGTACTTGAATTTCCCCTGGGTTATCCCCATACCTCAACCCAATCGGAAGATTTATAGTTAACAGTGGCGGTGCTTGTAGATTTGTCGCACTAAACTCAAACCCATTCTCAAAGATAAAACTATTGGCTGTGCTTCCGAAAAATGAACCACCAATATTCAAGCTGGCATTTGGTCCAAAAAGAATTCCTGCTGGATTGAGTAAAAATAGATTAGCTGAACCATTAGCTTTTATCAAACCATCAATCGTAGACTTAGAACCACCAGTCACCCGGCTGATAATATTTTGTATATTCGCTGCATTGTTGAAGTTAGCCGAACCACCCGTGGGAACAGAAAATTCTTTGAAGCTGTGAAACAGGTTTGTTCCTCTTGTTGTACCGTCGTTGATGGTGAAATTTTTTCCATCAGGGCTGGTGACGGTGGTCGATACACTTCCATCTGAACTCACTTCTTGTGCTGTTGCAGTGGACAAAGGCGCTAAAGCGCTGATTATGCATACGGGTAAGCTGGCTAAAAACAGCAGATGCACTTTGCGCACGCTACGCGATAGTCTCACAGGGAGTGGAAGTCTTTCGGGCAGCGATCGCCTAACCTGTGTCATTTTTTATTTTAGTTTTTTTAATTTTTTTTCTTTGATCATCATTAAACCACAAATACTTACAGATAATTGATCCAAGATTGTTTCATTGTTCCGAAATCCGCTAAAAACTCAGGTTCTTTCTCGTTCCCAGGCTCAGCCTGGGAACGAGCGGTGAGAGGCTCTGCCTCCTTGCCTGACTAGAGGCAAAGCCTCTAAGATTACATTCTCAGGCTCCAGCCTGGGAACGAGAGTATTTTGACCGTTTTTGAATTCAAAGTTCGCTCGTTCAAAGTTCAAAAATTAAGAATCTTTTTTGAATTGATTAATTCTGGGGACCCCGCCCCCACCATAATCTTTGATTTGGTGAACCAGCGCTGCAGGAGGGTCTCCAACGCCAGATGCTCCACTTGGGGAGACCCCAAGACCGCACTGGCTCCTCCGTAGGCGACTGGTGAACCCGTAAGGGTGGTCAACAATAGCGTGGCGGTACACGCGCTCCCACTAATTGTCTTTAATTTTGAATTTTGAATTTTGAATTTTGAATTTGAGCGAAGCGAGTGACTTACTCGGCAGAAATCTCGCTTTATAAAGAAATGGTACAAATCTTAAAGATTTTCTCAGAATACTTACAGCATCTGCTTTAGGACATAATACTTCAGAGCTATAGTTTCTACACACTTCTTAATAAAGCTACTGAGAAATCCCAAAACGTTCTAATCTAAAAGCTGACTGGGTTAATTTTTTTTGGCAGTCTTCAAGGCGGCAGTCTTAACGCACAACTGCACCAATGTGTCAAGCCTAAAAGCAACCCAGACTTAACACAAAAAAAATATGATAGGAGTTTTACAAATCCGATGAGTGTTAAGGCAAGTGGTGGAAGCTCAGTTGCACGCCCGCAACTTTATCAAACCCTAGCAGTCTCAACAATTTCCCAAGCGGAGCAGCAAGACCGCTTTCTGGGAGCCGGCGAATTAAATGCACTGGCAAGGTATTTTGCATCTGGTGCCAAGCGTCTAGAAATCGCCCAGACGCTCACGGAAAACTCAGAGATTATTGTCTCTCGTGCTGCCAACCGGATTTTTGTTGGTGGTTCGCCAATGTCTTTCCTAGAAAAGCCCAGAGAACCAGAAATGGCGATGGCTGCGGCATCTGCTGATGTTAGAGATACCATGAAGCTAGGAACTGTCACCTACGTAGAAAGTCGTGGTGGCTTCTTAGCGAATTTGGGGGCAATCTTTAACTCTTCACCCAGTGGTCCGACTCCTCCTGGTTTCCGACCAATCAACGTCGCCCGTTATGGTCCGGCAAATATGGCTAAGAGCCTGCGGGACTTATCATGGTTTTTGCGCTATGCGACCTACGCGATTGTGGCTGGTGACCCCAACATTATCGCTGTCAACACGCGCGGTTTGCGAGAAATTATTGAAAACGCTTGTTCTGGTGAAGCGACAATTGTTGCTTTGCAAGAAATCAAAGCTGCAGCGCTTTCATATTTTCGTAAGGATGCTGAGGCAGCAGATATTGTGTCTCAGTACATGGATGTTTTGATTACAGAATTCAAAGCACCTTCTCCTTCTAGTAAACTGCGCCAACGTCCTTCTAGCGACCAACAAGGTTTACAATTACCTCAAATTTACTTCAATGCGTCAGAACGGCGTCCCAAGTTTGTGATGAAGCCTGGGTTATCAGCCGTTGAGAAAAATGAGGTTATCAAAGCGACATACAGACAAATTTTTGAGCGCGATATTACCCGTGCTTATGGTCAGTCGATTTCTTACCTGGAATCTCAGGTGAAGAACGGCACAATTACCATGAAAGAATTTGTCCGTCGCCTTGGCAAATCTCCGCTTTACCAAAAACAGTTTTTCCTGCCATTTATCAACAGCCGTGCTTTAGAACTTGCTTTCCGTCACTTCTTAGGACGGGGACCAAGTAGCCGCGAAGAAGTCCAAAAGTACTTTGACATCGTTTCTCGAGGCGGTTTGTCAGCATTAATTGATGCTTTGGTAGATTCTGAGGAATACTCTGATTACTTTGGGGAAGAAACTGTACCCTACATTCGAGGTCTGGGACAAGAAGCACAAGAATGTCGTAACTGGGGACCACAGCAAGACCTGTTTAACTACAGTGCGCCTTTCCGCAAAATTCCTCAATTTATCACGACATTTGCAGCTTATAACCAACCACTACCAGACCAGCATCCTTATGGTTCTGGTAATGACCCCTTGGAAATTCAGTTTGGGGCAATTTTCCCGAAAGAAACCAGGAATCCCAGCACCAGTCCAGCTCCTTTTGGTAAGGATACCAAGCGCATCCTGATTCACCAAGGACCAGGGATTAATAATCAAAACAGTAATCCTAGGGCACGGGGCGAGATTCCTGGTACCCTTGGTCCCAAGGTATTCAAGTTGGATCAACTGCCTGGTACAAGAGGTAAAAAGACACCAACTGGACTCAGTGTCAAGTACTCAGAAAGCTCTACGCAAGCAGTGATTCGGGGAGCTTACTTACAAGTTTTCGGTCGCGATGTTTACGACGGACAGCGGCTGAAGGTTCAAGAAATTAAGCTGGAAAATGGCGATATTTCTGTGCGGGAGTTTATCCGCGCTTTAGCTAAGTCGGATGTGTTCCGCAAGATGTACTGGACACCTCTGTACGTCATGAAGGCGATTGAGTACATTCATCGCCGCTTGTTAGGTCGTCCGACTTACGGTCGTCAAGAAAACAACAAGTACTTTGACATCGCCTCCAAGAAGGGCTTGTACGCAGTTGTTGACGCCATCATTGATAGCGTAGAGTACAGTGAGGCATTTGGTGAAGATACAGTTCCTTATGAACGGTATCTGACTCCTGGTGGTGTAGCTGCGCGGAAACTGCGCGTTGGTAGCATCGGCGAAGATATCGGCACAAAAGTTGAGCGGGAAACAACTCCACGCTTTGTTGAGTTGGGTCATGTTCAAGCAATACGGACAGAACCCGAAATTCAGTTCCGCATCAACCAAGGCGTTAGCAAGAAGCGCGAACAAACCAAAGTCTTTAAGTTGGTATCAGGTCTCAACGATAAAGTTGCTCTGAAAATTATTATCGGTGCGGCTTATCGTCAGATTTTCGAGCGCAATATTGAACCCTACATTGTCAAGAATGAATTCACAGCGCTTGAAAGCAAACTGGGTAATGGCGAAATCACTGTTAAGGAATTTATTGAAGGTTTAGGTTGTTCTAATCTATACCAAAAAGAATTCTATGCGCCATATCCGAATACCAAAGTGATTGAGCTAGGAACCAAGCACTTCCTCGGACGCGCTCCACTGGATCAAGCGGAAATACGTAAGTATAATCAAATACTAGCAACACAAGGTCTTCGCGCATTTATCCGGGCAATGGTCAACAGTCCGGAATATATCCAAGCGTTTAGTGAAGATACGGTGCCTTACAACCGCTTCCCGACTTTACCAGCAGCGAACTTCCCGAATACTCAAAAGCTTTACAACCAGCTGACCAAACAAAACCAGGATATCGTTGTCCCCAGCTTTGAGCCAGTGCAACCGCGCTTAGATATTACCAAGATACCAGTTGTCTCAGGGATATCTAGTACACCCGTTGAACTAGGTCGTTCCACGAATGGTAGTTACGGACACTCAGTTGAAGTTGGTGTGGATACAACAACCCGCCGCAACCCAGCTCGCATTTACCGCCTGACAGTAGGAGCAAACCCAGCTGAAATAGAGCAGGTTATAAACGCTCTTTACTGTCAAGTGATGGATGTGTCTAACGATCAAATTCCTGACAACTTCCACCATACTGAGTTAGAAAGCAGACTGCACAAGGGTGAAATTTCTGTCAGAGAATTTGTTCGTGAACTTGCGAATTCAGAAATCTATCGCCAGCGCTTCTGTAGCTCTTATCCCAATACCAAGGTAGTTGAGTTCCTCTTCCGCCACCTGTTGGGACGTGCTCCAGCGACTCAAGCGGAGATTAGTCAGTACAATATGTTACTGGTAGATAGCGGTATAAAAGCTGCTGTAGAAACGATGGTCAATAGCTCTGAGTATGCTCAGTACTTCGGTGAGGATGTTGTACCTTATCCACGCTTCCCATCTCTACCAGCAGGTAATTACCTCGGTAGCGTGACAGCTGCTGCTGATTTGGTCAAGTAGTCTGAGTTAGCTTATCTCTGGCTGTGCTTACGAAATGATCAGCTTGAGATAAAGCCAGCATCAGAGGAGGACACTTCCGTTTGAACCGTAAGTCTTGCTCCTCCAAAAAACGCTCCAAACTATGGTTCTGTGTTCCCCCAACGGGAACGCAGATTTCTTAGTGCCAGTCTGCTTTACATTGCTTTGAGATTGTTAAAACAACAGGACATATGAAAAGCAATGTTACAAAGTGTTAAGAGCAGTAATAGTTACTCAACAGAATGCCGGAAAATAAATCCGGAAGGTAGATGAGTTTAGAAGCTTGTGTACGACCAACGACTCAAGTGAACTCGCCATGTACTAGTTGCAACAGTTGTTGAGCTGTTGTGTCTAAAAAGCGGGAAAATAAACTCAGTAAGCCAAATTTAAAGTCGCACCAGTTTAATATTCTGGTTTCATTAGTACTGGAGGAATCCATTAATGAGTATCGTCACGAAGTCCATCGTGAATGCTGATGCAGAAGCTCGTTATCTCAGCCCCGGCGAACTAGATCGGATCAAGAGCTTTGTTACCAGTGGTGAAAAGCGTCTGCGCATTGCTCAAGTCTTAACAGACAATCGCGAGCGTATCGTCAAAGGAGCTGGTGACCAACTTTTCCAAAAACGTCCTGATGTTGTTTCTCCTGGTGGTAACGCTTACGGTCAAGAAATGACCGCTACCTGCTTGCGTGACCTGGATTACTACCTCCGCCTCGTCACTTACGGTGTTGTGGCTGGTGATGTCACCCCCATCGAAGAAATTGGGATTGTGGGTGTCCGCGAAATGTACAAATCCCTTGGTACCCCCATTGATGCAGTTGCTGCTGGTGTGAACGCGATGAAGAGCGTTGCTGGCACGCTGTTATCTGCTGAAGACGCTGGTGAAGCTGGCGCTTACTTCGACTACGTAATCGGTGCTATGGGATAAAGTCTGAGCGCTGGCGTTTGGCGTTAGCGTGTTAAGCTCCACTCAACGTGAGAAGCCGCTAGTTTGTCTACGCTGTGCAAAACTCAGAACTTTTTGAGTACACCTGTTTCCCTGGTGAAACACAAGTGTTGCAATACGGTTGGAAATAAGGAAATAACAACATGCAAGACGCAATTACCGCTGTTATTAACTCTTCAGATGTTCAAGGTAAATACCTTGATACCAGTGCATTAGATAAACTCAAGAGCTACTTCTCTACTGGTGAACTGCGCGTACGTGCGGCTACAACCATTGCTGCAAACGCTGCTGCGATCGTCAAAGAAGCTGTGGCTAAATCCCTGCTGTACTCTGACATCACCCGTCCCGGCGGTAACATGTATACTACCCGTCGCTATGCTGCTTGCATCCGCGACTTAGATTACTACCTCCGCTATGCTACCTACGCTATGTTGGCAGGCGACCCATCTATCCTAGATGAGCGCGTGTTAAATGGTTTGAAAGAAACCTACAACTCCTTAGGTGTACCCGTTGGCGCTACTGTGCAAGCTATCCAAGCTATGAAAGAAGTAACAGCTAGCTTGGTCGGTCCTGATGCTGGTAAGGAAATGGGTGTTTACTTCGACTATATTTCCTCTGGCTTAAGCTAAAAGCTAGGTTGCACTTGAGAATTTGAGTGCGGCTATCTTAGGTAAGGTCTGGAAATCAATCGTGAGTGCTAGAAGATTTAATCGCTTATCTTGCTAAATACTTATGTATGATGAGTGTTAGAGGTCTAGTATTGATGCTTGATTTCCAGCCTTTGAGTGATCAGATAAAAATATCCACTCAGAATTTTGAAATAAAAAAATTTCCACATCTTTCCACATCGCTATAAGGGAGATATCAAAACATGGCAAGGTTGTTTAAAGTGACTGCTTGTGTTCCTAGCAAAACCCGAACTCGTACTCAGCGTGAACTGCAAAATACCTACTTCACAAAACTTGTTCCCTACGAAAACTGGTTTAGTGAACAGCAACGGATTCAAAAAATGGGTGGCACAATTGTTAAGGTAGAGTTAGCAACTGGTAAGCGAGGAATGAATACTGGTTTGGCTTAATGTCATTTTTTATGTCATTTTTATAGATCAAATACGAATTGTAGGGAGTTGTGAAGAGGTCATGTAGACCTCTTTTTGTTTACAGGAAAAGCGAAATTGTATAAAAAAACCCATCAGCTTGATGGGGTGGTGTTTTTGAAATTGGGTTAGGTTGATTAGCCTTGTCTTGACGAAGATCGCTTTGGCATCTTTTGCCGAAATTGCTCTAGTTGTTGGCGCTGCTCATCAGTAAAAACTGATTTAATTTTTTCTTGAGATGATTGGGCAATTTCTTGAATTTTTTCTTTTTGATCACTGCTGAGATTCAGTTCAGCAAAAGGATTTTTGCCCTCTCCTGGCGGACGCATAGGAACACCAGAACCACCTTGCATCCCACCTCTAGAGTTTCTCATTTGAGCTTTCTTTTTTTCTAACTTCTGCCGTTGTTCCGATGTCAGAACGGCATCAATCTTTTCTTTAGTTTCTTCGTTAATTTCTTCCAAACGCTGTTTTTGGTCATCACTCAGGTTTAAATTGGGAAATTGATTGCCTCCTTGTGGAAAGTTTTGCGCCTGCAAAATTTGATTTTGCGTGGTAGGTAAAGCTTGTACGCTTGAAGGAACAGCTACACAAGCAAGCCCAATGACTGAAGACAACATCCCTATAAGTTTGAGTTTCATTATGACCCTGTTAGCAATTTATTGAGTTCGACATCTAAATCATAGGAATTTGTCTTTTTTCTGAAATGAGGGAAAAGTCCCAAATCTAACTTTTGTGTTGTAGATAGAAAGTACTAAATTTAAACAGGACTTTTGTCCTAATGCGATCTGCGCTTCCTTGCAGCAGCGTTAGCGCAGGCCCCCTAAGGGGCTAGCTATCGCGTAAGTCCTGCGGAGGCTTGTGCCAACAAAGCAGCGTGCCCGCAGGAGTTTCTGAAATTAACTGATCTACATCTGTCGTAGCTGTTCTTGCCATTCAGAATTGGTCTGATTCTGAAATAGAATTTTTTAAGACATATTAGTTTTACTTTGTCAAGTCATTAAGTCATTTCTTTTAAGCGTTTACGCAGCCCAAGAAAGCGGCTAGCCGTGCCGTAGGCATAGTAGTCTCAAGAGAACGAAAGCGGGGTTAATAGCAGCAAGAAAAATCTCTTTCTCCTTCTACTTC
>NZ_QMEA01000157.1 GCF_012912105.1 Brasilonema sp. UFV-L1
CGTGGTTTTCATCCCTTGGCTAAAGCCGAAGGGTTTTCAACCTACCCTTTATAACATAATATTAGCTCTTTTTTCCCTTTGTCCCTCCCTCCTCTTTTCCCTTTGCCCATTGCCCTTCTTTAGTTATAAAATTTGACTCACTGATTACAATGCCTTTTAAACTCATCAAAGGGACATTTCATGTCCGCAATTACTCGCCAGACGGCGATTCTATCAGGTTTCAACCAAATGACGCTGGGCTGATACACAGTTTGGCTGGTGGTAGACCAAGGTTTAACGGTCGCAAACATGTTCAGCTCCGTATTGAAGCAATAGTGTGAAAATTCGGCTCACCAGACGTCCTGAAGAACTGGTGTTCGATGAAACGCCGACTCCTAACGCTTTCTCACTCCTTATGAGCAGTGAGATAACTGTACCACCACAATTTACTGAAACTATCACGCTTCCCTTGGAAGTGATACGCAATTTATCGCTGTAGGTTCAATCATCTTTCATGTGGTTGCTTGCGATGCTACAAGGATGTTTGAGATTTCTCAAATATTTGACGGACTTCTCCTTACCACTCCTCAGAGAAGACCAATTCTCATCTCGTCCAGATTTAACATCTTGAAAGGGCTAGTTAATAGGACTTAGGCATTGACAAGATAAAGCAGATGTGGGTTAGCGCGATAAAAATGAAGGCAATATACTACAATCGTAGTAAAAAATAGTGGTTGCTATCTACCAATGGTATTCCAAAAAAGGGCTGGGTTGCTTGTTCTATTTTTGCTGGTATTAGTAGGTGCAGTAGTCTTTCACATCATCCACATATCTCAGACTGAAAACTTATATCCCATGAGTGTTTTAGAGCAGGGATACGGACTCAAAACAGAAAACTTATATCCCATTCAGTTTTCCGATAGGAGATATGAATATGGATATGTAAACCAAGCTGGAGAGTTGGTTGTTAAAAAACCTCAGTTTGAATACGCAAAAGAATTTTCTGAGGGATTTGCACCTGTAAAAGTCAATGGTAAATGGGGATTCATTAACCTTAAAGGACAAATAAGTATTTCCCCAGAGTACGATACAGTTGGTGAGTCAAGTTCTCCTTATAGTGATGACTACGATTGGTCATCAAGCTCTTTTTCGGAAGGCTTGGCGGGTGTCAAACTTAACGGTAAATGGGGATTTATCAATCAGAGTGGGAAATTAGTAATTCCATACCAATTCGATAAAGTTCAGAAATTCTCTGGTGGTGTAGCAACTGTTCGAGTGGGTGATTTATGGGGCGTGATCAATCCAGAAGGTAAATGGATTATTCCACCTTTAGATGAGTATCCGATTAACTTTTTTCAAGGGATAGCAACATTTCTTGATCGCAAGACATACCAGATTACATCATACTGGGATAAATCAGGGCGGGTAGTTGGCGACTTCAACAATCCACCTAAGTTAGCTAAGGAGTTTCAGGAAGAACTTGCCATTATTAAGATACCTTCGTGGGCTAAGCAGGAAGGGCGTGATGTCTCTCCTGTGATAGCAACCTCTGAAGATTTTATAGGATCGAAATGTGGTTTTCAGGATAAACAAGGAAAAGTCGTCATCGAACCACAATTTGACAGCTGTCAAAGTTTTTCAGAAGGATTAGCAGCCGTCCAAGTAGATCAAAAATGGAGCTACATTAACAAAACAGGCAAGTTTGTTGTCACCCCGCAATTTGATTACGCTGATCGCTTCGTTGAAGAACGTGCTTTAATAGTCTCTAATGGCAAAATAGGCTTTATCGATAAAACTGGCAAAGTTGTAATTAAACCAGAGTTTGAACCAAATTCTGGTAAGTTAACTACTTCTGATGCTGAAAGAAAGCTATTAATAAAGTCAAAATTTAAAGAGTATGTTCAACTGCTTAAGCCATCTTCAAGCGAAGTGATGCGACATCGTTTTTCTCATGGGCTTGCAGCTGTCGCAAAAGATGATAAGTGTGGATACATCGACAAAACTGGTAAATTCGTTATTCAACCTCAATTTACTGGATGTGAACAGTTCGACTCATACGGAGTTGCTGAAGTCAGTCAGAAGTTGGTTGGACAAGAATACTCGAATGAATTGTTTTACATCAATCGCGAGGGGAAAATATTTCCAAAATACATTACCCCTGCTTCACTTAGTAAGTTCTATCCAGCTAAAATCAAACTGCTGACATCACTCATGGCGTGCTTGTTGTGGATTGTCGCCATTAGCTGTCATGAATTTGGACACGCGATTGTGGCATATTGGGGTGGCGATTCCTCAGTCAAAGACAAAGGCTATTTAAGTTTCAATCCGCGTCGATATATCAGTCCTTTACACAGTATCATCCTGCCTGCAATTTTCTTGGTAACAGGTGGAATAGCTTTACCTGGTGCAGCAGTCTATATTGAATTTGATCAGATTCGGAACCGTTTGTGGTCAAGTGCTACAGCAGCAGCAGGTCCCATTGCTAGTATACTTTTTGGATTACTCTTAGTTCCCGTATTTCAGTTCAGTTTTGCCTGGAATTTTCCTCACTGGTTATCAGCATTTATTGCTGCTTTCATTAGTTTGCAATTTTTTATTGCGCTGTTTAACTTGCTGCCAATTCCCCCATTAGATGGCTATCGAATTCTTTCTGTTTGGTTACCATCAAAGCTACAAAATCGCAATGGTATTGTATTTTTAATCGGACTATTTTTTATCTGCATTGTGTTACCGTTTATTCCGGTTGCTAGTGTACCACTCCTGATTGGATCTTACGCTGTAATGATTTATTTAGGAATTTCAGAAGAATTTTTTTTGGGTGGTTGGTACTTGTTTGACCGCTGGTACATAGCGTTATATCTGCTAGTTGCTGGTCTTGTTTATCTGATCTACAAGCCAGCGTCAATTTTCCAATTGGCAGGTTTAGTACTGGAATTTTTCTTACCCAAAATAGCACGAAAAATGTACGATAGGGCAATCAGAATAGATCCTAAAAACGCCTGGTCATGGGAACATAAAGCATGGACTTTAGATAAAGTAGAAACATTCTGGAACTATGTAGAAAGAATACCCGTTTGGGAAGAAGCAATTCAACTCAATCCTCATAATCGTTCCTTACGACGAATGCTAATTTTAGACTTAAAACTGGCTCGTTGTTCATACCATAAATCGTATGAACAACAATTAATAGAAGCTCTTGAAAAATATACCGAATTTTATCCCAAAGATGGTTGGGGATGGGGCGCAAAAGCTTTAAAACTAGACGAGCTTGGAGACGATGAAGAAGCACTAGTAGCTTGGGAAAAAAACATCAAATTCGATCCTAACGATCATTCTAAATGGCGGATGCAGATGAAAGAATCGACTCTAGAACGGTTAAGAGGTTTAAAAAAGCTCTAGCTACTTACAGCAGATTGCAGGTAAATAAGGTACAGTCATACCAGTGGATCAACGGGTAAAATGAAAGCTGACTCAATCGACTTGCAAGAAAAAATAGTAAAGATTGACTATCAAGGTGACACCTCAGTCAGATCCTACTCTTCGTTGGATTTTTCAATGCTTTCGCGCTGGTTCACTTGTTGCTTATTGGACATGTTAAGCAAGTCACCAATCTTACACAAGAACGAAGATGAATACACAGATATTCTTCGGTGGAAAGAGAGTCAATAAAAAGTAAGAAAAGTGGGATAAGTAGATCTTTGAAGATTGGAAACACCGCATAAGCACTTTATATTGCTCAGACTTTCCATGCTCCTATGAATAAATATAAAATTCTTCTATTCCCAAAGAAACCGCAGCTCATATCCAGGATTATGATTCATATGGACAGGCTTTCTCCTGATTCTAAAGTTAGACTCTTGATTTAAAGTAAATTACGGATGAACACGGCTGTAAAAAAGACTCCGGCATTAGCTTCGCGTTTCATAAATGGGGTACTGGCAATCAAGCCTTTAGCCAACTTAGCCAAGCATCAAGCTAGGCAAATGATGATTAAACGTGCTGAGAAAATAGGAGTACATTGGCTCAAAGAAGCACAGACGCTACAAGCACGTGATTGGCAAACCGACTTGGCTAGAGTCCAAAATCCTCAACTGACCTACCCAGAATACTACCTGCGGTCATTCCACGCTTACGAAACAGGAAATCTCAACTGGCAAGCTGCTTTTGAGGTAGAGTCAGCGGCTTATGCTGTTCATGCTAAGATTTGGTCTAATGCTGGAGCGCAGGGCGATCGCATGCTGCGCCAAAGTTATCACGACGTTCTAAAACAGCAAATTCCCCAACAACCACAAGACATCTTAGATTTGGGATGTAGTGTCGGTCAAAGTACTTTTGCTCTACAAAAAGTTTATCCCCATGCCAAAATCACCGGCTTAGACTTATCTCCCTACTTTTTAGCCGTTGCTCACTATCGTAGTACACAGCGCCATGCTAATATCAACTGGATTCATGCTGCTGCTGAATCTACTGGGCTACCAAATGCGTCGTTTGATTTAATCTCCATTTTTCTGATGTGTCACGAACTACCTCAAGCAGCAACTCGACAGATTTTTGCTGAAGCTAGACGTTTGTTGCGTCCAGGTGGACATTTGGCAATTATGGATATGAATCCAAAATCTGAAATTTACAAGAAAATGCCGCCCTACATTATGACGCTGCTCAAAAGTACTGAACCATATTTTGATGAATATTTTACGTTGGATATTGAACAAGCAATTGTAGAAGCGGGGTTTAACGTTCCTACCATCACTGCCAATAGCCCTCGTCACCGCACTATTATTGCTCAAGTGTAAAGACGTAGATGCTACGTCCCTACATAGACTTGTTGTGGGCAATCATACCACCATTGCTGCTTCTGGTTTACTACTGTAATCGCATCTCATCCATCCCTTCTTTGATGCGGTTGCTGTTTTTCTTTGTGTTAGGAGCAATATCTGGTTTTCTTGCTCTTGCGTTGGAATCAGTTTTTGAAACAGTAGCCAATTCTGTTGTTGACTGGCAGAGAATAGAGCGTATTTTCCCAGGTGCTGTTGTGCGACAACTTATAGAAGTCGGTCCCATCGAAGAAGGTTGTAAGCTGGTAGCGGTGGTTGTCCCTACTTACTTTTTCCAACGTCGATACCGATTTCGTCCGACTTCTATTTTTCTGTTCAGCATAGCCGTTAGTCTGGGATTTACTGCTGAAGAAAATTGGATTTATCTTTTTCATGGTACAGCATCAATTTTTGAGCGAATTATCAGCACACCAGTCCACGCCATGTTTTCTGCCCCTTGGGGATATGCCTTGGCAATACCCAATCGACGTTGGCAACTTGTTCATCGGGGTTGGCTCAATGCTGTGATTTGTCATGCTTTAGTGAATATTCTATCTATCAGTGGTCGCTATTCAATACCACTGAGTTTACTTAGTTATGGCTTGTTTCCGTTTCTCTTGTGGATGTTTTGGCGACTAGAACAGTTACTGCGACGGTTGCAAGGTAAGCTTCCAATCATTCTTATCTCAGGACACACACCAAAGGAGCGCTTCCAGCAACGTATTTTGGTACTGTTAGTTTTATTGCTAGGTGGAAATGCTCTTTTTGGGTTATTTCTTTTAGTTAAAAGTCTGAGCTTCTTGAATCTGTTTGAGCTTTTTTACCCTGATGTCATGTCATTTATACTTAGCCGTTTATTGTTAAATACAAGCTTTGGACTTGTAGCATGGGCTATTTATAGCTCTTTACGACGTTCAGCACGTCGTCGATACTCGTCCTTGCGGACTGAGTGAGAGGCTTGTTGTGGATTTAGCTAAATAGGAAGTCTTGAGGGTTATACTGATGTGTATACAAAGATGTTATCACATATAAATGCGTAATTTCTCAGAATTATGAGGGATATTAACCGTCGTTGGTTCATGCTTGGGACGCTTACAACAGCCGTGAGCGGCAGTGTGATGGGATTGTTGAATCGGTTATCGCGTACATGGGCTATGCCAACAATGGAGCAAAAGGAATCCCCTAGTTCTGCTCCTAGACAAGTTATTAAGTTCACCAATGGCATCTCCTTGGAACTTGTCACACGGAACAATGAATTTCTTGGCGTTGGTCGCATTGCTGCTGGAAATATTGCACTGCGTAGTGGTCGAAGACCAATGTTTGTAGAAATCCGTAATCCTAATGGAATTCATTTGTGCAATTACACCATTGCACAACATAATATTACAGACAATTCAGTTGAACTGCAATTCTCAATGCATTACCGTGAAGGCGGTCTCATGGAATGGATGCTCCATTCGGTTCGGAACCGTTACAACACAGCCGATTGGACTACTGAACCTTTACAAGCAACTGATACTGTTCTGTGGTTGAAAATTCGTCCAGTGACACGTAACCTTGGCGGTCGTAAATATATTGGCTTGAGTTACCAGTATCGTTACCAAAGTCAGAGCATTCCGATTTACAAAATTCTTGATCGTGGTACATGGGAGCTAGGTGGACACGCAGTGGGTAACGAGTTCTGGATGCGTCATTCTTTTACGCCATCCATCACATCTGTTGATTCGGTAGAGCAGTTATACTCTACCGAGTGGTATCTACCCTCAGCTACAAACCCCAACGCTCTCCAATTTTTGCCACTGCAAACCGTGTTCCAAGGCTTCACCTTTACTGCTGCAAAAGCAGGCACGCTTGTCACTTGGGCAAAGAAAGTCAGCCATATCCGCTCACTCTTTGAGAAACCACGCGGTGTGGATGAGATTGTACACTGGCACGAACACTGTGCTGATTTGGGAAAAGAATTGGTCACTTCACCTATAGAGGTACTGTGGGCACCAGGCGAACTGGATCGCGTTGGGCGCGCCAATGCCTATGAGGCGGTACGGGAATTGGTGTATGAAACTCTGCACACTCAAATAGGTATGCGCCGCGAGCGGGTAACCACCTACAGCATGATTGAACAATGGGATAATGCCGATTTGAAACGTTACACCCAACTAGGATTGCCGAAATTGCTGAAGGCTGGTATAAAAACGGTTGGATTGGCAAACCATTTTCAGAATAATATGAACACCTTTGGAGTTGGCAACATGGCTTGCACCATAGACTGGAAGGTGGCTGATTCTGTCGGAGAGGAAAACTTGCGAGCTTTTTGCAACAAGGCAAAAGCAAATGGTGCCAAGGTGGAAATGTGGGGCAATACAGCCCTATCAACTTTTGGTCTGAAACAATGGGATCGCAATGGCGCAAAAAGCCGTATAGACTATCTACCAAAGGAAGGGTCGATTATGGAAGTGATTGAACGCTCACGAGATCCATTTGTCCGCAACCTTTCCAACGCCATAGAGTCTGACCACTACGCGCCGGTGTTTGCTGTTCTTAACCTAAGAGATCCAGTTATACGAGAGTACTGGCTCAAGCAATGGAAACAGGCGCACGACGAAATCGGTCTTGAGGGTATTTTTCTCGACAGTTCATCTAATCTTTCCAGCGATAAATTCCACTTTATCCAACTCCCCAATGCTGGCTCGAAAGATGCAGCGACGGGCAAAACTCACCAGTTATTTAATGAGCGTCCTGCTCAAGAACCGCCTGCAGCGATTCTGTCACAATACTATGCACACTTGGAATTAATGACACAGATGCAGAAGATTGGCTATCGCTACTGTGGCGAAGACATTGGTGTATTTGGCGTCCATCGCAGCGGTCCCCCTATCCTAGCCCGTCTCGATAATTTACCACTTTGGGCGGAGTGTATCACTGATTTCGATGTACTAGCTCTACAGAAAGCAAGTGTCAATCCCAATGAGGTATTCTTTCGTGGTCTGGCTTACCGGATGATGTGGTATATGTTCTGGGATATCAAGAGTGACCAACTAAGCTTTAATTACGGTAGTCTCCGTGGTGATTTCGACAGACCGACTGATTGGCATATTTTGCTGTTAAAGGTATTTAGTAAGGTCAACGACTTGATGATTAACCGCGAGATTCTACGCGATCAAAAGGGTGTAGTGTATCGTGTAGATGGTCAGCAAATCCTCTGGGCTTTTCAGAATTTTGACTTCAAACTTTCTGCAAATTCATTAGTTCGTGATGAAAACACAGGAAAAAATTTGCAAACAAATGTCTTACACGCTGTCAAACACCATGTTTATCGCATTAACGGGTGATGCAAATCTAACCTTGAGCACTCTAGCAAAAAGGGCAACTCGTGAAACTAGAGCGCCCTTTTCAAGTACTTGTTGTTTGAGCCAGCTAGCTACACACGCACTAACATAGGTTCATTCTGTGCAGCGTTAACTGAGTTGGAATCTGACTGCGTACAATACACTTCGCAGGAGTTATTAGGACTTTCGATTAATTTCACTTTGTGTAGTGTCGCTCCTAATTCTTGGATAGGCGATCGGATCGCCTCTAATTGCAACTAAAGTGGAAATTAGTGGACAATAAGTACATACTTGGCGACACTAGTGATATGGCTAAGTATGTAAAACCAAATGAAGCAGCTAACACTCTGGGAGTTTGCCTCCGAACCCTCAGAAGGTGGGAATCCGAAGGAAAAATCAAAACGGTCAGAACGCCGTCGGGACAAAGGCGGTACGACCTGGAAACGTTCATCAAAAAAGAATCCGAACCCGACGGAGGACGCGCCACTGTTATCTATGCTCGCGTCTCTACCAGACCTCAAAAGGCAGACCTTGATAGACAAGTTGAGCGACTATCAGCGCTCTATCCCGGCGCAGAAGTCATTAAGGAAGTGGGAGGAGGACTTAATCTTAGGCGGAAAGGACTCCTCGCTCTTCTGGGACGAGTTTTGCGAGGTGATATCGGAACTATTGTGGTTGCCCACAAAGACCGACTTGCAAGATTTGGATTTGACATTATCGAGTGGCTTTGTGAACAATTTGACTGCAAAATCGTGGTTCTCAACCAAGTCAGTCTCTCTCCGCACGCCGAACTCGTTCAAGATATCGTCGCAATCCTCCACTCCTTTTCAAGCCGACTTTACTCCATCAGAAGACTTGAAAACCAAATCAAGCAAGAGCTTCAAAGTGAAGCCGAGGCACAAGAAAAAGGAGAAGACGCCGCCTAATAAGACGCTCAAGATTAGGGTGTACCCTGAACTGGAATTACACAAAAAATGGAAGACTTGGCTATCAGCTTCCCGCTACTGCTATAACAAAGCTATCGCTGCTTTAAAAGCAGGAGAAAAGATAACCAGTGCTTACAATTTGAGAAATTTTATTCTGTCCTCTGAGTTGCCCGACTGGGTAAAAGAGTCTCCTGTACATCCTAGAGAAAACGCTATCTTTGATGCCTGGGATGCTTGGAATCAAGCCAAATCTGTGGGTGGGGAAGCTAGCTTTAAAAGCTGCCGCCAACCATCTCAAGCTATTAAGTTTCATGTCCGCAACTTCAACGGTGAAACCTGGTTTCCATCGTTGGTTAAAGGTCTTAAGTTTATAACTTCTGAACCAATTCCTGATGCTGAATATGCAACTCAGATTATTAGGGACAGAAAGCGCTGGTTTGCCTGTATTCCCGTGTTGGAGGAAGTTCAGCGACCGCCTGAGTTAAGTAAAGTCATAGCTGTTGACCCTGGAGTAAGAACGTTTTTAACTGGCTACGATGGCGATTCATTTCAAGAATTCGGCAAGGCAGACATTGGACGCATTCAAAGATTGTGTTCTCACCTTGACGAATTGATTGGACGTGCATCTAAAGCTAAGAATAGAAAACAGAAACGCCGTATGTATTTAGCGGCTCAACGCCTAAGAATCCGCATCCGTAACTTGGTAGACGAGTGTCACAAACAGGTAGTTAACTACTTGACAAGTGAGTATAAAGTTATCTTGCTACCAACATTTGAAACATCTCAAATGGTAGTCAAAAGCAAGCGCAAACTACACACCAAGGCAGCCAGACAAATGCTGACTTGGAGTCATTACCGCTTGAAATGTCATCTCAAGCAAGTTGCTCAAAAACGAGGTGTAGTTATTATCGATGTTAACGAATCCTACACCAGCAAAACTTGCACCAAGTGCGGATACAAACACGATAAATTAGGCGGCTCCAAAACATTTAAATGCCCCGTCTGCAATCATGAACATGATAGAGACTGGGGCGGCGCTCGGAACATTATGATCCGGGCTTTGAGGGACGGCTCCTTTTCCCTTGCTCTTAGTAGTGAGGGGATTGCTATCGCGTATGCCCTGTTTGTTCAGGGATGTACAGCGTAACACCGTCAGCAAGGAATAATTTGCACCATCTTCCAGTGCGATACTCCGTTTTATGAGTCTCCCAAAGAAAGGAAAATGCACATCATCTCCACTCACCCTGCAAAGTAAACGCCGCCCAATATAAAGGTTTATTCCAGTTCGAGTCTTGCAACAGCTTCAGTTGTGCAGCACGTAGAGCAGCAGTAGGTGACTTTCCTTGCTGTAACATTTGTTTATAAAACTCCTGCATCAATTGTGATGTCCCATTGTCATCAACTTTCCACAGAGACACAGCCACCCTTTCACTACCCCCATACATCAGTCCTCTTGTCAACCCTACTAATCCTTCACCATTGACATCCTTGCCCAATCCGGTGTCGCAAGCACTCAGGACGACTAAATCAGCGGTAAAATCGAGGTTGAAGATATCACCCAACCGCAGATAACCTTCAATCGGTTTCCCAGCTTTGTCTACAAGCGAGAGAACAATTCCTGATAATTCTGGGCTGTTGGGATCTGCAAAGCCGTGGGTGGCAAAATGTAAAAACCGATATTGCGCGAGTTGTTTGTTAGTTGCCCAATTGTAGTTAGCATCAAAATCAAAAGCTTGTAAGCTATTGTTCGTGGGAACGAGTTTTGATAAAGTTGCTAAAATAGCCATTGCCTCGTCGCGTGTACCTGGAAGTGCTCCCCAGTCGTCGCGGTTGAAACTTCTTGCTGCTCGTTTGAGTTGAGATTGTTGTATTTGACTACGAAGGTCGAGGTTAGGGCCAATAGAGTCGAGTTTTTCAGTTTCTCGACAATCTTTTAAGGTGACTCGGCAATCTTTTGCACTAAAGACCGGGTTAGCCAGGATAGCTAAAGTTTTCGGTGCGCTTTTGCGTCCTTTAAGGTCTCGTCTTTGGGTTGCAATAGCTGTGAGTGAAGGCAGATTCACGATTTCATGGTTAACTATCAAAGGTTGATATTTAACTTGTTCCTCAGCCTTATTTTTGTTAGAGGTTGGGTTAGTGAGTGCTGCAAAGGGAATCGATTGCAAAGCACCATCAGCGACAATGACTAAGCGCTTTTGTCCTAACTTGTCAGCTACAGGTGCGAGGATGAGTTGACTGAGTTCAGTTGCGGCGACTGCAAAGTTCTCTGCTGTTAGTTTTTGCAAGTCGTTTCTGAAATTTGTGGCTGCTTTCTCTATCTGTTCGCGTGCAGGAAGTTCATAGCTATTGAGAGAATTGGGAGTGACAACCCAAAGATAACTGCGTTCTTCACCTAAAGAATATTCCAACAAGAGGGTATCTTTATCGAGTTGTTGCTGAATTTCGGGTAACTTTAGGGGTTGGGGATACTGTAGCGCTGCATATTTTGGGCTACTGGTGCGGATTTTGGTTTCCAGTTCTTTTTGTTGAGTCAGGAGGTTATCAATTTCTTTTCTCAGGGCTGCTGCTTGTTCTTCTTTGTTACCAGGTAACTCTCGCAGACTTTTGGCTTTGACATTAATAAGTACTTGCAAGCGCTGTTCCTCTGCCAAGAGTTTGGGATCAACGCCTTTACGAATACCAGCACGAGCTTCGGTTAACAGTTCAATTAAACCACGGGCGCGGGAGCGTTCGCTGATGTGCAGTGCAAGAGCATCATACCCTTTTGATGGGTTCTTTTTGTGCAACTGCATCAGCAGGTCGATGTAGAATTTATAATAACCTTGGACTGAGGCAAAGTAGGAAGTTCGTAAGTCTTGGTTGTCAATTTTCGTGCGTAAATCTTCGATGATTTTGATAGCAGCTGAGATTTGTTTGAGGGATTGTTCCAAGTTGCCTTGGTTGCGTTCTAGGGAAGCTAAATTAAAAAGGATAATAGCTTCTACACCCCTGTCGCCCACCGCACGAAGCAGTGGAAGTCCTTGGTTGTAGTTTTCAAGTGCCTTCTGTTTTTCTCCTAAATTGTCGTAAACTAGCCCGATATTATTGAATGTTGTAGCTTCTCCACCCCTGTCGCCCACTGCACGATACAACGGAAGTGCTTGGTTGTAGAATTCAAGTGCTTTTTGTTTTTCTCCTAAATTGTCGTAAACTTTCCCGATATTATTGAGTGTTGTAGCTTCTCCACCCCTGTCGCCCACGGCACGAAGCAGTGGTAGTGCTTGATTGTAGTATTGCAGTGCTTTTTGTTTTTCTCCTAAAGCGTCGTAAACTGCCCCGATATTATTGAGTGTTGTAGCTTCTCCACTCCTGTTGCCCACTGCGCGAAGCATTGGAAGTGCTTGGTTGTAGTATTGCAGTGCTTTTTGTTTTTCTCCTAAAGCGAAGTAAACTAGCCCGATATTATTGAGTGTTCCAGCTTCTCCACCCCTGTCGCCCACCACACGATACAAAGGTAGTGCTTGGTTGTAGAATTCAAGTGCTTTTTGTTTTTCTCCTAAAGTGTCGTAAACGTACCCGATATTATTGAGTGTTGTAGCTTCTCCACTCTTGTCGCCCACTGCACGACGCAGTGGAAGTGCTTGGTTGTAGTATTGCAGTGCTTTTTGTTTTTCTCCTAAAGCGTCGTAAACTGCCCCGATATTATTGAGTGTTGTAGCTTCTCCACCTCTGTCGCCCACTGCACGACGCAGTGGAAGTGCTTGGTTGTAGAATTCAAGTGCTTTTTGTTTTTCTCCTAAATCGGAGTAAACTAGCCCGATATTATTGAGTGTTGTAGCTTCTCCACCTCTGTCGCCCACGGCACGATACAACGGAAGTGCTTGGTTGTAGAATGCAAGTGCTTTTTGGTTTTCTCCTAAAGTGTCGTAAACTCGCCCGATACCCCTGAGTGTTGTAGCTTCTCCTCTTCTGTCGCCCACTGCACGAAACAACGGAAGTGCTTGATTGTAGTATTCGAGTGCTTTTTGTTTTTCTCCTAAATTTGAGTAAACTAACCCGATAGTATTGAGTGTAAGAGCTTCTCCACCCCTGTCGCTCACTGCGCGATACAGTGGAAGTGCTCTGTTGTAGTATTGCAGTGCTTTTTGATTTTCTCCTAAATCTGAGTAAACTTTTCCGATCACAAGGGAAGTAAGAGCCTGATTTTCTTTATCCCCCACTTTCTGCCACAGTTGCAAAGCTATTTCATATTTTTTAATCGCCTGTCTCAATGATTCTGCGCTACCTTCTTTGAAAAATGCAAATCCTTCATCAAAGGCTTTTTGTGCCGCAGCACGAGTTGATTGTTGAGAATTAGTTTCTGGTTGCTGTGCTATTAAGCCTGTATTTCTCTTATCACTCCAAAAACTCAAATCGTCGCTTCCACAAACAAAGCCTGTTTCCACTGCCTTATTTGAGTCAGTGCAGGTGTTTTTGATTCGTGTATTAGCACCTTTGAAAGGATGAGTTACCATCAAGCGAGAGCTATTAGATATTGCCCCCACTGAATCTGACAACAAAACTGTACCAAGCAGCAAAGTGAAACTGTAACGAGCACAATTCAGTAAAACCCAGCAGATATCCTGCCGAGACTCGTCTTTTTTGTTCATACTGAAGTCTCTACCTATGAATAAGTTACAGTCAGAATTCTGCCGGCACAAGAATCCTGTTATTTGTACATTATTTAGTTATCTTCCGATAAATTCTGGAAATTTTATTGTTATTTTATGAGTAATGTTACTTAAATCTATTTTGGTTTCGTTTTTTGCAACCAGTGACAACTCTCACCATTGGTGTCAACTTAAGCCTAAACCCTTATTGTAATTACGTCATATCATGCCTGATTATTATACTTGCGCACAATTGTCGCGCTTACCTCACCCCGGTTTTGTCTTGCGCCAAAACCTCCCCTCTCCTTAAAGGAGAGGGGACGTTAAGCGTAGCTTTACGGGGGTGAGGTCGAAATTATACTTGCCCACAATCGTCGCGCTTACCTCACCCCGGTTTTGTCTTGCGCCAAAACCTCCCCTCTCCGCGAGTTCGGAGAGGGGACGTTAAGCGTAGCTTTACGGGGGTGAGGTCGAATTAACGTGGAATTAAGGCTTAATTCCTCGCTGTTGACAGAGTTCGCTCTAACTACAAGCGCACTAACACAGGTTCATTGTGTGCAGCATTAACTGAGTTGGAATCTGACTGCGTACAATAAATTTCGCAGGAGTTATTAGGGCTTTCGATTAATTTCACTTTGTGTAGTGTCGCTCCTAATTCTTGAGTCCAACCGACCCACGCTTTAAAGTTGAGATTTTAAACTTGTATAACGTAACATTTGTTAAGGTATGGCTCGCGATTTATTCCACAATATTGTTAGGTCTGCGCTAGAAAAAGATGGGTGGATGATTACAAATGATCCGTTGAATCTTCGTTGTGGTGGAGTTGATATTCAAATTGATTTAGGTGCGGAGCGCCTCCTTGCTGCCCAGAAAGGTGGAGAAAAAATAGCGGTTGAAATCAAAAATTTTGTTAGCGCCTCAAAGATTTCTGAGTTCCACATGGCGCTAGGGCAATTTATCAACTATCGCACTGCATTGCGCACTGAAGATCCAAATAGAATCTTATATTTAGCTGTTCCACTCGCAATCTATAACGATTTTTTTAATTTGCAGTTTACCCAAACTGTAGTACGCGAAAACCAATTGAAACTTATTATTTACAATGTTGATACGGAGGAAATTGTGCAATGGATAAATTAAATGAATACCGGGCGAAAGTTAAGCAACTGCTAACTAAATACCTACAGTACAAACCTAGCTACGGAGATGTTGAAGTCGAACAAATCTTTGATACCGAACGTGACCACTATCAAATTATTAGCGTTGGATGGAACAATCAAAAACGGGTTTACGGTCCGATAATGCATCTTGATATCAAGAATGATAAAATTTGGATTCAGCAAAATACAACTGAAGTTAATATAGCCTCAGAATTAATAGAAATGGGCGTACCTAAACAAGATATTGTTATTGGATTTCACACACCAAAAATGCGTCAACTATCGGGTTTTGCCGTGGAATAGACTTGAAAAGGGGCGACTAGTGAAACTAGAGCGCCCCTTTCAAATATAGCGGTTCTCACTTCGGTGCAATACAGTCGTCACCTCACCCCGCATAAGCTTCCGCAAACGCTCCCCTCTCCTTACCAAGGAGAGGGGTTGGGGGTGAGGTTGAAATATGAGCGAATATTCTTTGCTGTTGACAGTTCGTTCTAACTACACGCGCACTAACACAGGTTCATTCTGTGCAGCGTTAACTGAGTTGGAATCTGACTGCGTACAATACACTTCGCAGGAGTTATTAGGACTTTCGATTAATTTCACTTTGTGTAGTGTCGCTCCTAATTCTTGAATGGGCGATCGCAACAACTGACTAATACGAAGTGCAATATTCTCAGCTGTGGGAACAACTTCAGCAAAGTAGGGGATATCTTTGTTTAAGAAGGTATGATCGAATGGCTCAACGACATAATCTTCTATAGCTTGATTCAAAGCACCCAAATCAACAATCATTCCAGTGCGTGGTGAAATCTCTCCTTTCACAGTCACTTCTAAATGATAATTGTGTCCGTGACCGTTGGGACGAGCGCACTTACCATAAATCTTGAAGTTTTCTTCGTTGCTCAGACGAGGATGAGCTAGCCGATGGGCGGCACTAAAATGAGTACTGACAGTGAGGTATGCTTCCATGCTGTTTCCTAAGTAATCAGCCCAAAGTTCAGGATGTTCAAAAAGCTGTATACGGACTAAAGGTAAATGGGGTGCAAGTCGTTGCCAAATTACCCGTGCAATGTTCTCTGTGGTGGGTAGAGTTTGTTGAAACTCTATCCACGCATCGTTAAGATAGGAAAAGTCCAGTTGATCGGTCACTTCTCGCTTAATGACGTGTTTCACATCGGACAAATTGAGAACCATGCCATATTCATCCAATTCCCCAACCAGGGAGACGAATAAGACATAATTGTGCCCGTGTCCGGGAAATCTTGAGCAAGCACCAAATTTCTCAATATTTTCTGCTTCACTCAGTTGTGACAACCAATAGCGATGACTGGCAGAAAACTGAGCGCGACGATTTACGATACATTGCATGAGTCAGCTGGGAGCAAAACTTAATATTTCTTAAACTTTATTCCAGCATAAACCAATTTTGGTGTGAGTGTTAATTATTGATTGTTCGTCAATAATCCTGGATTCACTGAGGACTTACACACTGTACAAATGCACCAACTTATGGTTCAAACAAGTTATCTTTGTCAGTAAGTTTGGCAGAATGTACACCACACTCACTGCACATGCAACACGCTCGTCTTCAATTGCTGCACTTTGGTCGCTTTGGTGTTTGTGTATCTACAGACTTCTGCATAAAATGATTTTGCTTACATGTATTAAGAAGATAGAAGAGAAGCTCATTCATGCTTAACTTCTATTTCGCAAATGAAGTAGGGTTTGTCGTACACCATCAACCTTTTGTTACTCCGTAAGTACTGGAAGTATATGGTGCGTGCCAATCTCTATAAAGCTCTCAAATAAAAAACAGGGCTTGATTCGCATTTTCATTGATAAAAAACACAACTTGAGGAGTAATTTGATGACAGGTCTTCACCGTTATAAAAGCTTCTTAACACAAATCGACCCTAATGTAGCAGGTGACTCTAAACAGACTGAGAACCTAATTTTACCTAATAAACCAATAATAATTGGACGAGATACTAGTAGTTGTGACATTGTTTTACATTCCACAAAATATCAAGAAGTGTCTCGTCAGCATGTAAAAATTTCTCCTCTTTCATCTCAATCTCCAAGTGGTATGCCTCTTTGGGAGATATGCGATTTGGAAAGCCGTAACGGCACTTATATCAATGGTGAACGCTTACAGGGTTGTCAAACTTTACAAGTACATGATCGGATCAAACTTGGTGGCAATGGTGCAGAATTCATTTTTGAGTGTGAACAGCTTAGCTTTATTAGCGTGAGCGATATATTTCCTGTTGTCTCAGGAAAGCTGGACTTACACCAGAAAGATTTTGTGATTCCGGGTATTGTCACAGTGATATTTGTAGTAGCAATGCTAGCTACTCAAAATAGTAATAACTTTCTCTATATCTTGGCTGCTTACTTAGCTCTTGCAAGTCACTATGTTATCCATAAACTTTGCCATAAACATAAGCCCTGGTGGTTGTTAGTTAGCTTAGCTCTGGCTACTGGTTTACCGCTTTTAAGAGGCTATCATGAGTTCACAACCATTTTTTCTGATATTTTACCAGTAAATATCTTTAAACAGCACGAGAACGTTCTTAGTGTAACTGTTAAAGAATTTTTTAAAGCAGGCTTGTTAGAAGAACTTTTCAAAGTGCTGCCAGTGCTATTAGTTTACTTGCTAGGCAGACTACTTCAATCACCAAAGCGGGAACTTATTGGAGTTTGGGAACCTATAGATGGAATCCTTTTAGCAACAGCATCTGCTACTGGATTTGCATTAGTAGAGAGTTTGATGAAAGTGCATGAAGTAACTCAAAGCAAAGGTAGTTTTGCTGGATTGACACTTTTGATTCCCCTCATTTTAGGAGATATTTCTGGACAGGTGGCATATAGTGGCTACTTTGGCTACTTCATTGGATTGAGTGCAATGAAACCTAGAAAGTGTTGGCGACTTTTAGGAATCGGTTACCTGACTTCAGCAGTTCTACATACTATTGGAACTGTAGTCTCTGAATTGCAACATCAACATCAGCTAAATTTTGTCATCGCTAATGTACTTTTAGCTTTGATAGGTTCTTTAGCTTACATTTTTTTAATTGCAGCAATCCTCAAAGCCAGTCATCTTTCGCCAAGTCAGTCACACAACTCTGCTCATGGGTAAAACACAAGTTGATAGTTTACGCAAATAAAAAGCGCTGTCAGTAGGTGCATTTGTAAGTGAGTCAGTCCGAACACTAACGATCAACCACTACGCATAAGCACTCACAGATTCTTGTGCTTCACGATACATATGACGGGCAGTGCGAAACATTTCTTGCCCAGCGTGCAAATAACTCTCGTCATAATTGAGAGGAAAATATGCTAATTGATCTAGCCCATCGCCTACTTGATTAAGACAATAGTAAACGTGAGTTGCAGCTCTTGCCAAAGTAGGGGGATTTGGTAAAGAACGGAAAGTGATTTGCGCTTGTTTAAAGTCATCTCGACAGGCGTGTAAGTAATCCTGAAATTCTTCTAAGAGAACATCATCAAACGGATCAGCAGCTAGTTTCTCGATTTGCTCCTTTAAGGAAGCGAGAATACTAAACAGCAGGCGACTCACTGGTTGATAAACTCGATGCAGCCATTGCTCAATTTGTTCATCTACATTTCTTCCTGTTTGTCGCGTCGCCTGGTATCGCTGTTGAGCAGCAGCTGTACGCTGTTGCCTATTGTGGGCTGTTTTTTGGGAGAGTTGACGCAGTTTTTGATCGTACTTTTGGCGATTTTGAACGTCGCCCAAAACCTCATACGCTGCATTTATACGAACAATTTGCTCAAGATCTGAAGTACCCTGATTGCTATCAGGGTGAAACATTTTTACCAAGCGACGATAAGCTTGCTTAATCTCCGCTTGGCTTGCGTTCGGGCTAATTTTGAGTGTTTCGTAGTGGTTCGTCTTGTCTGCCATTATTTCAATGTACCGTTAGCTGATGCTAACTGTCACCTTAGGCTCCAAGTCTTGGAACAACGGCGTACTCAAATACCTTTCTCCAAAACTAGGCTGAATCATCACTATCAAGCGCCCCTCGTTTTCTTTGCGTTGAGCGACACGAACCGCAGCACACAAAGCTGCTCCGCTGGAAATGCCAGATAGTAGTCCTTCTTCTCTTGCCAGACGCCGACCGTAAGCGATCGCTTCTTCGTCAGTGACAGTAATCACTTCATCTACAAAGTTAACATTTAACACTTGGGGAATGAAACCTGCACCAATTCCTTGAATTTTATGAGGTCCTGGTTTCCCTCCAGATAAAATTGGGCTATTTGCTGGTTCAACAGCGATCGCCTTAAACTCTGGTTTGCGTGCTTTGATAACTTCAGCTACACCCGTAATCGTACCACCTGTTCCAACCCCTGCTACTATTATATCGACTTGTCCATCAGTATCTTCCCAGATTTCCTCTGCTGTTGTTTCCCGGTGTATTTTTGCGTTGGCTGGGTTACGGAACTGCTGTAACATATAAGCATCTTGACTTGTATCAACAATTTGTTGTGCCCGTCGAATTGCCCCACTCATACCTTCAATTCCTGGCGTCAGTTCTAATTCGGCTCCATACGCCCGCAACATTGCTCTTCGTTCACCACTCATTGTTTCAGGCATTGTCAAAATTAATCGATAGCCCTTTGCTGCTGCAACCATTGCCAGGGCAATTCCCGTATTTCCAGAAGTCGGTTCCACTAACAACGTTTTTCCAGGAGTAATCAACCCTTCTGCTTCTGCGGAGTTGATCATACTTATACCAATGCGGTCTTTTACAGATGCCGCTGGGTTCATACTTTCTAGCTTCACCACAATTTGTGCAACACAGCCTTCCGCTTCGGGAATACGATTGAGTTGCACTAAAGGAGTACGACCGACAAGTTCTGTAATATCATGAGCTATTCGCATACTGAAATCCTTAGTTCTTAGTTACTAATTACTAGTCATTAGTCAATAGTCAGTCGTAAAAATTAACAACCGTCTTTTCTCTATTGATTATTGACTAGGGACTAAATATAGTACATTATGTCCAACTGTCGTCGAGAATCTCGTTTTTCACAGAGTTCTGCAAGCGTATATTTTTGCAAAACAGCGTTTGCAGCCAGCCTTGCTTCTTGCCAAATATCTTCTACAACAGCATTGTCCAGAGTTTTAGGGTTAACGTCTTCCTCATTAGTCCGCACATCTAACCCTTCTAAACAATTCAAAATCTCGAAAAGAGTAATTTTCCAAGGTTCTCGCGCCAACAGATAACCACCCTTTGAACCGCGCTGGCTTTTCACTAAACCTGCACGCCTCAAAGTTGCTAAGAGTTGTTCTAGATAGCGGTCTGGTATATTTTGTTGTGCCGCAATCTGTCGAATTTGTAGCGGTTCCCCGCTTTGGTGATGAATTGCGAGCTCTAGTAGAGCAAGAATCGCGTATTCTGACTTACAAGATAGTTCCACAAGCAGCTTTTAAAAGAGATGATGGGTACACAATTACAGATGAGGATAAACTCAAAAGTCAAAAGATTCTTGGCTTTTTTCTTTATGATTTTTCTTGTCCTCTTCTTCTAGTATACTCCGGCTCCCCGCTAGGGTTTTTTCTTTTTATTATTGAAATTTAAATACGTAGCAATTGTGTATTTTATCAGTCTCTGTCAAATCAACAGTTCCCAAAAAACGTGGTTGCCCAAAAGAGTATGGCGAACACTTTAATCATGGGGATGAAGAGACTGGGCATCAACCGGATGTACAACACAAACGCACTTTTCTACCCGCAGTGGTTATGTTTTAACCGTAACGATTTTCTCTCTTTTGTAGGATTATCCATCTCGATTCATTCGTTAACTTATGCAAAGAAATTAAGAGAAATTTCTCTTGGTAGTCCAGAAAACTGAAAAAAACTTGAATTGTTTGGAGTTTTTTATGACCTACGCAATCGACGAAAGCACAAAACCAGCTTTGGAAACTTTTCAACGCTTTGATGTAGATACTCAACTGGCCTTGCTTTGGTATGGTTACCTGGATATTAAAGATCAGCTAAACCCAGCACCTCCTCAGAGTGTGGAGATTACCGGTAAAGCCGTGTTTGACCACATCCAGGACTTGTCTGGCGAAGAGCAACTGCAAGCACAACGCGACCTTATTAAGGGTGGAGCTACCGATATCAGCCGTACTTATAATAGTCTAAGCCCCAATGCCAAACTACAAGTTTGGCTGCTGCTGGCACAAGGCATGGAGAACGGAACTGTTATCCAAGTGCCGTCTGACTACCAATTACCTGGTGAAACGGACCAATTTACAGCAATGATTCAAAAGCTAGACTTTGAGCAGCGGATTAATTTCATGCTTGGTGCAGTGCAAGCAATGGGCTAGTTGAGTCCAAGAATTCAAGAGTCGGCTTCTAGAAAGATAAAAAGCTCCGCTACAATGTGCGGAGCCATTCTTAATAAACACAAGATATTCTAAATATTGTCAACTATTTAGAAAGTGAATGTTGTTCTTAAGGTTCCAATAAATGTATCATCGTTGTCACTATTCTGACCAGGAGATGTCAGATAAATAACACCAGGAGTGATGGAGACGTTATCGCTGACACGATACTTGTAGAAACCTTCAACATGATAAGGCACATCGTTACCACCTGCTCTACCAAGAGCATAAGGTTGAGCACCCGCGAAAAGACCCAAGACATTACCCTTCCTTCCAAAGTCAGGTAAGGCAACTCCAAGTCCGTAGCCCCAAGTTTCATAGTCATCATTGTTACCAAAACCTGTGACATCGGAATAAGAAACGAAGCCACTAATAGAGAGTTTATCACTAGGTCTAAACGCTGCTGACAAACCGTAGGAGTTACTAGAAGATGCGTTAGTTGCACTGAGAGCATTGGCTTGTGAAGTACCTACGACAGGAACATTCTGCCCTTGGAATCCACCAGCATCAAATAAAGCACTACCAGCACCGTGATATCCATGAACGTAGGTGGCTGCTAAAGCAAATCGCTGACCAAGATTAAAGTTTAACTGTCCCAAAGCAGCATAGTTACCGTTGAATATACCTGAGCCATTATCTGGACTATTCGCTTCAGAACCCAAGTAACCTATGGTTAACGAACTTGGTTTGAGAATCCCACCACCCTTACCAAAGGGAATATTAAGCGCTGCACCTGCACCTCCACCAATTCGATAGATGGGGTTTTCTGAAGCGAAGGTAGACAAAGCACCGTTACCGCCATCATAGTCTTCAAAGTATGGGTTGTTGGTAGCAGCATAATCGCTGTGAACACCACCAGTAGCTGCAACGTAAAGTTGGGCTGGTCCGATTGGCACATAATATGCTAACCAATCTAGGACAACATCATTACTGTTGCTGCTATCTCCTGTCAAGTTAAAGGTTTGAAAGCCTTCAGCACTTTGCTCTGAAGTATCTATACTTCCGTTTCTGTTGACATCTACATTATTACTACCTGTGTTCAATCTTCTTGCATTACCAGTCGCCAAACGAGTATGCAAAACGTCTTTACCTGTGAAGCTGGTTTGCAAGTCTAAACGTACCCTGTTTTGGAAAACAGTATTATTGTTTTTGCCTGCTGTATCGCCGAAAGCATCAGTCAAAGCGAATATTGCTTCACCAACGAGTTTGGTAGTCGTTGAGAATTGGTTCGCTTCCAGTTCTGCACTCCGTGCTTCCAATGCATCCACACGACCGCGTAGAGTTGCTAGTTCTGCAGAAAATTCTTCTTGTAAACGCTGTAAAGTCGCCAGGTCTTCTTTTCTAACGATGTCAGATGTTGCTGTTGCAATCAGTTCGTTAACTCGGTCTAAACATGAATTTAAACCAGCAGCAAATTCATAACGGGTCAAAGCACGGTTACCACGGAACGTACCATTTGGATAACCAGCTATACAACCATAACGCTCAACTAACGACTGTAGCGATTGGAAAGCCCAGTCTGTTGGCTGTACGTCGGAGAACTGGGAAACTGATGTCACCTGAGACAGAGAGTTATTTTTCCCCTCGTTGCTGTAGTTGCTAACTTGCTGCAAAACGTTGACTTCACTTTGTTGTACTTGGGCCAACGTCTCTGGCTTGGAGGAAACTTCAGTCGCTGTTGTTGTGGTTGAAGTTGCTGAGACTGAAGCAGAAGCTTCTTGATTATTGCTCTTTTGTGAAATTTCTGTTGTCACAACTTCATGGGTGGTGTTGTTTTGAGCCGCGATCGCCGTTGTGGACATCAACAACGTTGCTCCCAAAACTGCTGGACTGACTATTAAAGATTTCCACAAGACATTAGACATGTTTCCTGTTCTCCTCACACCTTTGTATAGATAACTTTTTTGCTGCAACTATCTCATGCATTGCAAATTTTTATTGATACTTGTGGATGAGGCATACTTGCCCTCCACACTATCTTAGTTTTTGCCAAGCTAACAAACAGTTAAGTTTAGGTAAAGAAATAATGCAATTAACTTATGCAAAAACATAGTTGTATTTACTTGTAATTATATTTTCGGAAGACTGGATGACAAGATTAAAGCGTTCGCCTTATGAACTGTCACATATCTGATTTCGGTATCCATAATTAAGACCCCGTCCTTAAGGACGGGGACTAATAAATTGGAGATGACGTGATGTTGACCAATTCCTCTACGAAGTTTTTTTGCCAATAAAAATACCTTGCATAAAAAATGTCATTTTCTTATGCAAATAGCTATGTAAGCAAATCGTTAATTGATTTGAGATATAACTTTTGCCAAATCAAAGTCTTTTTGTGTTAATCCACCTGCATCATGTGTTGTCAGTGAGATTTTGACTTTGTTGTAAGCAATCTCAATATCTGGATGATGTCCTGCTAACTCAGCAGGTTCAACAAGCTTATTTACAAATTCTATAGCCCTGATAAAGTCTTTAAATGTGCGGGTACATTGTAATGTTGACTCCTTTACTGTCCAATCTGGCAGATGCTTTGCCTTTTCTTGAATTTCTGCCTCAGTAAGTAGCTGCGTCATATTAACAAATCCCTGATACTGAAACTGTGTGTTCTCTGGTCATCTTTTGAATAACCCACGAACTGTAACTTTTACATTTTCTTCAAGTCAACAAGATTAAACTGACAATAATCTAGACGTCACTTGCTCAAGAAATGTTCCAACCAGTCTAGAGGCTAGCCAGATGTATCGACTCGAAGTTTCGGAAGATCAAGCAAACGTCTACGCCTGTCTTGCATCAACTCACGAAAGGATCTATATCTGTGTACACCAGGAAGCCAGTTAGCAAAAAACCAAGCTTCCCACTCACCATTTTCAAATACTACCTGAGGGTTAAGCAGTAGTTGTGCTTGATTTGAGTCTCCACCAATTTCTAGAACAGTTTGTAAATATTCGTTTCGTAGCGAAGTCGAATCTTGTCCTTTTCCGTAAACAAAATATTCTTCATCAGGTACAGGTGATCATCCACCTCCCATTTCAACTCCACTCATCCAAGCGTTAATCCCCTCTTGGTCTTTTGAAGCTAACCAATCAACTTCTTGAGTAGATAAAAGTCTATCAATCATATTGTCTAACTTACACCAACCATTACTAGCTGTTAAGAAGTTTCGGTAAGAGGGTGGTAAAGTGCTTTTCAAGCGAGTCTCTAGGGCAGAAATTTCAGTATCTGTTGCCCCAGGATAGCGGTTGAGCAGTAAGCCTTAAACCTAAGTAAATCTTGGCAAAACTACTTGC
>NZ_QMEA01000158.1 GCF_012912105.1 Brasilonema sp. UFV-L1
AGCAATTGCAAACTGCTTAAACTACAAGTCTTTCAGCTTTTCTTAGTGCCATTCGTTGCAGTAGGGCTTTTGGGTTCGATGGGACGAGATGCGAGTACTGCACTGCGCCTTAGTCTGTATTCACCTTCAGGGTTTGGTTCTTGATATACCCGTCTCTTGGGAGGTGTCTGTGTCTGTTGCGGAGTAACTCTAATTTGACTTGCTGTTTTGTTAGTGTTTATGTTGGTGGTAGCTGAGGCTTGTTTTTCTTTATTTGGAGTTTTTTGTTCAGTCTTATTTTCTTTGGTTTCTTCCTCTTTACCGTTGAGTGTTTCAAGTTCTTGCTGTTGCTTAGCGAGCGCTAGTTTTGCATAAACATCCCCATCTTTCTCTTCAAATGGTGTGGATGTGGGAGTAGGAGAGGAAATTGCAACTGGAGTTTGGGCAGTATTGCTACCACTGTTCATCATGCCGTTGAGGGCGACAAACATGACTAGAAAACCTACTCCAAATGCACCTCCAATAATACCAAGTCTTGACCAGGGAGAAGTTACAAAGTCGTGTTTGGTTTGAACCGCTGCGGGGTTTTCTTCCTCTTCCCCCTCTTTTTCTCCTAATTCTTCTTCTAATTTCTCTTCGGATTCGGGATTTTTCACTAATTTCTCATCTAACGGTAAGAGTGCATCAACAGAATTAGCTAGTTGTGAATTCCCGTTATTATTAACGCTGTCTTGATTGTCGTTTTGCAACTGTAACATAATTATTTGATTTAAATAGATTAATAAAAAATCATTATGACTTCTGATTTTTTTTTAATTTGTCGTATTATTTCTTTTTACCAAGTTCATAATCGACAATTTGAATGATTTCTAAACCAGAATTTTTTGCTTTGTATACTTTTTGAGCAATATCAGTAGTTTGGGGTGGATTCTGTGGTATATCTACTGCTGCAATAGTTATTGTTTTATTAAAAGGTAAACCTTTACTTTTGTTTCTTTCGCTATTAAATGTAACTAAACTGGCGATAATATCAACTTCCCACTTGCCCTGAGATATTTTTCTCGGTTCAGAGATGTAGTTAGTGACGATTGTGACTGTACCTTGTCCTGAGAATATACCTTCAGGAATTGTTGAAGCTAGTGTTTTAAGGAAGCTGGCACGAAAATCTTGGTTTTCAGATAAAGTAAATGCTGCTTCCCAAACATCACTGGGAATTTTTCTTCTATCTCCATTTTCGGTTTCGATTTCTACTCCCTTATCAACTTTTTGAATAAGCTTACCATTTTCGTCGGTGTTGATAATTCCATCCCAATTGAATAGCTTCACCATGCTATTGGTGACAAAAGTTTTAATAGTTTCGTTAGTTCTTTCTCCAGGACCGAGAGTTTTGGCTGCTGCAGTTGTTCCATCTTGGAGTTGTACAAATGTCATGCCCTTCATGTATTTGGCAGCAGCAGAATTTGCCCCAAAATTGACAAATTGTAATAGAAGAGAGAGTATACCTGCTACTGCGCCTACTGTAGTTGTAATTGCAACCGGTGCTGATGTAGATTGTCCGTAACTGAGGAGGCGAAGTGGCTGTGATTTTGACTTTGGTTTGAGCATGGTTGATTATCTTTTCCTGGTTTTTGAAGCAATAAATTTTGTGGTATTGACAGCTACTGTCGCTGCTGTACTTGCTCCACTAGTAGCAATTCCTGCTGCAACTTCAGCCCCAAATGATGTGACTTTACCTAGTCCCGTCCAAACGGCTATTCCACCACCAGCAGCCAGGGCTGATGCGAGAATGGGGGATACTAACCCGACGAAGAGGAGAAATATCATTGGTTGGTTTTGTTGGGAATTTGCAATAAGTTGTCCGCATAGCCCGATAATGATGTTGAAGCAAAGTTTCGCCATTCCAACGGTGAAATAGCCAGTTAACCAGGCAAATATTGGTTTAGCACCAAAGGGGAGTAACGAACCACCAACTGCTAATGGACCAAGGAGGGCGGTTAGCAACATGGTAAATTCGATTCCCCACTGATACGCATTATTGAGGGCAAGTAATATGACAGCGACAAAACCAGTAATCATTGCACCAATGGTACTGGTGATTGTGTTACCAACTTTTTCTAATACTTGACCTGGGGAAAGATTTGAGAGTGCGTCTTTGGCGTCGGATAGGGACTTAAGGGGGTTAAATTCCCAACTCCCAACGCTTGGTGCTTCTCCCTTAAATAAGTCGGGCGCAGATTTTTTGATTTCAAGTTCGGCTTGTTGGAGACATGCGATCGCATCTTGAGTACTACCGGGAATTGACCTACATCTTTCCATTGCGCCTCCGACTTGCTGTTGGAGGGCAATATTTCCAACTGCGCGGTTGAATGCTACCTCAAGGTTTGCTCCGGCAGCGGTAAAATTTATGACATCATTATTAACATTATTGATATAACCTCTGATAGTAAAGGTTCCACTTCTAAGTAGGGTGCCGTTGTTTGCTAACAATGCAATAACTATAATGGGCCATATCCAACTGGAGAGAGCTTTCATGTCCTCTTGGTTTATCCAGTTTTTACCCAATTCGACCATATACAAGGTGAGAGTGGCGATCGCAAAAAACTGTCCTACCTTGCACATTGAGCCATACAAGTTTCCGTTGAGGGTTTCCTCCCAAAGTTCTTTAAATCCTTCTGCTACGAGTTGTGCCCCGCCAGCAGCATTTTCGAGAATGTCTTGTCCAAAAAATGGGTCGGTGGCGATTATGAAATGTTCTAACATAGTGCTTTGATTACCTGATGCTGAGGGGTCATCTGGTAGAATAGAAAGGACACTCCTTCTATTTACGAAGAATTTAGAATTCAGGAGCGGAGCCTCTGACTCCGAAGCTCCGGTCAGTATTTAGGAGAGTAAGAAGAAGAATTGAAGAATTCAGCAAGTTATGATTCAGTATATGCCCTTCGGGCACGCTGCTTTGTATGCCTACGGCACGCTATGCGTTCGCCTTTGGCGTGCCCGTTCGCGTAGCGTGTCCTTTGGACATAGGGCTTACATGTAGTGTACGCTTGCGCTTACAGCATTTTATTCTGGCTCCTGGCTCCTGAACGGCAGTTGCTACCCTGCGGGAAGCCGCCCTCCGGGCGTCTATATGCCGGGGAACCCTTTCAGCAGTCGCCTGCGGAGGGAAACCCTCCCGCAGCGCTGCTTCACCACCGCACTGCCTCCTCCTGACTCCTATTCACAACAAACTATTTACCAGCAGTCGTTTTGAGAGAGCTAAATCCACTAATTTCCATGTATTGGGAGGTGATACCGTCCATCATCAGATTTTGACGGCGGCGATCGCTTGCACCTTGTTCAGCGATTTGGGATAGCATGAGGTTAGTTTGTTGGGCGTCGTGCCTTTGTTGCAGTCCATCAGTACGGGACTGTCCAAGCATTGAGACAATCTGGGCATTTTGGGCAGCAATTACCTTGAGGATATTTTGGGAAGCATCCATACCTTGGGCTTGGTTTGCCAAATCTTGCGCGTCGGCTACTGTTTGTTGGGTTGCTTCAATTTCCTTCTTAGTACGTTCTTGCCCTTTTTCTCCCAAGACGCTTTCAACTGTAGCACGGGTGGTTTCCCGCTCAAGTTCATTACCAGCAGCAACTGCACCCTCGACGGTGTTACTCTCGTTCCAGGAACCCTTATTTTTAAGCTGCTCTTTAAGCTTCTGGGCTGAGTTTACTGGGTCGGGCAAACCCATGCTACTAATAGAATTATTGGTAGCAGTTTTTGCCTCATTTTTGAGTCCACCCCAACTAGTATTGATAGCAGCGATGAGCTCGCTTTTGGTTTCTTCAAAGTAGCTATTGAGTTCGCCCAATATTTCATTAAAGAAACCGAGTGAGAGGGCGTAGGACGGAGCTGTTCCGATAAGAGTACATATCCCGATTACTAAGCCGATTATTATTCCTTTTTTGGGTTTCAACTTGAATGGTTGTTTCATACTTTACTAATTAGTTGTCGATGTGGCAGTTAGTTACTTGAAGCCACTTGTTTAGGATTTTCTTCTGTTAGCTTTTCTTCTCTAGCTTGTACGGTTAGTACGGTTTTTTTATTAGCGAAATCTAATAGTTCTTTGGTTTCTACTGTTGGTTCTTCTCCACGAATCATCTCCACGTATGCTTGGGAGAATTTAACCATTCCCAACATGGGGTTATTTTTATACTTATTGAGATATAGCGTGCGTAATTCTTGTTCATTAGGATTATTTGCCACAGCCGCAAGCAAGCAATAAGCTGGGTAATATCTACAGAAGGTTAGTTTGCCGTTATCATCAAGCAACCATTGTGAGTAGATACTTTCGCGCTTGGGGAAGAAAGCTTCTGTACTATTACGAGAAATAATCTCTGATGGGTATTTAAATCTTGCGAGAAATGGGTCTACTGCTGATGTTTGAATTCGTCCAATGAGTCTAGTTGTCAGGTTTGCAAATATCTTAGGAGCAAATTTGCTCTGGAAGATACTTTCGGGTTCTTGAGCTGATAAAATTACCCTAATACCAGCTTTTGCACCGTTAGCGCAGAGTCTTCCAATTAATTCGGCGATGGAATCAAAGCTAAACAGGATAGGTGCTTCGTCCAAAAAGAAGATACTTGACTTAGAGGATAATGCTCGTCTTAATGCAGCAGCATATGCTGATAATGCAAGGATTGCTGCATCGTTTTCTGACCCAAGTGAACGTAAGGCGAATACTAATAATCGAGCGTCAGTTCTAAAGCTGGATGGTTTAGCAACTGACTGACCTACTCTTGAATTTAACCAAAACTTTAACCTCAATCGGATGTGGTCGAGCGCATCTAATATTTCCTTAGAGTTATTAGCAATTGAATCAAGTTTGATATATCCTGGCGAACAGAAATTATAGAAGTCTTGGAGTGTAGGAATATCATTCCACTCGTTTGTTTCTACACCTGATTCTAGTGCTAATTTGTACCGCAGTTTGATATCATCGTCATTAAAGAAAGTTTCCAGACCAAGAGTAAGAAGACTCTCGATATTTGATACCATAGTTGGGCTAACACCAACTGAATGAGTACCAAGTACCATTGTCATTAATGTTGATTTCAAGAATTCCTTGAAATCAGTCATTCGCTCTTTGATAACATTAGGTTCGTATCCCCTTAAATCTGGAAGCTCAAATAAGTTATTCGCTTCCTTTGTGATATCAAAATAAGCACCTTCTCTGCCCAGGAACTGTGTATAATCTGTAAAGGTGGAACTGCCATCAGGCTTGGGATAGTCCAAGGCGATGACGGGGATACCTTGAGCGAGTGCGGGTGTTAATAATCCTGCTACTAGTACAGATTTACCAGCCCGGGTCGTACCGAACACAGCTAAGTTTTTATGTTGGTTGTACAAGTCGAGATGTACGGGTGTTCCTCCCTCTTCGGCAATGAGTTCAAACCCATTTTTATCACCTGTGGCGGTGCGTACTAAGGGTGTGATTCCTGGTACTTCAGAAGAGAAATATGGAAGGCGGCGGTTAAATGGCTTTGTTAGTAAATTCTCCCAAATAATAGGTATTGTTTGCAGCCAAGTTTTCCATGCGTATTCTACTTCTCTCTCAACTACCGCTGGTCGTAGGAAGCAGCTAGAAAGATACCTGCAAGCTTCATCTAGCTGATGACGACTGTGACGATGGATACAAAAGACAACTGCCGTGTGAATGGGGATAGAACCTCTAAGGATAGTTTCTTGTGCCCGTACAGCTTCTTCAATGTTCATGTTTGCCTTAACATCGATGGAACCTTTATCGGCAGACATGGCGCTAGATGTAATTGATTGTTTAGTTATGCGTTGTAAAACTGTTTTTGCTAGCCCTTGATTTGCTTTGGATAGCTGGCAGATAATTTCGGTGTCGGAGATTTTTTCTTTAGAAAGTACTCTCCAGAGGTATCGTAGTTGGTCGTATTCATCTACCCACCCTTGAGGTTTCTCGCTAAATTGCAAGACACTGATATACTTATCTTGAAGTTTAACCCAACTACGGTCGAGAAAGGGAACTGATTGTTCGTTTTCCAGAACTAGGTGTTTGATATGAAAATCGCTAGTTTGTTCTTCCCTAAGCCCTGCTTCATCGAGGATGAGGGGGTTGGGAATGGGTGGTACTTCACTACGGTTGAATTGATTCCAGATAACTTCCCAAATATCACCTGCTGTAAGTACTTTGGCGCTTAATCCCATTGTGTTAGAGATAATTTGCTCCCACATTTGGAATCCAGAGGTGAAGCTATCGTGCAGAATGGTTTCGATTCTCTGGTGACGAAGCTTGTGAATTTCTCCAGTAAATCCTTGCCAGTAGGTTTGCAGTTGTTTGATAGTTTTCTCAATGGGGTCGTTGCTTTTGCTATTTTCAGCTGCAAGTACGGTATAGGTACACCAAAAGCGGAGGAACTTATTTTTACGTACCCCTGCTTGAGTGAGTTCGCGTGTTCGCAGGCGTTCTGACCTAATAAGTAGTGTTAGCTGTTCAAGGTCGCATTCTTTTTCGATTTTCTTTAATTCTTGTTGGCGGAAGGTGTCATCGGTAAATGAGCCAATATGGATTGTTAGGGTTTCGCGTTCGGGTAATTCTTTGAGTCCGCCCTCAATATTTTCAAATATAGGTAGGATTTGTTCAGAACTTAAGGATGGGTGAATACCTTGGATATCAAAGCAAAATCTGATTTGGATATTTTCCTTCTTCTTGAGAATGAGCGCACCAATATTTTTACGACCACCAAGTGAGATACTTGCAATCCCTGCTAGATGGGTAATATCTTCAAACGGGGTGAGATTTTTTACTACTCCTAATTGTTCGGTTTCGAGGGATTGTCTGCCAAGTTTATCTTTCGGCTTGGTTGATTTAGTCGAAGTCATGGCGGTATGATATCTGCGTTAATTCTTAAAAGGAGAAGGTTACCAGTTATCAGTTATCAGTGTCGTGTTCCGTTGGGTTCCAAACCTGTTCACTGTTCACTGTTTGAATTGCGTTTGCGCTTAGAAGCGGGTTTTTTCCTTGGTTCGCTTTGGTGTGGATTAAGCAGTGAAACAAAAGGCTTATATCCGCGAGTGATGCGGGGAGTACCGACAAACTTACCTAAGAAGGCTTTATTTGATGTGACTGTCCACCAAGTTGCCCATCCCCAGGTAATTGATATTCCTGTTGCTAGCCATCCTGCTTGAAGAAATCCTTGAACTACGAAATACATGATCAGTGCGATCGCACTCCAAGGAACAATTTGGTCGGCGGGAAATGGACCGAGGCGGGGTTGGTTACCTAAGACTCGGTTGACGGTACGGAATTCTCTATCTCTAAGCATATTTGATTCGAGTAGCAGTGATACCAATCACTGCTAAAGGGTTGGTTATAGTGCTCTTTTGTGTCTAACCACCGCCAGTACCGACTACTAATCCAGCTAGAATATCGCCAATAACTACGGTGATGGCAATAATAATTGGAGTACGGGCAATGGTCTGCCAATCTTCGTCATTTCTGGCTGCTTGGACGACTCGGATAAGACCAATAGCAAGATAAATCAGGAATAGACCGCGCAGTACTGCGAAGATAAAACCAGTTATTTTTTTATCAATACCAGGGAAGTACTTGTCATTCGTGAAGAATTTTTCAGCACTGTTCATGAATTGCGCGCTGGCTGGTGCAACTGACATATCCAGCAGGAAGACCGCACCTACCAAGCAAAACATGATTGTGTAAATATTGATACCGTACTTGCGCTGCCATTTCTCAAAGTTAGAAAGCAGGCTGTTTGCTTCTTTGGGCATTAATGCGACGATGGCAGTAGCAAATGCGAGTGATGCCATAATCATGTTGTGGATTGAGAGATCTACAATCATCAATCCGGTACCAACAACCATCAAACCGGCGATTGTGCCATTTTCTTTCCAAGTGCGGCGGCGTCGATCTGAAACAGGATATCCGTTTTCTTGTTCGTAGGATGTATAGTCCTTATTGTAATCAGGGTCGTAGTTTGTTCTCATGTGGGTGTAATTATCGATTTATAAGAGCTAATTTTTGAGAGAAATTGTTGGGGAGATACTCTTTGCGGCAAAATTCAACGAAGAATCGGTATTGGTTGAAACTCTTGAAAGCTTTGTGGCTTATACGCTTATTCTATGAGTGGAAGCATTTTTGATACATCCGATTAATTGTTTAAGTTTTGATGTTATCTTTGCCTATACAGTGTTGAAGTTTATTTCAAATCTAGTTAGATTGACAAAAAGAAAAATGTATCTCAACACTATCTTTAAGCAAAGTAAAATCCCTCAAACTCCTTGTTTGAGGGATTTTATGCTTGATTTTGGCTAATATGTTGTTTGATTAGGAGTTGAGGCTATCTCAGATTGATTTTGAGAAATTCTCCATTATTTAACCCTAAAGAATCTACACTACCTGCAGGTAATTCGATGACTTGGTTTACAGGGTACACTGAATTGTATTTAGGACAGAACTTCGTTCTACAAGGTGGTACATTCCTGATGATATGTTTAATTTCTCCACTTTCAAGAAATATCATATCTAGGGGGATGTAAGTATCCTTCATCCACAAGCTAATAGGTTCTGATTTGTTGATAACAAATAGCATCCCGTGGTTGTTCGGTATTGACTTGCGGAATTTGAGTCCTTTGGATAATTCTTGGGCAACTCTAGCTACCTCTAATTTGATTGTTTGGTTATTACTAGTAAAGGTTGCACCAATAGGTAGATACTGGGGTTGATGATTCCAAAAGTAGAGCGCTAGGGGTGAGAGGGCAGCAGTGAAACCGGCAATTGGTCCAACGATATTGAGAATTTTGAAGAATAAGCTTTTTGGTGAAGTTTGTGCGCCTTTTGTTTGAATGCCTCTTTGAGTGGTTGGTCTTGTGACTTCCATAATTTTAGATGAATAAAATGGTAAAGTGGTTAAAGAGCGTGAACAGTGACCAAGAAACAGTGAACAGTAAACAGTGACCAGTGAACAGCGAAGGAGTCAGGAATCAGAAGTCGGAATTCTTTATTTCTTCCTTTTGAATCAAGAATTGCACCAATTGCTGTTAGCGTAGCGGGGCGTAGCGTAGCGCCCCCTTGGGGGCTAGCCCATTCTTCTTCAAACTGATAACTGATAACTGATAACTGGTAACTGGTAACTGGTAATTGGTAACTGATTTCAGACGTTTCCTAGCTGAAAATATTGATGTTTCCAACAGCAAACTTGCTTTCATCAAGAGGGCTACTAGGTAAAGCTTGTTGGTCTGCTTTATTACGCATTGACTCGACTCTATCTGCTTCCCGGATAGCAAGCGGGTTAATTTGGCGGCGTTCTTCAAGTAGTGCTTCAATGGTTAATTCTAGAAGCGGGAGTTTACTTTGTGAGTAAGTGTCTTCTATTACTGTCTGACAGAATATAGTGCTAGCAGCACGTTCTACAATTGTCTGGATTTCAGCACCCACACACCTATTGGTGGCTTTAAGAAGTCTGCGCCACTGTTCTTCGTCCCAAGGATCGCCACCATTGCGGAAGCGTTCGTCAAATCGGGCAGCGTGCAGTTTGAAGATAGTATATCTTTCCCCGTTGTTGGGTAGGTCTACCTTAAAGAGGTAGTCAAACCGTCCGGCGCGGGTGAGTTCGGGTGGTAGCCACTCCATTCGGTTTACTGAAGCAATAACTAATACATCAGACTGTCTTTCTTGCATCCAAGTTAAAAGCTTACCAGCTAGCCGTTTAGCTAAATCATCATCTCCGGCAAAAGCTTTATCAAAATCATCAAAATAAAGTATTATTTGTGACAATTTATCAGCGAGTTTTAGCAGACGTTCAAGCTTAATTTCAGCTTGGTTCTCGAAACTGCGAAAGTTCCCCCAATTGACCATGATGAGGGGAATACCCATATTTTGGGAACAGGCTTTGGCGGAGTGAGATTTACCTGTTCCTGGTGGTCCCACTAACATGATACCTTTGGGCACTTTGAGATTATATTGTTTGGCGCGAGGGGTGAGAAGGCGCTTGAATTTTTTAAATGACTCTTGCATGAGTTCTAACCCACCTAGTTGGACTTTGGGTGGAGGTAGAAACTCAATATCGTAGAGGCGGTTGAGTAGTTGGATTTTTTGTTTGAGGAGAGATTGTGCTACAAATTCGGAGTTATTGAAATCGGTGGTTTTTCTAACCTCCTTGAGTAGGTTTATGATGTCAGATATGTATAACCCCATCCCAGTGTTCGCTACTGTGAGATAATCTGTGTCTGTATATTCTGGGGGTAGAAGGCTGGTTTGAGTGAGAGAGTTGATGATTTCGCTAACATCAGGTAAATCTTGTTTCCAGATAGGAATCTCGGCGGAGATATCGCTACTAATATTAGCAGTTGCTCCTAGGAGTAGGGCAACTTTACCAGTATTTTGGTTAGAAAGTTTAATGTTGAACAGTGAAGATTTCATCCACTCTGACATCAGTAAATATTCAGTTTCTTTGGGGCTATTTTCCTGAATCCACGGATATAGATTTTCGAGAATTAGTATCCCAGTTTCTTGATATTCTTTCCAAAAATTGAGGCTCTGAAAATAATCTTCTTTATTTTGTCTTGGTTTAGGAATATAGTCTTGAAATTCTCCAATCACTAATTTTGAATTTTCAACTGTCAGTTCCTTGATTGTTTCCTCTCCTAGGTTCCACAGGTAGCACCTTTTTCTGGTGGTTTGGCAGAACTGACTGATATGAGTGAGTAGGCGCAGTCTTTCTTGGAGGGGAGATTCGCAGGCGATGACGGGGTATTCTTCTTGAATCAGTCCTGAGAGTATCTGGAAGCTGTACATACCTTGTCCGGAGTGCTTTTAGCGTATTTTCTTCCATGTGACTGACAATTGGCATCCAATTTTAGTTGTAAAAAATATGCAACATTTGTTGGTTTCAATAATGTTGGTGTACTTGTAAAACTGGGTGTAATATTGTTCCTTATTTAAGGAAAATATGAAGCGACAACCTCTTATTTAAAGATTTGATTAACAAACATGGCGAAATCAGCATTACTAGTTCCATCTTTTCCTCAAATATTTGTCCCGCAGTTGGTTCGAGATAAGAAATTTGCTCCCGTGACTGCACCTTCGGGTACGGGTGATTCCCCTGTGGGAGCGAGTGAGAATTTATTCGGGAATGTTTTGAAGTATTATTTTGGTGAAGGGGTTGTTTTACCCCAACAGAAGATGTTACCTCCAGGGCACGATTTACATTACACGGCTGATTTTTTGATTGTGGAACCCACTACTGGGCTACACCTAGATGTTGAAGTGGATGAACCTATCTCATTTGCAACGGGAAAACCTACCCACTGTATTGGGGAGGATAACTACAGAAACAAGTGCTTTGTTGATGCTAACTGGGTGGTGGTGCGGTTTGCGGAGGAACAGGTTTCTAGCCAGCCGGAACGTTGTGCGCTTGTCATAGCTGGTGCGATCGCAAAACTGACGGGCAATACTACTTATGAAGAGAAGTTGCGCCATGCAGGTAGGGTAGACGCTATTAAGCAGTGGACACCTCGTCAGGCTACGAAGTTGAAGAAAAGTAATTACCGTCAAGGGTATTTGGCATCTAGGAACTAGTAGCCCTTAATCGTTAAAACCCGTGTTTTTGTTTTCTGTAAAACGCTTATTCAACGCAAGTTCCATGAGGGATGAAAATACGGTTTTTAGAAATTATGTCCTACTAGTAAAGTTTTTCAGGTATTTAGCAAAAGAGCTTTAGGTTACTACTGGTGATATTTTCGAGAAAAAATTAGGGAGTTTCTCAAGATGAGCAAGTGTGTTACATATTATACGCTGACTAATCAAATTGACCAACTTGTCGAGTCTTTCGGCACAAGGCTAGAGAAACTTACCCTAGCTGATAAGCTGGCATTGCGGGTAACATTAACATATTGGTTATTCCACTGCGAAGTTGCTGATTTAGGTGAGTATACTTTAAATCATGCCTTAGAGGATATGATGCAAGGATATTCAGAAGACTGTCAAATTAATCTCAAAGAAGCGATTGCGATTTTAGAAGGTATTGGCAAGGATGAAGCAGAAGGGTTAATTGAATCACTGACGGCTCAATTGCGCTGTTTGTAAAAAATATTGAACTAACGGCTTTGGCGCTAAGTAGGAAAGCACAAATAAACACAATTATGTTCAGAAAGATTAAGGCATTGAAATCCTCTTCCCTTGAGCTCCAGCTGCCTTGTCTCAACGACAAATATTTGTGCTGACCTATTTATCATATAGGAATTAGTTTAAGTTCTTTTATGAATATCTACTACCTCAACTTCCCAAAAATTTTCAGATGGTTGCACGAAGAGCCGCTAAGCTGTTACGCACCTAATTTGCACATTTAGACAGCAGAGGGGCGAGGGCGCGGAGGAGCAGGGGAGAAGGATTGACGCTTTTTCTCCAAAATCAATAATATGCAAGTTAAATGTGTTTTTGCTTATCTAGTGGTTCTCAATAGCTAGCTGCTAGGATTATTTCATGTATGGATGTGCTTGCAATTGAAGCAGCTTTTCGGTTCTATCACTATGCGAATCCTTTTCCTGCCTTAATACAAACCCACTTGTTAGTATCCTGCCTTTCCCAGATTGCTTCCCATAAAGGCGCTTCCATTATTAATTTCCAATTTCCTGGTTCTTGTTGAGCAATTTCCTCAAACTCAGCAAGTGTTTTTGGTTCACCGACTTCAGTCTCGCCGTCGTAGTAAGTTTGCCAGTTTTTGGTTATCTTAGCCGTTCCAAATCCTACTTGAACTACTATGTCTAGAGGGCAAATACTGCCGATTGGATTGCGAGAAGTACCAGTTGTATTGAGATGATAGCTCATTATAAAGAATCCATCAATATTTCTTTATAATGAGCATTAGCTATTGATTGTGGTCTAATTATTTTTAGCTTTTCTTTATAAGTTTTTAGCCTAACGATACGGAGCTTACTCATTTTTTTCTCTGACTGGTAGCAGTTGATGACTGAATGATTGAATGTGGTTATGCGCGGTGTAACCTGACATATGGTTGGCGAATGCAGCTTGCATATCTAATATGAATACCAAAATAAACAAGCTGCTAAATCCATAGATAAGGATGTAGAGTAAGTTGTTGATAAAATGAACTAAACTTTCCATTTGCAGTTGCCTTTTAAGACGTAATTTTGGTTGCATTGATGAAGTAATTTAGGCAATTTATTCTAATATCATTCAGCGAAGCTGCTGTGGTGTTTTATATTTTCGGATATTTTCATTCTTTCTCCTTATAGGTACAGAATGTAAGAGTTAATAAAAAAAATGGTTGAGATTTTATTCAACCATAATGGTAAGATTTCTGATAGGTAATTTGTTTTATCGAGCTTGGCTTCTGCCATCATCTGTGGTTTTTCTTGTTGCGATTTTTTCCACTTGATTGCACTTTAAACCGTACCTGCTTTCCGATAGTTATTTCAGCAACATTGCTGATATCTTCACCAGATTTGTAAGCTTCGATAATTGCCTTATTATTAGCTTGGTACTTGATAGTTCTAAACTCATCCGGAAAATCTTCATCATCTACTTCTAATAGTAAGTTAGCAACTTTAGGCGGGTTATCTCTAATCTCAATCACCCTTGACTTACCGATATTTTTATCATTGATTAATCCAATCTCATATAAATGGATGAGGGTGCGCTTGATTTGTTCAAGTTGAGTTTTGCGGCGTGAAATTACCTGGTTGTGGAGTTCGGCTACTCGCGCTTTTCTTTCCTCCCAGGTTCCAAGGTCAAGATTTAATTGGTCAACTACCCAGGCGATCGCATCGATTTTGGTTTCGATACCATCCTGAATAGTCATAAGTTCTTGTACAAGTTCTTCTACTTTACCCTCAGAGCCTAATACCAAAAACTTGAAAGTGGAATTGCATAGTCGAAGCGTGCGTGTTAAGTGACTTCTACTTTTCCTGGCGTAAGCCTCAGTTGATTAGACATCTGGTGAAAAATGCCAATACCACTCTCTAACTGGCTTTCAACAGGCGATAAGCCTCTGGCTTGACGCGCGCGTATCGCCTAATTATGAGCAACATAAATTTGATAACCCGCAACGCCGGGTTAATAGTTGCTGATTGTGCGCTTTATACAGAATCAAATAGTGAACTACCCCGCCGCATAGGCGGACGGGGCTTCTGTACTCACGGGGGAATGCCTTAGATTAGACTTTCGCCCAAGCTTTGGTCTTACTTCCCCTCCTACAGCAGAGACGGCTGAACCTTCCGCCCTTACGGGTTCGCCAGTTG
>NZ_QMEA01000159.1 GCF_012912105.1 Brasilonema sp. UFV-L1
CACCTCCCCACCTCCCCATCTCTCGCTGCTTTCTTGAATGCCTTAACGATAAATTCACAATTTATTTCAAATTACTATGTATATCATGAAACTTGATAAGTAATGAGAAATTACGAGAAACACAGTCGGTATGAAAAAAGAACTCGTAACAGCAGGATTTGTCTTCTTATCTTTGATTTGGCCGCTCAAAGCTTCGGCATCTGACTATAGATATAGTCAGTTTTTTATCTTTGGTGACAGTTTATCTGATACTGGTAATGTGTTTAATGCCACTGGAGGTTCAGTCAATCCCGCACAAGCCATCCCATCAGATCCACCTTTCTTTCAAGGACGTTTTTCTAATAATAAAATTTGGGTTGACTTTGTTGGAGAAGAGTTAGGGTTATCCCCGACATTATCTACCAGTTTGAGTACAACAAATCCTACACAAGGTATTAACTTCGCATTTGTAGGTTCTAACTCTGGTCAAGATAATGCTTTCGTTTCCACTCTACCAGGAGTACAAGCACAAGTGGATTTGTATCAGCAAACATTGCTAACAAACAATCAGAAGGCTGATCCAAATGCTCTTTATGCGGTGTGGGGAGGTGCAAACGATTACTTGTTTGGTAATGTGACTGATGTTAATCAGACAGTCAGTAATTTATCAAATGCAGTAGAATCACTCGCCCAATCTGGTGCAAAAAACATTTTGGTATTTAACTTACCAGATTTAGGCACAGCGCCTCTTGTATCACAGACGGGAAATGCTAGCACTTTGACGACTTTAACTAATAATCATAACGCAGCATTGACAAGCGCTTTGGCTCAATTGAGCAATATTTCTTTTGTTAATATCATCACTGTTGATGTTAATTCCCTATTTAATAGAGTGCTAGCTAATCCAAGCGAATTTGGTTTTAAGAATGTAACGACTCCTTGTGTCATAGGTGATACTATCAATGGAAACATCGTGAGCGTATGTGATAACCCAGACGATTTTGTGTTCTTTGATTCTGTTCATCCAACTTCAGGAGTTCACAAGCTTGTAGCAGAAACAGCACTGACAGCGCTGAGAGCTAAATCTGTTCCTGAATCTTCTGCAGTCTTAGGTTTGTTAGTGTTTAGCACTTTGGTTACAGTAGCAATGCTCAAACACAAACAAAAACAATCAGCCCTGACTTCAGTCGCAAGTCAAACTCCTCGCAAACAATTATTTCCTACAGCAATACTCAAATAAGCCGTAATTCTCAGCAATGACGGCTTTGTTCTTATATCTCCTTTAGCTATAACTGCAATTGCCTGCACACAAACATGTACAATATGTTACATATGCAGGAGCTATTCATCCTTAATCTGGGCCAAATGCTCAAGCTATTTATCAGAAGATTTCAAAGCTTGATCGAGAACTTGTCGAGCTTGTTCAGCTTTTGCTCTTGCTTCTTGATAACGTAGATTAGCTTGAGCATAATTTTTGAGAATTTTAAAACCTTCCTTCAGGCGAGCAATTTCCTCCTCAGTCACAGTTTTATCTGAAAATAAAACATCAACAGTCTTACGAATTTCCATAGCTTCAGTGCGTGACTCTTGTACTTTTAGCTTGAGGGTGGCTAGGTTGTTCAAAACTTGGACAGCTTGTGTAATAGCATCCTCATCGCTAGTAGTTTCTGTTGGTGTTTCTTTGATTTCAATGAGTTGTTCGGAAGAAAATCCATCTTCCAGTTCCGTAGGTAATTTCCCTTCATCCAGCAGTTGCATTAACTGATCCATTGCTTTTTCGCGGGCTTTGGCTGAATCTTTACCCGGAACGGTGAGAATAATTTCTGGACTTTGAGCAAGAGTGTACTGAACCATAATTAGGCAGAAAATTTACGAGTAAACCAAGCCAGGGTAATCATCTTAACGTGAAATCAAGCGGCAAAACCATTATAATGATGCACAAGGCAAAAATAACTGTTTGTTCAATACGAGCGAGAAGTTTTTTCTTTTTTGAGGACATTAAGTGAGCAATGTAAACGCTTCTTTCCTTCGTGCTCTGGTAGTACCACTTTTCCAAGTTTTTAAAAATCAAACTTTATACTGGAATAAGTAAGAGTATTTTTCGCTGCGAGGGAAGAGCGATGGCTCCAAATCCCACCATTATGCAAGCTGTGGAACAATTGGGTTACCGCGTCACTGTTGGAGATGTGGCAACTCAGTCTGGATTAAATGTCGCTCAGGCAAATCAAGGGTTATTAGCTCTTGCATCTGATGCTGGCGGACATTTGCAAGTTTCTGACACGGGTGATATTGTTTACTTATTTCCAAAGAACTTTAGATCGATTCTACGTAATAAGTATTTGCAATTACGGTTACAGGAATGGTGGAAAAAAGTTTGGGGTATTTTATTTTACTTGATTCGGATATCATTTGGAATTTTCTTGATTGCCTCCATTGCCCTGATAAGTATTAGCATCATTTTAATGATCTCGGCTGCTAACTCAGACCGCGATAGCGGCAATAGAGGCGGCAATTTTAGTGGTGGTTTTTTCTTTTTTCCCGATTTATTCTGGTATCTCAGTCCAGATTATGACACCCGTCAGCGAGAAAGACGGCGGGAGAAAAGAGATCTCAATTTCTTTGAAGCCGTATTTTCGTTTTTGTTTGGCGATGGTAACCCGAATACCAAATTAGAAGAACGCCGGTGGCAAGAAATTGCTATGGTAATTCATCATAACCAAGGTGCTGTAGTCGCCGAACAAATTGCACCGTACCTTGATGATATAGGAGAAGGTTCTGCAAAAGAATACGAAGATTATATGTTGCCCGTCCTGACTCGCTTTAATGGACAACCTAAAGTTAGTCCCGAAGGAGAGATTGTTTATTATTTTCCAGAGTTGCAGGTGAGTGCAGGCAAAAAATATCATCAACCTTTGTCAGCTTATTTGGAGGAATTTCCTTGGCGCTTTAGTGCGGCGAGTTCAGGACAAATTATGCTGAGTGCAGGATTGGGTGTTGCAAATTTTGTTGGTGCATTAGTGCTAGGAAGTTTGTTGAGAGATGGTACAGTAGCCGCCCAAATAGGTGGACTCGTTGCTTTTGCACATGGGATTTATTGGGTATTATTGGCTTACGGAACAGGTTTTTTAGTTGTCCCGTTAATACGATATTTCTGGATTGGTTGGCGTAATCGCAAAATTGTGCAACGCAATGGCGATCGCCTATCTCGTGCAAGACAACTAGCAAGCGCAGACTCTGGGTTACAGCAGAAAATAGCTTATGCTCAGCAGTTTGCAGCAGAAAAAGTTCTTAGTGATGAAGATTTGGTCTACTCTACTGAAACTGACTTGTTAGAACAGGAGGTTGAACGTTCTCAACAAATTGACGCCGAATGGCAAAAGCGCCTACAACGAGGAAGTGGGGAGTAGGAGACAATTCAAAATTCAAAATTCAAAATTCAAAATTCAAAATTCAAAATTCAAAATTCAAAATTTGGAATCTCCCGAGTTCCCCATCTCCCCACCTACTTCACCCGAATCGGTGCTAAAGCAACACCTTTGTAGTAGTAATTCAAAATTTGCAGATGATTGTATCCCCGCGATGCTAAATTATAAGCTCCCCACTGACTCATACCTAAAGCATGACCATAGCCAAGTCCTTTGAGTGTAAAGCTTCCATTCGCGTTACTAACAGTAAAGCGGGTGCTTTTTAGCCTCAGTGCTGTACGCACATCTTCACCCCTGAGGACTTTCTCGCCCTTGTCACCAACTATTTTCAGGGCTTTCACGCTTCCGAAACGCGATGTACTCTCAGGAATGATTTGTTTGACATTTCCGACTTCTGGAATTTGGGCGCTAATTTCTGCAGGGGAAAAAGTTCTGATCCAGTTGCACTCGCTGATATTTTGGTCAAAGTCTGGAACAGCACGCAGGTATGGTTCACGCCCTCCCCAAACATCTTCTGAGTCTTCTGTGTGTCCGCCAGAACAAGCATGGAAGACAGAAAGAATCACCCGATTTTTGTAAGTCAATACTTTTGCTGCAGTCGCATCAACTGCAGCGTAGGTAGTAGGAGATTCACTGCTGACGCCTTTGTAAATTTGCCAACGATCTGGCGTAGCGCCTAAATCATAAAGGGGATTATTGCGCTGTTTCTCTCGCTCGTAAAGAGCATATGTACGGGCGGCGATCGCCTGAGCTTTTAGGGCTTCTAAGGGCCATCTGGTGTCCATTTCGCCACCGATCACGCTGTAAAGATATTCTTCTAAATCAACCCAGTTGACAACAGATAAGCCTTTTTCTGAAGGAACAACAAGAGTTCTGCCGCGATACCAGCGATCGCCAATATAAACGAATCCCTTACCTGTTGGCTCAACCCAAAATAGAGTCGATCGCCACTTATCCAAAGCAACTCCACCAGGAACCGCTTGAGCATAGTAAGCACTCATTCCTGGTAACTGTCCTAAAGTACGACCATTACTATCCTTGACAACCGCAGTCGTAGAACTACCGACTTTGACCTGATTAATATCTCTTTGAATTGCCACCCGCAGGATGACGGATGCTTGAGCTGGAGCAACCATCGCTATCCATATAAGGATACCAAACCACCAATGGCGTCCTTTGATGTGGGAAAATAAAGAGGCAAGGAACAGTTGGAATTTCATGCTGACAATATAATCACACCTAATATACGTTTGACGCTTACTTTTGTAGTAGTTTCCATTCAAGTGGGATTTGAACTCTATCAAATGATAGATGAACTACCATAAGCTATCAACGCTATTTGTAGCGTATTTCTCTTTTGAGCCCTCAAATTTGTAGGGTTGGGCTAATAAAGCGCGAAAAACTGCGGTGCCTCCGGAAAAATCGCCCCATGAAAAGTTGTGATTTTTGTATACCAGTTGACGAGGTCTTACACGTAAGAAATGGAGCCAGCCTTATTACTTCGAGTATTCGTGACGCCAACACAGATAAACATTACAAAGGCTGGCTCCATTTCTAGGGGACAAATGCGTGACAATTTGGGCGATTTTTCCGCTTCAACGTTGACTCTAAACCCGTTACTTGTAATGAGGCACCGCAGTTTTTCCGGGTTTGATGAAACGGTAAATTTCCCCCTCAGCAAAAGCAAAAGTGTTTTATCTACTATGCAAAGCGGTGTTTTTCGCAAAATAACAAACTAGAGTCAAGGTGTTCTAAACTAGAACAACCACTCAGCGCCATAGCCACATCTAGCTCATCTCGCAGAATGTCAATCACATGAGCCACACCAGCTTGTCCTGCTACAGCTAATCCCCACAACACAGGACGCCCCACAAGCACTGCTTTTGCTCCCAGTGCTAGGGCTTTGAGGATATCAGTTCCTCTACGAATACCACCATCCAACAAGACTTCAGCGCGATCGCCCACAGCATCGACAACTTCAGCTAAAGCATCAACAGATGCAATTGCTCCATCTAATTGACGTCCACCGTGATTAGACACAACAATTGCCTTTGCTCCACACTCGACAGCACGAGCAGCATCATCTCCTCGTAAAATTCCTTTCAGTACCAAAGGGAGCGGACATAAAGACTGAAACCACTCTAAATCATCCCACGTGACCGCAGGGTTTAGTTGCTGGGCAACATAAGTAAACAATCCAGATTCCCCTTCTTCATGGGGAATATTCAACCCGGATAAATTTATAAAATTAGCTAATTCCATACCTGGTGGTAGAGTAAACTCATTGCGCTTGTCTCGTTCTCGCCGTCCCAGAATAGGAGCATCTACAGTGATACAAAGTGCTTTATAACCTGTAGCATAAGCTCTTTCTACTAAAGCACGAGTGAGTCCTCTGTCTTTGTGAATGTAAAGCTGGAACCATTGAGGAGCGTAAAGATTTGTGTCATGACGCACTGCTGATACTTCTTCTATGGTTTTAGTAGAAAGAGTACTCAACACCATGCCAACACCAGCTGATGCTGCTGCTGCTGCTGTTGCAACTTCTCCTAGTGGATTGGCAAGGCATTGAAACGCCATCGGAGCAATCAACATAGGTATTTGAAGTGGTTGATTTAAAACTGCAGTTGCGAGGTTGCGCTGACTGACATCTACCAGCACTCGCGGACGAAGTTTAAATCTTGCAAAAGCAGCGCGGTTATCCTGTAGTGTCACTTCATCCCAAGCACCACTAGCATAATAGTCCAAAGCCATTTGAGACAGGTATTTAGGCGCTAGCTGCTCATATTCAAATAAGTTAAGTGGTTTTAACGATTTTAGTTTTTCCATGAGCGCCTCATTGTCACAATATAGTTACGTTTAATTGTGCCGACTTGAAATACCCGGCGTTTAGTACATATATACGATGCGTAAGTCCTAACTACCTAGAAAAGAAACAGCAGGCAGTGTAAGCTGTTGCACTTTAAGATCATGCATTTTTTGACTTTGAACAAAACCGTCAAATCCTTTCCCTCACTCTCTCCTTCCCTCACTCTCCATAGTATACTTGTAGGCGTAACAGCTTATTGCACAGCACACTGCCTTCTCTTGCTTTTGATTTTTGATTAAATAACAAAATTTTCCGTGACACTTGCATCGTTGAGTACTACTTGAACGCCAAATTGTTCTCCGGGTTCACCTCTAAACTGTAATTGAAGGTAGTTATCTGCACTTCTGGCTTGAGTTTCCAGAAAAACTTCTGCAGACTCATCTAGCACTGTCAGTTGTAATCCTGGGATGAGATAAGTTTGATGATTTGTAGGATGTAACTGAAGGCAAACACCAGTTGGTTGGTTAGCTTTCGGTCGAATTTCGACAATTAATATGACAGCTTGATTGGTTGTCATTTGGATTCCTAAATCAATCAACTTTGCGCGTCTGATGAATGCTTGTGCTTGGTTAGTAGGATGGTTTTGCTCAATAGTTGTAGGGCTGCGAAAGCTATAAGCTGGTTTGAGTTCTGGTTGATTCCACAAGGATTCCACTGTTTGCCAACCAGCATCAAACACACCAGCCAACCACTGACTTAAATTCACGAATGTTTTCATTGAAGTTTGTCGTAGCTGTCCAAGATATTCAATCAAATCTTCCAAAGATTGCAGTTGACTCAAAGGCAATTCTTCAGTTGCGACATGACGAACAAACCCCAGTAATTTTGCTTCCTGAAGCGATTCATCTATTTGAACGACGACATAACCGACTCGTTCTTCCCAAGTTTCTGGGGGTATGTAACATGTTTGTTCAGCCAAGCGCACTGGACGACACTCTAGACTACCAATTTCTGGTAACTTCAAGTCTGCAACATCAGTACATAAACGTAGGACAGGATTCCAAATATCACTCTTTTTTAACTCAGTGGGAATCTCCATCATCTTCAGATATTCATTCACCACCCACACGCAGAGTGTATTGAGTCGGACTTGTTCAGCTTTTTCAGGAGTTGGTTGTTGACTAGCAAACTGCTCAGCAGTTCTGAACGCTGCTTGGGTAATTGGCAAGGTTAGTGCAAAATGGTCTAACATAAAATGTAACATATAAGTAGTGTGCGTCATCATTCGATCCCCAGTGAAGAATGTTGTTAGGTACATATCATTCAAAGGCACGAAGTTTACGCAAGAGTTAAAAGAACGTAAGCTTGACGGGTTGGACAAGGTACAAAAATGAGGACAGAAACACAACAGAGTCTGAGCAATGACGACTATTGTATCTTGCCTTAACCTGACTTCTAAAAAGGATTAACAATGATGGAAAAATACAAACCGTTTTCCTGCCATGTGTTTTTATCATCAGAGATTGAAATAATGGGAAGACCCCAGTCGAAGCGAGCAGTTAGCCAGTTATCTAGTTGTAGACGCAACCCTAATCCTGCAGAAACAAGTGTATTATCCTCTGCCTCAGAATTTGTGCTCGTGGATCTACCAGAACGATTCCAGCTTGTACCAACATCAAAGAAGGGAGAGACTTGCAAAACGCTGTTGTCTTGAGAAAAGCGGACAATAGGAATTCGCACTTCAGCAGACGCAAAAATTCCGTTGTCTGTCAGCAAAGCATCTTGGCGGTAGCCTCGGACACTTTCTATACCACCTAGGCTAAATTGTTCTAATGGAACAAGCGGTCGGTCTGCTAACTGCACATCTGCTCTGAGTAGCAGCACGGTATCGCGAGCTAATAGACGCACCCACTGTCCTTGTCCTCTCCAAGCGAAGAAACTATTAGCATCGAAAGCATCAAGTCCCAAACTAAACTGGGAACGAAAAGCAAGAACTTGCTGAGTACTGCGCTGCGTCCATTCTTGAAAAAAACGTACAGCACTCACCCGTGTTTTTCCTGAGTCATCTGCGCCAAAAGCCCCCACCGCACTTGAAAAGGGAATTTCCCCATTTAGTAAACTGGCTTTGCTTTCGCGGTGAGTTGCACTCAGACCTAACGCTAATTCTTGAGTTGGAGATTGTATGATGGGTTGGCGTAGTGTTAATTCGTAGTAGCGAGAGTCGGATTGAATATCAAGAACACTAAAGCGTCTTTCAATAATATCGCTGTCAGAAAAGCCAAAGCTAAAGCTCACAGTACCATTACGGGCATTAAAGGGAACAGAGTAACTAAAATCAAAAGTATTGCTACCATCAGTATTCGTATAAGTAGCGATGGCGCGATCGCCCCACCCAAAGAGATTGGCTTCGCTGAGTTGGATTTGACGGCGAAAGCTACCCACAGCAGGAGAACGTCCATTATCTAGGAGGATTTGTAGGTCAAAAGTCTCTGCTTCCTGAACTCGCACTTCTAACAAATTGACCCCTGGACGTGAACCTGTAGATAATTCAGCTGATAAGTTTGAAATCAGAGGATTGAGTTGCAAAAGTTGCAATGCTTCGAGTAGGCGCTCTCGATTCAAGGGTTTACCTGTGGCTAAAGCAATCCGACTCCGCACGTAGCCGGGATTGAGTCTGCGTGTACCGGAGATTTTGATGTCTTCTAGTCCACCCTCAACTATCCGAATTTCTACGACTCCTCCTAGAAGCTTTTGCGTTGGGATAAAGGCTCCAGACGTGATGTATCCTTTATCAACATACAGTTGCGTAATTTTCGTTCGCACCTCGAATAATTCTGCAAGTGTAATCGGGCGGTTAGTGTATGGTGCAGTGATTTTGGCAAAATCTTCAGGGCGAAAGACTGTACTACCTGTGACTTCAAATGTTTTAACAGTGATAGTTTGAGGAACATCACTCGGTGTGGGTTGATCCAGACTGGGGGGTGTTGTCGTAGGTGGAGGAAGTAACTTTTCTGGTGGCGGTAGACGTTCGGGAGGCGCTTGTTCTGGTAGTGGCTGAGTAGAAGGTGGCTGGTTCTGACGTTGTAGAGTGGGTTGAGGTAAGGTTTGTGCATGTTGCTCGTTTGATATTTGCGTTGTATTCAGAACTTGTGCTTGCAGTGGTTTGACTGGTATTGTAATAATGATTGCAACCAAGCTCAAACAATACCAGTATTGATAGAACCCTGGTTTTTTGGGAAGTTTACCGAGCATGACAAGTGGTAAGGAAGAAAAGTTAAAATTTCTTGTTGGTGCTTGGGCAACAAGAATGATGTCACCTTAGCATCAACAATCCATTCCTGTGCTTCGATAATTTTAGAGGAATCCGAGTTTTTGGGCAAAAATTGCAATGATTATTGTTCTTTTGAAAGAAATGGCTAAAATTTGCATTTTTTATGAAAATTCTTCATTTAACTACCAGTGGTAAAATAATTCGCAAATCAACTGTTGCTGCATCAGGTACCACAGCAACACAATAGCTAGGCAAAGTCGTAATGGATGTTCCTTGAAGATGAATTACGAAACCGCTTGCAAATTTTTGATTAATCAAACACTCCTGAATGAGGAAAACCCAAATGCCTTATTGATACGTCTACAGCAGGGACAAGCACCAATACCCGGTCAAATAACCTCGATTTTGTTGGCATTGAAAGTTGTATTTGAAGGTCTAAAAGATGCTACTGTTGTAGATAAAAATTTAGCTTACGCCTTATATCAGTTAAGCATTAAAACTCAACAGCTTTTTGCTGTAGGACGCAAAAAGGGAGTACAATGGCCACCCCTGCTACTGCAAGATTTGCTGAGAATCGCAACTGCTACTGAATGTATTTTTTCTGGTGAATGGCAAAGTCTACATTAACAGTTATCAGTTATCAAGGAAGCGGAGTATCAGTTTTCAAATCGATAATTGATAATTGATAATTCATTCTGAAGTTGTAGGGTAATTGTTCATTATTCATTGATTCCTGACAAAACAATTCAAAATTCACGCATTCGCACAGTGAGAAAAAAATACTTAAAACTTTAGTTGTGGGATACAAGCCCACGCGCTCTATAGCCTGCGGCACGGCTTTGCCTATCGAGCTTAAATTCAAAATGCGCTCATTCGCACAGTGAGAAAAAAGAGTTATTATTTTGAATTTTGAACTTTGTTAGCGCAGCGTGCCGTAGGCATACTTTGAATTGTTTTGGCGTCCATAGTGTAAGGTCCTCGGATTTATCCGTGGGTCTTAATTTTGAATGAGCGAATTTTGTTAGCGCAGCGGGACGCAGTCCATTTTGAATTTGAGCGGAGCGAGTGACGGAATCATTGCGACTTTAATGACCTTACGCTCCCTCATATCACAAAACACTTGTTCTAATTCTTGCAATGGACGGTGTTCACTGATTAATAACTCAAAGGGAATTTTCTGACTTGCAATCAGTGACAGCGCCGCTTGAACATATTCTGGAGTATTATGAAAAACTCCTTTGAGAGTCAGTTCACTGTAATGCAGCTGTTCTGTATTGACAGTAATAGTTGTATCCCGTGGACAACCACCAAATAAATTAACAGTTGCACCAGGGCGGGCACAAGCAATTGCGGTTTCCCAAACACTTGGTACACCAGTTGCTTCAATCACCACGTCTGCACCCCATCCCTGTGTTAGTTCTTTGACGACACTAGAAATTTCTGGTAATTGATGATAATTGAAAGTCTTTGCTGCACCCAGTTTTTCCCCAATCTCTAATCTTTGATCATTGCCTCCAAACAGCAATACCTCTGCTTTTTGAGCATGAGCTAATTTAGCTACGAACATCAGCCCTATCGCCCCATCTCCCAACACCACCACAACATCACCTGCTTTGACGTTGGAACGGGCTACCCCATGCAACACACAAGCAAGAGGTTCTGTCATTGCTGCTAATTCATAAGGCAAGTCATCAGGAATTGGCAACATATTATGTTGCACAATCGGTGCAGGAATTTTTAAGTATTGGGCAAAGGTACCGTTATTCCATGTCAAATTTGGACAGAGAGAGTATTCTTGGCGTTGACAAAAAAAGCATTTCATGCATGGAGCAGAGTTATTTGCGACCAGGCGATCGCCTACTTGCCAATCTGTTACACCTTCTCCTATAGCAACAATTTCCCCAGCAGCCTCATGACCAAACAGTGTCGGTGGTTTGAGCATTTTAGCATGACCGCCGCGACGCCAAACTTTTAAATCAGTACCACAAGTTGTCGCGGTCCCCACTTGGATTACAACTTCACCCACAGCAGGTGTTGGATCAGCGACCTCTTCTAAACGTAAATTTTCTTTGCCGTAAAGTAACGCTGCTAGCACACGAGCTTTAACCAATAATTGACTCCACCTGATTTTACCAGGTGGAGCAGGGAACTTTATGAGCAGCGAATAAGTCTTTGGTTCTAGAAATCTAGGATTTGACTGCGCTTTGAGGAACAGATCCCGTGTTTCTTCCTTCCAGGTTGGGTATCTGACTCACAGTTAACAGTGGCACTTCTTGCCAGCAGGTTTTGCAAAACCAGTAGAGTTCACCATGACGGACATGACGCAGGAGGGAACCACCACAACAGGGGCAACTGTTGGCTCTTATACTCATAATCTATGTCCTCCTTTTGAAAAATTATTGATTATAGAGGTAGATGCGTCAAAAAACTGTTAATTAAAGTTTGATTTTTGCATTATGAATGCGACCGTTTGAATTGATGCGGTCTTGGATGATTTTTCCATAAATCGCCTCGTACCCATCAACCATTTGCTTCACACTAAATCTGTTCTCTACTTGTTCTCGACAAGTTTGACGATTGAGTTCCAAAGCAGCTGGAATCATTGCCGCCATTTCATCGTAACTTTGGCAGACAAAACCTGAGACTCCGTGGTTAATGACCTCTGGTACGGAACCTAAATTGATACCAATGACCGGCGTACCAGTTGCCATTGACTCAATCATCACTAAACCAAAGGGTTCTTGCCAGGTTATTGGAAAGAGAGTGACAGCAGCATTGCCTAGCAGTTCAACTTTCTCGGCGTGGTTAATTTCACCTAGGTATTGAATTTGCTGACCATCAATGTGTGGGGCAATTTCTTGTTCAAAAAACTCAGTGTCTACTTTATCAACTTTTCCTGCCATCTTTAAACGCCAGCCAGCTTGCTTAGCAATGGCGATCGCATGATGTGGTCCCTTTTCTGGCGATAACCGTCCCAAGAAAGCCAAGTATGGCGGCTGTTGGTGTTGAGCGACAAAAGGATAATCTCTTAAAGAGATCCCGTTGTAGACAGTGCCAACATAGTTCAGGTTAACTTGACGCTGCGCGTTACTAATGCTGACGTATGGTTGCTTGTGATGGTGGGTATAGACGTTGCGGTTATCTGTTGTAAAACTACTATGCACAGTATGCACAGTGGGTGTTTGCACAAAATTCGCCAAAGGTAGTGCCGTGATTCCCAAATGAGAATGGATAATATCGAATTCCTTTGCTATCTGGTAAACTTGGCTCAGTTCAAGCATTTCGTAGACTGCGTACTCTTTGACATCTGGGTCTAAGCGCAATGCACGAGGATAAACAGCTTCTAACTTTGCCAATGTTTGCGAATCGCCAGATGCGAACAAAGTCACATCGTGACCTCGACGCACTAATTCATCTGTCAAGCGACTCACGACTAGCTCTATTCCTCCATATGTCGGAGGTGGAACTCGTTCCCACAAGGGGGCTACTTGAGCGATTTTCATAGATTTGTTTTGGTTCAGCAGTTGAGTAAGCCCTATTGCTAGGACTGACATCTATTTAATAATGATGATAGAGCATTTGTACTTAATCATCCAACTCTTAGATTAACCTGACTGACTCACCAGAGTGCAATTCCAGTTAACCGTACCCCGATATAGTCACTGGCTAATCTTACACTAACCATCATGTTTACACCGAGAGTATACTTATAAATTACTGTTTACTAACATAACGATTCATCTATCTTGGGACTCATCATACTTCAAAAATTCTGTAACGAAAAATACTAAATTCAGTAAACAGAAGCAATTCTAAAGAATGTTGCAGGAGGTTGAGAATGTGTGAACACCAGGACCCAAAGAAGTGGAAAATGACTAGTGACTACTGACTAATAATGACTGACTCAGATGAAAATTGCTACTTGGAATGTTAACTCGATTCGCACTCGTTTAGAGCACGTTGTTGATTGGCTGACTCAGAGTGATATCGATGTTCTCTGCATGCAAGAAACTAAAGTGATAGACGCACAATTTCCCTGTGCTGCTTTCGAGGAATTGGGCTATTCTGTTTATTTATCAGGACAAAAAGCTTACAACGGTGTTGCGATCGCCAGCCGTCAACCATTACAGGATGTCACTTGTGGTTTTACAGCAACTTTACCGAACCTACAGCCAGATTGGGATGAGCAGAAACGGGTGATCACAGGTCAAATAAATGGTGTCAGAATTATTAATCTTTACGTACCCAATGGTTCAGCGGTGGGAAGCGAAAAATATGAATACAAGTTGCGCTGGTTAACAGTATTGCGGGAGTACGTGCGATCGCTTCTTTTCTCACAAGCTGCGATTTGCATGTGTGGAGACTTTAACATTGCTCTGGAAGACAAAGATATTCATAATAGTGTTAGTATCGAAAATCACATTATGGCATCAGAACCAGAACGTCAAGCGTTACGAGATATTCTCTCATTAGGATTCGCTGACGCTTTTCGCAAATTCACCTCGGAAAGCGGACACTACAGTTGGTGGGACTATCGAGCAGCATCTTTTCGCCGTAATTTGGGTTGGCGAATCGACCATCACTATCTCACACCTGATTTATATGAGCGTGCGAAAAGCTGCACAATTGATGTTGCTCCTAGAAAATTATCTCAACCCAGTGACCATGCACCAGTGATTGTCGAATTTTAAAATTTAGTCATTGGTCTACATAATTCTTGACTAAATCCAAAACCCAAAATCCAAAATTGATATGTTTCTAGTCACTGGAGCCACAGGGGGAATCGGTCGTACAGTTGTGCGACTTTTACGTGAACAAGAAAAGCAGGTGCGGGCTTTTGTCCGTCTTACCTCACGCTACGGCGAGTTAGAACATAGAGGAGCTGACATCTTTATTGGTGATTTGCGCCAAGAAAAAGATATTCAAAAAGCTTGTCAAGGCGTACAATACGTAATTAGTGCTCATAATTCTGATGGTGATGCCTTATCTTTAGACTATCGCGCCAACATCGAACTTATAGACTCTGCAAAAGCGAATCAAGTCCAGCACTTTGTTTTCATTTCCGTTTTAGGAGCAGACAGAGGATACGAAGATGCTCCTGTCTTCAAGGCAAAACGAGCGGTAGAGCGATATCTCGAAACCAGTGGCTTAAACTACACTATTTTGCGCCCAACTGGATTAGCATCAGAATTGTTACCATTGGCAGAGCGTTTTCGGGAAACGGGGTTTTACCTGCTGATTGGCGATCCCAAAAACCGTACCTCTATTGTGAGTACAGATGATTTGGCAAGGATAATAGTCGATTCTGTGACAGTTGAAGCTGCTCGTAATCAGATATTATCAGTTGGGGGGCCAGAAATTTTAACGCGAGAGGATATCCCCAAAATTTTCAGTCGCATTTTTAACCGAGAGCCACTGCTGATTAACCCACCACTACTAGCGGTAGATGCACTACGGGGTGCATTTGGTTTTTTCAATCCCCAAGCACAAAAAGCTTTAGGAACGTTTCGCACAATACTCGCTAATGAATTTTTCTGCACAAAAGAGGAAATTGCCCAATTGGAAGCGATGTTCAATTTTCAGTTGGAAACATTAGAAAGTTTTTTGCGACGTTATTTAACGATTTAAATCGCTTGTAGTCAGTTGTGAAATCAGTACACAGTTATCAGTTATTAGTTATCAGGTTATTGTTCATTGATAACTGATAACTGTTAAGCGCTTACGACTAACTTATAATCTAAAATCCAAAATCTAAAATTTTATGAAATACTCCCTAATTGCAAATACGGCTACAGCACGTAAAACAAAACAGCGATTTGCAAAACCTGATGAACACCTATCTTATGAACTGGGTAAAGCAGTACAGGAATTGCCACCTTTGTATACTAGATTGTTAGCAGGAACAGTCAGTGCTGTTGTACTGGGGGCGATCGCCTGGGCAAATTTTTCGCTGATTGACGAAGTGGCGACTTCCCCAGGGGAGTTAATTGCTTCTACACAAGTCAGACCAGTAACATCAATAGGTAACGGAACAATTGTCAAAGTCGATGTCAAAGAAGGCGATCGCGTCATCAAAGGTCAAACCCTCATTCAACGCGATCCAGATTTACGACGAGTTGATGTGATTCGTTTAGCCACATCTGCTAGATTGATTCAAGAAGATTTACGGCGTTTAGATGCAGAACGTACAGGTGGAAAAACTGCTGGAACTCAACTTCAAGACGAACTGTTAAACTCTCGTTTACGAGATTATCAAGCGCGTCAAGCCGCAGCAGAAGCCGAAGCAAATCGCCAACAGGCGCTGAGTGACCAAGCAAAAGTCCGCCTGACTCGATTGCAAGAAAATCTGGTTAACGCAAGAACTAGCCTTACCAATGCCAAAACGAACTTGATTAACACCGAAAATATCCTTACTAAAGTTGAAAGTGGCTTAGCAATTGCTCAAAAAAGAGAACAAAGCCTTAAACTTCTGGTGACACCTGGTGCTATTCCTCGACTCGATTACCTAGACGCCCAAGAAAGAATCAATCGTGTGGCTGCAGAAATCACGAGGGCGAATGATGAAGTCGTCAACTCCCAAAATAAGGTGACAGAAGCTCAAGACAAAGTGACATCCTTAGAAAAGGATATTGCTGCTCAAACTCAGGAAATTCGCCAAACCGAAGAAGCATATCAAGCTGCTCGCACTCAAGTACAGCGTATAAAATCAGAACGTCAAAGTGAAATTATCACCCAGATCAACAAACGCAAAGAAGAACTGACTACTATTCAAGGTCAACTTCAGCAAGCGCAGAAAGAGCAAGAGATGGAAACTATCAAAGCTCCAGTCACAGGTACAATTTATAGAATTAAAGCAACAAAAGGACCAGTGCAAGCGGGTGAAGAACTACTGTCTATTTTACCAGAAGGGGAAGAACTTCTTTTAGAAGTAAAAGTTCTTAACCGGGATATTGGTTTTATTCACGAGGGAATGAAGGCAAAAGTGAAGATGGCGACCTTCCCCTTTCAAGAATTTGGCACAATTGATGGTGAGGTTGTGCAAATTAATCCCAATGCGACTGTTGACAAAGAAATGGGTTTAGTTTTCCCCACCAGAATTAAGCTGAACAAACACTCAATAATGGTACGAGGACAAGAAGTCGCGTTTACTCCTGGGATGGCTGCTAATGGAGAGATTGTCACTCGCAAGAAATCAGTTTTGACATTTTTAATTGAGCCAATTACTCGTCGATTCAGTGAAGCATTTTCTGTGAGGTAAGTTTCGTTTTTAACCCAACTTACACGTCCTCCATAGCAAGAGCAAGACATTAGACAAGATTGCACTCATTCAAAAAATCGTGAATGTCATTAGTCGCGAAACGCAGTGTAGCGTTAGCGCAGCATGTCTGAAAGACATGGAATCTTAGAGATGTTCTCACTCGGTAAACATGACAATTCAGGCATTTTTGCAATCTTGTCTATTGACATTCTCCCCTACTAACCTTGCCTATAGTGGGGGAGGGTTTGATTCAAGCGATCATCACCATAACTCACCATTCCTCATACTCCAGCATTTCTTCGTGTTTTTTGAGTATATCTTCAGAATAACTGGTACTATAATAATCACCAATACTGTGACTAACATTATTATCTAGTACAGTTTGATAACTTGAGAATTGTGACTCAAGTGTAGAATTAACACTAAAACTAGAAGACTCTACACTCTTAAGATTATCCAACTGGTCTTGTGAACTAGATACCTTGCTCGACCACAAACTTTCAAGGCTAGACCCATCAGAGTTACCCTGGTAATTCGTAACGTTGAAATAAGAACTTGTAGTACCACTGTTGGTGATAGAATCGTTCATGCCAAAGCTTGGGACCTGTGTATCCTGTACTGCGGTTTCTGAAACAATCTGACGCACTTGAGCATCAGTCAAATTGCCATTAGCACTCAGCATGAGAGCAACGACGCCAGCAACGTGAGGAGCTGCCATAGACGTGCCACTATAGGAAGTATACTTATTACCTGGAACTGTAGAGTACACATCAACTCCTGGGGCTGTCACGTAAGTGAGTGAACTCATTCCCGCTTTATTGGAAAAGCCAGCCGTGTTACTATTTTCATCAACCGCTCCAACTGCGATTCCCCATTTATCCGCATAGCGGGCTGGATAGCCTGATTGAAATCCACCATCATTACCAGCCGCCATAACAACAATCACGCCTTTGTTGCTAGCATATTCAAGAGCTTTCTCTACAGTGCTGTTAGAAGAATCACCATTAAGACTCAGGTTAATGACGTTAGCTCCATGATCTACAGCATAATAAATACCATTAGCAATTGAAGCATAGGAACCTGCACCCTGATCATTAAGAACTTTGACTGGCATAATTTTGGCATCGTAGGCAATACCAGTCACACCAATATCATTTTTTTCCCCAGCAATAGTTCCAGAGACATGAGTTCCATGACCGTTTTTATCTAAAACATTGTTGTTATTATCAGCAAAGTTCCAACCATACACATCATCTATATAGCCATCACCATCATCATCTACGCCATTGTCAGCAATTTCTTTGGAGTTTGTCCAGATATTATCGTTCAAATCTTCGTGGTTGAAGTCAACCCCAGTATCTACAACAGCGACGACGACATCCTGACCAGTATATCCTTTTGCCCAGACTTCTGGAGCTTTAACCAAATCAGCTCCCCAATTATTGTCACCAACATCAGGAACATCAGTAAAAGTCTCTTCACCAGCTGCTTTACCCACAGCAGCTGCAGCATCTATTAAGCCATAACCAGAAGTGAAATTGTAGCCATTGTTATCAAACAATTGTTCTTCAGCATTTTCTTTTTGGTTAGCGATCGCTGTGTTATAGCTACTATGACTCTTAAGGTTTACACTGTAGTCATTGTTAGAATGAAAGCTATCTACTGAGGAAATGGAAGTGGCATTGAGTCCTTGATTCAAAGAAGAACTGTTACTCTTGAGATAGCTGATCATCAGTATTTATTACCTCAAATATGTCTCTATTTTTTGACAACAATATCTACGCAAACCTTCTACTTATCGCAATCCTATATACAGCAGCAATTCCTGAGTCAGGAGTCAGGAGCGGAGCAAGGAAAGCTCCGCCTCCGGTCAGAAGTAAAAAGAGCTTTCTATCTGCCTTTTAGACTTCAGTAGTGTACTTCATTTACTTGAAATGTGCTGTAAGTTGTGTTGGCATAGCCTGCGCGCAGCGCATAAATTGTGGAGTCCAGCAAACCCGGTTTCTAGCAGCAAACCCAGTTTCTAATTTTTCACAAATGATTTCTGACTGCTATAGCAAGGTTTGCATCTCATAAAAAATAACCCTTAGACAATAATTACTATTTAGTTCATAGAAAAAATGCTATGATTTTTACAAATCAGTTTTCTGAAAAAATGAGCTTTCATCACTTGAATATTTCTTCACTAGAAATGGTATCAATACGGTTCGGTTAAGGGTAGTTCGGTATTAAAAACCCGGTTTATAAGAGAAACCGGGTTTCTGTCGGGTGCTTAATCCGAACTGTATTGAGAATGGTATGACCTGAAAAAATTGTATATAATATAATTTATACAAAAGTTTTTAAAAACACTAAAATCATTGAATTTAGTTTTGATAATGATAATCCTTATGGAGAATGCACGGACACGGTTTTAACACTCCCAACTCTTGGGTAGAATGTCAACACCCCTGCCTAAAGGCGAGG
>NZ_QMEA01000015.1 GCF_012912105.1 Brasilonema sp. UFV-L1
CATCTGGACGCTAAATCAGAGATTATAGCGCCAGCCTTCTCTCCGAAATAGGTAAGCCCTAAACCGCATGGAGGTGGAGCGATTGCCTACGGCAGAGCTACGCTTAACGCTAAAATCAAAGTTAAGAACTTATCAGTAGTGCAGCAGTTAGTGGATCAACAACCAGACGTAATACTCAAAGAACTATGTGAACGTTTTGCGACTCAAAGTGGTATTGAGGTTAGTATTGCTACCATGCACCGTGCAGTTCAAAAGTTGGATTTGACCACTAAAAAAAACACTATATGCCAGTGAGCAAGATACCCCACGAGTAGAAAAGTTACGGTTTGAGTATCGTGATTGGGTGCTAAGTATTGATCCACACAACTTGATATTTGTTGATGAGTCTGGTTTAAAGTTAGGAATGACTCGACTGTATGGACGAGCTAGCAGGGGCGAAAGATTATACGATTCGTGTCCTCGCAACCGAGGACAAAACATATCGTTAATTGGGGCTTTGAGTGTAGATGGACTGATTGCTACCATGAGTATTCCTGGTAGTGTGAATACACAAGTATTTGTAACTTACGTACGCGATGTGTTAGTACCACAGTTATGGCAAGGAGCTGTGGTGGTAATGGATAATTTATCAGTACACACTGCTAGTGTGATTAAAGATTTGATTGAAGCGGCTGGCGCAAAACTTGTATTTCTACCTCCTTACTCGCCAGATTTATCCCCCATAGAATTATGCTGGTCAAAACTGAAACAATGTGTACGTGCGGGAAAAGCTACAACCTATTCGGCTTTGAATCAAATTTTAAGTCAAATAGTCAATGAAAAAATTTCCTCTGATGATGCTTGGGGTTGGTTTGCTCACTGTGGTCTATTCATGTGAAAACCGCTGTAAGCCCAAAATCCTTTGCACAAATGCGAAATTTCGCGTCTCTATATGCCTAAGAGGATGTCTGAAAACTTTAAGCAAGGTATATTTTGTCATTCTGAGCGTAACGAAGTGGAGCGAAGAATCCCAGTTTGTCGTTAATTTTTGAGATGCTTCACTGCGCTGGCGCTCCGTTCAGCATGACATTTTTGACTTCTCAGACATCCTCTAAGTGTTATTACAATTGAGGAAATTTATTATGGTTTAACAGCGAAGCCTAATGCTAGAATCCAAAACTGGTTTGAAAACTTTCTCTTCACTCACTGTCAAATTTTCCCTATCACTTCAGAAATTGCAAAGTGTTCGGGTGAATTGAGAGGCCTTTTGAGGACTCAAGGGAAACCGCGCTCTCAAGCTGATATTCTTATTGCAGCAACAGCTAAAATACATTCCTTGACCCTTGTTACTAGAAATATTAAAGATTTTGAGGGTTGTGGTATATCTACATTGAATCCATTTCTTTGAATATTTCTCCTATATCAAGAGTGCGATCGCTTGCTTTAACCTTTTCAAAATAAGTGCGACCGCCTTTACAAGAGTATGATTATTCTGGATGAGATCGCCTGTTTTAACCGTATTGCCACCAAGTGCGATCGCCTTTACAAGAATATGAATATTCAAGGTATAATTGCCTGCTTTAACCCTATCACCAAAAGTGCGATCGCCTTTACAAGAATATGAATATTCAAGGTATAATTGCCTGCTTTAAACCTATCACCACCAAGTGCGATCACCTGCTTGAACTCTATCACCACCAAGTGCGATCGCCCGTGCTAAAGTACCAGATGCGATCACCTCTACGAGAGTTATGAATATAGCAATTTTGGCAGTGTAAAACCGTAATTACATTGAAGATGATTGCTTAAACTGGTGGTTGAAGTCGTTAGCACCAACTGAGAAACCGACTATGCAACGATTAAGCCGTGGGATGCTAGGACGTACTGCCTTTCTTTAATAGCCTGGGTGTTAGGTGTTCTGCAATACCAGCCAACCGAATTGCATTGCAACCCAGTTGGTAAGCAAATTCTACCGGTTTCCCAGCACCCAAGGCATCGTAAAATCCGACTGCAAATTCAATCGCTGCCTTATCCCCAATTGCCTTATTCATCCCAATTACGTAAGGGATGTGTTTAACAATTGCCTCTGCTTGCACTTCAGAATAACAAGCGTTAAGTACAACGCACTCAACTTCACTGGCAAACAACTTAAATACTCCAGCGAGTGCTTCTGCGTCTACAAACCGCACCTGTCCAGTTTCATCCTCTAGTGCTAAACCTTCATCTCCTGCACCGTGACCGGAAAAATGAACGATTTGCGGCTTTACGTCTAAAAGGGCGCGATAAACATCTCGCACGCGCACAGCCCACTGCTGCTTGATCTCGAACTGTTCCCGTTTTTTAGCCCGCTGCAATAATCCTGCGTCAATATCTCGCACCTCTTCGCCTAAACGCAGGGGTAAAGTGGTTTTCGGATTTACTGCTAGAATCAAAATTGTTCTAGTGGCAGAGGCGCTAGCAACTTCATGAAAGGTATGACGCTTTTCAAGACGCCAAAGCCGACGATTCATTTCTTCTTGGCGAGCATTTCCGTCGATAGGTTCAGATGTTTCTGGAGAGCTAATCAACAAACTTGTAATATGCGACCAAAAATGCGAAATATACGACCAAAAATTATTGCTTTTATGCAAATATTCAATCAGCTGCTTAATCTTATCGGCTTCGGCAACCATCCCTCGCTCTATGAATAAGCTTCTAGCCGTTTCCAGTTTTTTGATAGCTTCTTTTTTGTTACCTTGCTTGTAGAGTATAGTTCCCAGCGCACTATAAGCTGCCGCAACCTTACAGTCAATGCGAATTGCTTCTTCAAATATAGATATAACTTCTGCTTCGATATAACCCTGCTGTTGCAGGTCATTTCCTAGGCTAGTGTAAGCTACTGCTACAGCTTCATCCGTAAGTCCTAAAGCTTGCTGTATATTCTTCAATTGGTAGTAAATTTTTCTATTAGTACCATCTGGATTCTGATCAATCGCTTTCTCCAGTTCTCGTTTATATTCCTGTATTTTTGATTCGTAATCATTATAATCATTAAGATATAACGTGGAGCTATTTACCCTGATAAATGCACGGGTTGTGATTTTTCTGCTACCTTTAACCGTGGATGGAGAAAAAAAGTCGAAAACTGCTCCCATTATACAATTACTTGCTTAATTTTGGAAAAAGACTTAACAAATTGTCACTAATAGAATTTTTAATTAATGCCAGTATGCGACGACTTGGACTTGAGACAAATTTGTGCAAAGTTAATTATAACAAGAGCGCCAATCTTAACTTAAGCTTGTCAAATTCCCCGCTTTTAATATAAATATATTTAGCCTTTACCCAATAACTACTCTAAGCCTAGAAAACTAGCTCAACTTTGTCCCTAGCGAAATGTTGAGTTTTAAACCTATCAAAATGTGAGTTCGACAAAGTGCGATCACTCCCAAATTTACAGCCAAACAATTCCCCGATTTACTGCAACAATCACCGCTTGTGTACGAGCGCTCACGTTCAGTTTGCTATCGTGAATTTCCTGTGCCAAGCGGTTGCGTTCTGCTAATATGGATGTTTGTTCAGCCTGCTTACGATTCGTGATATCCTGTAGAGACACAATGACATATATCTCCGCTCCGAAAAACCTATACAGAACTAGTCAAAACTCGGCAAATCTGTACAACGTCGGAGCGTGCAGACTAAGTCTTAAGTGACTACGTTGAGATGGTTACGACACCTACAAGTAAACGCCAGCTTGTAGCTTCTGTCGAAGACGGTTAAGGAATTAGTGAACAGGTTTATAGCTATAGTGCTGTCTTCCTAACAAGCCATCTCAACATTGTCGAGGCAAACTTAACTGAGAAATCAGGCTGGCAGAATATGCCATATAAGCAGGTCTTGTTTGGCAAGACCTGTACAAAATGACCAGAAATGTACAGATGTGTCCAGCAATCAAGTTACAGTTTCTAGCCCCAAAAACGCTCACCGTTGAAGATTTTCTCTCCCAATACCGAGACAATCCTCGCTATGAATTGGCAGACGGAGAATTAATTGACATGGAACCCACTGGTCCTCATGAAACGGTGAGTGGTAAAATTGCAACGCAAATTGGTATCTATCTTGTTGCAGAACAACTTCCCTGGTTTATTCCTCGCACTTGCTTAATTTACCCCTTCGCAGATGCAGCCACAATTCGTCGTCCTGATGTCGTGGTTCTCGATGAAACCGTTCTCAACCGTGAACCCCTTTGGGAGCGAGAACCCGTAATTACGCTGGGACGTTCCATTAAATTGGTGGTTGAAGTTGTTAGCACCAACTGGGAAACTGACTACGCTCGCAAAGTTGAAGAATATGCGCTCTTAGGAATTCCTGAATATTGGATTGTGGATTATCGAGGATTGGGTGGTGTGGCATTTATTGGTAAACCCAAACAACCTACTTTTACTGTTTGTCAATTGCTTGAAGATACTTATAATCAACAACAATATCGGTTAAACCAAGCAATTAACTCGCCACTTTTGCCGCGTCTTCAACTTCGCTTAGATGATATCCTTCCTCGTTAAGTGGTTGCATCCCACCCCGCGCATCCCCTCCCTTTACCACTACGGTGTACACACATCTTACTTAAAACCTCACCCTCGCTTTTAGCTGCGCTAAAATCTTTCCCTCTCCTTGGTAAGGAGAGGGATGCCTGATAGGGCTTCGAGAAACAACTCATTCGCCAGTATTTCAGGGAGGAACTAATGGAAGAGTCACCAATTTATCAAGAAATACTAGAAAAAGGTGCTAAGAAAGGAAAGCTACAAATCTTAACCCGCCAACTTTCACGGCGATTTGGCACAATTTCTTCGCAATTACAGCAACAGCTTCAAGCACTGTCGATTAACCAGCTAGATGATTTAAGTGATGCGCTGTTTGACTTTTCTGAAATATCCGACTTGGCAGTTTGGTTGCAAAACCAGCAGTAATTCAAATTATTTGCACTCGCCCCTACGAACGCATGAATATTAGAGGTGTAACGCCTAAGATTGAGTTGTATAGGTAGATAGAGTTTCAATATGTTAAATGCTGTAGAGTTTCAAGCAAAAATTCAAAATGGTTTCATTCAAATTCCCGATGAGTACAAACAAGAACTTGGTGAAGGAGATGATATTAGAGTAATTGTTTTGGTTAAGAAAAAATCATTTTCAAAAACAGACATAATTGATGAATTGACTGAGAATTCTGTTCAAGTGAATGGTATACTCAGCCGTGAGGAAATTTACAGTCGCTAGTCATGACTGCTGGTACATTTTTTTGGGTAACTTTTTTGGCTTGTGTTAATATGCTGTGGTTAATAGTCGATGCCCGATCATGCCAAAGAAAATTAGGGAGCTAAAACAAAAGCTACTTCAAGCCGGTTTTACGAAACTCCCAGGCAAAGGAAGTCACACCAACTGGATACATCCTTTGTACACAGGGAAACTAACAGTTTCTGGCAAAGATAGTTCGGATGCGAAACCTTATCAAGAAAAGGATGTACAGCAAGCTATAACAGAAGTAGAACAGAAGCAACAGCAACAGAAGCAAGAAGATGAGTAAATTTAAGTATCAAATGTTGATTCAATGGTCAGAAGAAGACAACTGCTTCTTGGTTGGATTTCCTGATTTTCCGGGACAGCGTTGGCGAACTCATGGTGATACTTATGAGGAAGCTGTTGCAAATGGTATTGAAGCCCTAGAGTCTCTAATTATGGCTTATAAAGCAACAGGCGAACCACTTCCAGAACCAACCGTTAATAAAGCGGCTTAGTAGCAAAGAAGACAAAAACTCGAAGAGGACGAATCCGCAAGTTAAGAAGTTGCGTTGGTAAAATCCCTATTACACACAGGCAAGTATTACGATTGGCAATAGAACAATACTAGCGGTTCAGCCCTCTGTTGAAAAGTTTCTTAATCTTCAAACAGGCGATCGCGCAGCGGCGGCTTCCGCATCGCCTGATTAATCTATTTGACACTCTCCGTCCGCGCATGAGCGGAGATTCTTAAGACATCACTGCCTTAATATCCTGTTTGCACAGGTTAAGCGGCTCACCACGTTTGCCCAAAGGGCGTAGTGATATCTCCTCTGTGGTTGTTTCGGGCGTAGACTTTCCCCCAGTCCGGGGGTAGGTTTTGAAATCTTGTACTGATGTGAATATTTTAACATACTTGACTCAAGCCTAAAGGCTTTCACAAAGGCTTTCATCCGACGCATTGTCCCCTAAAAAATTGGGCAGGCTTACTACTACGAGTACCCTACTACGCCGACAGATTAACAAAACAAAGCCTGCCCAATTTTTTTACGTGTAAGACCCCGCCCTTGCCTGAAGTACGGAATTCGGCACTACGTGCCTGTTCCTCAAGGGTTTTCAGCCTGCCTTCCTTATAAAAATTAACTATCACTCATAAGTGCAGCGAGCAAAATCCTGAGTACTGCTTCCAATTCTTCAGTCACTCGGTAGAGGTTAATCGCTTGTTCTATACTTTGTGTTTGTCGGTATAATATACCAAATTGCCAAACATTACCTGTCGTTACTGCTCCCAATATTTCTGCTTGAGTGGAATCAGTCCATCTATCAAGGGCTATCATTTCAGTTGCCAGTTGTGTAAATCCCTTGTTTATATCTGCTTGCTTGGCTTCTATCACAATTAAATTAGTCTTTGTTCGCAGGTAATAATCCAAATTACCTTGAAGTCTATTGTCAACTTTAATACTATATTCGATTCGTAATTTAGCGCGGGAATAGTGGATTAAATCAGTGATAATCGGCGCAATTAGCATTTCCCGGCGTGTCGCTTCGTTCTCTAAATCCACATACGGTAATACTTCTTCAATCCGCTGTTTTAAATCGAGAAGTCGGTCTAATGTACCTGAATATTGAGGCAAATCGAGAAATTTACGCTTCATAGAATAGCCAAATTCAGCTACTAAATCGTCAACTGCAAACCCTAACTCAAAGTAATTACTAAAAGTATACGAGCGATTTGGGTCTAGCAATGGTTGGCGGCTCATTTGATTCCTCACTTCTAGGCTGAAATTTTTCACAAAAAAGCGAGGTATCTGTTTGTGCATCCTCTACCCCGCTTTTGTGCTTGTTTTTGTTAATCTTCAAACAAGCGATCGCCTCTATGCAACCGATGTGCAATTTGATATGTTTGGACTTGCGATCGCATTGTCGGTGCGTGTGCCGCTAAATACCTAGTCACAGCAACCAAAACGTGAATACCAGCAGGAGTTTCACCCAAAACAGAATACTGACGGAAAGCTGCTTCTACTTCTTGGATAACATGAAATTCCCGATTTTCTCGCAGCATTAATTTACCAATCATTGCTAGTAATCTTTGTGGATTGCCACCACCGTAAAGATACTGAGCCACCAACTGACCTGCTTCGTTCACCTGCTGTTGACGATTCAACAACTCCGGTAATTGTGCAAGCAATTCCTCTGGATTTTCAACTGGTTGTTTTGGTTCTGGAAGTCGGGCAGGTGGCACATTCAAAAAGCGGTTGAGGTAGACACTCATTGCACCATCGAACACACCCCGAAGTAACTCTAACGATGGCACCCGTTGCAATCCTTGATGAACTGCATTGGCAAAGGTGAATGGATGGTGTGCTGTGTCCCAATCTCCAAAATCGTTATTGGTATTAAATCGGGCAACACGCAGGGCAGCTGTGTAGGCAACGACACCTGCCAATTGTTCTTGGGTGCAACCTTCTCTCAGTGCAGTCAATAGCGCGTCAGCTATAGCTTGGGCATCTTCACTTAAGAGAATAGGAACCAATTGTTCCCGACTTGACCAAGTTCCCCAGCGAGGTTGTCCTTCCTCCAAAGCTGCGGGTAACTTCTCAAACGCAGACTCTAAAATTGCGACTAAATCCACAGGGTAACGCCAGGAATTCGACTCTTCCATGCGGGAGGCATTTGCCAAGCCAGAAATCAAACTTGCTAAGACTTTCTGGGCACCCTGCCAATGAACCGCATCAAGTGCTTCTAACGCTTTGTTAATAAAATCGAGTGTATGACCGACATCAATATAGCGGTGGTCTGTAGCAGCAGCAAATAACATATCTGCTATTTGTTTCCTATCAGCACCCATCCGAATTGCAGACACTAAGCAACGTTCTGCTGCTTCACTATCTCGTCGTTCGATAAACTGACGGAACCAACTTTTGAGAGTTTTGATGTCAGCAGTGGAATTGGGCAATGGATGAACCACAAAGTGAGGTGGCGCACCTCCACTGTCACGGGCGACAGCTGAAAGTCCTTGGTAAAGGGCAAGGGGTCGGTCTTCTGCATCCAAATAAGGCAGCAAGTTCATCATGCAGGTGTGGATGGTTAAGCCTGCGCCCCAACCTTCTTTGTTGTAACGAGTACCAAATTCTAATCCCGTTTGGAAAGATTCGGTAGCATCTCCTCCCATATCTAGTAAGGCAATAACAGATTTGGCAATCACGAGGGAAATGCCTTGTTCTAACCCATCTTGAAGCCGTTGGCGTTGGTGGACATAAGAGTCAACTTGGGGAGTCAAATTCACCCACACCTCGCCATCCCGAATTTCTACAGGAAAGGCACGCACATCATCTGCCCAAGAATCAAATGTTCCTCCACTTGCCATGTCAAAGCGGGCATAGTGCCAAGGGCAAGTGACAATGCCATCTTTACAAGTACTCCCGTGGAGAGGAAAACCCATGTGAGGACAACGGTTATCTATGGCATAGACTTTATTGTCTGAGTAGAAGAGGGCAATAGTGTGCTTTTCCAGATTCACGAGTAAACTTCCTGCTGCTTGGACATCTGCAAGTTTGGCAGCACGGATGTATCGGTTTGTCCCTGTTGGGGGTTCAAAAGTTTGAGTCATATGATTTGATTAGATTGCAAAAAATAACTACTCTTATCCAGGCGGAAGAATAAACGAACCGCAAAGGACGCTAAGGACGCTAAGGAGGAAAGAGAAGAAGAAATAGATAATCTCATAGCACCAAAAGGAGTAATACGCACGTTGCATTCATACAGGTAATCTTCTTTTTTCTTCCTTAGCGGTCTATGCCCTGCGGGCACGCTACGAAGAGCGCGTCTATGTCCTGAGCCCTTCGGGCACGGCTTGAGGCCGAACGGACACGCTGCGCTAACGTGGTTCGTTTATAAAATTATCTCTTTGAACGCAACGCGCGTATAACTTTCATCAAACGACAGCTACAGCATCAATTTCAAACAACATACCGTCCAGCGCGAGTCTTGGTACAGGAATGAGGGTACACGCAGGTGCTTGATTTCCCCACATTGCTTGTACTTCAGCAATCAACTGCTGAAGTTTCGTCTCGTTATGATCAACTATTAGCACTGTAGTCTTTACTACATCTTCTGGATGTGCGCCCGCTGCAGATAATGCCGTCCGAAGATTCACAAAAGCCTGCTTTAATTGAGTTGCAAAGTCGTTAGAAACGAGATTACCATTTTTATCTTCACCACCTTGTCCAGCAATATAGACCGTTTTTGCTCCCGATGGTACAACTGCTACATGGGTGTAGCCGTATTGCGATGGATCGTATAATCCTGTGGGATTGAGGAATTGAAGTCCAGAAGTCTCCAATGCGATAACCTCCTTTTCCTTGCTGGAAGAAAGTTTTGTCTGTTGCTGACGATTTTCTAAAGAAATATCTTTATAAAGTATAGTACTCATTCCTAGTTGACTTTGTAAAGATTTTTCTTTAGTTTGTTGATATGGTCAAACAAAACAACAAAGCAATTGCAATTCGGACACGACGCGCGATTGTAAACCTACTTAAACAATTTGGACCGATGGATGCCTCAGAATTGTCCTCCCGTTTGGGTGTGTCTGCAATGGCTGTCCGTCAACATCTCTACGCCCTGCAAGCGGAACGATTGGTAACTTATGAGGAACAAGCCCGCACAATGGGTCGTCCTGTAAAACTTTGGCAATTGACACCTGCTGCTGAGTGTCTCTTTCCAGATGGTTACGCAGAACTCACGTTAAGCTTAATTCAGTCTGTCACAGAAGCGTTTGGTTCGGCTGGGTTGGAACGTCTGCTGGAAATAAGAACTCGTCAGCAGATTTCAGATTATCAAATGCAAATGACTGGTAAAAATTCACTTCAGGAACGGCTGGAAGCGCTGGCTGAAATTCGTACAAAAGAAGGTTACATGGCTTGTGTTGAACTTCAAGCGGATGGTTCGTTCCTGTTGAGTGAAAATCACTGTCCTATCTGCGCTGCGGCGGTTGCTTGTACAGGACTTTGTGGTCAAGAACTAGAAGTCTTTCAATCTGTCCTAGGTGAGAATACGGTCATTGAGCGCACTGAACATATTGTCGCAGGTGCGCGATGTTGTGCTTATCAGATTTCTTCTAGAGTATAGGTCAATACAGTAAATTTACGTTCATAAGCAAGAAAATGCAAATCAGCCGACTCACTCAGCAAATACAATTCATCCTCGAAATCGACAAACTCAAGCAAATCCTCCGCCAAACTCTTCTTACCGATAGTTCACGTCAAGAAAATAGTGCAGAACATTCCTGGCATTTGGCAATAATGGCGGTAGTATTAGCCGAATATGCTCCGGAGGGAGTTGTCCTGTTGCGTGCTATCAAAATGTTACTGATTCACGATTTGGTGGAAATTGATGCAGGTGATACTTTCTGCTACGATGTGCTGTTAAACGAAAGCAAGCAAGAGCGAGAAGCGCAAGCAGCGTTGCGTCTATTTGGACTTTTGCCAGCAGATCAAGCAACTGAGTTGCGTTCTCTTTGGGAAGAATTTGAAGCACAGGAAACACCCACTGCTAGATTTGCAGCAGCCCTAGATCGTATACAACCCTTACTACACAACCAGCAAACTCAAGGGGGTACTTGGCGTATTCATAGTATTACACGCGATCAGGTGATGAAACGGGTAGCACCTGTAGAGACGGGAGCACCAGAACTTTGGTCTTTTGTGCAGCAAGTCATTGAGGATTGCATAGCAGCTGGTTATCTTAAAGATAATGCTCATGTGTTCTACTCCCAATAGTTCTCCCAATCGTCTTGGAAAGCTTGCTGTAGTCTTGTGAGGTAGGCGTTGGTCTTGATTTTGACCATCCACAAATCAGCGGAACTGCTGCCGCCCTTGCACACGACACCCTCCGCTACGCCGTACTTCCCTGCACGAACGTCCTCCACAAATTGCCCGGTCAGTTTACCCCGGTAGACTATCCGTGCGATTGGGAAGGCGCTAAAATCTTGGACAAATTGTTCCGGCCCAATGATGCCCTGAGTGGTTTCCACGTCAAAGAGAATCAGTTGTTTAGGATCATTCGGTTTGTGCATTCCCGCGAACGAGTTTGCACCCAGAAACTCAGTGAAAACAGTGATTTCTGGACTATTGTAAGCGGGGTTTTCTCGGAAGAGTTGGTCAAGCGGGGCAGCAAGGCTGGTTTGAAAGAGAGTCGGCGCTGCTTCCAGCCCTGGATGCGCCGCGTTAAATTCAGTGATGCCCATGTCATCGAGGTCGAAGCGATCGCGCCGGGTGCCAAACCCATACCACCCCAGTTCAGGTTCCCAAATCCAATGGAGATTGGTGCCATCATACTTCTCAAACGCAATACAGCGACCAGATGGGCAGTTTTTGCTACCAGGAATTTTGGGATACACAAGCTGGATACGAGCCATGAGTTTAATCTTGAATGGAACAGGCAGTAGAAAATTCCCAGAGGGCAAGGCGCAGGACCCTTTCTTGAGAGGGTTTCGGACTCGTTTCCAGCCTGAGTCTGGGAAAGCTAACCAGGAGGCTATCCCTCCTGATTTGATGGAAATAATACATGTTAACTACTCAAGAGGTATTTGAGCCAATAGCGCGTGGCTAGCTCAAAATTGCCTGCCATTCAGACTCAGAGAGTGGTTGCACCTCTAAGCGCATACCAAAACAATCTTCAGCAGCGGCAATTAAAGCTGTCATAATCTTCTCAATATCTAGGTTCTGGGGAAGTTGCACAGAACTAAAAGATTCTGTGCCAAAAACTTGAGTAAATAACTCAGCTGAGGGGTGCAAACGGATGGAACCATGTTGTAAAATTGCTCCTCCTTGTCGCAGTTGGGCGCTACCAATGAGTTTAGTCCCATCTGGCAAAACTAAATCCGCACCAGTTGCAGTGTCAAAACAGTTGGGGTTGTTGATATAACCGCGTCCAGCTGTACCGTATTGTAGTTTTATGTCGAGCGATCGCCACCCTTGAATCAAAAACTCACAAATTTTTTCGTACACTTGAACGCGAGTCCCAACAAGTCCAGATGTTACCACAGCGTAGGTTAAATCACCTTGATGTAACACTGCGCGTCCTCCTGTAGGACGTCGCACTAAGTCCACTTTCTCACCTTGCCAAACTAAATGCTGCCAATGTTCGGGATATCTATGCTGATGGTAACCCAAGGAAATGGCAGGTGGCGACCAAGTGTAAAATCGCAAAGCAGGAGGATGTCCTGACAGGTGCTGTTCTAACAACCACCTGTCAATCACCATCTGCACTTTGCCAGAGGCTTCTAGCAACGGAATAAATCGCCACACTAAAGTCAAGCTGCACCAAATTCAGATTGTAATGCTTCGTCGTTGTTATCGGCGATTGTTGCCACAATAGTAATTAAGCGGGAAGCTTCGCCAGCAGACAAATCTGCAAGAATGCGTGTTGTGAGTACAACCACCTGGTTTTCGATGATGGCGAAACGCGCTTCAAAGGTACCAGATGCATTTGTCTCTAACAACTGTCGTGTCAACTTGGGTTCATCTTTGACGGGTAACTTCAGCACCGCAGACCAAACTGTTAATGTATCTTCATCGGTTGTTCCAGTGAGTTGGACAAACACTTCCACTGTCCCGTACTTGAACTTCCAGCGATAGCCACCTTCAGAAGGATGACTCACCATTGCGCTGTCATCTTGTTCTAGCGTGTCGATAACATTTTCGATGATCTCCACGTAATTGATGTCTTTTGTTTCTTCGATAATCTCATCAATGAGTTCATCAGTGGATGTGGATTCAGTCGCAACCGTTTGTTGATTGGATTGGTAGCTTGTCATACAGATTTTTGCCTCAACAGCATGATTGTTGCATCTAGACTAATTTATAGCTTGTGTGGTGTGTTCATTTTTAGCTCCTTAAGTCGTAGGGCTGTCTATGAGCCAGTGAACGGGAACATTAGAAAAATTTGCGGTACATTCTAACAATAGCGAGGATGTGTCAATTTATGTCTGTTGTTTCCCAAGCTGCCCAAACTCATGCCCAAAGTCATGATACTCGTCAATTGGCGATTAACCCTAATCATTGGTATGTTGTTGCGCTTTCGCGTGAGGTGAAAACTCAGCCTCTAGGTGTAACATTGTGGAAACAGGCGATCGCACTCTACCGCGACAGCAACGGACAAGTCCACGCCCTAGAAGATAGATGCCCTCATCGGTTAGTTAAACTGAGTCACGGGCAAGTTATTGGCGACGAGTTGGAATGTGCTTATCATGGTTGGCGCTTTAACGATAAAGGTGAGTGTGCAGCAGTTCCCTATCTAGCAGATAATCAGAAACTCCCCAGTTGCAAAATCCGCCGTTACCCGGTCAAGGAACAAGATGGATTTGTTTGGCTTTTCCCTGGAGATGTACAGATGTTATCTGCAAATTCTCTACAACCGATGAGTGTTCCAGAATGGGATCATCTCAATTATATTGCCACAGTTTCAATCATTAACTGTAACGCCCATTATTCCTATTTAATTGAAAATTTGATGGATATGTATCACGGACATTTACATCAGGATTATCAAGCTTGGTCAGAAGCATCTTTGGAAGAAATTGACGAAGATACTCATCGTGTTGATGCTCATTATACAGCACAAAGCTATTATAATATAGACAAAATTTGGTCAATTTCACAATTATTTTTTCCGGCTTTGCGTCGTCTTCATCCTGAACCTTTGGATGTCAGTTATGTCTATCCTCACTGGGTTTCCACATTGGGCAAAGATTTCAAAATTTACTGTTTATTGTGTCCTGTAAACGAGAGACAAACCAAAGCATATTTAATTCATTTCACATCTTTAAATGCCTTTTGGCGATTACACAAATTACCTATATGGTTTCGGCGGTTTGTAAAAAAGAGTTTGTTTGGTGCAGCGCAAAAGTTTCTTGATGGTTTGGTGCGTCAAGATGTGCAGATGATAGAGGAAGAACAGCAGGCGTATTTGGAGAATCAACAGAGGCGGGGTTATGAGTTGAATCGTGCTTTGGTAAGCGTGCAGAGGTTGATGAGAAGTCAGGTTGAGCAAAGTCATCCATTTTAGATTTTAGATTTTGGAGCCAGTGCGTTGGGGAGAACCGTGGGCGGGTTTCCCCGCTTGTAGATGCCCGTGGGGCAGCGTACACATTGGGTAGCATCTGCTGTCGGCAAACTGCTGCATCTTATGTTCTCAGTAGTCCCACCGTAATTTAAATATCCACCGTTGGCTGAGCTTGCGTATATCAGACTCCATTTCTGTACTCCTTGAGTAGGTTTTCATGCTTAGCTATAGCTTACTCCCGAACCCTGCGATAACCGCACCTCATACAGACGGATACCACGACAGTCACAAAGCTTAAAACACCTTAACCTTTCTTTACAATAGAAGCATCAACAGAGGTAAAACAAGACCTCTGCAAGTTGAAATCAAAGGTAAAAGGTATGAACGGGACTATTCGCGTTGGCAATCTCTTCGGGATTCCCTTCTATATCCATCCGTCTTGGTTTTTAATCCTGTTGCTAGTGACTTTGAGCTACAGTGGTGGACTAGCAGCGCAATTTCCCCAATTAGATGGTGGATTAGCTTTACCGCTGGGATTGCTAACAGCACTATTGTTATTTTCCTCGGTTGTCGCCCATGAATTAGGACATAGCTTTGTCGCTATTCGTCAGGGAATAGATGTCAAATCAATCACACTGTTCATATTTGGTGGGTTAGCAAGCCTGGAAAGAGAGTCGAAAACCCCGGCTGAAGCTTTTTGGGTTGCAATTGCAGGTCCTTTAGTTAGTCTAGTGCTATTTGGGATACTGACAGCTATTGGTTTTGTGGCTACTCCAACAGGACCTTTGGCAGCGATTCTTGGACTACTGGCTTCTATTAACTTGGCATTAGCTCTATTTAACCTTATTCCAGGCTTGCCTCTAGATGGTGGAAATATACTGAAATCAATCGTTTGGAAAATTACAGGAAATCCATATAGAGGTGTAGTTTTTGCCAGTCGAGTTGGGCAAATCTTTGGTTGGGTAGCCATAGCCTCTGGTTTATTCCCACTACTGTTATTTGGTAGTTTTGCTAACTTCTGGAACTTGTTAGTCGGTTTCTTCTTGCTGCAAAATGCTGGAAATGCAGCTCAGTTTGCCAAAGTGCAGGAACAACTGAGTGGTTTAACAGCAGCCGATGCAGTCATCTTGGATAGTCCGATTGTGTCTGCTGATCTAACCTTGAGAGAGTTTGCTGAGGAGCGTATTTTGAATTGGCAAAACTGGAGTCGTTTCTTGGTGACTGATGAGAGTGGACAATTGGTAGGAGCGATATCCGTTCAAGATTTGCGAAGCGTCCCCACAACACTTTGGTCGGAAACTCAAGTGCGAGAAGTCATGCGAGCAGTTCAACAAGTCGTCACTGTCCAATCTGACAAACCTTTGTTAGAAGTAATGCAGCTTTTAGAACAACAAAAGTTATCTGCACTTGCGGTGATTCGTAACAATGGCGTACTCGTCGGACTTCTGGAAAAAGCTTCAATTATCAACCTCCTGCAAAGGAGAGTGCAAGCAAATCCTGCATAAGTCAGTCAATTTAACATCTTCCAAACCCAGTTTCTTGGAGAAACTGGGTTTTTAGTATTGAAGGAAAAGTGCATAAGTTGATTTCACTGACATCTACGAAAGCTCTGGAAGGATGCGGATGAAATAGCCAGAGTATGGCTCTTTTTACTGTAGTCTTATGTATCGCGTTCCCACGGTAAGAATACCAGAAATTCCGGAAAGGTTCTTTGAGGATGTGAAGCAATGATAGACCTACCAACACATTTCAAAGTCATGTCTGTAGAACTTATGCACTTTACTTTGAGACAGTTACGTTCATCAACCGCACTGCACTTACTGGCAAGGTTGAACTGACCAGAATACTGGCAATTTTTTCCATTTCTATCCCAAAGCTGCATAAGTTGATGCGTGCTTACATCTATTAAGAATACGTCAGGGTTAGTGACATGAGTGCTTAACTTCTGTTGAGCAAATCAAGTCAGACTTGACGCATAAAACTAAATTTCTGTCAAGTCTCCCCAAAGGATGCATCCCTTGGGCAGCAGCTTCACGTCAATGCGTAAGTCCTAGTAGTAAACAAGTTTTTTGGAGAAAGTTTCATGGGCATTCATGATGGATTGATAGGCTATTGGCAATTTGATGAAACAGAAGGGACTACTGTCCTCGATAGATCAGGCAATAATAATCGTGGCTTGATAATCAATGGCACTCGAAGCGATGGGAAATATGGCAAAGCTGTAGAACTTCGCGGTAGTGATGATTCACATGTCAGTATTCCTGGTTCGGTGAGCCTCAATAGCCTAATTGATCAGATTACTGTAACAGCTTGGGTGTTTCCAAATGTAGCCCCGGAGGGTTTTAAAGTCGTTGTTTCTAGACAAGTTGATACTGTTTTACATCCTGATCAGTTTTATTTAGGTTTTGGTCCAGAAAATGGCGGGATGCATTATAAGTGGCACCTTGGCACAGATGACAATGGTACTTTACGTGAAGGCGACATTTACAGTGGTATTCCAGACAACAATCGTTGGATACATCTGGCAGGAACCTACGATGGAAGTATCATGCGCCTTTTTGTTGATGGCATCGAGATTGACAATCGACCTTTGACTGGAAACATTCGAGTAGATGATAATCCTGTCACTATTGGCGGGGAAGAAAATGGACCAGCACCTCAGGTAGTGGATGGCGAATTTGAAGGACTCATTGATGAAGTTCGCATCTATAATCGTGCCTTAGATGCATCTGAAATTCGCGAAATTTTTAACCTTGACTCAGAGTGATTTAAGTGTAATTTTGACTACTCCTCAATGTCCTAAGTCTCTTTATTCACGGATAAAAGGTATTTTTCATGATTTTTGTGGAATTAGTTACCATTGCCCATATTCCCCCTTTCTCTGAAGTGACCTTGCGAACAGATAAAGATGGATGGGCAACTAATGAGATTGAAGGCAGTTACCAAAATGATCGCTGGATATTCGAGCTCGCTGATCCCAAGTATTTAACTGGCTTCCTTTGTAAGTTTGCACTCAACCAGCAGATTTGGTCTAACGGTGATAATTTTAATATTCCTGGCACCGACAACGAGCGTCATACTTTTTATCTCAGTGAGATTGGTTTTGGTTCGCCTGTGCAGCCCGTTGTTGAACTCGGTCAAACCCAGACTAAGCTTTTTGATATTTCCCGTCCAGATCCTGTCGGTCGCGAACCCTACGATGTTATTGTGATCGGTTCTGGTATGGCTGGGGGCGTATTGGCTGATCAACTCGCTGATAGCGGTTTAGAGACTTTAGTACTGGAAGCAGGGGGAGTTCCCCTAGAGACTCACATTGCAAATCTGCCTCGACGTCATTTTCCTGGTGTATTTACGAAACACGTTTGGGATCGCTGGTTTGAATATCAAGTCATTAATTATGATCAGCCTACTGATGGTAGTGAAAATGATTACGGAGGTGCCCAAGCGTTTAATTTGGGTGGTCGGTCAGTATTTTGGGGCGGTTTTATTCCACGTATGAGTTCCTGGGAGTTGGATTATTGGCCGACTCGGCTGAAGTGGGACCTAGAAGATCGCTACTATCAACTAGCTGAAGATTTGATGGGTCGTTCTACCGCACCAACAACTTACTACACGCGGGAGATTCACCGACTCTTGCGAGAACAGCTTCCTCGATACAGCCATTTCGATGCTCCGGTAGCAGTCAGACAGAATTTGACTGGAGCAAATACTATTACAACTGGCATGTTTTCCACAGCAGATTTGCTACTGGAATCATCAAGAACCGGCGGTTTTGCAGGTTCCCAAAACTTGACTGTGCGCACTCATCATCAAGTCATCAGAATCGAACCTGGAGAACCCTGTACAGTTGTTGCCCGGGATATTATTTCCGAGGAAGAACGAGAATTTACAGCCCGGTATGTAGTTCTTGCTTGTGGCTGCTTTGAAAGCGCGCGCCTTGCCAAACGCAGTAACATAGGAAATGACTTGGTAGGGCAGGGTGTGACCGATCACCCGATTGCGTTTACACATTTTTCTATTGGGCCCGATTCGCCCTATTATGATCGTTTTGGGTCTGTGAAGGTAGTATCCCAACCAATTGAGCCGCGACCAGGAGAAAATAGAATCCGTGATCCCTTTAATGTTCTGATTGAACTAGGTGCGGATTTTAATCAAGGGCGGTATCTAGATGAGGATATTTTCCGCGAAAATTCAGCAAAGCGTAATATGCTTTGCGAAATCGTTTTTCTAACAAATACGGAGTTGCTTTTAAGCAATCAAATCGAATTTGATGCAGGCAATGATTTTCGCCCGATCGCCAAAATTGTCAATCCTGGACTTCCTGACACAGTTGAAGCTAGAGTTCGGGAAATTACAGACAATATTCTAACTTCTTTAGGGGGAGTGAAGTTTAACGAAGGATTTGGCGATGGTGGGCTTGGCGGTGTCGCTCATGAAGTCGGCTCTCTTCATATGCAAGTAACAGACAGCAACAATATTGCAAAAGGTACACAGGCAGAATTAGAAGGCGTTGTCGATGAAAACGGCAAGTTTCTTGACCAGGAGTTTATTTACGCCTGCGATCTGTCGATATTTCCTACCTCTCCAGCAGCTAATCCCAGCTTAACGGCAGTCGCCCTCGCACTACGTTTAAGCGATCGTCTGGTGAGACTTGTCCGTTCTTAATCAATCCTAACCTTGACGCTCAACCGCGTGAGGGTTAAGGTTAGATTCTTTTTTGGCATTTATACATTTAAATTCATTCAGGGGAAAATGGTAGTTAGTACAGCATCGCCTCAAGTCAGTACCCATTCGGGCATGGGCAACATTGTGTATCCTGGTGGTACCGCCTTTCGCGTTTGGGCACCCAACGCCAGCCAGGTTCAAGTTGCTTTTTACGATCGCCGAGACCAAGATAATAGCAGACCTTCTCGCTTAGTTGGTTTAGCTTCAGAGAATAATGGCTATTGGTCTTGTGATGTCGCTGGGATTTCACCCGACCAGCTTTATCGCTATCAAATTACCAATCGCGATACAGGAGCGGTCTTTTATAAGATTGATCCGTATGCCAAACAAATCACTAACTCAGTTGGAAAAGGTATTGTCCGCGAATCAGAGTTTCCCTGGACGGATGCTGATTTTCGGATGCCAGACTACAATTCTCTGGTGATTTATGAGCTTCATCTAGGAACATTCGATGACGATCCAGGCGATCGCCCTGGAACCCTCGCAAGAGCAACTTCACGACTCGACCATCTACTTGAACTTGGTATCAACTGTGTTCATGTGATGCCCCCCAATGAATTCGCCGCCGATTTTTCCTGGGGATTTAATGTCGCCTTCCCATTTGCTATTGAAGAAGCTTATGGCGGGATTGTTGAATTTAAAAAGTTTGTCAATCGCGCCCATAGTTTAGGAATTGCTGTGATTACTGACAGTGTATTTAATCACTTTGGTCCTAGTGATTTACAGGATGGTTTATGGCGGTTTGATGGCTGGCATCAAGGCGAACATGGAGGCATTTATTTCTACAACGACGATAGAGAACCAACTGACTGGGGACCTCGACCTGACTTTGGACGTCCGGAAGTACGGCAATTTATCCGTGACAACGTAATGTTTATGTTAGGCGAATGTCATTGTGATGGATTGAGAATTGATAGCACGTGCAATGTCTGGGGATTCAATAACGGTCAAGGGTGGAATAACGAAGGGTTTAATTTGCTACGTTGGATTACTGATGAGAAAAACTTTTTCCATCGCTATCCCACAAATAAAATCTTCATTGCTGAAGATTGGCACAATGACGGCTGGGTAACACGTCCAACACCACAGATGGGAGCAGGTTTCGATGCTGAATGGCATTGGTTTGTCCATGAAGCGCGACATGCTTTAGAAAATCCCAACGATCAATTTCGAGATATGGACGGAATTGCTCGCGCTCTCTACGCTCGCTTCAATGGTGATGCCTTTAAGCGGGTCATCTATACTGAATCCCACGATGAATCTGGCAATAATGATGCCTTAGCTCGCCGCATCGATCCCGCCAATCCTGAATCCTGGTTCGCCAAGAAGCGAACGACCCTTGGGGCAGCTTTGGTTTTGACAGCACCAGGAATTCCCATGATTTGGCAGGGACAAGAAATTTTCTCAATTGAGAAATTTACTGACCAAGTTCCGCTTGACTGGTCTCGCAAAGAGACTTTTAACGGCATATTTCAGCTTTATCAACGTCTTTGTCAGCTTCGACGCAATTGGGACAACAACACTCGTGGACTCAGAGGACAGCACATCAACTGTCACGTCGTTGATAACCTCAATAAAGTCGTTGCCTTCCACCGTTGGAATGAAGGTGGTCCAGGGGATGATGTGATTGTGATCTTAAATTTTAGCGATCGCACTTGGGATTCTTATCGTGTAGGGTTACCCGCTTGGGGGACTTGGTGGTGTCGTTTTTCTAGCGATTGGGCAGGCTACAGCAGCGATTTTAGCAACGTGGGGGGACATCCGGTCAGCGCTGAAGCAGTGCCAAAGGATAATATGCCTCATAGTGCAGGTTTTGCGATCGGTCCCTATAGTGCTGTCATTTTTTCTCAATAAACTTCAATAAGCATTGAGGTGCCAAATCTGCTGGGAACAAAAATCAACAATTCATATCATCTCATATCATCAACGACACCCGCTAGATGTAGAGGTACCTCAAAGCTAAGTTTAGGTTTGTTAAACCTCAACTCTGACCCGTTTTCATAGTGCAAAGCGGGTTTTTTTTATTTAAGCATTTAAATCAATATTACAATGCAGCACCAGAGGATACCGTACTACAATTCAACAGCTAGACTAGAACAACAAGGTAAGCAGGCTAACAATCAAAGGAAGATTTATGATGAGCGATCGCGATTACACATTAATTATTGATAAAAGCGGTAGCATGTCTACTCCTGACCAAGCAGGTGGTAGAAGTCGGTGGGAGATAGCCCAAGAATCTACACTTGCTTTGGCAAGAAAGTGTGATCAATTTGACCCAGATGGCATCACTGTTTATGTCTTTTCTGGTAGATTTAAACGTTATGAAAATGTCACTTCAACTAAAGTTGCACAGATATTTCTGGAAAATGACCCAGCAGGCACAACTAATTTAGCAGGTGTACTCCAAGATGCAACCAATAATTACTTTCAACGTAAAGCTGCTGGTCAAACCAAGCCTAATGGAGAAATAATTTTAGTTATTACCGATGGTGAACCAGATGACCGCAAAGCAGTTTTTGAAGTCATCGTTAATGCATCTCGCCAAATGGAACGTGATGAAGAATTAGGAATTTCTCTCATTCAAGTAGGTTCAGATCCTCAAGCAACCAAGTTTCTGAAAGCTTTGGATGACCAAATGCAAAGTATTGGTGCTAAATTTGACATTTGCGACACCATTACTTTGGATGATCTTGAAGATATGAGTCTCGCGGATGTATTGATGAACGCAGTGACCGATTAATCTATCTTTTGTTATTTGTCGATGACTGATGAATGTTCACAAATATGGAGAATTAAAAAATGCTAGAGAATCGTGATTACACCTTAATTATCGACAAAAGTGGTAGTATGGCAACTCAAGACCAAAAGGGTAGTAGAAGCAGATGGATTGCAGCACAGGAATCCACTTTTGCTTTGGCGAGTAAATGCGAGCAATTTGACCCTGATGGTATTACTGTTTATCTATTTTCTGGACGATTCAAGCGCTACGAAAATGTAACCTCAAACAAGGTGTTGCAAATTTTCCAAGAGAATGATCCTTCTGGGACAACAGATTTAGCAGGTGTGTTGAAACACGCAACTGATAACTACTTTCAACGTAAAGCTGCAGGTGAAACTAAGCCAAATGGTGAAACTATTTTAGTTGTGACTGATGGTGAACCAGATGACCGTAAAGCGGTGATGAAGGTGATTATAGAAGCTTCTCGCCAGATGGATCGCGATGAAGAACTTGCTATTTCTTTTATTCAAGTGGGTACAGATTCCCAAGCAACTCGTTTTCTCAAAGTATTAGACGATGAATTGCAAGGAGCAGGTGCAAAGTTCGATATCTGCGACACTGTTACTATAGAAGATATGGAAGACATGAGTTTATCAGAAATACTGCTTAATGCTATTAATGATTAAACCATCCCCCTAACTTTTCACTGAATTGAGGAGGCAAACTGAATGTGCTGTCATAAAAAGGATTTTCTATGATGGATTCTCTTGATAAACTTTTAGCAGAACTGAAAGCTGAATATGAGGAACACAAACCCCAACAGCATCAGCTAAAAGCAAATTTTATAAAACCAGTCAACAAATTGCAAGCCAAATCTGAATTTTTAATAGATAATCTATTAGCGGAAGTCAAGGCTGATTTTGAGGAAAAAGATTTTGCTGAAAAATTGCAAAGACAGCAAGAACTTGAACAAGAACGAATTAAACAAGAACAACTTCAGGCTAAAAAATTAGAGGAATTGAAAAAGCAAGCAAAAGATTGGCTAGCAAAATTAGATCCTTTGTCTTTAGAAGGGCTTTGGTTTGAAAAGTTTGCAGAAGGATATCCGTCAAAATTAGAGGCGGCGATTGAGTATTTACAAAATAGTGAATAAATACTAATTAAGAAAAACTCAGAATACATTCCCATAAAGAAATGCGTGAGTATTGAAATAATACTCAGTCATCAAATATTTTATCAAATATTTCGTTTTTTATGATTGATTTCAGATAAATGCTTAACACCCCACTCATGCATTGCATAAAGAATTGGTTGAAGACTTTCTCCTAAAGGTGTTAATGAATACTCTACTTTAGGAGGAATTTGTGGGTAAACTTTGCGATGAATAATCCCATCGTCTTCCATCTCCCTGAGTTGTTGGGTCAGCATTTTTTGAGTAATTCCATCTAAAGCTCGCTGTAACTCACCAAAGCGTTTTATACCATCCATTAATTCTCGAATAATCAAAACCTTCCAGCGTCCACCAATGACTTTGAGTGTGGTTTCCACCTCACAAGTTAGCCTGGTGTGGTTTTGCGCTTCAGCTTTCATAGTTTCCTTTAAGTAACTACCTTACTTTTAAGTGCCTACTTCTCATCTTAACTTTACATAGTTTAAAGTTAGTACGGATAAAAAGTTTAACCACAAATAATGGGACGGGTTCGCAGCCTTTGTTTATGCGTAACCAATCTCAAACCTACTGCTTCCTAATTAGGAATTAATTCATGGCACATATCCTGCAAATTGACTCTAGTCCTCGTGGAGACCGTTCTTTCTCCCGCAAGTTCTCTGATGAGTTTATCACAGCTTGGAAAAATGCCCATCCTGAAGATAAAGTCACATATCGGGATATAGGTCACAATAGAATTCCTCATGTAGACGAATCGTGGATCGCCGCTGCTTTTACACCACCAGATGCTCGCACACCTGAGTTAACCAAAGCAATTGAATTATCAGATACCTTAGTTGATGAATTTTTAGCGGCTGACCGCTACGTTTTTGGTGTGCCAATGTACAATTTCAATGTCCCTTCTGCGTTTAAAGCGTACATTGACCAGATTGTTCGCGCTGGGCGCACCTTCGCTGTAACCGAGCAAGGTGGATTTAAAGGGCTGGTTGAAGGTAAGAAGATGCTGATTATCACGGCTCGTGGTGGTGACTTTTCTCCAGGAAGCCCCGCTGCACCCTATGACTATCAGGAGCCCTACCTTAGAACGATTTTTGGATTTATTGGAATTACAGATATCACATTCATCAATGTGGAAAACTTAGGCGCAGGTGATCAGGCTCGCGAACAGTCTTTTGCAAAAGCACACGAAGCTGTAGCACAAGCTGTTGCTAATTGGTAATTTAAATTCTCTATAGAGATTGGTTCAAAGTTATAATTAGAAACCACGGATTAACACAGATGATTTATCTGTGTGCATCTGTGGTTTCATTCTATCCCCGAATTACGTTAAAAACTTTTTAACACGAACCGCAGAGGCACAGAGCAAGTAGAGGAGAAAAATTGAGGAAGGAGAAAGCTCGTTTATATTTGTTACAGGCTTAATAAAGGTGTTCCCGTTTGTTTGGCGCTGTAGATACTGGACTATGTAGTTGATATTACTAGGCAGCATCTCCATAATATTAGACTCAGACACAGACGATTCATATATGACATCAGGTACGTAAACGAACCAGGTACTCTTGGCTTGTCCCTGATTCGGTTGAAGTGGTTGCACAAATGTGACTTTCCAGTGATCACCGCCATATCTTTGAGCATTGCGATCAATAGATGAAACACGCAATTGCTGACCTGCTGTGGCTGCGTACTTGTTTTCTTGTGCTAAATTTGATGACTGTTCTCGCCAGTCTTGTTTGAAAGTTGTGTTTGTTCTGACTCTGAGAATTGTTGAAGTTGATGTATCGCCTAATAGTTCTACATTAGGTACATAAACGAACCAGGTACTCTTGGCTTTTCCTTGATTAGGTTGAAGTGGTTGTACGAATGTGACTTTCCAATGATCGCCACCATATTTTTGAGCATCTCGATCAATAGATGAAACACTTAATTGCTGACCTGCTGTGGCTGCGTACTTGTTTTCTTGTGCTAAATTTGATGATTGTTCTCGCCAGTCTTGCTTGAAAGTTGTGTTTGTTCTGACTCTGAGAATTACTGAAGTTGATGAAACTCCTGATAATTCTTGCACATGAGGTGCGTAAACGTACCAAGTGCTTTTTGCTCTACCTTGATTTGGCTGAAGTGGTTGCTCAAAAGTGACTAACCAATGATCACCACCGTATTTTTGAGCATCTCGATCAATAGATGAAACACGTAATTCCTGACCTGCTGTGGCTGCATACTTGTCTTGTTGTGCTAAGTTTGATGATTGTTCTCGCCAGTCCTGCTTGAAAGTTGTATTTGTCTTTATTCTTAAAGTAATTGGCATTGATGCATCTCCTAGTAGGACAGTTTGAAGTCTTTGAGCTTTTGTTATTCGTCAATTGGTTACCCAAAATTATGATACCCATTTTTTGTAATATAAATGACAATATCCTAAATAAGGATTAGTCATTTTTACGTTCTCTGATTACGCTCTCCAAAAAAGCTTTAACTTGGTAAACAAACTCACAAGACACGCAATTATTAAGGTATAAAATACACCTTTCAAAAAACCTGTTAAGGGAGTCTGTGTAAACTTTAAAATTAACGGTTCAATGTGAGTTAATCTAAGAATGGGCAAAAGAAGATTGGCAAATGCAACATAGGCAATCATTGGATTTTGTCCATTGTCTATGAGTGATTGAAAAAATTTTTGCTGTTTGAAGATATCTAGAAAGATCGTAAAAGTAATCAGGAGAAAAAGGGCGATCGCCGTAGTGACAAAGTAATAACTCAACGTAGAAGGGTCTTTTTTTATTCCATTCTGAAACGGTTCAAAAAGCAAGCCAAGCACCAACCAATAAAAGCCCCATTGGTAAAAAGATTTTAGCAATCTTTCGGTATCATTAGACGGATTGACAAAGAAAAACCAGCTGATAGCACAAAGAACGAAACTCAATAATGTTGTTTGCCATACCCACCTAGCTTGTAAGCCAATGAGTAGTCCTAAACAAGTCGTCAACATTAATAAAATAATGCCGTAAAAACGAAGTTTATTCCAGCTTGGTTTTATATCCTGATTGTCTGCATGAGCTGCTGAGTTAGTTTGCAACCAGTTCCGAATGAAATCTCCTGCAATTGTTCCAGGAATCACAATAAATAAATACTTTAAATAATCAAAGCGAAAAATCCAAGGAATCGGTGAGGCTTTCCAAAGTATCGCAATCCAACTCTCCTTAACAGTGGCTGAGAACTGCAAAGCAATCAAAAAACCTAACAATCCTAGACGTAAAAACAGATTATTTCTGGTCATTAACCAGGCACATGAACCAAAAACTGCCATGTTCGCCAGAACGACTAGGATAATATCACTTCTTGAAAGTGAAAATCCACCTCCATCTGGATATTGAAGGAAAGATATGAGGATAATTGCAGCGAGAAAAGCACCAAGAGAAATCCATTTGACATATTGCCTATATTGTACGTTGACTGACAAGCGAACATACATCAAAAAGAGTATTAAAAAACCTAACAAAGCTATCCACCACGTTTGTTCTGTTGGATTTTTGTTGATTGTAAATGGTCTAAGATGTTGAAGGGATATCGCAAATATTCCTAATAAAAATCCTCTTTTCAGAATGTAAAAAATAACTTGTTTTGTTGTAAATCCTTTAGCAAAACGACTCGACAGCGCTAAAGGAATCGCTGCTCCCAAGCAAAACAAGAAAATTGGAAATACAGTATCTACCCAAGTTAACCCAGGTAGATTAGGATGAAATGTATGGGTAGGTGGCGGCTCCTGAGCATGGTACATCCAAGCTGGCAAAATCTCATACCTTATAGTGCCTGATAAAACCATTGCTAAAATTGCAAATCCACGCAGTGCATCTAGGGCGTAGGCGCGTTTCATGTTGGCGACAGTGACAGTCTTCTCCTGCATGGAAATCTCATCCTAATTCCTATGTTTTAGCTGTCATACCAATTTTCTTCTATTTTTCATCACATTTATCTTGACTTTTGATTTGATGAAATCCTTCAGCTATATCTAGTGCTTGGTGAAATGAAATTTTTCTGTTAATTGGTATACGAGGAATTTCGTAGTAGTTTTTCAAGCATCCGTACTTTAATATCCTGTTATTGTATAAATAGCTGGATAAATAGTATTTCGATGCATAGTGTTGCACCTGTTTATTAGAAGCTCCATAAGGATAAGCTATATGAGAAGCAACTTTTTTTTGTGGATCTAAATCTTGGGTACATTGTCTCAACTTAATCTGGGCTTGCTGGAGTTCTTTAACTAATTCTTTACGAGTGAGTGTTGTTAAGTCTTTATGATTTAATCCATGAGATTGAATGTCATAAAAACCTTTTTTCAAACCTTTCCTCAAGTCCTGGCATCCTAAGTGAGTTGAAGAGGTAATTCCTTTTCGTTCCATAATGCCTGGGTTGATAAACAAGACAACTTTTATTTTTTTTCCATATTTCTGTTCAAGCTTAGACAAAATGGGTAGTAAGTTCGTGTCTACTGTTTTATATCCGTCATCAAATGAAATCATGATTGGCTTCTGATTTGAATACTCCTTGGGGATTTTTTGAGATTTTGTTAAGAAAAAATCATACAAGTCTTGAGTTGTTAAAAACCAATAATTATGACGGACTAAATATTCTAAACTTTTTTCTAAATCTTGTTGTGGGTAGTGCATTTCTAGCAATTGCGAAGTAGGAGTCTTAGAATTAACGATGCCATGAAATCCCAAAATAGGAATGACAGGCTCATTAGCGAGTAAATTGAGAACAGAAATAATAATGATAAGTGTGAGGATGAAACGGAAAGAAAAATTTTTATTGATTTGATTCACTTTGATGAATTTCGTTCGATTGATTTGATGGTAGATATAGTCAGCTTTGTGGATTTGGAACTGCAGATAGACAAGGCTGGTGCTAACACCGGGTTTTCTGAAAGTCGGTGCAACTGCCGTGCAGATAAATATAGATAATTTATTTGTGTCTATCTGTAATCTTATGTTCAAAAAAATTAACTTTTGTCAGAGACTTCATCAGCTAAAGCTCACAAGCAAGGATAAAAGTAGATTTTCAAGGCAGGTCTATTGTATTACAGTATGACCGAGGTGTCGCGTTTGCTGAAAGCATTTATCATGAGTCTAGGTTTTAAAAAACAGTTGCATCTTAAATCTCTGATGACTAAACAACTTGAGTTAAATGACTACAAGCAGCAAATAGCGGATGTGTATAATCGTAGAAGTCACAACTACGATGAAAGCGAATGGCATTTGAGGATTGCTCATCGTCTGGTTGAATACGCACAAATCAACCCTGGATATGACGTTTTGGATATTGCAACTGGAACAGGTCATGTTGCAATTGAAGCGGCTCAGAGAGTTAGAGCTTCTGGTAGAATTGTTGGGGTGGATATTTCAACACAGATGCTCTCTGTTGCTAGGCGTAAGGTTGAGGCGTTGAATCTGAGCAATGTTGAACTTCAGCTGGCGGATGCTGAAGCACTAAATTTTCCAAGCAACAGTTTTGACAGAATTTTGTGCGCGAATGCATTTCCTTTGATGTCAGATATGGAAGCGACATTACGCCAATGGATGCGATTTCTCAAACCGAATGGGCTAGTTGGTTTTCACGCGCTTGCGGATACAGCTTTAGTTGGAGTTGTGATTTGGCAGAAAATTTTTGAAAAGTATGGTGTTTTACAACAGTTGAGCGAACCAACAGGTACAGTTGAAAAATGTCACAACCTGCTTGAAAGAGCTGGCTTTAAATCGATTGAAATTAAAACCGAGCAGTATGGTAACTATATTAGTTTAGAGGAGGCAAAGCAAAGGTGGACTATAAGTTCCTATCCAGCCCCCAAATTCTCTAACACTCTGTTCCAGCTTTCATCAGAGCAACTAGAACATATCAAGGCTGAATTTGATGCACAATTGGAGGCATTAGTGACAGAGCATGGAATTTGGAACGATGGTACCTCCTTTTTTGCATTCGGTCGTAAAGGAGATTGAATAGAAGTAGACAGCATCACTCATCAACGAAATCACTACACAGTAGAAAGTTATCAATTATCGATTTGCTCATTGTTTATTGATAACTGTTTATTGTTCATTGTTCATTGATTGGTGAAGTTTGGTGGTAATTGATAATTGTTCATTGTTCATTGTTCATTGATTTTGACTAAATCTGCCACGCCTTAAGCCATTTGTTCACGACTGTGTTAAAGAATTTTTTCACCTGATGCTTGCGACGCCATCTCTCGAAAGCGAGTTCGTATTCTTCGCCTTTGGTTTGAAAAGTATTCCAAGCATCAAGACCAACTGCAAACCCACAACAAAGTAAAATGTACAATGACCAGGAAAGACCTGCACCACCAATAAGATCCATAGACAACAAAAAGACATTGACAATTGCATAATTGCCAAAACGTTTCTTGAATCTACCCTGACGTTGAGCGTTAAACGCTTGACGTTGTAGCATTTCTCCTTGTTGTTCTAGCCAGTCTCGTTCTGCTTGTTTGAGTGTATCTGTGGAGATTTCTAATTCTGTCGCAATTTCCAGCAGTTGCTCGTAGGAAAATTCTTTGTCTTTGTCGTCTGCTTGACGTGCGATCGCCAGATTGAGAATTTGCTGTATATCTTCTTGTGTATAGGTTCTTGTAGACATAATTAAAATGACTGTGAAAATTTCACACTTACCATATCTATATTTATGAATCTAACAAAAAAAATTGACCCCGCCATACTTGCTGATCCCATCAACAGAAGTAAATGAGAAAAACGAGATGAACCATACAACAGCTTTGGACGAACAGAAACCTACGCTGTGCAGATTGCTTTTAGAGTGTCCAAGGAAATGAAGCGATCCATCATAACCTTACCCAATTGAGCGGAAGTCGTGCGCCTAGTCCTAGAAGAAGATTTATCCTGCGGAAAATTCACGCAACGACAACCCAACACCCAAAAAGCGCGGACGCGGTAGAACTGGCGACGGCGCAGAAACGCAAATAATCAACCGTGTACCTGAGTGCCGTGCCGCAGGCATAGGCGAAAAGTTCCTGCTGATGTGCGGGGTTTTGGCAAGGGCGGCTTAGATTTAGCAGTTCTGAAAATTCACACTCAGGGTAAGTTGCGTACACTTCCTTTAGCTACTGCTGGTTCTGCGAAAGTAGGCGATCGCGTTTTTGCTCTTGGGACTCCTATTGATGCCAACTTTAAGGATACCTTTACCCAAGGTCATATCACTCGTATCGACAAGGCAAATGGCGAGATTCAACATGATGCAGTGATTATGGGTGGTAATTCAGGAGGTCCGCTTCTCAATGTACAAGGTCAAGTGATTGGAGTGAATACATCAGGGATTGGACAACTAAACACTGGTATGAACTTTGCCTAATCCCTAATTACCTGTTAGCAATTCGCTTTGTAAAAATACAGCGCTTTGCATTTAAATGGAGTACATCCCTCCCCTTGCTAAGCTACGGTGTATATACAAGTTCTTGAATTACCCACTCATTCGGTGCAAAACCTCACCCTGCCCTATCGGGCATCCCTCTGGGAACTCGCGGAGAGGGAAAGATTTTAGCTCAGCTAATTACCCACTCATTCGGTGCAAAACCTCACCCTGCCCTATCGGGCATCCCTCTGGGAACTCGCGGAGAGGGAAAGATTTTAGCTCAGCTAAAAGCGAGGGTGAGGTTAAAAGCGAGATGTATACACTTACTTATTTACGTTCACATAATTTATGTTCATTTTCACTTAAACTGGGGTTATTTCTCAAGTAGTCATCTAACCATTGACAACTACGCTTTTGTAAATCATTGATATCCAAATTCCATAAAACTATATTATTGATATCTACTGAAGCAATGATATTCCCATCTGAACTAAAATGAACATCTGAAATATTACCTTGATGTCCTTGAAGGGTATAAAGTCGTTTTCCATCCAAATCCCACAGATTGATTTTATCTGCACTCGCTGAAAGCAGTATTTGGCTATCAGGGCTAAAGTTAACACTAGAAACGCTTTCGTTATGGTGTAAGGTTCGCAATAATTTCCCACTATCACTATGCCAAAGTTTGACTGTTTTATCAGCACTTGCAGTCGCAATAATTTTTCCATCTGGACTAAAGCTGACAGATGCAATATTATCTTGATGTCCTGATAGAGTTTGTAATAATTTTCCCTCCATGTTCCACAGCTTTACTGTTTTGTCTCCAGCAGTCGCCAAGGTTTTACCATCTGGACTAAAGTTAATACTTGTCAACAAATCATCATGAGTCTGCCAGTTGTTTAATAAGCTTCCCTCTAGATTCCAAAGTTTAACTTGTTTATCAATTCTCCCAAGAGTTGCCAGAGTTTTACCGTCTGGACTGAAACTTACATCTTGAATAGGGTTAAAAATACTATTATTAATTCTCTCATGTCCTTGCCAACTTCTTAATAAGTTTCCTGACAAATCCCACAGTTTAATTTGATTATCTTTACCGATAGTGACAATATTTTTACCAGTTGGATGAAAAAGTACCTTGATAATTTCTCCCTCATGTGCATGAAAGCTTTGCAGCAAACTTCCATCGCGCTGTCGTAGGGTGACAATTCCTTGTTGATTGCCAACTGCAATAGTTTTGCTATCTGGGCTAATACTCACACTATTGCCTGAGAAAGTGGGTAAAATGCCTTCCAAATGCCAAAGTTTGACTGTTCGATTAGCACTTGCAGTGGCGATCGCTTTCCCATCTGGACTAAAACTCACTTCAGATGCTTTACCTCCATGTCCTTTAAAAGTATAAAGTTCTTTCTTTTTCTCTACACTCCAAACTTTTACCGAATCATCTGCACTCGCAGAAGCGATCGCTTTACCATCTGGACTAAAACGCACATCTAAAACTTCATCTGTATGACCTTCAAAGGTATGCAATAATTGACCTGCTAAATTCCAGAGTTTGACAGTTTTATCTTTACTAGCAGATGCAAGAATTGTACCATCTGGGCTAATATCAACACTTAAAACCTCATCACTATGACCTTGTAAGGTTTTTAAAACCTTCCCCTCAAGATTCCAGAGTTTAACTGTTTTATCAGCACTTGCAGTGGCGATCGCTTTACCATCTGGACTAAAACTGACACTCCAGATTCTTTGGCTATGGGCTGGAATTGTTTTGATAAGTTTACCATCCAGCGTCCATAATTTGACTTGACCATTTTGGCTTGCAGTGGCAAGAATTTTGCTATCGGGACTTAAGGCAACTGCCCAAATTCCATCCTTATCTGATAATGTTAAAAAAGGATGCTCTCCAAATAAACCAGTTGTAGAATTATATCGCCATAAACTGACGGTGTTGTCAAAACTGGCAGTCGTCAGAATTTGACCATCTAGACTGAAAATAACCTTGAAAACACCATCTTTATATCCTTTTAAGGTTTGCAGTAGTCTGCCATTTTTTTTGCCAAATTTTAATCGTTCCATCTTGACTGCTTGAGGCTAAAATCTGACCATTAGGACTAAAGCTGACGCTGGTAACAGAGCCTTCATGCCCTTTGAAGCTATTGTACTCTCGAATCTGATTTATACTTTATAGGGTAGATGTTAAGAGACTGGTTTTTGTTTTAAAGTCTAAAGATTGTAATTGCTGTAATTTTTTGATGACTGGAATCAGAGAAACTAAACTTTCAACTTCATTTCCTGAGTTCAATAGCACTTTAGCAGAAAGGTTGAGAGATTTTAACTCACTCACTTGAGCTTGTTGTCGTTGGGATTCTGCTTGCTGCCATTGCAATAAAGCGACGCTAGTTAAGAGCAGTGATACCACTAAACCACCAGTTAATCCGATAAAAATCCTTTGGCGATCAGCATTTTTCTCTTGTTCATCTCTCTCTCGTAATTCCAAACTCAAATTAATAAAAGTTTGTTCAGTAGCACTCATTTGATTTGAGCGGTACAGTAACCATTCTTCAGCATCTATTAAAGGTTTACCTCGCAACAATGCGCCTGCATCTTGATCGCTATTTTCCCATTGTCGTATTGCTGCCCTGAGTTGCTCTTGCCAAAGGCGAAACTCTCCATCTACTCTCATCCATTGTTTCAATCTTCGCCAGTTGTTAATTAACGCCTCATGGATAATTTCAACAGTTTCGATTTTGGTGATTTCATGGCGGTTTGTTACCACTAATCGTGCATCTGCTAACCTTGCAACAATCTCCCAGTTGTCTTCTCCTACTTCCTCACGAGTTGCTAAACGGCGGATATCTGCGCTTATTTCTATGGGTTGTATTATGGGTTGTACTAACTGAATAAATATCTGTTGCACCCTTTCCTTATCTGTTACACTCAGTTGAGCATATATTGCTTCTGCATGATTTGCTAAAGCGGTTTCAACGCCACCGATGTCTGTGTAAGCTTGATGAGTTAGCCATCCGTGCCGTTGTTTGTGCCACAATTGAGTTAAGGTAAATTCGAGCAAGGGTAAGTGATTGGGAGAGTGCAACACCGCATCAATCAAACGTTGGGTTAATCCTGGTTCTAACTGGACGTTGAAGCTATGAGCTGGTTTTTCTATCGCTGCTGCTAATTCTTGAGTATTCATGGGACTCAAGTTTAATTGAGCATCCTGCAATGCATCTGCAAAAGGACGGTAAGATAAAACCTCTCCAAAAAAGTCTGCCCGTAAGGTTAAAACCAAAGTAAAACGCGGAACGTTCTCAACTGCATTCAGGAGATTATCTAAAAAGATTTTGCGTTCTTTGGTATCGTGACAAAGGGTGTAGAGTTCTTCAAATTGATCAGCAATGACAACTAGGTGAGATTTGGGTGAAGCTGTCGTGATAGATTCAATGAAGTTTTGTAAAGCGTAAGCGCTCTCTTTTAACTCCACTTCCAGTTCTAATTCTACCAAACGGGGATTAGGAAGAGGAAAGGGAGCAGGGGGCAGGGAGAGTGGGAGAGTGGGAGAGTGGGAGAACTTCACCTCATCCCCTGTTGCTTCTTTCCCATTCTCTAGTTTTCGATAAAGAGCGATCGCTAAAGATTCCGAAGGGTTATTACCAGGGCGAAACGAAACAATCAACCAATCATGCTTTTTATCTCGCTTTAATTGTGGAACTAATCCAGCAAACACCACTGAAGATTTACCACTTCCAGAAGCACCAACCACTGCTACTAAATGCTTTTGCTTAACAGCAACAACTAACTTTTGTGTGACTCCTTCTCGCCCATAAAAATAAGGTGCATCTTCTTCTCGGAATGCAGCTAATCCCTGATAGGGACAGTGAGAAATTGCCCCCAGATTCTGCCAAGTCGGAGGCATTTCTAATAAATTCTGGACAATGACAGGTAACCAACTCGCGCAAGGGTAATCTTTCTCCAAACCCTGCAATTTTTTTCGAGCTATATTAACAGATTGATAAAGAGATTTGCCTGTGGTAAACTCTTTAAAAAAGTTTTTTAAAAACTGATGTGCTACCGTATCGGGTACAGGTTCGCGCATCACAATAATTTGAGGAATATGCAAACTTTCTAACTCAGCCGCAATTCCTAACCCATCACAAGAGTTGAAAAAAGCTAACTGTAAACCTCCTCTCACGGCGGTTTGCAGTCCATACCTCAACTCATCCATAGTTAAACTATCGGTGCCGTTGAGAAAAATTCTGCCTTTTGTTGACTCTGTGCGACTATGCCCAGAAAAAAAGAGAATATCCCACCCTTTGTCATCCCAAAGATGTGCGTTGAGTTCTGCAGGTGTTGGTTCGACTAAAACAACTGTTTCAGCTTTTTGGCAGTATTCTTTGAGGAGTTTCTCATCTTCAGCAACGTTAATTCCTTCGCTATTGCCCAAAATAATTAAGATGCGGATATTCGGGCGATCGCTTCTTTGAAAACGCTGCGACGAAAGAGAACTGAAAGCAACTTCTGCATCAGGATAAGACTCAAATAAATACCATAAATGCCAAGGTAATTTCCGCAGTTGAGGTTCAGTCGTGCGGATAATCACTCGCACTTCATCACCAGGAGTTAATTGTGTTAAACATTGCTCTTTAATCAGACGAAACGAATCTGCTTGTAACCAACTCATCAAACTCTGCTTGATGATTTCTGCCTTTTCATGGCATTCCTGTTTCAGAGATTGAAATTTAACATGAAAAATCTGCTCTTTTTTCGGTTTAATGCGGTGTCCATCCAGACTACGATAAATCTTAGACCAGTCTTGATAAATATTAGGTAGGGTGGCAAGCGGAGGTAATCTGAATTCGTTGTCACTTAGCTCAACATCGGGAAGTGAACCATCTTCGCCAATTTCCAAACTAACACGAAACCCCTGATCGAAGGAACCATCCAGTTTGAGGACAACTAACTTTTTCATGGTGTTACCACTCCTACCTCGGCATAAAACCTCTATTTTGAGTTCGGTTTGCTTGGCAACATTTTACGCGATTGAGTGGAATTGTCACAGAAATTTACAAAAGAAAAATCCTAATCTACATAGATTGCGATCGCACTACCGTTCCTAAATTCTCCTAGACATCCCATAGCCTGTGATCTGAAACCACATTGCATAGATACATTCCATTGGTTAATAATGCGACTACCTCTTTGCAAAGCAATTTTACGCACGTAGAAACCTTCACCATCTGCTACATTAGCAAGTTGAGTAGGGCTAAGTATGAGGATAAAGCAATAGCGTCTGGAGCATAGTTTGAGATTGGCAGTAGCATTATTGAAAGCTCCTACCACTGTATAGTCACAGGTATATTTTTCACCGTTGAACGCAATGGTGCAAGTTGATGGATAATAGGTTTTGTGGGCTGCAAAATAATCTGCTGGTCTTGCTAATGTGGGGTTAGCATTGAGGCTTAATAGACCAACTGAGGTGAGCACAGATGCTACCATTCTTTTCAACATAATTCTTCCCCTTGTAAAAATCCTTGTTATGGGTGATGCAACCTTGTTGATTGCTTCTATTTGTGTTTCTGTACCCGTTCGGTGTTTTTATGCAGGTGGGGAAGATGGTTACAAAAGTTTACTGTTTGTGGAAATTATAAAAACTAAAAACCCAGCTTGTTTGCAAAGCGAGGTTTTTTCAATTGACTTGATTGATTTGTAAATTTCTGACTTGAACTCAGAAGTCCCAAAGAATCATATTAATGTAAGAATTCAGCACCAATGAGGTCATTCGTCAGAATTTCTAAGGAGTCTATGATTTTTGGTATATTCATTTCATCAAATTTTCTCCTGATTGTTTAACTCTTCTGACTCCTGAATTGGCTCTGTGAATTCTTACATATTAACCTTGATTTTGCACTAACCAAGCTTCTAAATCGGTTAACACCGAAAAATCAAGTAAAGCTTCTCCCAAGTCTTCAACCTGTGTTAATGGTAGAGATTGAATTTTTAATTGTAGTACAGGCGGGACAGTTCCAACTTTACGGCGAAGTTGTCGCATAATTAGAGAAAGTGCTTCTTCCTGCAAAATATCCTGATAAATTACAGACTCGCGCATAGCATCACTCCGTAATAACCTTTTAATCAGTTCCTTGTTTAATACTAGCCCAGCTAATATTGCCGTTGACGCAGCAATATTACTTTGTATTCGGGTGTCGTTTATTTGCTCAATAGCTTCTGCAACCTGTTGTAATGTTCGCGTTTTGTCATCAGTTTGACTCAGGGTTGCAAACGGTAACAAACCTGGAGTATTTAAGAATATGTCACTAGATTGCTCCCAAAGACGAATAACTCCAAATTCATGACGGGTACTTTCTAAAACAAAAGCAGTTTGCTGGACTAATTCGGATGTGGTGGGTTGCAGGTAAATCACAATCTGACGCATCCGCTTGCGGGGAAATCTGCGATACGCCCTTAAGCGATAATCAGCCATGCGAAAAGGAATTTCGGCTTTTGCTTCGGTTTGGAATTCGATATGCAAAACAATTTCATCTGACTGCAACAAAATTAACGCATCCGCTCGAATCGGTTCGAGGGATAATTCTGATGGGCTAAGTTGGGTGAGTGTAATAGATTCGCCGAGTAGCCAGGTGGCAAAATCGGCTGAGAATGACTCTGCTAAAAAGCGACACACATTATCAAACATAGATAGGCATTATATCAGCCATGTTTTACGTCTACTATGGTTTTTGTATAACCAGTTTATACATTTGTTAATTCATCTTTAGCTCAAGTGCCTTAATAAGAGGAAGCTAAGATAAGAGTTTTATTCATATTTAAAAATCACAAAATATGGTAGAGAACCACGATTTATAATCGCCTTAAACTTGAAAATCTCTCGTTTCCTGCGACTCACCATAAACCACCATAATTTGAAACTTTTCCCCCAACTCAGCACTAAACTCCAATTGAATCCAATTATCTTCATCTCTAGATGTGACTTCTAAAACTATTGCTCCTGATTCATCACTAATACTTAACTTCACCCCTTCAGGTAAAACATTTTGTCCTACCGGATATACTTGAGTTAAAATGTCAACCTCTCCCTGACTTTCTGAAGCCACTTTCACCACTAACGCAACAGAAAGTTTATCAAGATGCACCCCCAAATCAATTTTTTGTCCCCGCGTCATGCTCACAGCACTCTTAAAAGCCAGTCCCAATTGTTGAGGATTTAAAAGATTTTCAATAGTCTGCCAACCTGCATCTACAAATCCATCTAACCATTGTCCAATTTTTACCAAGCTTGATGAATCTTCTTCCTCTGGAGACTTAGCCACTTCCAGTTCGCTAAGATAAAGTAAAAAATCTTCCAAAGATTGCAACTGACTCAGAGAAACTTCAGCCGCTGCTTGGGTTGTAAAACCTAAAATTGTTGCTTCTTTCAAAGAAGAATTGAATTGCACAGCCACATAACCAACTCTATCCTCCCAAACCTCCGGTGGAATCGCGCATACTTCTGCTTTTGGCAAAACAGAACGGCATTCTAATTTACCGATACCTTTGACTTCTAAATCAGCCACATCCATCAATTTAGTTGCTAAATTATTGCGGCTGTCACTTTCTTTCCAATCCGTTGCAAATCCCATACACTGTAGATAATTCTCTACAGCATACACAGCCAAAGTATTCAGATAAACCTGTTTGCGCTTCACAGTGTTAGAGATGCCTTGACTATATTCTTGAGCAATGGCATGAGCTTCAACAGATAGAGGAACGCTAAAGGTTAGTTTATTAATGATGCTATTCATAAGAAATTCTCCAAAATTTGACCAAAGTTTAAATAGTCAGTTAATTCATTTTCTATATATATTTATTCAAACAAGTAATAATTTTACGCATCCGACGCTGGTAAAAACTAGAAGCAGTCGAAATTGGTACACCTAATTCTTCAGAAATTTCTTTCCATTGCTTGCCTTCTAATACCAGCAGCAGAATAGTTTTTAAATTAGCTTGAGGATATTCTTTAAGAGACTCCTCACTGAAAAAATTCTCCGGGTCACTCTCTATAATTTCCTTAAGCTGCTCTGACTCAGATATCTCATGCTCTACGGGTAAATTTCTGTTAATTTCATCTAGAGACAGCACATAAGTCTTTTTTTGATTTTTGGGAAGCAGAGTTATCCCTCGTTTCTGGTCTTTTCTAACAATATCAGAAAATCGACTATTGAAAATTTTATTTACCCATGCCATCACAGGATATTGGGGATTATATTGTTCAGTTTTTTGACAAATTTCTATGAAGGTGTGCTGCAATGCCTCATTATAATAATCTTCGTAGTTAGGTAATCCTAACCACTGGGTTTGCTTACTCAATCTTCCAGAACACCGAACAGCATTGATTAGCTTATTCAAAGCTATCCGTCGTTTCGCTCTGTCATGTGGATTTTTACTGTCAGCCGGATACTGCTTTGCTTCGTTAATTAGCTGCTGTAGTTCCTGGTTGAGAGCATCATCTCTGTCTTGGGAATCATTCGTCATCTAACGCTGCGATCGCTCCAGTAGGGAATATCTATTCTGGGACAAAAGTTTACATATCGACTCATCAATGAGAGAGCAAAACTTAATCACTGGTTTTCTCAAGGAGTTGACCGTAGAACACTAAGCGAGAAACACAAACTGCGCCTAGCTTTGGCGTTCTACACCTGAACACTAATTGAACTGGAATGAATCTGTTCAACACACAGCGACAAAGCGAACCCGCTGTGAAAATTTCCCACTAAATCAATAAACCCGCCGAAGAGAACGGAAGCGGGTTTGATCACACTGCACAAGCTTTTCTTAAATTAGCTTAGCTCGACAAAATGGATAAAGTCGAGCGTAAGCAAAACTCGTGAAAATTTCCCAACCGCTCATGCTTTACCAAGCGTGGGCGGTTCTTTGTAATAGCAAGCATCATGAATTAATCCAACAATACGCCTATCAGAATTTCGACGAACCCAAGACCAGCCTTGAAGCGAGAAATTAAACCCACATTCCGCACCCTAACTGTCACAAGCGGTAATTACTGAGATAAAAAAGGAAAACAAGAATAAAAGCAGACATTTCAAGTTGAAAAAAACATTGTTTGAAACGCCCACCGTTGAATTAACAATGGTTAAAAGGAAACAACAGCGTGCCAGTAATGGCAAACGCGGTGTGCCGCTTAACCCGCCAACTCAATTGAGCTTATAACAATCCCCGATAATGAATAAAAATCAAAACAACCGCCCATGACCCCAACGCGACTTTGACTGCGACCAAGATGTTGAGCACGGGGATAATGCCACCGCTGAAAAGTGCGCCCAACTCTCCATGCGGTAGTTCTACTCCAGCCAACGTTATAACCGACAGGACAATGAAAACAAGCACCGAAACCTTCTCCCATGTAGCGGCGTGCCAGCGCTTGTAGATCGCCTGCATCCACTCCGTTGATGAGGTAATCGCAACAAGACCAATCGCCGTTCCACCTGCCACCCCAGCCGCAAAACCACCACCCGGACTCAGATGTCCGCGAATCGCCAGTTCGATACCCACCAACGCAGCAATGGTCGCTCCCAGACGCGCCATAACAATAGAGGGTTGATCGGTAAACTGATAGATCGCGCAGAACGGTCTTTCATTCGCCAGCAGAAAATGGGCACCCATTACCGCAATCGTAAATACCACCACTTCAAAGATAGTGTCAAACAGCCGATTCCTAAGAATGATAGCCGTAACCGCATTGGGTACCCCACTATCTTGTACAACCGCTTCGACGATAGAAGAAATATGCGATGAGTCCGCTTCCGGATTGGGTACGAATAGCATTTGGACGAACAGCGCTATCCCCGCTGCAATGTACACCCATTTCATAGATGCTTCTCCTCTAAGTCTGGTACATTTACATAGGTTAGGATTATTCCTGGTGACGAAAGTTCGGTTCGCATGATGTCATAAATGCGTCGGACTCTGGTCGCGGTGTGTAGTGATTCTTTTTCGGTCCCATACGCTGCGTACTCTTGGTCATCGTGTTCCGATTGCGATAGTCGGGCACAGGTCGCATGGACTTCTTTCTCCATCAGTGCTCTGTCTAAAGCCTGTGTATTCGTGTACGGGACTAACTCAAGACGCATATACCGTTTGCCAAAAATTGTTCCTAAGTCATCTATCAGTTGCCTAAAACGGCGGTACTCCTCCGGAGTCGCTACGTTAACGGCTTTGTCGTCTCGTAGAGAATCGTCATCTGCCTCCATCGACTCGTCTTTGATCACGCCAAGACGCATGACCAGCGATGAACGCACCGCGATCGCATACAGCGTAATCGCGAGCAAGGTACCCATCAATGCTTGGGTCAAAGCAACATCCGCCGCCCCCAAAATCGCATATATCAATGCCGCCACCGCTCCCAGTATTCCCTGGATGACTAGGGCATGGTATGGATTGACCTGAAGTACCACCATCAACGCAGACAACGGCAGCAGGGCGGTTATCACATAAATATCGCTATCATTCATAGTTACCTCCACTACTAGAACAGTATGCCAATACATACCCCAGCACTGTATTCCAGATTGCCAAGGAGATGAGACCGAGGATCAGCAGCGGCCATTCGCCGGGTCTCTTCAGGAGCAGCCCGATAATGATACTCATCGATCCAAGCGTATCTGCAACCGAAAGACTATGCAGCTTAAATAATACCGATCGCTTGCCGAGTAAGGGAAAGGTTCCCCAAAACCAGAAGAAAATTCCGACGCCTATACAGGTATAACTGAGCACGTTAATCATACTTCATTGATTCGTTTAAGGATTTGTGCCAACAACATTAATCCGGCATTACCCACGCTCAGGATGATTACCCCTGTAACACCGATCATCCAATCATCCCGCAAGACGGATACGACCAGAATCATGATTGATGTCTTGGTGGCGATACTTGCAAATGCCAACATCGTCTGCCAGATATCATCATCCTTCCAAGCCTCGTAGAAGGGTATGAGTAGAGCCAAAATCATTGCAATGAGTATCAGGTTCATGTCTTTTTCCTCCGTCGAATCCGGTGTACTTCGTACCAGCCGTCTTCGTGGTATTTCAAGACAATAGTCTTGGGCGTAAAGGTGATCAAGAAGATATCCAGGAATATGAGTCCGGGCGTCCGTTGTGGTTTGACTCGTTCCATGACGACATCTTCATGGTTATGCGGACGGATGATTATTTCCAATGCCTCAACAAACGCCTGCGGAATCGCCACCATGACCTCACCCAGCGCCCGCAACCAATCCTTTAATGCTCCTGGGGTTTTGGGGCGTCCCGGCAATAGAAGTGCGATGCTAACACCAATGATGATATTTGCTACACTCAGATTGGCGGTGAGCAGAAACCAGATAGCCAGTCGTAATATCAGATTCAGATATCCAATCATGCCAATACCATCCAAAAGAGCAGGACCAACATTAGACTCATCACACCCATCAGATGCTCAAATTGCTCAAGTACACGCGGCAGCTTAAATACTGACCGTTGAAAAATCAAAAAATACGCCAACCATCCAACGCCAATGGTTGCAAGTGGTTTGATAATATTCGCAACGTTATACGCCTCGTAATACACAACATTTGCCGCAACGAGCGCACCGATCAAGAAAATCACCGCTGTCCAGAAACCAGGCTTTACATCCTGTGGTTGTCCCCCATGCGGTAGAAAGATGAATTTGGCAAACGATATTGCTGTTCCTAAAGCCGCAACGTTCATGGCGATCGCTTGCCAGAAAGCCAAATTTTTCATTGTCAACACCTTCGCCCCAAAGCCGGACAACATGGGAAAGCCCGATATTGAGAAACTAGCAATCACCAAGGCAATCCAGATCGCGGTATTGATTGGCTTATGTTGCAGTTCCTTGAAGTTGCGACTCGGTAAGGCACCTGCAATTAGAAAGAGTGCCGATTTGACCAAGCCGTGCGTCAGCGCATAAAAGCCGCCTACTTTAGGTGCAGCGAGGATAAAGCCTAACTGCGAAACCGTGTGAAATGCCAGCATCCGCTTGGTATCCTTTTCAAAGACAGCATAGAACACTCCCAGAAGCGCGGTTCCAACTCCGAAAACTCTGATGATCAGATCAACATGATCTACAATCAGAGCACAACGCACCAACGGATAGACACCGGCTTTGACCACAATTCCCGACAGCAGTGCTGACACTGGCGTCTCCGATTCGGAGTGGGTCAATGGTAACCACAATCCTGATACAAAGACTCCCCCTTTTGTCAATAGTCCTAAAAAGATGAGGGCAAGCGCTTCTGGAGGTGCCACACCCAAACCTGCAAAACTAAACGAATGATGCGCCTGATAGACCAGCACTGCGCCCACCAGATAAAAAAGCATTGCCACATTGCTGACAAACAGATAGCGCAAGCCAACCCAAATTGATCGGTCGGATCGCGAATGGGTAATCAGGAGAAACGCAGCAATACCGCTGACTTCTAACGCCACGTATAAACTCACAAAGTCCGAACAGACGAACGCGGCATTGACGCTGCCATGCAATATAATAGTCTGGGCATAAAAATAAGCCGTTTTACCGCTGTGCCAACAGTAGAGGATGACCGCAGCCGTTACCAGCGCATTGGTCAAGATAAAGTAGCCGCTCAACTGATCGACTAATAATGTGACACCGAAATTATCTAGTAACTGTAGTGTCAGTGCTGACGGGACGACAAATAGCTGTAACGCATATGCAGCCGAAACCAGGGCTTGCAAGAGTGCGAGATATCGGTCAAGCTTGGGGAGCAGGTAAATGGTGAACCCCACAAAAAACGGTAGTGCAATCCAGGCGATCGTAATGGTACTCATGGCGTATTGTTCTTCTCAATCTCGTTGCATTCCAATGTCGGATTATCCCGTGCCAGTTTCATGACACCGACCAGCATTAAGGACTGAATCGAAAAGCCAATCACAATCCCTGTCAATATGACTGCCTGGGGAACCGGATCGGCGTAAGCGACATTCTTGACACTTGAAATAATTGGTGTGAACAAGCCCTCTCGCGATGCAATCACCACGTAATAGGCGATAACCCCTGTGCTCATGACATCCATAGAGATAATTTTCATGACCAGGTTCTTTTTAAAGATGATGCCGAAAAATCCACACAATATTGTTGCTAATACACATGCTTCTAACACGGGAATTGTCTGTTGGGTAAGGGTTAGTCGTAATTTTATTTGACAAAATACATTATTTGTGTATGGTTTTCATTCGGTTCAGAATTGCTCGAAAACAGACAAAGAGCTCCTGTTTACATACGCTTTACCTATACGCTGCCAACCTGTACTTACTTAAAGTCCCAACTCACTACTCTGCAGGGTTTGACATATTATTATTGAAAAAAATCTATGCCTGAGTAAAAAAACGCGATTTAAACTTATAAGTAAATCTACCACACGAAGCCATACTAAAGAAAGTCTTAACAGATTTTGAATTGTCGATGATATCCCAAAGCATCACTTATGGTTCAATATTGTTGATCCCTGTTTTTTGATCTCAACTATCTACATGCTCCCTGAGCACAGGTATAGGTGCTATTCAGTTTGAGCGTCGTACAAGAGCCATTCTGACTCCTTGGCGGAGCGTAGGCATGGCTTTGGGGAAAACCTGCACAAAACGCAAAAGCTCTTTTATGATTAACCGTTTTAGCTATGCCTGCGGCACGGCTCTTGTCTATCACGATTAAACGCGATAGTAGGCCAAATAAGCGTGGTTAATTACGACAAATTCTCAATGTAATACGAAAAATTCCGTGCTTATTTGGTAAGTCCAGTCCTACAGGAGGGCAAGGACTCTTTTGTTTTGTGTAGATAAATGTGTTGTCCACTCCTGACGACTGACACCTGAATTCTTTTGGTTAATTTTAATTAAGCAATCAATGAACATGTGTTCATATGTTGTACATTCATCAAAAGAATAACTCAGAAAAAATTATGACCAGCGTAACTCAGATGAAATGTGCTTGTGAACCTTGCCTGTGTGTTGTTTCCTTAGAGGATGCCATTCAAAAAGACGGGAAATTCTACTGCTCACAAGCCTGTGCAGAAGGACATAAAACCATGAAAGGCTGCGCTCATAGCGGCTGCGGTTGTTAAAAAAAGACTGAGGATAAAAAATTGGAGGCTAAGAATTTTCTCCTTAGTCTCCAATTTTTCATCTATTGTCCTGAGTATTCAACTTACAAGTTTGACATCACATCCCGTGCAGCTTTGAGCGTTTGCTCAACATCTTCTTCGGTATGGGCAATGGAAGTAAATCCTGCCTCAAATTGAGATGGTGCCAGATAAATGCCTCGCTCCAACATTCCACGATGAAACCGTCCGAATTTAGCCGTATCAGACTTTTTCGCGTCCTCATAGTTATGGACTGGTCCATTCGTGAAGAATAGACCAAACATTCCACTGATTTGACCCCCACAAGCAGCGTGACCTGTTTCTTTGGCAATTTGCAGCAAGCCATCGGCTAACTTTTTCGTAATACTGTCCAAATACTCGTATGTACCTGGTTTTTGCAGCAATTCCAGCGTTTTAATTCCGGCAGTCATTGCTAAGGGGTTACCAGAAAGCGTCCCAGCTTGATACACAGGACCAGCAGGAGCAATCATTGACATGATATCACGACGACCGCCGTAAGCTCCTACTGGCAAACCACCACCAATAATCTTGCCTAAAGTTGTTAAATCAGGGGTGACGCCAAACTTCTCTTGTACGCCGCCGTAGGCAATTCGGAAACCCGTCATCACCTCATCAAACACTAACAACGCCCCATGCTCTTGGGTGAGTTCTCGTAGACCTTCTAAGAAACCCGCATCGGGAGGAATAAACCCAGCATTGCCAACAATTGGCTCTAAAATGACACCAGCAATTTGGTCGCGGTTTTCGTCAAACAGAGCTTTGACAGCTTCTAGGTCATTGAAAGGAGCAGTTAGAGTACTGCTGGTAGCCGATTTGGGAACCCCAGGAGAATCTGGTAAACCAAGTGTCGCTACACCAGAGCCAGCCTTTACTAAGAACATATCGGCGTGACCGTGGTAGCAACCCTCAAACTTAATGACTTTATCGCGTCCGGTGAAAGCCCGCATCAGGCGCAACACTGCCATACAAGCTTCTGTACCGGAGTTAACAAATCTTACCATTTCGATACTCGGAACAGCATCAATGACCATTTCTGCCAATATATTTTCTAGCATGCTGGGCGCACCGAAGCTAGTTCCTTTTTCCAAGGCTTCATGGAGTGCTGCGATGACTTTAGGATGGGCATGACCACAAATAGCTGGTCCCCAAGTTCCTACATAGTCAATATACTGGTTGCCATCTACATCCCAAATGTATGCGCCCTTAACTCGCTCAAAAACGATAGGTTGTCCACCCACGGATTTGAACGCTCTCACAGGAGAACTGACTCCCCCTGGCATAAGATTTTGGGCAGCCGCAAAGACTTGTTGTGATTTTGTCGTTTTAATCGTTGTATTTACCAAGATTCTCTCCTAAAGTGTAAATAAAAAGCTCTATCCTAGGATAGGAGCAAACAGTGTCCAGAACTTATATCGTAGTAAACTAGCTGAACCAAAGAAATAACAATATGTTATACAAGTCCAATCAAGACTTGCCTCTAGAGATTCGCACTCGTTTATCTGAGGCATACCAGGATCTGTACCGAGCTGCTTTTAACTCGGCAATACACTGGTACGGTGAAGCTCCAAAGGCTCACCAAGTAGCATTGAGTGCAGTGAAGATGCAGTCACTCATGTATAAAAATGTTCTTTGAAGCCGGGTCAGGAAGTTAAAGAAGTGAGTTAGAAAAGACGTATCAGCTGCCGTCTTTAGAATGGTATTGTAAACCAGTAAACGATTTTCTGATAGAACGACGCAGTTGATATGTTTTCTTCCGATTTACATTCACTACACCAGGCAATCCCGGTTGAAAAAATTCGCTACGATGAAAAAGGTTTGGTGCCGGCGATTATCCAAGATTATTTGGATGGCACTGTTTTGATGATGGGGTGGATGAATCGGGAGTCGTTACAAAAGACTTTGGAAACTGGAGAAACTTGGTTTTGGAGTCGTTCTCGTCAGGAGTTATGGCATAAGGGAGCGACTTCTGGGCATATCCAGAAAGTGAAAAGCATTCGTTATGACTGTGACAGTGATGCTCTGTTGGTAGGTGTAGAGCAAATAGGAGACATCGCCTGCCATACTGGTGAGCGTAGCTGTTTTCACCAAGTGGATGCAAAAATTGTCCCGCCACCAGGAGACACGCTATCACAGCTTTTTGCCATTATCTGCGATCGCCGCGAGCACCCACAAGAAAACTCTTACACTTGTAAACTGCTTGCAGGTGGTGATAACAAGATTTTGAAAAAGATTGGTGAAGAAAGCGCTGAGGTAGTCATGGCTTGTAAAGATGATAATGCTGATGCAATCGCTTCAGAAGCTGCTGATTTATTGTACCACACTTTAGTAGCGTTGGCTCATCATAGAGTTGATTTAAAGGCGGTTTATCACAAATTGCAGGAGCGTAGGAAGTAATACGAACTACAAAGGCGCACCACAGCGCAGAAAAAGAGAATGTCAACCCATAATAACCAGACTGTAAAACTGTCCTGCAAAAGAGTTGCACGCTCCTTTTGAGCATGCTCTACGGGCATATTTTGAATTGATTTGTGTTCTTCTACTAAGGGGGACCACAAAAATAAAATACCAGCCGTCAGACCTAGATCCCTCGACACCAACCCGTTACCGTTAAACACGGCTGGTATTTTATTTCCAGGCAAATGCCTAACCCTAAAATTAAGATTTTTTGTAATTCTTATCATTCACTGGAATTTTCCTCACTGATTCCACAGAGTTTCCACAGACATTTTTCTATTTTCCACAGCTGCTTGATGATGTTACAAGCGTTCGCCGTGTTACTGGGGATTTCTTTGTCTTGTCAGTAAGATTCTTAAAAAACTGAGTTTATATTAATAAATATGACAAAAAATGCTGAAAACCCTTATTCTATCGTAATAATTTATTTTTTCGGAACTGCTTCTTCATATTTCGCAGCATTGACAAACCCACCCCCTTTTGACGCAAAATGATGCGGCTTGCTTTTTTTAGTCCGTTGAACTGCTGTGTCAATTTACCTAAACTGTTGCCACAGATAATCGGACAGACCAAGAGTCGGAGTAAACATGAGACAAAATTGCTCAACCTTTCACGCAAAGCGGGTTTCAGATAAAAATGTATCAAAAAAACCGCAAATTTTGCGGCGCACCTCTAAAAGAGTGTTTTTTAGGTAGAAATGACCTAGATTGAGCAATTTTGTCCGGTTCAGATGCAACGGCTGTTTTTTGCCGCTATGGCTTACTAGAAGCAAGTTTTCCCTATTGGAGAACTTCAAAGGAGACGAATCTAATGAATGCAACAGTTAGCATATTTACAGAAATTCCTGAAACACTTCATGAATCGCTGAAAAACTACTTGGAAACACATCCAGACTGGGATCAAAACCGTGTATTGACGGCAGCACTGTCCTTGTTTTTGCTTCAAAATGGAGATAGCGATCGCCGTGCAGCTCGGGTTTATCTAGAAACTTTGTTTCATCACTGCTAGATAGAAATGCGTTTTCTCTATCAAGTTTCACTCAGACTTGAAATTGTGAAACCATTAGTTGCTTTGTCATATCTGCTGTAATGGTGAGAAGCAAACAACGCCTTTGAGTCTCATCACTACTGTGCAGTCCCAAAGGCTGAGTTGACAGCAGAAAATTAGAGCCTGGATAAATCAACGTTATTTTTTCGGCGCTTTCAAGTGAGGATGTTGAGCTAATTTCACCAAGCACCATTTGGGTGATGAGGATCAAAAATAACCGAACTACTATAATTCGGTTCCGTATCGTCAAATATAGATAGACATACGTTCGTTTCTGAGTTGATACGGGGTATCCACCATAAAAAATCTTGAGTGGCAAAAGTCGCCACTCAAGATCATCGCTTTGAGAATTATCAATTGATCAACAAAAAATTCACCAACTATTTAGATCCATTCAAAGTTTGAAAGTGTACGCCCCTTCACGCTCACTTACTTAAAATTGCCGTGCATTGCATGCATCGGGCGCTTTCGGAGTCGAGTTTGTTGCCAAAATTTCAAAGGCGCGCCCTTTGAAAGTTCCTGGATCGTGGACTCAAAATATAGACATTTATGGACGGCGGTCCTGTTTGAGCAGGATTTACCAACCCCAGTTTTTGAGGTTAACAAGCTCAGTCCTTAATGCAACGTCTAATGATTGCTTGTGCGGGTAGATGTGATTAAGGACTTGCATAATGGTTAATTTTTTAACCAGTGTTCTCAGTCAAATCTTGGTGTTTCACATATTTTGGCAATATTTCAATTCTTAATTTAAGATTTTTCAGATTGCTGGTTTAGAGAAGGACATTCAAACTTGTAACCAACACCACGCACAGTTTGAATCAATGCTGGTTGGCTAGCATCAGCCTCAATCTTCTTGCGAATTTGACCGATATGAACATCTACGACTCTTTGATCGCCGACATACTCGTAGTCCCAAACTTCCTGAATCAGTTCAGCACGTCGCCAAACTCGACCAGGATGGCTAGCTAAAAAATGCAGCAGGTCAAATTCTAAAGCAGTTAGAAGTACAGGTAGGCTATTGAGCGTGACTTCCCGTCGTACAGGGTCAATCATTAGCTTTTCAAATACTAGCTTCTTCTGCTCTGCCGTTGTCACAACACGCTGACGCCTTAAAATTGCTGCGACTCTCACCTCTAGTTCCTGTAGACCAAAAGGTTTGGTGAGATAATCATCAGCACCTTTAGCAAAGCCACGAATTTTGTCAGCTTCGTCAGCACGGCTTGTTAACATTAGTACAAAAACTCCGTTACGGCTTTGCATCTCTTGACAGAGGTTAAACCCGATGACGTCTGGTAAGTTTACGTCTAAAATTACCAAATCTGGGTTAAATTGCTCGAACAGCGCTAAGGCAGTCTTACCATCTTCGGCAGCTTCTACCTGATAGTTTTGCTTAATTAAGAAGCGTTGGATCAAATTCCGAACCGCAGGGTCGTCATCAACTACAAGAATCTTGGCAGGAGCCATGACCATCACTTTGCACAAAAAATTATAGGATTAACGAGCGAATTCCGCAAAAAGTGGTTTTCGCATTGGAGACAATATGTATCTACAAGGCTAAGGTGTGATTTCCCTGATTATTCAAATACTAGTGTAATCAGGATTTTCAATAATTAGGGCGTAAATCTAGTAATGCTACCCTTTGCTCCACTATTTGGCTTTTTTGTTTGTTAATCTTGTGTCCACAAGGTAAATCCCCCGACCTTAGCCACGGCTACTGGATGAAGTTGGACACAAGGTTATCCCAAGTGCGCAATTATTTAAAACGCTTTAATTTTAAATCGATATGCGGCATTATGACACGAGGTACATAAGGGGAATAACTCAAAACTCACCTCAAAGTGCAGTAAATTATTGAATTTGAAACAAAAGAAAATTTTTTCATCAGAAAACTGCCCTTTTAGGTATTGCTAGCTCAAATTCTAGAGTAAAGCTCCAGTTAGTGAACGACATGAGGGGATACACGGAGGTATGTCTATATGTTAAAGTGTCTATAGTTAGAATTACCAAATTAATGTAGTATACCTATGCTAATATCTAGGTCAAGCATACGAATTGACCAAAGCTTTGGTTTCGACCAAGATAAAAATATAATCTTTTTTGTTTAGCAAAATATTGCCACTGACTGAGGCTGAAGTAATAAACTCCCATGAGCGACGAGCAGAATCCTTACGAAAAACTTGGGGTATCAGAGGATGCTAGCTTCGATGAAATTCAGGATGTTCGCAATCGTCTATTAGAGCAATACAGTGGCGATGCCAAACGTCTAGAAGTTATAGAAGCTGCCTATGACGCGATTTTAATGGAGCGCTTAAAAATGCGCCAGGAAGGCAAAATCAAAGTACCTGAGCGCATCCGGTTTCCAGAGCGCCTATTGCAATCGGTTCCAAAAGAAAGTCCAACCCCTCGTCAGCAGTCACCAGCATGGCTGCAACGAATTCTAGATAAACCAACTCTGGCAGATGCTTTGTTGCCTGGAGCTTGGTATGTTGGATTAAGCGCCATTAGTGTGTTTTACCAAGCTGGTAGCGACCAAGTCTTGCAATTGGCATTAGTACTTGGGGTATGTGTCAGTATTTACTTTCTCAATCGTAAAGAAGGAAAATTTGGTAGAGCAGTTTTATTCACGCTAATTGCTCTGACTACAGGCTTAATTGCAGGAGGATTAGTCGCCAACTTGCTTCTACCTCAAATACAGTTCATGGCTTTGAGTCCAAATCAGTTTTCTACTGTGGTGACTTTTGTATTGTTATGGCTTATCAGTACCTTTTTAAGGTAGATGAGCTTTTGAGTTGTGAGTCATCACGAATAAATCGGTTCACTCAACTCCCAACTCCCAAGTTTAGTTGTCTGCTGTAGCGTTCTCTCTAAAACGAAATCCACAGCAGAACTCAAATCCTTGACAATTAAATTTGGCTGGTATTGTTCTTGTTGGGCGCGATCGCGGATACCACACTCCACAGCTATGACCTTAATACCATGTTTTGTGGCAGAAATGATATCAGCTTCTGTATCTCCCACCATCCAAGTATCAGTAGCAGGGGGTAACTCTTGTATTGCCCGTGCCATCAACAAAGGTTTATCATCGGTGTCACGGGTTTTGACGTAATCGTTGGTTAGGCAGTAACAACGATTTTCTGGAAAAAATCTACCTAAATCATATTTCTTAAACGCATAATCTAATTCCCAAGTCCGACGCATGGTCATCACAACTAAGTCAATTCCTGCTTGTTGGACTTTTAACAGTGCTTCTACAGCCCCAGGAGCTAAGCTGTCATACTGAAAGTAAGGCTTTGTATGCACAGTTTGTCGCCGCAATTGACTAAACTCCTGCGCCTGCGCTTCATCTAAACCAGAAATCATAGCAATTTGTTTTTCGCTAATGCGCGATCGCTTCAACTCCCAAAATTCCGCTTTAGCGAGTTGTCGTACCTGTTGACTTGGACGTTGAATCTTCTCCAAGCAAAATTGGTACACGCGGTAGTACCGCTCAGAAACATCAATAACAGGACCGTCAAAATCTGTGATAAGTCTTAACATTTTTTTATGAAAACTTAAACTTTATCTACAGACTATCCCAAATAACACACTTTTGTGCATTTGAAAAGTTAATGAGTCTATTTTAAACATCTAATATGTCATCCAAAATACTTAACGGGACTTAGACAAAAAACACAGACAAAATAGCCTCAAACGCATATCCTAAAAGACTTTGACATCGTTTGGCGCCTGCTTGTTGATATATCTGGGTTCCAGGGTTGGGCAAACCCAGCCTACGGCGACCTACGGTCCACTTCGTTAACGCTACGCTAACGACAAAAATGAAGCGGCTTTTTGGGCATTTGGTGTGTTTTCCTTGTCCTGCATAGGTTTGAGGCTTGTTTTGTCCTCAAAAATGTTTAAGTCCCATTAACGAGAAAAATGAGCTAGCCCGAGAACAATTCAAAATTCGCTGCCTGCCTTCGCTGCTAACACATTCAAAGTTCAAAAAAAAGAGTTATTGCGAATAACTTCTTAATTTTGAATTTATAATTTTGAATTCCCCCGGAGGGGGTTGGGGCTAGCTCGTTTTTCTTTGTACGTTTCAGCCGAGACTACCGCGTTTGATTTGTTCATTTTCAATTGCTGCAAATAAAGCGCGAAAGTTCCCTTCACCAAAACCTTGAGCTTGGTACCGACGCTCAATAAACTCAAAGAAAAAGGTCGGCTGTCCAAAAATGGGCTGGGTAAAAATTTGCAATAGTAAAGGTGTTATGTTCTTATTCGAGCCAAAAAAAGTCTCTTGTTCCCAATCTACTAAAATTTCCTGTTGAGCAATCGCATCTAGTTCGTCTATTGTTATGGGAAGTCCTTTTCGCTGTCGAACTTGTGAGTAGTAGTTTTTAGAAACTGGGAGTAACGATAAACCACTAGCGCGGAATTGAGCTATTGCATGAACAATATTACGTGTCCGCAAGGCGATATGTTGAATTCCTGCTCCTCGGTTGACGTTCAAAAATTCTTGAATTTGAGAATTGGCTGAGGCTGGCTCATTAATTGGCAATTTTACATCGCCATAACGCGAAACCATGACCTGGCTATGCAAAGCAGAGCGAGATGTTTGAATGTTAAACGTCTGCTGTCCCTGAAAATTAAGGATATTTTCATACCAAGCCACTGCGTTTTCTAACTGTCCTGCATCCACATTTAACACGATGTGGTCTATGGCGGTGAAGAAGGACGGAGGGACAACGGGCACAGAAGACAAGGAGAACCAGCTTGGTGTGGACGTTCTCTCCGTTATAGTGACGGGCGTTGGAAATGAGGGACAAGGAGGACAATCCTCTTCATCTTCCTCCTTTCTCCTTTCTATCAACGTGTGTGTTAAGGAACCCCAAGCTGTAATTTTCCCCCACTTGATGTATTCTTGACCATACTGGTGTTGCTGGATTGGTTGCAAAACTTTTGCCCCATGCTGTTGAGCACAAGAAATGACTTTTTCTACATTTTCAACACAAAAAGCAACATCTGCCACACCAGGCGGGTGGTAGCGCAAAAACTCAGCAACTGGACTGGTAGGTAATAGTGGAGAAGACACTAAAAAGTAGATTGGACCACTTTTGACCACTTGCGTGCAGGTGTGAAAGGTCTCATCCCGTTTGGCTTTCCAAGAAATGTCGTTTCCCTTTTCGAGAAAAGTTGGAGGAATAACAGAATCAGCGACTACTTGAAAACCCAAATGACGTACAAACCAATCGCGCCACACTTTGGCATTTTCCACATAGAAGTGAACGTGATCAATTTTCATGCTCTTTGAAAATCCAGCGCAACTGTTTATCTGTCTGTTAATTTTGCCTTTTTTACTGGATTTTCAGGTCATTCCTAAGCAAGAATCTGGATTCTTGCACACAAGCGAGGAATAAGGATTCACTGACTTTTGTCTGATAACAACACTTCTGGGGGTACATCAGAACGATCGCCTGGTCTTTCTACTTGATTTTGTGGAGATTCAGCCTGTAGGTTTTGTAAATTCTCTTTTAATTGGGTTTGTAACCAGTTTTCAAACAGTTCATTAAGCAGTCGCTGCTGCATTTCTTCATCTAACTGAGCTGGGAGTTGCTTTTCCAGTCGTACAACCACAATCCAATCTCCTAAAGATGTTGGTGGTAAAAGTTGACCAGGCTGAACTGAGGCTAGCATATTTGCCAGGACTGGATGGGGAACTCCCAACTCTACTGGACCTATTAAACCACCAGTTTGAGCCTCAGGACCTTGAGAATACTCGCGAGCCAGTTCGCTAAAAGACTGTTCTCCTTCTTGAATGCGGAAGTAAAGCTCTTGGGCGATACAAATATCTTTCACCCGAATCAAAGAATAAACAACCTTATCTAACTTTGCCTTACGCTGAAGAAAGAAGGACTGTAACTTATCTCCCCAATTGCTTCGCTTGAAGTTTTCCAGTTTGATATTCCGTGTGGCTAGATAGTCTAGTTGTTCACGGTTTAGACCACGAGCTTGCAACCATGCTTGCAGATCCTCCTCAGACTTCAACTGATGCTGTTGGTAGAACTGCTTATATGCTTGAGTATTTTCATCTGTTGTCAAAGCATGGTTGGCGATCGCATTATCGATAATAACTTCTCGCATCAATTGCGGCAGTATTCCGTACTGCTTGAGTAAAGGAATGAGTTCGTTGTTGCTAATGGCGCGATCGCCGACTTGTAAAGCTGGAATAATAACCTCCTAAATGCTATAATTATTAACTTAAGCTAGATAAAGTCAATAAACTGTTTGTGATTATATCAAGATATATTAATAATAGTCTTTCCAGTTTGAGCTTGTAGAAAAGTCGCCCTCACCTGAGGGGGTAAGAGCGAACAGAAGTGGAAGAATTGAAGCTTTTAGTGAGTAATTCTAATTAGACAATATCCACATTACTAAGCTGTGACCAATTCTGAGTTCCTAGCAAATTGTTACCTTCGCTGATTGACGTGTTGTTGTCAAGTCCGGCAAGACCGACACGCGGGTCAAGGTTAAGAGATTTTTCTAACCCTAGGAGGATGATTTCGTTATTATCTATTGCTGGAGGACGACCGACAGAGAATGGATAGTTGTTATCATTGGCAACTAGAATGGTCTTTTCATCAATCACCAGAACATTTTCGATGGTTTGGAAGGAGAAAGTGAACTGTGTGCTACCATCTTTATTTAAGTCCCTTGGATCTGGAATATTGAGAAGATCTACAACTTCTTCTTTGGCAACATATCCATTGGCGTCTTTTTCAGAAAAGTCTACCTTGAAGATTTTCTTAAACTTAGCGGTGTCTGCTTGTCCGTTATCACGCTCAATCACCAGGTATTCATGATCGTTAATTACAGTCAAGTCACCAATTGCATGGCTGGAGTTTTCAAGACGATAATACCCAACTAGACCTTCATACTGTTTGCTGGTAATATCAAACTCATAAATTCGTAAGGCATCATTGGGATCACCGAGAACTGACCCTTCTAACAGAGGATACAGTTTGGTTTTGTCTGGACTAATTGCCAAACCTTCAAAACCCTTGGAACCACCGAGGTTAGAGGGTGCAAGACCAGCCAGAACATCTGGGTTATCAGGAGAACGTACAAACTCACCAGTAATTTGGTCGCGGACTTTGTCTCCAGTTCCAGGGAAATCAGTAAAGTAGCCATCCACTCCTAATTTGATAAACTGCTGGTACTCTAGTTCTGGGTTTCCGTTGTAGTCAGCTGCTAAGTACTGATTTTCATTGCGGAAGGTGTAAGGATGGACCAACAAACCTGCATCGTGAGCATCTTGTACCAGTGTTGTTGGAGGAAGAGTGGTTTTGTCAGCGTCGTTGACAGCGCCATCTCCATTGACATCATCCGCTTTTCCATCACCATCAGCATCAACACCTTTAACCGAGACAATCATCCGCTTCCAGGGACCAATCCCATCGGCGTATGTCGCGATTTCCTTCAAACCCTCTGGAGTCCGTAGATCTCCATAAGTGCGGGAATCGCCACTGACGACAAAATCGTAAGGCTGCTTTTCAATCAGTGTACCATCTAAGGCAATATCAGTTGCATCCAATAATTGCACCAGGGGTACATCTATTTTCTGGTTGAGTTCCTTGAGATTCCCAACTTCAAAAGACTGGATAAACACCCGAGTTGGATCTGTAAACTCTGTTTTCTCCAGAGTTTCAACCAATGGTTCTTCCAAGGACAAGCCAACAGAATCGTGGTAAGTGGGGTGTTTGGTTTCGGGATAGATACCGATTTTTCTACCCGTTTGTGCTTCTACCTGCTTAACTAAGTCAATAATTTCCTCAAGAGTCGGAACTTCATACAAACCGTTATAAGATTGATCCCGGAAGGAAAGACGCTCCTTTGCTCGTAAGGTCTTAATTTCAGCCAAAGTGAAGTCATCAGCAAACCACCCTGTTTCAGTCACATCGTCAATCACCTTAGTCGTGTAGCGTGAAGCAAACTCTGGGCGACTTGCTACATCGGTGGTGTCTGTAATGTTGATTTCATGGCGAGCAATTAAGACTCCATCTTTGGTGGAAACTAAATCTGGCTCAATAAAGTCAGCTCCTTGCTCTATTGCTAATTTGTATGACTCTAGAGTATGCTCTGGACGTTCACCACTAGCACCTCGATGACCAATGACAATAGGAGCCTGACCATTGAGGGTATTTAGATTATAGAAGTTAGGAGTAGAAATCGGAGCGTCTAATACTTGACCTGTCTGATCAACATGTAAAAGGTAAGGTCCAAATTCATCCCCAATCCAGATAGTTCCATCACCAGCGATCACAAAGGATTCTGTATCAAAATCTGCACCTGTTAATAAACGCTCTGCACTATCTTCATTAGTGATTTTAAATGGAACTTTGTGATTCGGGTCAGAAAGTTGAATAAAGTTGAGAACTTCAACACGACCATCACCTTCTTGTGTCCCTTGAAAACTAGGTTCAAGCTGCTGGATTCGTAATAGGAAATCAGCGCTGTTGCTTTTTGCTCCATAACCATTGTCGGAAAGAAACCAAAAGCTGTTTTGGTCAGCAAACTGTACACCACTAAAGCCTTGAACAGGTTGTCCTTGAAAGGGTACTGTTCTTCCATTAGTATTGCTTGTGATAAAGTTTCCAGAGGAAGGACCGGACGCAAATGTATCTGCTGGTAGTACGGCAAATCCCTTGAGTGTTACGTTTGTCATAATTTTTCCTAGTTTGTCGTAACCTAATTTCTGAAGAGGTGGATATACTATCTGCCTTATGCTGAGTGTAGATTCACAGCACAAAAATCAAGATTTCATTTCTTTTTCCACACAAATTCTTTGTGGTAAAGAAAGCTCCAGCCATCCGTCAATACAAAATGTGCTGCACCCAGAAATTTACTTTCTGTGCATCCCCATTGAAATTCTCATATCTAGGTTAAGAATAAGAAATGCTTGGATTAAGAGTATTATTTTTACCCAAGTACAATGAACCCAGCTAAAGCTAGTCTTAGTCTCCAGTGAGTGAAAAATTTTCGGAATTGTAATATCGTTTTTAATTTTGATTCAAGATCAAAAGATTTCTTAAAACCGCCTGACAAAAGACGTATCACCCCTGATGAATGAAAGAAATACCTCGGTTACTCCTTCCCTCAAGAGTGTTTCTTCAGAGTCGTTGATACTTAATATTTGATAGCATTTTCACTTAACTCAGCTTGCCTTGAAATTTCTGAAGTCGCAGCATAACATAGTAGCGGGGAACTGTGAAATTCCTCAGTTAAGAATTAGACTATTTGACACTCCCACGGCTACGGAAATATCGCACTGCGTGCTCATTTCCGTAAAAAGCCGTGGGATTCTAGGCTCAACGTCGAAACTTGTTCAACCAGGATTGCTCCAGATTGAATAGAGGTTTCAACTCCCAAGCGCGTTTCTTGATTTCTTCTTAGAAGAAACCTTGCTTCCCCCTTGCCCAGAGGTAGCAATTTTTTCTTTGCCTTTACGAAGTATGTTGATTGCGGCTGCATAGTCACGTTGCAAAACACAACCACATTTACAGGTGTGCGTTCTAGTAGATAATGATTTTTTGACCATGATGCCGCATTGTGGACACTGCTGTGAAGTGTAGTGAGGTTCTACAGCTAGCGCCATTTTTCCATACTTCTGGGCAAAGTACTCTAGATAACTCCGAAACTGTCTCCATCCAGCGTCATTGATGCTTTTTGCCAGATGGTGATTACGCACCATATTCTTAACCTGCAAGTTTTCGTAGACGCATAAATCGTTAGATTGCATGACGTGACGCGCTTTCAATAAGCTGTGTTCAGTACGTTGTCTACTTATCTTTAGGTGCTTGCGTGCATATCGGTTTCGAGCCTTGTTTCTGCCGTTCTTTCCTTTCTGCTTCTTGTAGATTCTCCGTTGAGCGTGTTTGATTTGTTTCTCGGCTTTACGCAAGAAGCGCGGATTAGGGCGGCACGTTTTGGGGGGAAGCTTCCCCCCAAAAGCTGCCTTTTCATGATGTCCGTTTGAGTCGGTGTAGAAATACTCTAAGCCAAAATCCAAACCAATTTCTTGACCTGTAGATGCAATATCTTCCCTACACTCGACGTCAACGCAAAATTGAATATAGAAACCATCTGCACGACGGACAATACGGACTCGTTTGATGGATTTAACAGGATATGTGTGAATATCCCATTTACCCATTAACTTGAGTTCCCCAATCCCTTTTTTATCAGTGAAAGTAACTCTACGTTTTGTTGGATGTAGCGACCATCCACTTGTCTTATATTCAACAGAGCGGTTGTCATGTTGAAAACGAGGATAACCCTTTTTCCCTGGTTTGTTCTTTTTACAGTTGTCGTAAAACCGAGAAATTGCAAACCATGCTCTCTCAGCAGCAGCTTGTACTGCCGACGCATTGTCCCCTAGAAAATGAGCCAGCCTTATTACTACGAGTAACCGACTACGCCGACAGATCAACAAAACAAAGGCTGGCTCATTTTCTTACGTGTAAGACCCCCGTCCATAGAATTTAAGGCAGCAACAAAGGGAAAGTCAGCGCGTAGTACCGTTGAGTATCGGCTGATGGCTGCATTGTTAATATTGTTTTCTCTAGAAGAGTCTATCCAATATCTGAGACACTTATTCCTAATAAATTGAGTAGTTTCGATTGCTGACTCAATCGCCTGATATTGTGCTTTATTTCCTTTAGCTTTGTACTCTAAAACCAACACGCTTGACTCACCTCCTTGCATTACTTAAAGTATAATTAGTTTACTTATATGTTCTTTTTATGTCAACAGGAAAAGGCAAGAAGAGAATAAAGAATGTGCCAGTATTATATGAAGAAACCAAAAAGCAGCGCGGTGTCATGTTAACAGACACCGCATGGTCTAATGCCGTTATTAAAGCCAGAGAAAAGGGAATAAGTGTCAGTGAATATTTAGAGAGATTGATTAGAGCAGACGGTAACTAAAGTTGCCACGCATTCATGAGGACAGTACTTGATGAGGGTTTCCCGACAGAGGTATCTGTCCGTCCCACGGCTAAAAGCCGGTGGGCTTTCTGCTTTCAATGCTGTAAAAATCACTCTACTCAGTCAAAAAAATTTAAGCAGACAGTATAAGTTTCACGTTTTGATCTTGAAACATAGCTTCTTGAAATATAACTGAAAGTTGCCGAATTATTAATATTACACGTATTTGAAAGTGAGGAGCGAGCTTATCAAACGAGAACACAAATAAGATTTAACTGATAAGCGTGTTAAATTTTCTTGAAGGATAACTTGCTGAAAAAGACTGTCATAACCGAAATCAGGTTAGAGCACCTTTTTTTTCTAGTTGATTTGACACAAATTAGTCAATTTTGATGTGCTTGAACTCTTAGTTAAATTCTTATCCGAAACGCCCAGAAGTGTAGTCGCGAGTACGAGCATCAAGAGCGTTGCTAAAGATTTGAGTTGTTGCTCCGAATTCAACCATTTGACCAATCCGACTTTCATCAGTGCTGAAGAAAGCGGTAAAATCAGAAACGCGAGCTGCTTGCTGCATATTATGAGTCACAATTGCAATTGTCAGTTCGTCGCGTAAACTATGGATGAGTTCCTCAATTTTCATTGTTGCAATCGGGTCAAGAGCTGAACAAGGCTCATCCATGAGGAGAACTTTTGGTCTGACTGCTAAAGCACGGGCTATACACAACCGCTGTTGTTGACCACCAGAAAGTCCTAGAGCTGATTTGTTGAGTTTATCTTTTACCTCATCCCAAATAGCAGCACCTCGTAGAGCAGATTCGACAATTTCGTCTAATTCTGATCTGGGACGCCATCCAGCGATTCTGATACCGTAAACGGTATTATCGTAAATACTCATGGGAAAAAGGTTCGGCTTTTGAAACACCATACCTATTTGGCGGCGTAGCCGATTGAGATTCACACGAGGATTGTAAATATTCTGACCATAAAATTCTACGCTGCCATCTACTCTGACTGTTCCTTCTAGTTCACTAATGCGATTCAGGCATTTAATAAATGTAGATTTACCACAACCACTAGGACCAATAATTGCGGTGACTTGGTTCTCGTAAACATCCATAGACACGCCTTCGATTGCTTTGGAGGTGCCATAGTAGAAGCTGAGATTCTTGACTTTGATGGCTGGGTTTAACTTACTCATACTGTGTTAGGTACTACAACAAAAATTCACAACTTCAGTAACGTTGTGACTAGACGTTTCTCTTTCCTGTGAAGACACGAGAAAGAATACTGATCAACATTATGAGCCCGACTAAGACCAGAGAAGTTGTCCAAACTAATGCTGTTTTTTCTGGTGAGGGATCGTTGTATAAGTTAAAAATTAATACAGATAGGGAAGCTGTTGGACCCAATAAGGTATTGGACCAATCCAAACTGAATAATGCAGTAAAAATCAAAGGTGCTGTTTCACCAGCAGCACGAGCTATGGCTAACAAAACCCCTGTGGTAATTGCAGGAATTGCTGCAGTGACAACGACGCGAAAAATTGTCTGGAAGCGAGTTCCTCCCAAGGCGGCTGAACCAAGACGTACAGAAGTGGGAATAAGTTTTAAAGCTTCTTCTGTCGTCAATACGATCACGGGGAGCATGAGAATCGACAACGCAAAACCACCTGCGATCGCACTAAATTGCTTAGTTACCACTACAATAACAGCGTAAGCAAAAATACCTACGACTATTGAAGGAACTCCAGTGAGGATAGAGGCGACAAAGCGAACAGCACGACCAATTCGATTTCCTTTACCAATTTCCGACAAAAATATGCCTGTCATGACCCCAGTGGGAACACTGAAGAGCGCAGCAATTGCGACCATCTCTAGAGTACCAAGAATCGCGTTCCCAAATCCATCGTATATGACTGATGTTACAAACATCGATGGTTTGATGCTTGTAATACCTCGCCCAATGATTTCCCACAGTAATGACAGCAAAGGAATCAGCGCTAAAGCTGAGAGGAAGAACGCTGTCACTGTCATTCCATAGTTAAATATCAGCCTCACTGGTGGTAGAGGACTGTGTATTTCTGCTGCTATTGACTTATTGATCTCAGACTCTTGACTAGTCATATCCCTTACGCATTTACATTTTCAAATGACTTGGCAACTTTGGCGTCTTTGGAAATAGATTTTGTCGGACATTTGTATAACCTGGTTTTCGCTAACAGTATGTGTATGTAACACCTTTAGAGTTAGCGTTTCTTGCCACCGACAAACTGTACGATGACCAAAGCACAAATATTTACAACTAGCGTCACAGCAAACAGAATCAAGCCCAAATATGTTAAAGCACCAATGTGCAATGGATCTTGAGCTTCGGCAAATTCATTGGCTAGCACAGAAGGAATTGAGTAAGCTGGATCGAGTAGTGAGGCACTCACCTGAGCCGAGTTACCAATCACCATTGTGACAGCCATCGTTTCTCCCAAAGCTCGCCCTAGAGCAAGCATTGCTGCACCTACAATTCCGGAAAATCCAGTAGGTAATATCACCCGAAAAATGGTTTCCCACCGGGTTGAACCTAGAGCCATTGAGCCGCTTCGCAACTCTTTAGGAACAACTAACAAGACTTCACGACTGATTGCTGCCATCGTAGGCAAAATCATAATCGCAAGAATTATGCCAGCAGTCAACATATTGAACCCAGCAGGACCTGGTGTATTAAACAGTGGTATCCATCCGAAAGCGCTAGATAGCCAAGTTTGGAGGGGGACAAGAGCCGGAATAAAGATAAAAACCCCCCACAAACCAATAATGACGCTGGGAATCGCGGCGATTAATTCAACGATAAAAGCGATGGTTGTTCGTGCTGAAGGAGGAATAAAATTTTCACTTGTGACTAAGGCGACTGCTATCCCTACTGGGATGGCAAACAACATGGCGATCGCACTACTAATCAAAGTACCGTAAATGTAGGGTAAGGCACCAAAAACCAGATTCCCTGTATCCCATTGTTGATTCCACAAAAACCCTAGTCCAAACTTTTGAATAGCTGGTAGAGCTTTTTGGAAAATTATCAAACTCATCCAAAATAGGACTATCACCGTCAGAGCAGCAAATACATAAACTAGCCGTGTAAATCCTTGGTCTATCCAATAATTTTTACCACTGCTAGCTGTTATGTCTATACTTTCATCAATCAAACTCGGTTGATTGCTATTAGCTGGTTCAAAGGAATTTGCCATTACTAATTAGGAAACTAAATGATTTTCATGAACCCAGAGTGAGCAATTTGTCTACCCTGGTAGAACAAAAAGTGTAAAATGAGCGACTAAAAATTCAGATCCCAAGGTTCAGGAGCGTAGGCTAAGCTCCGCTCCTGAACTCTGCATTTTTATTAAAGATTATTTGATGCTATTGACAGTTTGTATGACCTTTTGAGCGACAGGAGCTGGAATACGAGTGTAGTTTAGATCATCATTAATTTGTTGACCATCTGTTAGCACCCAATTCACAAAATTCTTCACTGCAGTTCCTTTTGCAGCATTAGGATAACTCTTATAAACTAAGAGCCAAGTTAGACCAACGATAGGATAACCCTGTGCTGGATCGTCAACAAAAACTCGGTAGTTGGCTGGAAAACTTACAGTTGATAAAGCTTCATTTGCAGTCTGTAAAGAAGGAGCTACAAACTGTCCTTGCTTGTTCTGCACTTGTGCCATTTTGAGCTTGTTTTTCAAAGCATATTCATACTCAACATAACCAATGGAACCTGGAGTGCGAGTCACTGAACTTGCGACTCCTGGATTACCTTTTGCCTTGGTGACATTTGGTATAGTCCAATTTGGTGCTTTGTTAGCGCCAATTCGTCCCTTAAAATAAGGACTTATAGCACTCAAATGGTTGGTAAAAATGAAAGATGTACCACTACTATCGGCGCGAACAACTGCTTTAATTGGCTGACTTGGTAGATTGACACCAGGATTATCTGCTTTGATTTGAGGATCGTCCCACTTGGTAATTTGACCAGAAAAAATCCCTGGTAGTGTCTTGCGGGACAATTTAAGATTCTCCACTGGAAGATTGTGAACAACTGCAACAGCACCACCTGCAGTCGGTACCAGAATGACACCATTCTTTACTTTACCCATCTCCGCATCAGTCATCGCAGAATCGCTAGCACCAAAGTCAACAGTACCAGCAATCACTTGATTCACACCAGCCCCACTACCAACAGCTTGATAGTTAACTCCTAAATCTGGATACTTCTTTTTCACTTCACGAGCATAACGTTCATAGAGCGGAGCTGGAAATGTTGCTCCCGCACCATTGATAGTTTCCGCTTGGGCAATTGCTGTAAAAATTGGTCCAAAAGTAACAATAGCCGTGATAGCTGAAGCACTAACTACACGATTCAAAACATTAGTTGAAAATGTCATATTGCCTCGCCATTAATAAGCAAATTTTTGTTGATTAACAATTCCGCAAATACCCTACTATGCTAATAGTTAATCAACGGTTAAGAAAAAAATAACTAGAAGTTAAATTTTTCTAAATCTATGTTTAAATGAGACTGAAATGTTCCTTCAAGGAATACAAAGTGAGTGGAGAATGAATTATTTCACCTTTGAAAATAGTGAATTGCCATAAAAATTTAACAACAGATAATCTATCTGTCTCTTCGCTCAAGGACAAGGTTTATCTATGTCCATCTGTGTTTTTTAATATAAAATACAAACTTTTATATAGCCATTTTATAAACTGATTGAATTCTGAATTATTTTAGCGGAGCGGAACGCAGTCGATTGTGAGTTTGGGCTTCTTCTTCAACGTTTCTGCCAGCATTGCAAGTAAATGAGTTCTAAGTCGTTGCCAACTTGAGAAAAAAAGTCAATTTGCCGCACTCGCAAATATCGAAAAATTTGGAAAAAGATAAAAGCAAAAACCGCCACAGCTATTGCAGTTGTAGAACTAATTAGTGCCTGAGTAATACCAACCATAACTGTAGAGGAATCAGTAATACCTAAAGAGGTCGTTTTGACGCTAATGAAAGTCGTAATCAGACCATTAGCCGTACCTAAGATACCTAGTAAAGGGGCGATCGCCGCCACACTTTTCAGGAACATCTCGCCCTTACGCATTTCCACAAATTCTTTATCACAAGCGGCTTTGATTGCCAAATGAAAGTTCTCAGGAGAAGGCTTTTTCAGTTTGAGAGGTTCCACCAAAAAACGACCAATAGATAAAATCCGGGCACCTTCTGCAATTTTTTCGGCTTTTTCCAAGTCTACTTTTGCTGCTGTCAAAACCTCACGTACAACCTGTTTTTCTTGAATGACTAGCCTCCACCAGAACCAACTGCGTTCCAAGATGCATACTGAAGTTACTATAAATAAGCCCAACAAAGGCCACATAACAAGACCGCCTGCTAAGAAGGTGTCGTATACTTTGGTCATATTTAATCAAGTAAGCGCTTCTTGGTAAAAATTAATGCATATTTTGGTTAGAATATCCGAATTCACTATTTTTGTTAATAGTCAAAAAATGAAAAGTGGCGTTCAGGACTCAGAGCAGACTTTTGGCAGCGTATCACCTCTAGTCGGTTGACAAGTTAGGACCAGTCTAAGCAGGTTGTATCAAAATAAATTTATAAATATCTCAGTATAATACTGCGTACTATACAATAGCATAATTGTTTAATTCATTGAATTGTCTATCGTTTAGCAAAGCGAGATATTTCTTTTCGTCGATGAGTATTTGTAACTCATCGACGGGTGTTCACGAATACTCTGCTTTTACAGCGCTTTTCAAGTAAATAAACCACACGCTCCCACAGCTTAAGTGTGAGCGCAGCGTGCCGTTGGCATTGGGCTTTCTGCTTCCAACTCTGTAATATAGAAGAGCGCTTCATACTTCTTAAATATTAATTTTTTGGAACAATGGCAAGAGATTTACGAGGATTTATCAAACTTCTGGAAGAAAGAGGACAACTACGTCGAATTTCAGCCCCTGTGGACTCAGATTTAGAAATTGCTGAAATTTCTAACCGGATGCTGCAAAAAGGTGGTCCGGGACTATTATTTGAAAATGTCAAAGGTGCTTCCTTCCCTGTCGCAGTCAATTTGCTGGGAACAGTGGAACGGATATGCTGGGCAATGAATATGCAGCATCCACAGGAGTTAGAGGAATTAGGAAAAAAGTTGGCAATGCTACAACAACCAAAACCACCCAAGAAGATTTCTCAGGCAGTGGAGTTTGGTAAGGTACTATTCGATGTCCTCAAGGCGAAACCAGGAAGAGATTTTTTCCCCGCTTGTCAGCAGGTAATTCTTCAAAGTGATGAGTTGGATTTGAACAAGTTACCTTTGATACGCCCTTATCCTGGTGATGCCGGCAAGATTATCACACTGGGACTCGTCATTACCAAAGACTGTGAAACAGGTACGCCGAATGTAGGTGTGTATCGCTTACAACTACAATCCAAGAATACGATGACTGTTCATTGGTTGTCGGTGCGGGGTGGGGCAAGGCATTTACGCAAAGCAGCAGAACGTGGGAAGAAATTAGAAGTGGCGATCGCCCTCGGTGTAGATCCCCTAATTATCATGGCAGCAGCTACGCCGATACCTGTAGACTTATCAGAATGGTTGTTTGCTGGGCTTTACGGTGGTTCAGGCGTCCAGTTGGCAAAGTGTAAAACGGTAGATTTGGAAGTTCCAGCAGATTCAGAATTTGTTTTAGAAGGGACAATCACACCAGGGGAAGTTCTGCCAGATGGTCCGTTTGGTGACCACATGGGTTATTATGGCGGCGTGGAAGATTCGCCCCTGATTCGCTTCGGGTGTATGACGCACCGCAAAGACCCGATTTATTTAACCACATTTAGCGGGCGTCCACCGAAAGAAGAAGCAATGATGGCGATCGCACTGAATCGCATTTACACCCCCATTTTGCGGCAACAAGTTTCAGAAATTGTCGATTTCTTCTTGCCAATGGAAGCTTTGAGTTACAAAGCGGCGATTATATCTATAGATAAATCATATCCAGGACAAGCGCGACGGGCAGCTCTTGCTTTTTGGAGTGCTTTACCACAGTTCACCTACACTAAGTTTGTGATTGTCGTAGATAAAGACATTAATATTAGAGATCCGCGTCAGGTGGTATGGGCGATAAGTTCCAAAGTTGATCCGACACGAGACGTGTTTATTTTGCCAAACACACCATTTGACAGTTTGGATTTTGCCAGTGAGAAGATTGGTTTGGGGGGAAGAATGGGAATTGATGCAACCACAAAGATTCCCCCAGAAACTGAACATGAATGGGGTGCGCCTTTAGAGTCAGATCCAGAAGTCGCGGCGATGGTTGAGAGGCGTTGGGCAGAGTATGGTTTGGGGGATTTGCAGTTAGGGGAAGTCGATCCGAACTTGTTTGGCTACGATGTTAAAACCTTAACAAGTAAAAAGTAAAAAGTGAATCCCTATATCTGGTGTTTGCTTTAGTTGTCATCGACATTAGCAATCGCCACTTCTACCAAAACTTTGCCACTTTTTGCTGCACAATCTAAGTTTGTGCTTTCCTGTACTTGTGGAAGTTCTGAATCACTTTCGTCAATCTTGGGATTACTCAGAATCACAATGATTCCGACTAGCACCATTGCTGCGCCAATGAAACCGCGAGTTGTAAACGTCTCGCCGAGTAGCAAAAATGCAAAAGTTGCACCGAACACAGGTTCTAAGGCGAACAATAGCGCAGCTTCCTGGGCACTTATCCAGCGCTGTGCTACTACTTGGAGCAACATGATTATGGCAGTGGCAAATACGCCAAGGTAGATCAATACACCTAAATTTGTTTGAATTGCCTCAAGTTGCTCACTCAGTTCGGGAGCAGCCCACAATAAGCTTAAAGCTGCTACAACCCAAACCTGAATAATAGTGAATGGCACAGGTGAGTGGCGTGACGAAAACACTTCAAGCACAATGATGTAAGCAGCCGAGCACACAGCAAAACCCAACAACCAAAATTCGCCAGACACAGGCTCTCCACTCTCCCAAGACATAACCCCAATTCCGGTGAAAGCAAGTGTTGCTGCTAGTACAGCCCTAACAGATAAACGCTTGCGAAACACTAGCTCAAACAGAGTTACAAATACCATGTTGAGAGAGAAGAAAAATGAAGCTCGGTTTGCTGAAATAGTCTCCAATCCAATCGTTGCTGTCGCAAAAACAACGAAAACTAACAGTCCAATAATTGCCCCATCACGTACTAGGTTGATATTCAGCTTACGAACGAACGGCGTAAGAATCATTGCCGCGATCGTAAAGCGAATTGCCAATAGCGTCGCTGGTGAAAGGTTAGTCATTGCCTGCTTGACTGCTACAGGGATAGTTCCCAAAATTAGAGTCACAGTAATAATTAACAGAACACCCAAAATGTATCTGTTAGTTTCTGTGATAAGTTTTGTCATATAATTACTTAAAAAAAAATTAGAAAAAACAGAGTCTTTTCTTCATATTTCATCTGTGACTCGATATCTTTGGAACTCCCGTTCTTAACGGTTGGTCCTTTTCTCAGTCAAGATTCAACGAATGTTTGATCAAGCCTTTGATATGGAGATTGAGTTGAAATTGAATCATTTTAAGTTTCTTTGTCCAACAACCTCAAACAGATCTTGAGCGCCTGCGAGTACCAAATGGTTACTGTCCAAAGACAAAGCACTTCTTTGTGTTTCCAAGTTGATGTATCCTAACGTTCTATCATTTAGTCTATCGCTTTTTCAGAAATCTAAAGAAAGAAAAACTAATGCATAGCTTTAGTCTCTGGATGGTTGACATATCAACCATCCAGTGAGTATTGACACAGCTAAAAGCACTGAGTCGGAGGTTTTTATCAATTCATTTCCTCAATCCCGTTACCGAGAATTTGAATTTTAGTTCCAGGATAGTAAAACTGAAGAATCTTCGGACTCGACCAGCCTAATTGAGCTAAATTTTGAGCACCCATTTGACTCAAACCAACTCCATGTCCTAAACCACCACCAACAAAAGCGTATCCCCATAGTTCTGATTGACCTTTCTTTAACGGTTGTAAGTAAAACAGTGTGCTAATGGGAGCAAAAAAGGCGCTGCGAACTTCATCTTTATGCAAAGAAAAGGTGCCAATTTCTGTTTTGACATCAAGTTTAAGAATGCGTCCGCTTTTGCTTCGCTCTACAACTTTCATCCCTTGGATAGTTTTAAACTTTGCGTAGGGACTGTTTTTCACCTTCAGAAATTTTTGTAAATCTTTGGTAATGTCTTTCAAGTTGGTTTCCCTACGCCAACGAAATAAGTCTCTTTGGCTTTCATTGAATCCTTGTTTGAGACTGATAAACCGTTGAAATTGGTTTTCATCTGCTAAATTTTGCCCAGACAAATTCCATATATTATTGCTCGGAGCATCTACTATAGGTTGCAAATAAGGACGGTCATCACCATTCCAAACATCGCTGAAAGAAGCAGTCACACCACCAGTTGTTGAAGAATAGAGGGCATCCACGAGATCATTTTTGTACGTGAGAACCATACCTCGTGTTGTTGCGATCGCCCGATCCGTGTTCGCTGTGACTCCATTCAATCCATAATACACTTGGCAATGAGTATCAGCACACAATTGATACCCATCAATAGCAAATCTATGTAAATTCCGTAGGGCATAAGTCCGGGCAAGAACTGCTTGTGCTTCCATTGCTGCCGTTGGAGCTGAAGCACCAATTTCATACGGCACAACTCCACGCAAGTATGTTTCTAAAAAGACATCATTAACTAGGGTGTAGCTACCGTAAGCATTTGGCTGCAACTCCATCCTGCCAGCGTAAAGACGTGCTTTTTCTGCTTTTTGAGTTTCATTCACCCGAATCAAATTTTTATCGCTACTAATTTCTAAATGATTTGAGGTGAAGCGTTTGTCATTTACTTTCCATGTGACTCGCGGAACCTTTTGTAAAACTTGAGTATCTACAAAAGCAGTTTTATGACCAGCAGCGAGTACACTCTGTAACAGCAAACGTCTGAGTAAGGGAGTGTTATAAACTTCGCGTTTTGCCCAAACTTGCCAGCGTTCTGGTTGAGCAATTTCCACCTGTATTCCCTTATTACGCCAGCTTTTGGCACTGTCTTCGGCAGTTTCATACGTACGGAAGGTTCCCAGCACAACTTTTTCTTCGACGGCTGCTACTGGTAAAGCTTGCATCAAGACTTCTAGCTTGAGTGGGTTTGTACTCACTAAGGTTTGCTGGCTATTACCATTTTTAAATTTCAGTGTTAGGCGATCGCCTTTGGTAGGTTCTAATTGCAGCTTTTCTGTGGGATTATCTCCAAATCGCTGCACTATGCCAATCCTGATTTCCACATCCTTGGTATTGTTGGTAGGACCTGACGCCCCTGTCAAACCCAATAAACAAAATGTGGTCAGTACGGTGTAAGAAATACGCCAGATGATTTTCATGGAATCTTTGTTCTGCCGTCTTGAGAGGTGTCTAGGGGTGGATGATCGCCAATGAGAAGTGTGAATTCAGAAGGATAATGCTGAATATATTTAGTTGTAAGCCCCCAAACGGAAAAATCCAAAGGAAAAAATTTCAGGCGGAACATCCTGACATTAAGACCCTTATTTCTCCTTTGGGGTTCCTTAAAGGAGTTGACTTCCTATGTAGTTTAGTAGTTTTTGGCACAAGTTATCTGGTTAAACAAATATTTCGTTTTTCCAAAAGGTCAAGTTGCAAAGAAAAGTCATAACGAGTATGATTTATTTAGGTAACCAAACACAGAATATAGAGACTGTCTCTGAGTCTGTGTTGTTGCTCATTGACATTCAGCACTTTAAGCACGGCTCATCAACAAAATTTATTTATGGTTAGAGTTCAAGAAATTCCTTTAAATCAGATAAGGCGACCTTTACCACGCCAAAACGATCCAGATAAAGTCAAAGCTCTCATGGAATCGATTGCTACAATTGGGCAACAAGAACCAATCGATGTATTAGAAGTCGATGGGCAGTATTACGGATTTTCTGGATGTCATCGCTATGAAGCTTGTCAACGTTTGGGCAAAGAAACCATTTTAGCCAGAGTCCGCAAAGCTCCCAAAAGCGTTTTGAAGATGCACTTAGCTTAAACTTGGTTAAGTGTTATTTGTCATCACTCACGACTAATGATTAACCAATAACTAAACAGGAGAAAATCATGCAATCTCGAGTTTTCCCAGTAAACATCGGCATTGACGAAGCAAGCAGGGCTAAAATTGCCGAAGGATTGTCTGGTTTGTTGGCTGATACTTACACACTGTACCTAAAAACTCATAACTTCCATTGGAACGTTACAGGACCGATGTTCCAAACTTTACACTTGTTATTTGAGACGCAATATACAGAGTTAGCAGCAGCAGTTGATTTGATTGCCGAACGAATTAGAGCATTGGGCTATCCTGCACCCGGTACTTACACCGAATTTGCTCAACTCAGTTCTATTTCAGAAACTTCAGGTGTTCCCAAAGCCACAGAAATGATCCGCTTGCTTGTAGAAGGACAAGAAGCTGTTGTCAGAACTGCGCGCTCTATTTTCCCCGTAGTCGATGAAGTCAATGACGAACCCACTGCTGATTTATTGACTCAGCGGATGCAGGTACATGAAAAAAATGCTTGGATGCTCAGAAGTTTACTGGAAGATTGACACTCCTCGCCCTATAAGGGCGAGGATTCTTGGCTCAACGACTCACCACTAGACAGCAGGCTTGCGCCAACTGCCCAGGAGGGTAAATCTCCCCAAGCGTAAGTTCCCGTGTGCCCCACGGTACTGAGTCCTTTTTGCAGGATGTTGATAGCTGCGTTCACGTCTCTGTCCTCCACGAATCCACAGTGTGGACAGGCATGAGTCCTCGTGGATAGGGACTTCTTCACTTTCTTGCCACAGTTAGAGCAGTTTTGACTTGTGTTGTGGGGAGGTACAGCTATTGTGACCTTCCCATACTTGTGACCAAAATACTCTAACCATGCCCGAAATGTAGACCAGCCAGCATCACTGATTGATTTAGCCAGATGTCGATTACGTGCCAAGCCTTTCACATTCAAGTCTTCATAGGCTACCAAATCGTTAGATTGGATGACGGAGTATGCAACACGCTTGCAATACTCTTTTCGTTGCCTACTTACTCTTAAATGTTTACGGGCATATCTTTCTCGCGCTTTGTGGTAGTTGACTGACTGTGGTTCGTGGGCTTTTTTCTTTTTTGGGTCGTACTTTTTGGATTTCTTACGATGAGCACGGTTTAACTGTTTTTCAGACTTGCGGTAAAACTGGGGTGATGGCTCTACATTACCTTTGTCATCAGCAATAAAATATTTCAACCCCAAGTCAATGCCGACCATCTCCTTTGTTGGCTGACTTTCAATTCTGATGTCAACATCAATTGCAAATTGAGCATAGTATCCATCGGCACGACGTACCAACCGGACACGCTTCACCTGTTTGACATCGTAATAGTTCAGGTCATAGGTTCCTTTTAATTTCAAGGTTCCTATACCCTTTTTGTCTGAAAAAGTTATTGCCTTACGGCTAGAAGAAAGTTTCCATCCCGACGTTTTGTACTCTACTGAACGACAGTGTTTCTTAAACTTTGGATATCCCTTTTTCCCTTTGACCTTCTTTTTGCAATTATCGTAAAACCGCGCTATCGCACTCCAAGCCCGTTCTGCCGCAGACTGTCTTGCCATTGAGTTAAGTTCATCCGCAAAAGGAAATTCAGCAGCTAGTACAGCGCAATACTTATTCAGGTCATATCTATTCAAGCTAGCACCAATGTTCTCCATCCAGAAACGCAAACACTTGTTTTGAACAAACTGACTAGTACGAATAGCATCGTCTATCGCTCTATACTGCCTGTCTTTCCCTTTGACTTTGAACTCGCAAATTATCATTTTGGCTCGACCTGACCAACACCTATTCTTATGTTAGCACGTTGACATAAAGCCATCCTCAAAATTTTGGGTCTAAGACCCAAAATTTTGATAAAGAAGGAAAAGACTGCCATGATGTTGTTGAATGCGTGAATTTTGAATTGCTTAACGATGTCCAACATCGATTTCACTTCCCAGTTGCATGAGTTGATGCAACGAGTGGGTATTTCTAGTTTTAAAGCTCTGAGTCGCAGCGCTGGTGTCTCAGAGCGTCAGCTTTTGCGGTTGCGGCGGTTCGGAGTTGAGCAGATGCGTGTGGAGATTTTGCTCAAGTTAGCGCCAGCACTACAACTGACTTTGAATGAGCTAGTTGCAGCCTTCTCTCAACAAGAGTTGGTAAAAGATAAAGAGAAACCAACTCAAGAATCTCAACAATTGTTACAATATGTAGCACAATTGAAAAAAGAATACGAGCGATCGCAACAGCAAATACAACAACAACGACAAGTTTTGCAGCAAGAGTTCCAGCAGACGAGTTTACAACTGCTAGAGTCTTTATTGTTGCAATTTCCCACAGCAGCACACAAAGCACGGGAAAATCCGCAATTACCAGCAGTAAACATTTTACCGTTAGTGCACAAACCCTTAGAAAAACTTTTGCAGGAGTGGGGGGTAGAAGTGATCGCACCTGTAGGAGCAGAACTACCTTATGATCCGCAGCTGCACCAACTTATAGAAGGAAATTCGCAAATAGGTGAACTTGTCAAAGTACGTTACACTGGTTACCGTCAAGGTGATAAACTGCTATATCGAGCCAAGGTAAGTCCTATTCCACCAGCAGATGTACAGAAGTAGGAGGGGTGGTGCCTTTGATCACCGCTCAATTAATGAGCGTGTTCCTACTTTTTAGAAAAACTAACTCTCAAATTCGATGTACTCACGAGATACTTTGTACTGGACATCATATGAAATGTTAAGGCGATTAGCGTTGTATAAAAAGTGTTAAGTATAAACGATTCAGAACTTGTCAATAATTTGCTGTAAATTTTAACTTTCTGATTCAGAAATTTTACATAGTGATGTGGCAAGTATTTTTGAAATGAATTACTATTAGTATAGGCTATTTTTTTGTAAAAAATTATACAAAAATATGTACAAAGTAATGGTAGAGCAAGTAAAAGTTGTTCAACTTAGTGGAAATTTAGGTGCTGCTCAATCGCAAGAGTTTAAAGAAAAAATTGATGAAATTTTACAAAAAGAAAATAACATCAAAATAGTGCTAATGGATTTTAAAGAAGTCACTTTTATGGATAGTTCTGGCTTGGGTGCTTTGGTGTTAGCATATAAAGCTCTACAGTCTGTAGATATAAATTTGGTTATCTGCTCGATTAATGAGCAAGTCAGGATACTATTTGAACTAACGAGTATGGATAAGGTATTTAAAATATATTCCAGTCGAGAAGAGTTTAACAAACTTGTTCTGTCTTAAATGAATTAATCAAATTTAACCTGGATGATTGATAAATCATCCTCAAAAGCTTCTTTAGAGTTTAAAGAAATGATGTCATTCAAAATTTGGTCAAGCTTCCCATCACATTGAAACTGTGAGTTAACAAGCATCTGAATGAAAGCGTCTAAAGTCCAAATTGTACCATCTAATTTTGTAATTTCGTAAGCTCCATCACTGAAAATATAAAGAGAACTAGATTCTTCAATATGACAAAAGTCATCTACATATTTTACCTCTGGAAACATTCCCACTGGCATACCAGGAGTTTTCAATGTTTTAACTTTAGGCTTAATTGGAGATTTTCCAGATAGTAAGACTGCTGGCGGATGACCAGCGCTGGCGTAAATTAACTGACGCTTGACTCGGTTATAAACTCCATACCAAATAGTAAAATATTTATCGTTTCGATAAGTCATTTGGAAAGTATTATTTAACGCTTGCAAGACATCACTGGGTTGATAGTAGTTCAGACCTGCAAGAGCATGCGATCGCAGTAGATTCAACACGGAAATTGAGGGTAGAGTTGCTCTAAGTCCATGTCCTGCAGTATCTAACAGGTAAATTGCTAGATAATCAGAGTCAAGCCAGTAGTAATCAAAACAATCACCTCCTAGTTGACGCGAGGGAATGAATTGGAAATTGATATTTAAAGGATGCGTCATTGGGTTAGGCAAAAGAGAACGCACATATTCTGCTGCTTCTGCCAATTCTGCTTCTAAAATTTGCTTTTGAGTTTGTAAATCTCTACTGAGTTGGTGTAGACGCAATCCTGCTCTAACCCTCGCTTGCAATTCATTTTGTTCAATAGGTTTAGTGATAAAATCATCAGCACCCGCGTCTAACCCTTTAACGCGATCAGCAACCGAATCTAAAGATGTTAATAAAATAAAAAATGTGGTCGATAATTGAGGATCGGTCTTGATGCGTTGACAAACTTCTAATCCATTTAACCCTGGCATAATCCAATCACAAATAATGAGTGCTGGACAACAAGCAATTGCCTTTGCAATTCCCTCCTGACCATTGGTGGCTACCAAGACTTTATAACCCTGTCTTTCCAGCATCCTTGTCAGAAGTATTTGTACTGCCGGGTCATCATCTATTACTAAAATTTGAAATATACTAATCATTAGTCATTAATCAGGAGTCAGGAGTCAAGCCAAGTCAAAAGTCAAAAGACTAAGGTAAGAAGAAATACTGAATTTATCTTTCTTTTTACTTTTTACTTGGAGCGTTTGCGTAGCGCCCCGTAGGGGCTAGCGACTGTCAGGAGCGGAGCCACGCCTACGCTCCGCCTCCGGTCAGGAGTCAGGAAGAAGAAGAGTTAATGCTCCTTAGTTTCTTTCCCTTTTGAATTCTATAAGCGCAAGCGCCCCCGTGGGGGTACGCACAGCCTGCCCTACAAGCATATTGTGTCTCCTGAATTCTTCTTTGGTAATTAATCGTTACTCATTAGTCATGACTCCCTAGTTGATTATCGGATAGGCAAGGGGGTTTAACCACAACAGGATGATGCGTTTGAGCTGATTAAGATCTCGGTAGACTTCTTGCTTGAACCACTGTCCCAAAGCGTCGAAGGGCGTGAAAGATTCTCCCATTTGCCATTTAATATCTTGCCCTAAAGGTGTAGTGTGAGTGCCGGTGAGTGTTTGTGCTGTCACCATCTCTGGAAAGCGTTGTTTTAATAGTTCAGTTAAAACCATTGATTGATCAAGAGTATCATTACTAAATTTGATCAGCAGGTTACGGCGAATGTTATAGCGTTCTTGCACGAGTTTGTTGGTTTCCAATGGTGAGGGGGTAAACTCAACAGCAGCTAAGTCGAACTGTTCAATTAAGGGAATGGCATCCCGTGCAGCATAGTTATTGAAGGATATGAGGATATTACCAGCGCGTTCAATACGGAATAGACTCCCGATAAGCAAGTGGAGTTTACAACCCATGCTGTGCCCAAGCCCATAAATTGGGAGGTAGCGCTTGCGCATTGCCGAAGAATCGTGTAAGCGTTCTAGGGCGCGTTCAAAGTTTAACAGGACAGATTTGGCGATCGCACTATGATCCAAAATGTTCACAAACGGTGTCGCAATGATAACATAGCCCTTGCTTGCTAGTTCTTCCAGTAACCAACGGTAGGTGAGATGGGGTACAGTCGCAACAAACGCACCGCCAAGGAAGTGAATGATACCAACAGGATTTCGCGGCATCAGTACCCAGTTACCAGATATTTCTTGCCAGTCCATGTAAACAAGGTAAAAGGTTAAAGAAAAAAGTTTAAAAGTTAATACTTCTTTATGGTAAGGCTTATTGACTGCTTTTGTGGGATGACGCGTTACCTGAATACCTCGTTATTTTGAATGAACGAATGCGTGAATTTTGAATTGTTTATGCTCCCATTCCTGAATATCGCTTCAATCCCCATCGCCACAGCAAACGATTCAAACCCAAAAACAGCAAAATCCAACCCAACATGGACAAAAATCCTCTTCTCAAATCTACAGGTAAACCAACCAAAAGATTTGCAGGAAAATCAACCATATAAGGAAATGGTGTGCAAAGTACTATTGCTCGCACAGGTTCCGGAAAAACCTCAACAGGTGCAATCATTCCTGACAAAAATAAATAAAACAAAAACCAAAAATTTTCTACAGCACTAGCTCGTTCAGTCCAAAAGGCAAGCATTGCAAATGAATATTGCATAATAAAGCGTAAAGCAAATGCTAGTATAGCCGCCAATATAAATAGTAAAATATCTGCTACATTTGGCAACCAAAAAGCTTGGGGATAAAGGATAAAAAAGACAACTAATAGTAACAACGTAAAAGGTAAACGAACTATTCTTTCAGAAACATGGGAAGCAATATGATGCCATGCTGGGTCAATAGGTTGTAACAACCGAGGTGAAAGTTTTCCTTCTACTACTTCCTTTTCAAAATCCCAAACAACCCAAGTAACTGTCATTTGCCTGACGATGAAAACTGCCACAAAGTAACGAGCAAAATCCACAGGTGACAGATTGAACTGCCCTCCTTGGGCTGCTTCTATCCACACTCCCATTAAAATAATCGGCAGAGAGTTTGCCAGTACCCATAAAATGAGTTCTGCCCGATATTCAACCATATAAGCGTAATACACTGACAAGAATATCAGGGCTTTTCTGAAAATTCGCTTAATCATAAGGATTAGTTAACAGTTAAATTTTTAGTAATTGGTTATTAAAGATAACAACTAACTACTAACCACGCCTGCTTGGAAAACTCGCCCAATCACTTCTTCAACTGGCGGTTCTGTTACCGTCAAATCTATAACATCCAAATCTTCTAACATTCTTGCTACAGTGCGGGTCAGTGCCTCTTGCGGTACCAGGAAACACACGGAACGACCTTCTATTTGTCGTAAATCACCATATAACATCAGTTTTTCTTTGGGCAGAGCATTAGTTAACTCCAAATGAACTTCCCGGTAAGGGGCAAAACGTTCCAGCAAACCATCTAAACTACCGTCATAAATTAATTGTCCTTGGTGAATGAGCAGTACTCGGCGACACAAAGCTGTGATATCTGCCATGTAGTGGCTTGTCAATAATACTGTTGCTTGATATTGCTGATTATACTCGCGCAAGAAATCACGCACTCCTACTTGAGCATTGACATCTAACCCCAGTGTCGGTTCATCTAAAAACAGGACTTGTGGACGGTGCAAAAGTGCTGCTAACAGTTCCGCCTTCATCCGCTCACCTAAAGACAGCTTCCGCACAGGTTGTGTCAGTTTCCCTTCAAGAGACAACATTTCGCTTAACTCCCCTACTCGTTGGCGGAACTCTTTATCAGAAATGTTGTACACAGCAGCATTAATTTTGAGAGAATCTAGAGCAGGCAAGTCCCAAAGCAGTTGCTGTTTTTGCCCCATAACTAAGGTGATTTTTTGCAAAAACCCTTCCTGACGACGAAATGGAACGTGTCCAGCGACTCTGACTTGACCTTTAGAAGGATGAATCAGCCCTGTGAGCATTTTCAGTGTCGTGGTTTTACCAGCGCCATTTGGTCCCAAAAATCCTACCACCTCACCAGGTGCAATTTCAAAGGAAACATCTTGAACTGCCTTGATTTCTCGGTAAGTACGGCGGAAAAGGTGGGTAATTGTCCCAACAATGCCTGGTTCCTTAACAGCAACAGGATACAATTTGCCCAGGTTTTGGACTGAGATTGTACTATAGTTACTTGCACTAGAATCACGATATACAAGAGATTCTGTAGACATAAGCCGTCATATGGAGACGATGCGCTTTTAACTTTAACATTTTTGTCAGTTGCCAGATGGGAAAGATAAGCGGGAATTTTGGGTACTCCTATCTCTTCGGGATGGTACTGATTGACGTTTTTCCACCTAACGATTTATCGATTCTGCTAAATCCTTGCATTGAGCCTGTCCCAACCCTCCGGGCTGGGAACGGCTGGATATTTTATGACTTGTAAGTGCCTTATTTGCTTTTCGAGTACTAATACCGTAGTTATCAGAAAAAAATACACCTGTATTTCAAAGTAAATTTAATCAGGACAAGAAAAAACAGCAAGAAAAAGATAGGTGGAATATAAGAAGATAGTGTTGATTTTTTTGTTCGTAGATTCGCGAAATCATTCCCTAAATTTTTGGATACTGCCGTGAAGAGTTTCCAATCTATAAGGGTATGCATTTGATTACAAGGGCTGAGTATGATGATGGTACTTGTATAATTGATGGTAAGTTAATAAATTTAGAAGATTCAGAGACGGAATTAAGAAATAGATATTTGACCCCATACAACTTTATCATCTCTGCTTTTCATTCTTCAATCAATAACCTTTCATTTGATTTGATATCTCAATAAATAATGAATTCAATTCTTGAAGGTACCTCAAATATAGAAATATTACTCCCTTCGGTGGTGTAAGATTTCCTATCTTCTTTTTGATTTTCTTGGCGTCCTATGCGAAGACGGCGCACGCTACGCGCTTGGCGACGCCAGACGCCTCTGTCGGGAGAACGCGCTTGTGCTACAAGTCGGGCGTTGCCGGACGCCAGATACCTCTGTCGGGAAACCCTCATCAAGTACTGGCTCACGCCACATGCCTCAACGCGCTTAACCCGCGCACGGCAGTGGCTCCCCAACGCACTGGCTCCCCTCCTGCGCCGCGCTGGCTCGTCTTGGCGGTACCCTGCGGGAAGCCGCTGCCTTGTCTACGTTAAATTAGGTATTCTTCTGGCGGTTCGGGAGTAGTTCAAGCAATTGCTGCCCTTCCAAAAAGACAACTATGTTGACGTGACCTTGTAGTGAAGTACCCACCACCAAACGGAGTACCGTTATGGTGGGGGCTAGCTCCGAAGGGAGCGCTACGCAAACGTGTCTCATTTGCCGTTGCTCCGTTGGGTACATTCATCGCTGAATGTTCGCTACCAAAAGCGATCTGAGTCTTACACAGCATCTCTGGTGGTGTTTACCTTTATCTAGCTATTTGTTCTCTGTGACCGCTTTCAGTCTCGCAACTACGAATCACGCAAATACTAGAACCCGCGCAGCCGTCCCACTTCCTGGGACAGTGAAATTGTTTTCCGTACAGTAGGCTTGGCTTATCTTTTACCGCCGAACGTATTCAGGCGAACCAGTGGTCTACTCTTTCTCCCTTTCTCTCGCTCTTAGTCGAGGCCGCGCGTACTACCGCTACTGTCGCCGTTTGTTATGAGTCGAGTGGATGGGTCGCAACCATTTATAGACTACCACGCCAGAGAGCTACGTTCCGGATATTTCTTGACGACTTCTCAACCATCCCGCTCCCTAATCAACCTAGCGGTTGATATTGGTCGGAGATGTTTTCGTTGCCGTCCGCCTTATATCCCGCCACCAAACGGAGTACCGTTATGGTGGGGGACTTACGGCGCTTAAGTTAAAAACAAAAACGCCCTCGATAGAGAGGGCGTTTTTTATTCAGCTAATCTTCAAGATTAACCGTTAATCGCGGGAGCGCTGATTGCAACTGGAGCTACATCACCACTAGCTAAGTCCAGAGGGAAGTTATGAGCATTACGTTCGTGCATCACTTCCATACCCAGGTTAGCGCGGTTGAGTACATCAGCCCAAGAACCAATCACACGACCTTGAGAATCAATCAAAGATTGGTTAAAGTTGAAACCGTTGAGGTTGAACGCCATTGTGCTGATGCCCAGTGCGGTAAACCAGATTCCAATTA